>NZ_JBIADZ010000034.1:0-89790 GCF_042868035.1 Streptomyces sp. NPDC007875 | reverse complement strand
ACCACCACCGCTAGGCGCGGCCCCGGTTCGCCGTCCCGACGGCCCGAGGGGAGCCGTGGGGGCGGCGTGGGGGGGGGGGGGGGGGGGGCGCCCCCCCCCCCCCCCCCCCCCCCCCCCCCCCCCCCCCCCCCCCCCGGCCGGGGTTCGGGATGGGGGTGGGCTACCGGACGAAGACCCCCGCCTGGCTCGCCAGGTCCAGGAAGTACTGCGGGGCGACGCCCAGGACCAGCGTGACCGCTACGCCGATCGCGATGGCCGACGAGGTCAGCGGGCTGGGCACGGCCACGGACGGGCCGTCCGTGCGCGGCTCGCTGAAGAACATCAGCACGATCACCCGGATGTAGAAGAACGCGGCGATCGCCGAGGAGATCACACCGATCACGACCAGCGCGCCTGCCCCGCCGTCGGCCGCCGCCTTGAAGACCGCGAACTTCCCGGCGAAGCCGCTGGTCAGCGGGATACCGGCGAAGGCCAGCAGGAAGACCGCGAAGACGGCGGCCACCAGGGGCGAACGGCGGCCGAGCCCGGCCCACTTGGACAGGTGGGTGGCCTCGCCGCCCGCGTCCCGCACCAGGGTGACCACCGCGAAGGCGCCGAGGGTCACGAAGGAGTACGCGGCGAGGTAGAAGAGGACGGAGGAGACGCCGTCGGGCGTGGTGGCGATGACACCGGCCAGGATGAACCCGGCGTGGGCGATCGACGAGTACGCCAGCAGCCGCTTCACATCGGTCTGGGTGACGGCCACGATCGCACCGCCCAGCATGGTGACGATGGCGACGCCCCACATCACCGGCCGCCAGTCCCAGCGCAGCCCCGGCAGCACGACATACAGCAGCCGCAGCAGCGCGCCGAAGGCCGCGACCTTGGTGGCCGCCGCCATGAAGCCGGTCACGGGAGTGGGGGCGCCCTGGTACACATCCGGGGTCCACATGTGGAACGGCACGGCGCCGATCTTGAACAGCAGCCCCATCAGCACCATCGCCCCGCCGATCAGCAGCAGCGCGTCATTTCCCATGGTTCCGGCGAGCGCCGGGGTGACGTTCCTGACCTGGCCGTCGACGACGTCCGCGATCCCGGAGTAGGTGACCGTGCCCGCGTAGCCGTACAGCAGGGCGATGCCGAAGAGCAGGAACGCCGAGGAGAACGCGCCCAGCAGGAAGTACTTGACGGCGGCCTCCTGCGACAGCGCGCGATGGCGCCGGGCGAGCGCGCACAGCACGTACAGCGGCAGGGAGAAGACCTCCAGCGCCACGAAGAGCGTCAGCAGATCGTTGGCGGACGGGAAGACCAGCATGCCGCCGACCGCGAAGAGGACCAGCGGAAAGACCTCGGTGGTGGTGAAGCCCGCCTTGACGGCGGCCTTTTCCGCGTCGCCGCCGGGCACGGCGGCGGCCTGCGCCGCGAAGGAGTCGACGCGGTTGCCGTGCACCAGCGGATCCAGCCGCCGCTCGGCGAAGGTGAACACCGCCACCAGGGCCACCAGGAGAATGGTCCCCTGCAGGAAGAGCGCCGGTCCGTCGACCGCGATCGCGCCCATGGCCGCGACGTGGGCCTTGCTGGTGCCGTAGTCCCCGGCGGCGAGGCCGATGACGGCGGCGAAGGCCGCGGCCAGGGCGACCACGGAGACGAACACCTGCGCGACGTACCGCTGGCGGCGCGGCAGGAGCGCCTCGATCAGGACGCCGACGATCGCGGCGCCGAGCACGATCAGCGTGGGCGACAGCTGGCCGTACTCGATATCGGGCGACGGGATCTTGTCGGGCGCCGCCGCCGCTGTTGTCCACAGGCTGTGGACAGTGGCCGCGTGGGTCACTTGGCACCTCCGGAAGCACCGTCGTGGGAAGCACCGTCGGACTTCGGGCTGTAGTTGAACCAGCCCGCGTCGGTGACGGGGTGATCGGGCCTGGGATCCTTCTTGTCCACCACGGACATCGTGTGGTCGACCGCCGGGTTGACGATGTCGGCCAGCGGCTTCGGGTAGACGCCGAGGAAGATCAGCAGGGCGATGAGCGGGGCCACGACGACCAGCTCACGCACCCGCAGATCGGGCATGGAGCGCACCTCGGCCTTCACCGGACCGGTCATGGTGCGTTGGTAGAGGATCAGGACGTACAGCGCCGCCAGCACTATTCCGACGGTCGCGATCACGCCGAACACCGGGTAGCGGCTGAACGTGCCGACCAGGACCAGGAATTCGCTGATGAACGGCGCGAGTCCGGGCAGCGAGAGAGTGGCGAGCCCGCCGATCAGGAAGGTGCCGGCGAGCACCGGGGCGACCTTCTGCACACCGCCGTAGTCCTCGATGAGCCGCGAACCGCGCCGGGTGATCAGGAACCCGGCCACCAGCATCAGCGCGGCCGTGGAGACGCCGTGGTTGACCATGTAGAGCGTGGCGCCGCCCTGGCCCTGGGTGGTCATCGCGAAGATGCCCAGGATGATGAAGCCGAAGTGGGAGATCGAGGCGTAGGCGATCAGCCGCTTGATGTCCCGCTGGCCGATCGCCAGCAGCGCCCCGTAGATGATGCTGATGAGCGCCAGGATCATGATCGCCGGGGTGGCCCACTTGCTGGCCTCCGGGAAGAGCTGGAGGCAGAAGCGGAGCATCGCGAAGGTGCCGACCTTGTCGACGACCGCGGTGATCAGCACGGCGACCGGGGCGGTGGACTCCCCCATCGCGTTGGGCAGCCAGGTGTGCAGCGGCCACAGCGGCGCCTTCACCGCGAAGGCGAAGAAGAAGCCGAGGAACAGCAGCCGCTCGGTGCTGGACGCCATGTCCAGCCGGCCGCCCGCCCGCGCCTGGACGATCTCCTGCAGCGAGAAGGTGCCGGTGCCGAGCTGATCGGCGGTGACCGCGTACAGACCGACCACCGCGGCCAGCATGATCAGCCCGCCCGCCAGGTTGTAGAGCAGGAACTTCACCGCGGCGTAGGAGCGCTGAGTGGCCGTCTCCTCCTCGGAGCGGCCCCCGGCCCGGTCCCCGAAGCCCCCGATGAGGAAGTACATCGGGATCAGCATGGCCTCGAAGAAGATGTAGAAGAGGAAGACGTCGGTGGCCTCGAAGGAGATCACCACCATCGCCTCGACCATCAGGATCAGCGCGAAGAAGCCCTGGGTCGGCCGCCAGCGGCTGTTGGGCCGGGCGCCTTCCAGCGGATCGGCGTCATGCCAGCCCGCCAGGATGATGAAGGGGATGAGCACCGCGGTGAGCGCGATCAGCGCGACCGCGATCCCGTCCACACCCAGTTCGTAGCGGACGCCGAAGTCCTTGATCCAGGCATGGGATTCGGTGAGCTGGAAGCGGGCGCCGCCGGGATCGAAGCGGACCAGCACGACCGCGGCGAGGGCGAGCGTGAGCAGGGAGAAGCCCAGCGCCACCCACTTGGCGGCGGCGCGCTGGGCGGCGGGCACGGCGGCGGTGACGACCGCGCCGAGCGCGGGCACCACGGCCGTGGCCGTCAGCAGGGGAAATGACATGACTCAGACCGCCCTCATCAGCAGGGTCGCGGCGATGAGCACCGCCGTACCGCCGAACATCGAGACCGCGTACGTACGGGCGTAGCCGTTCTGCAGCTTCCGCAGCCGGCCGGAGAGTCCACCGACCCCGGCCGCGGTGCCGTTGACCACCCCGTCGACCAGCTTGTGGTCGACATACACCAGACCGCGGGTCAGGTACTGGCCGGGTTTGACGAGCGCGACATGGTTGAAGTCGTCCTGCAGCAGATCGCGCCGGGCGGCCCGGGTGAGCAGGGAGCCGCGGGGGGCGGTGCGCGGCACCGACCGGCGTCCGTACTGCGCCCAGGCGAGCGCGACACCGATCACCAGCACCACCATCGTCCCGCCGGTGACCGCCGCGGCGCTGAGCGGGGAGTCGCCGTGGCTGTGGCCGGTGACCGGCTCCAGCCACTTCAGGAACGAGTCGTTGAGGCTGAACAGCCCACCCGCGAAGACCGATCCCACGGCCAGGACCATCATGGGGATGGTCATGGACGAGGGCGACTCGTGCGGATGCGGCTCATGGCCGGCCTCATCGGGCACCCAGCGCTTCTCGCCGAAGAAGGTCAGCAGCATCACCCGCGTCATGTAGTACGCGGTGATGGCCGCGCCCAGCAGGGCCGCGCCGCCGAGGATCCAGCCCTCGGTGCCGCCCTTGGCGAAGGCCGCCTCGATGATCTTGTCCTTGGACCAGAAGCCGGAGAGCCCCGGGAAGCCGATGATCGCGAGATAGCCGAGCCCGAAGGTGACGAAGGTGATCGGCATGTACTTGCGCAGGCCGCCGTACTTGCGCATGTCGACCTCGTCGTTCATCGCGTGCATGACCGATCCGGCCCCGAGGAAGAGCCCCGCCTTGAAGAAGCCGTGGGTCACCAGGTGCATGATCGCGAAGACATAGCCGATCGGGCCGAGCCCGGCGGCCAGGATCATGTAGCCGATCTGCGACATAGTGGACCCGGCCAGGGCCTTCTTGATGTCGTCCTTGGCGCAACCGACGATCGCACCGAAGAGGAGCGTGACCGCGCCGACGGTGACCACCGCGGTCTGGGCGTCCGGGGCGTTGTCGAAGATCGCGCCGGAGCGGGTGATCAGATACACGCCCGCGGTCACCATGGTCGCCGCGTGGATGAGGGCCGAGACCGGGGTCGGGCCCTCCATCGCGTCCCCGAGCCAGGACTGCAGGGGCACCTGGGCCGACTTACCGCAGGCGGCGAGCAGCAGCATCAGCCCGATCGCGGTGAGCTTGCCCTCGCTCGCGTGGTCCGCGTTCGTCAGCACCGGGGCGAAGGTGAAGGTCCCGAAGGTCGTGAACATCAGCATGATCGCGATCGACAGGCCCACATCGCCGACGCGGTTGACGATGAACGCCTTCTTCGCCGCCGTCGCCGCGCTGGGCTTGTGCTGCCAGAAGCCGATCAGCAGGTACGAGGCGAGGCCGACACCCTCCCAGCCGACGTACAGCAGCAGGTAGTTGTCGGCGAGGACGAGCAACAGCATGGCCGCGAGGAAGAGGTTGAGATAGCCGAAGAAGCGGCGGCGGCGCTCGTCGTGCTCCATATAGCCGATCGAATAGATGTGGATCAGCGTGCCCACACCGGTGATCAGCAGGACGAAGGTCATGGACAGCTGGTCGAGCTGGAAGGCGACGTCCGCCCGGAAGCCGCCCACCGGGATCCAGCTGAAGACCTTGCTGTGCAGGGCCCGGTCGTGCTCGCCGCGGCCGAGCATCTCGGCGAAGAGCACGGCGCCGATCACGAAGGAGGCGGCGGCGAGCACCGTGCCGATGTAGTGGCCCTTGCCGTCCAGCCGCCGCCCCCCGCACAGCAGCAGGGCAGCGCCGAGGAGCGGCGCCGCGACAAGCAATCCGATGAGGTTCTCCACTTGAACGCGACCCCTTCTAGAGCTTCATCAGGCTGGCGTCGTCGACCGAGGCCGAGTGGCGGGAGCGGAAGACGGACACGATGATCGCGAGACCGACCACGACTTCCGCCGCGGCCACGACCATCGTGAAGAAGGCGATGATCTGGCCGTCGAGATTGCCGTGCAGCCGGGAGAAGGTGACGAACGCCAGGTTGCACGCGTTCAGCATCAGCTCGACGCACATGAAGAGGACGATCGCGTTCCGCCTGATCACGACGCCGGCCGCACCAATGGTGAACAACAGGGCGGCCAGGTAGAGGTAGTTGACCGGATTCACTTGGCGACTCCCCTCGAGTTCGCGCCGGCCGCGTTCTCACCGTTCTCGCCGTGCTCCGGCTCGGCGGCGTCCTCGGCCTTCTTGCCGGTGTCCTTGGCCTTACGGCCCAGCCAGCGCTGCGAGCGCTGCTCCAGCGCCGCCAGCTCGGCCAGCGCCTCGCTGGAGACGTCCCGGATCTGACCGCGGCCGCGCAGCGTCGCGTTGACCGTGAGCTCGGACGGGGTGCCGTCGGGCAGCAGACCCGGGATGTCCACCGCGTTGTGCCGCGCGTACACGCCGGGGGCGGGCAGCGGCGGCACGTTCCGCCCGGTGCGCACCCGCGCCTCGGCCTGCTCGCGCTGGGTGCGGGCCCGCTCGGTGCGCTCGCGGTGGGTCAGCACCATCGCGCCGACCGCCGCGGTGATCAGCAGCGCGCCGGTGATCTCGAAGGCGAAGACGTACTTGGTGAAGATCAGTGCCGCCAGGCCCTCCACATTGCCACCGGAGTTGGCCTGACCCAGGCCGTTCCACGTCTTCAGCGAGGCATTGCCGATCCCGGCGCACAGCAGGATGCCGAAGCCGAGCCCGCACAGGGCGGCGAGCCAGCGCTGCCCCTTCAGGGTCTCCTTGAGGGAGTCGGCCGCGGTGACACCGACCAGCATCACCACGAAGAGGAAGAGCATCATGATCGCGCCGGTGTAGACGACGATCTGGACGACGCCCAGGAAGTACGCGCCGTTGGCGAGGTAGAAGACCGCCAGGACGATCATGGTGCCCGCCAGGCACAGGGCGCTGTGCACGGCCTTGCGCATCAGGATCGTGCACAGCGCGCCGATCACGGCGACGGTGCCGAGCACCCAGAACTGGAGGGCCTCACCCGTGGAGGTGGTGGAGGCCGCAGCGGCCAGAGTGCCGCTCATGCCTGCACCCCCTGCTGCCGCTCCTGCGACTCCTCGTTCCCCGCGGCCTGGTCGGACGGGGTCTCGCCCTTGCTGACCGCGACCTGCCGGGAGGTGCCGGGCGCGGCCTCGGTCACCAGGCCCCGGTAGTAGTCCTGCTCGTCGGTGCCGGGGTAGATGGCGTGCGGGGAGTCGACCATCCCGTCCTCGAGGCCCGCGAGCAGCTCTTCCTTGGTGTAGATGAGCGAGGTGCGGCTGCGGTCGGCGAGCTCGTACTCATTGGTCATGGTCAGCGCCCGGGTGGGGCACGCCTCGACGCACAGGCCGCACAAGATGCAGCGCAGATAGTTGATCTGGTAGACGCGGCCGTAGCGCTCACCCGGGGAGTAGCGCTCCTCGTCGGTGTTGTCCGCGCCCTCCACATAGATCGCGTCGGCGGGGCAGGCCCAGGCGCACAGCTCGCAGCCGATGCACTTCTCCAGCCCGTCCGGATGCCGGTTGAGCTGGTGGCGTCCGTGGAAGCGGGGCGCGGTGGGCTTCTTCTCCTCTGGGTACTGCTCGGTGAGCCGCTTCTTGAACATGGCCTTGAAGGTCACGCCGAAGCCGGCCACCGGATTCTGGAAGTCAGACACCGTCGGCCTCCTTTCCGTCACTGGCAGTGTCGGGGCCACCACTGACAATCAACTCGCGCTCGGTGCGCGGACGTCGGCGGGGGACGGGCGGCAAGGTCTGGCCGGGCAGCGGCGGCACCGGGAAACCTCCCGCCATCGGATCGAAGGCGGGCTCCGGTCCCTGTTCCGCTCCGGCCTCGGCCTGGGTGGCCGAACGGTCGCGGAAGAAGTCGACCACGAAGGACAGCAGCAGCAGCGCGATCACCGCACTGCCCACGTACAGCACGATGTCCTGGTAGTCGTAGTTCTCGTTGCGCAGCGCCCGGACGGTGGCGACCAGCATCAGCCAGACCATCGAGATCGGGATGAGCACCTTCCAGCCCAGCTTCATGAACTGGTCGTAGCGCACGCGCGGGAGCGTGCCGCGCACCCAGATGAAGACGAACAGCGAGGTGACGACCTTGCCGACGAACCACAGCATCGGCCACCAGCCGTGGTTGGCGCCTTCCCAGAAGGTGCTGATCGGCCAGGGCGCCCGCCAGCCGCCGAGGAAGAGGGTGACGGCGACCATCGAGACGGTGACCATGTTGATGTACTCGGCGAGCATGAACATCGCGAACTTGATCGACGAGTACTCGGTGTTGAAGCCGCCGACCAGGTCGCCCTCGGACTCCGGCATGTCGAACGGCGCCCGGTTGGTCTCACCGATCATCGAGACGATGTAGATGAGGAACGAGACCGGCAGCAGCACCGCGTACCAGCGGTCGTGCTGCCCTTCGACGATCTGCGACGTCGACATCGACCCGGAGTAGAGGAAGACCGCCGCGAAGGAGAGCCCCATCGCGATCTCGTAGCTGATCATCTGGGCGCAGGAGCGCAGGCCGCCCAGGAGCGGGTACGTCGATCCGGAGGACCAGCCCGCGAGCACGATGCCGTAGATGCCGACCGAGGCGGTGGCGAGGATGTAGAGGACGGCGATCGGCAGATCGGTCAGCTGCATCGTGGTGCGATGGCCGAAGATCGAGACCTCGCCGCCCGAAGGGCCGAACGGCATCACCGCGACCGCCATGAAAGCGGGGATGGCCGCGACGACCGGCGCCAGGACGTAGACCACCTTGTCCGCGCCCTTGACGACCACGTCCTCCTTGAGCATCAGCTTCACGCCGTCCGCGAGGGACTGCAGCATGCCCCAGGGGCCGTGCCGGTTGGGCCCGATGCGCAGCTGCATCCAGCCGACCACCTTGCGCTCCATGACGATGGAGATCAGCACCGTCACCATCAGGAACGCGAAGCAGAAGACGGCCTTGATCAGGACCAGCCACCACGGGTCGGTGCCGAACATCGACAGGTCCTCTGCGGCGAGATACCTCACTGGGTCACCTCCGTCGCGGGGGCAGTGATCGTGACGACATCACCGGGACGGGCTCCTAGATCGCGGTGGACACCGCCGCCGACGGAGGCCAGCGGCAGCCAGACCACCCGGTCGGGCATCGGGGTGATGCTCAGCGGCAGTTGGACCGAGCCGGCCGGGCCGCTGACGCGCAGGATCTGACCGTCCTCGACGCCCACCTCGCCCGCCGTGGCGGCCGACAGCCGGGCCACGGCCGCGTGGCGGGTCCCGGCCAGCGCCGGATCGCCCTCCTGCAGCCGGCCCTGGTCGAGCAGCAGCCGATGGCCGGCGAGCACCGCCTCGCCCTCGGCCGGCCGGGGCAGCGGACCGCCCGTCTCCAGCGAGGCGGTGGCGCGCGGGCCCTGCCAGGTGCCGAGCCGGGTCATCTCGGCGCGTACGGCCTCGACGTCCGGCAGGTCCAGGGGCGCGTCCAGGGCGTCCGCCAGCATGTGCAGCACCCGGGCGTCCGACAGCGTATGACGGCGGGTCATCTGATCGGGTTTGAGCGCCGCCTCGAACGGCCGGGCCCGCCCCTCCCAGTTGAGGAAGGTGCCGGACTTCTCGACGACCGCCGCGACCGGCAGCACCACATCGGCCAGCTCGGTGACCTCCGAGGGCCGCTGCTCCAGGCTGACCACGAAGTCCACCGCGTCCAGGGCCTCCAGCGCCCGCGCCGGATCGGGCAGATCGGCGACCTCGACGCCCGCGATGAGCAGCGCGCCGAGCCCGCCGACCGCCGCGGCCTCGATGATCTGGCCGGTGTCCCGGCCCACCTGGTGCGGAAGGTCGGTGGTGCCCCAGACGGAGGAGACCTCCTCACGGGCCCGCGGGTCATGGGCCGGGCGGCCGCCGGGCAGCAGCCCGGGAAGGGCGCCCGCCTCGATCGCGCCCCGCTCCCCCGCCCGCCGCGGGATCCAGGCGAGCGTGGCCCCGGTGGCGGCGGCGGCGCGTACGGCGGCGGTCAGCCCGCCGGCCACGGATGCCAGCCGCTCGCCCACGATGATCACCGCGCCCTCTTCGCGCAGCGCCTCGGCGGCCCGCTCCCCGCTCTCGTCCAGACCGGTGCGGCCCGCGATGGCGTCCAGCCACTCCGGCTCGGTGCCGGGGGCGGCCGGCAGCAGGAGGCCGCCCGCCTTCTGCAGGCCCCGGGTGGCGTGGGTGGCCAGCGAGAAGGTGCGCTGTCCGTGCTTGCGGTGCGCCTTGCGCAGCCGCAGGAAGACGCCGGGCGACTCCTCCTCGGACTCGAAACCGACCAGCAGGACGGCCGGGGCCTTCTCCAGCGTGGCGTAGGTGAGCCCGCCGCCGTCCAGGTCACGGCCCCGGCCCGCGATATGGGTGGCCAGGAAGTCGGCCTCCTCATCGCTGTGCGTACGGGCCCGGAAGTCGATGTCGTTGGTGTCCAGGGCGAGCCGCGCGAACTTCGCGTAGGCGTACGCGTCCTCGACGGTCAGCCGGCCGCCGGTGAGCACGCCGGTGCGGCCGCGCGCCATCCCGAGCCCCTCGGCCGCCGCGTCCAGCGCCTCGGGCCAGCTCGCCGGCTCCAGCTTCCCCGTCTCGCGGTCGCGCACCAGCGGGGTGGTGAGCCGCTCGGGCAACTGCGCATAGCGGAAGCCGAAGCGGCCCTTGTCGCAGATCCACTCCTCGTTGACCTCGGGGTCGTCCGCCGCCAGCCGCCGCATGACCTTGCCGCGCCGGTGGTCGGTGCGGGTCGCACAGCCGCCCGCGCAGTGCTCGCACACGCTGGGCGAGGAGACCAGGTCGAAGGGGCGGGAGCGGAAGCGGTACGCCGCCGAGGTCAGGGCGCCCACCGGGCAGATCTGGATGGTGTTGCCGGAGAAGTACGACTCGAACGGGTCGCCCTCGCCGGTGCCCACCTGCTGCAGCGCGCCCCGCTCCAGCAGCTCGATCATCGGGTCGCCGGCGACCTGGTTGGAGAAGCGGGTGCAGCGCGCGCACAGCACGCAGCGCTCGCGGTCCAGCAGCACCTGGGCCGAGATCGGCACCGGCTTGGCGAAGGTGCGCTTCCGGCCCTCGAAGCGGCTGTCGGCCTGTCCGGCGCTCATCGCCTGGTTCTGCAACGGGCATTCACCGCCCTTGTCGCAGACCGGGCAGTCCAGCGGGTGGTTGATCAGCAGCAGCTCCATGACCCCGCGCTGTGCCTTCTCGGCCACCGGCGAGGTGAGCTGTGTCTTGACGACCATCCCGTCGGTGCAGGTGATGGTGCAGGAGGCCATCGGCTTGCGCTGGCCCTCCACCTCGACGATGCACTGGCGGCAGGCGCCGGCCGGGTCGAGGAGCGGATGGTCGCAGAACCGCGGGATCTCGATGCCGAGCAGTTCGGCGGCACGGATGACCAGCGTCCCCTTGGGGACGGAGATCTCGATCCCGTCGATGGTGACGGAGACCAGATCCTCTCGCGGCACCGCCGCCTCCCCGCCCGACGAGGGTGCGTTGGTGGTCACGGTCATGCGTTCACCCCCAGGTGAGTGGAGCGCGGCTCGTCGGCCCAGACGGTCGACTTGGCCGGGTCGAACGGGCAGCCTCCGCCGGTGATGTGCTGCTCGTACTCCTCGCGGAAGTACTTCAGCGAGGAGAAGATGGGGCTGGCCGCGCCGTCGCCGAGGGCGCAGAAGGACTTGCCGTTGATGTTGTCGGCGATGTCGGCCAGCTTGTCGAGGTCGTCCATGCGCCCCTTGCCGGCCTCCAGGTCGCGCAACAGCTGCACCAGCCAGTACGTGCCCTCGCGGCAGGGTGTGCACTTGCCGCAGGACTCATGCGCGTAGAACTCGGTCCAGCGGGTCACGGCCCGCACCACGCAGGTGGTCTCGTCGAAGCACTGGAGCGCCTTGGTGCCCAGCATCGACCCGGCCGCGCCCACGCCCTCGTAGTCCAGCGGGACGTCCAGGTGCTCCTCGGTGAGCAGCGGGGTGGACGAGCCGCCCGGGGTCCAGAACTTCAGCCGGTGGCCGGGGCGCATCCCGCCGCTCATGTCGAGCAGCTGGCGCAGGGTGATTCCGAGCGGGCCCTCGAACTGTCCGGGGTTGGCCACATGGCCGGACAGCGAGTAGAGCGTGAAGCCCGGGGACTTCTCGCTGCCCATGGAACGGAACCATTCCTTGCCCTTGTTGAGGATCGCGGGAACAGAGGCGATGGATTCGACGTTGTTCACCACAGTGGGGCACGCGTACAGACCGGCGACCGCGGGGAAGGGGGGCCGCAGCCGGGGCTGACCGCGGCGTCCCTCCAACGAGTCCAGTAGCGCGGTCTCCTCACCACAGATGTACGCGCCGGCGCCCGCGTGCACGGTGATGTCGAGGCCGGGAAGTCCGTCCACCCCGAGCTTGTCCCGCCGTCGTTCCGCCGTGCCGAGGTAGCCCGCCTCGTACGCCTCGCGGACGGCCTCGTGCAGCCGCCGCAGCACGGGGACGGTCTCGCCGCGCAGATAGATGAAGGCGTGCTCGGAGCGGATGGCATGACAGGCGATGACCATGCCCTCGATGAGCGAGTGCGGATTGGCGTAGAGAAGGGGGATGTCCTTGCAGGTGCCCGGTTCCGACTCATCGGCGTTGACGACGAGATAGTGCGGCTTGCCGTCGCCCTGCGGAATGAACTGCCACTTCATTCCGGTGGGGAAACCGGCGCCGCCGCGTCCGCGCAGACCCGCGTCCTTCACCAGCGCGATCACCGCGTCGGGGTCCATGGCGAGGGCCTTGCGCATGCCCTCGTAGCCCTCGTGCCGCAGATAGGTGCGCAGGGCCCAGGAGTTCGGCTGGTCCCAGAAGGCGGAGAGCACGGGTGCCAGCAGCTTCTCGGGGCTGTGCCCATTGATCTCGGTTGTCACGGTCATCACTCCCCCTCCTCGGCGACCGGACCTGCGGGGTGGTGCGGATCGGAGGCGGAGGTCCGCTGCGGCGCGTCATGCGAGCTGGGATGCGTCGGCGGCGCCTCGTCCTGCGGGGCGTCCGCGGACCTCGGCGCGACGACCCGGCCGGGCGCGGCCTCCCCCTTGGCCAGCCGCAGCCCCACCAGCGAGGCGGGCCCCGCGGAGCCGCCTGCCTCGACGGCGCCCGGACGGGCGTCGGGGAAGCCGGCCAGGATCCGGGCGGTCTCCTTGTACGTGCACAGCGGCGCACCCCGGGTCGGCTCGACGGTCCGGCCCGCCCGCAGATCGTCGACCAGCCCCTTGGCGGACTCGACGGTCTGGTTGTCGAAGAACTCCCAGTTGACCATCACCACGGGGGCGTAGTCGCAGGCCGCGTTGCACTCGATGTGCTCCAGGGTGACCTTGCCGTCCTCGGTGGTCTCCCCGTTGCCCACGCCGAGGTGGCTCTGCAGCTCCTCGAAGATCGCGTCGCCGCCCATCACCGCGCACAGGGTGTTGGTGCACACCCCCACCTGGTAGTCGCCGGAGGGCTTGCGCCGGTACATCGTGTAGAAGGTGGCGACGGCGGTGACCTCGGCGGTGGTCAGCCCCAGCATCTCGGCACAGAACCGCATGCCGGTGCGGGTGACATGGCCCTCCTCGGACTGCACCAGATGCAGCAGCGGCAGCAGCGCGCTGCGGCTGTCCGGGTAGCGGGCGATCACCTCCCGGGCGTCCGCCTCGAGCCGGGCACGTACCTCGGCGGGGTAGTCGGGGGCCGGCAGCTCCGGCATCCCCAGCTGAACATCACTCACTGTGCCTCATCGTTCCCTTCTCCGCCCGCGCGGCGCAGAGGTGCGGCCATCGTCGTCAGCTGCGGCCCGGCGTCCCGCCCGTCCCCCGCCACCGCCCTCAAGCGGCTGCGCTGCGCGCAGGCACCAGTCACGCGTGCGTCGGTCACCGGTCCACCCCTCCCATCACAGGGTCGATGGACGCGACAGCGACGATCACATCGGCGACCTGGCCGCCTTCGCACATCGCCGCCACGGCCTGCAGATTGGTGAAGGACGGGTCGCGGAAGTGGACGCGGAACGGGCGGGTGCCGCCGTCGCTGACCATGTGGGCGCCCAGTTCCCCCTTGGGCGACTCGATCGCCGCGTACGTCTGTCCGGGCGGCACCCGGAATCCCTCGGTCACCAGCTTGAAGTGGTGGATCAGGGCTTCCATGGAGGTGCCCATGATGTTCTTGATGTGGTCCAGGGAGTTACCGAGGCCGTCCGGGCCGAGCGCGAGCTGCGCGGGCCAGGCGATCTTCTTGTCCTCGACCATCACCGGACCCGGCTCCAGCCGCTCCAGGCACTGCTCGACGATCCGCAGCGACTGGCGCATCTCCTCCAGCCGGATCAGGAAGCGGCCGTAGGCATCGCAGGTGTCGGCGGTCGGCACCTCGAAGTCGTAGGTCTCGTAGCCGCAGTACGGATCGGACTTGCGCAGATCGTGCGGCAGCCCGGTGGCACGCAGTATCGGGCCGGTCACGCCGAGCGCCATGCACCCGGCGAGGTCGAGATAGCCCACGTCCTGCAGCCGGGCCTTGAAGATCGGGTTCCCGGTGGCAAGCTTGTCGTACTCGGGCAGGTTCTTGCGCATCGTCTTCAGCAGGGCCCGGATCTGATCGACCGCCCCCGGCGGCAGGTCCTGGGCGAGCCCGCCCGGCCGGATGTACGCGTGGTTCATCCGCAGGCCGGTGACCAGCTCGAAGATGTCCAGGATCAGCTCGCGGTCGCGGAAGCCGTAGATCATGATGGTGGTCGCGCCGAGCTCCATACCGCCGGTGGCGATGGCCACCAGATGCGAGGAGAGCCGGTTGAGCTCCATCAGCAGCACCCGGATCACCGAGGCCCGGTCCGGGATCTGGTCCTCGATGCCGAGCAGCTTCTCGACGCCCAGGCAGTACGCCGCCTCGTTGTAGAAGGGCGTCAGATAGTCCATGCGCGTCACGAAGGTGGTGCCCTGCGTCCAGTTCCGGAATTCGAGGTTCTTCTCGATTCCGGTGTGCAGATAACCGATTCCGCATCGGGCCTCGGTGACCGTCTCGCCGTCGATCTCCAGGATCAGCCGGAGCACCCCATGGGTGGAGGGGTGCTGGGGACCCATGTTGACGATGATCCGCTCGTCGTCGGCCTTCGCCGCGGCGGCCACGACCTCGTCCCAGTCGCCGCCGGTGACGGTGTAGACGGTGCCTTCGGTGGTCTCGCGCGCGGAGGCGGAAGGCGTTGGCGTTGCGTGGGGGGCAGTCATCAGCTGTACGACCTCCGCTGGTCCGGAGCAGGGATCTGGGCGCCCTTGTACTCGACGGGGATGCCGCCGAGCGGGTAGTCCTTGCGTTGCGGGAAGCCCTGCCAGTCGTCGGGCATCATGATCCGCGTCAGCGCGGGATGCCCGTCGAAGATCAGGCCGAAGAAGTCGTAGGTCTCGCGCTCATGCCAGTCGTTGGTCGGATAGACATCGACGATCGACGGGATGTGCGGATCGCTGTCGGGGGCGCTCACCTCCAGCCGGACCACCCGGCCATGGGTGAGCGACCGCAGGTGGTAGACGGCGTGCAGCTCACGGCCCTTGTCGCCGGGGAAGTGCACCCCGCTGACGCCCGTGCACAGCTCGAAGCGGAGCGCCGGGTCGTCGCGCAGGGTCCGGGCGACCCGCGGGAGGTGCTCGCGGGCGATGTGGAAGGTCAGCTCACCGCGGTCCACGACGGTCTTCTCGATCGCGTTCTCCGGGAGCAGCGACTGCTCCTCGAGAGCGCCTTCGAGTTCGTCGGCGACCTCGTCGAACCAGCCCCCGTACGGCCGGGTGGCCTGGCCGGGCAGCCGTACGGGGCGCACCAGCCCGCCATAGCCGGTGGTGTCGCCGCCGTTGTTGGCGCCGAACATCCCGCGCTGGACGCGGATGGGCTCGCCCTGGTCGCCACGGCGGCCGGGGAGGTTCTCAGCGTTGAGGTCCTTGTCCGGGTTGACCCCGTTGCCCCCGGGATTGACCCCATTAGCCTCAGTCAACGCAGAAGCCCCTTCATCTCGATCAACGGCAACGCCTTGAGCGCCGCCTCCTCCGCCTCACGGGCCGCACGCTCGCGATTGACGCCGAGCTTCTCCTCGCGGATCTTCTGGTGCAGCTTGAGGATCGAGTCCATGAGCATCTCGGGGCGCGGCGGACAGCCGGGCAGATAGATGTCGACCGGGACGATGTGATCGACGCCCTGCACGATCGCGTAGTTGTTGAACATCCCTCCGGAGGAGGCGCAGACGCCCATGGAGATGACCCACTTCGGGTTCGGCATCTGGTCGTAGACCTGCCGCAGCACCGGGGCCATCTTCTGGCTGACACGCCCGGCGACGATCATCAGATCGGCCTGGCGGGGCGAGCCGCGGAAGACCTCCATGCCGAAGCGCGCGAGGTCGTAGCGCCCGGCACCCGTGGTCATCATTTCGATGGCGCAGCAGGCCAGCCCGAAGGTGGCCGGGAAGACGGAGGACTTACGGGCCAGCCCGGCGGCCTGTTCCACGGTGGTGAGCAGGAACCCACTCGGGAGCTTCTCTTCGATACCCATGCGATGTTTCCCCTATCTCCTCTTGAGCCCCTTTAGTCCCACTCCAGGCCGCCGCGCCGCCATACGTAGGCGTAGGCCACGAAGACGGTGAGCACGAAGAGGAGCATCTCCACGAGCCCGAACAGGCCGAGGGCGTCGAAGGTGACGGCCCAGGGGTAGAGGAAGACGATCTCGATGTCGAAGACGATGAAGAGCATCGCCGTCAGGTAGTACTTGATGGGGAAGCGCCCACCGCCGGACGGATGCGGAGTCGGCTCGATGCCGCACTCATAGGCCTCGAGCTTGGCCCGGTTGTAGCGCTTGGGGCCGATGATCGCGGCCATGAGCACCGAGAAGATCGCAAAACCTGCCCCGAGGGCTCCCAGTACGAGGATGGGCGCGTATGCGTTCACCGTCCTCGCTCCCTTCAGTCGACGATGACTGCTTGGCGGACCGCACGGACATGCCGGTCACCCCACGAAGATCGCGCACATGTGAGGCAGTTCACAAGCCCGTTTCGCCTGCATCCTATGCCCGTCGGTCTGTGATCTGCGACACGGGGTACGACAACGTCTTTGTGATCTCCACCACCTGACGAAGGATCATGAAGTCGGATGAGCGGTGATCTTGTACGTGAAGCATCCGAACGACCACGAGAAGTGACATTCGGAGACGTCATCACAGGTGAGCGCGTTGCGCTCCTACCAAGACATGGTACATACATGCAAATTTGCAGTGGCCTTCGTCACCTGATAAGCGTCCGCCATCACTCATGAGCGACCCTCGCCCCGGGCGTCGATCGATCACGGACCCATCGCCGATTGATCACCGGTTCGCGCACGCGTTCACGAGCGGCTCGGAGCGAGTGAGGTATCCCACGCCCGGACCGGTTGTGGATCTAGATTTCCCGGGAACCCTTTGTACGCGGGCCGCATCAGTGGTAGATCGCCCGCAGACATCGCATGGCCGCCAAATGCCGTGCGTAGAGACATGATCGAGAAATTCGGGCATGACTGCCGACGGGGTCACGAAGATCGTTTGGCCCGATTTTTGGGCGTGTGCACGTCAAATGTGGCGCACCCCACTTTTGTTGATCTGGGCCTTAGGGCCCTGGTAGCCAAGGACCTATGTCCCCAGTCGCACACATACCCAGCCACCGGAAGCCCCGCCGTGCCGCGTCCACGCGTGCACTCCGCGCAGGGATGACCGGTGGCTTCCTCACCCTCGCGGTGGCCGGTGCCGCCGTGCCCGCCTCCGCCGCGGAGTCCAACGCCGCCCCGGCCGAGTCCACCCTGGAAATGCCGACCGTCAGCGCCACGCTGGCGAGCACGGCCGCCCAGACCGCGGACGCCACACAGCAGGCCGCATCCGACTACGAGCTCCAGGCCCAGCAGGAGCAGGCGGCCGCCCACGCGAAGATCGCCGCCAAGAAGGCCAAGGCGGAGGCCGACCGTAAGGCGAAGGAAGCCCGGGAGGCGGCCCGTAAGGCGGCCGCCAAGCGTGCGGCCGAGGCCAAGGCCCAGGCGGCGAAGGCGTCGCGCTCCGCCGAGCGCACCACGCTGTCCACCACCAGCGTCAGCAACGCCACCGGCAACGCAGCCACGCTGATCAGCTTCCTGAAGGCGCAGCTGGGCAAGGCGTATGTGCTCGGCTCCAGCGGTCCGTCCTCCTACGACTGCTCCGGGCTGACCCAGGCCGCCTTCAAGCAGGTCGGCGTGAGCCTGCCGCGGGTCTCCCAGGACCAGTCCACCACCGGCACCCCGGTCTCGCTGGACTCCCTGCAGCCGGGCGACCTGCTCTACTGGGGCAGCGCCGGCAGCGCGTACCACGTCGGCGTCTACGTCGGCGACGGCAACTTCATCGGCGCCCAGAACTCGAGCACCGGGATCGTCGAGCGCCCGCTGGACTACGACATGCCCACCGGGGCCGTGCGCGTCCTGTAAGGCGCACCTCCCGACATATAAGGGCCTGGGGCCGCCGTTCCCACCGCGGACGGCGGCCTCACGCCCCCATCACGCGCCTACTGCGCGTAGACCTTCTCCAGGAACTCGCCGAGAAGGTCGTCACTGAGGTGATGGGCCAGATCCGCCTCGGAGATCATTCCGACCAGCCGCTTGTTCTGGTCGATCACCGGCAGCCTGCGGATCTTGTGCTCCTCCATCTCCCGCAGGACGTCCGTGACATCGGCGTCCGCGGAAATCCAGCGCGGAGTGCCCTTGGTGAGCGCCCCGACGGGCGTCCCGGACGGGTCGGCGCCCTCCGCGACACATCCGACGACGATGTCGCGGTCGGTCACGATGCCGCACAGCCGCTCGTTGCTGTCGCTGACCGGCAGGGCCCCCACGTCCAGGTCCCGCATCAGCTGGGCGGCGCGCAGCACCGTCTCGTTCTCCGGAACCCACTGCGCGCCCGGGTGCATGATGTCCGCTGCCTTCGTCATGGTGTACCTCCTGCCAGGCCCACCGGCGGTGGAACCTGCCCTGTGAGCCCAATCGATCCGGCGTCACCGCGGCTGGCGCGCACGGCGCCCCTGCCTTCATTGTCACCACCGCCCCACGGCGACGTCATGTCGAGCCCGGCGGCGGCTGTCGGTGCCCGGTGCCAGACTGAGTAACGAGGCAATCCCGGACAGAACGAGGCAATCGCGAGCAGAACTCCCTGTGTCTTCGCGCTCGACCGTCGAAGGAGCGCCCATGCTCACCACCGATTACGTCCCCGGCGCCCCCAACTGGCTCGATCTGGGCGCCCCCGACACCGAAGCGGCCGTGGCCTTCTACGGCTCCCTGATGGGCTGGCGCTTCGAGTCGGCCGGCCCCGAAGCGGGCGGGTACGGCTTCTTCACCCTGGGCCGCAAGACCGTCGCGGCCGTCGGGCCGCTCACCGAGGAGGGCGCACGGTCCGCCTGGACGCCGTATTTCCACACCCCTGACGCCGAGGCGACCGCGCGGACCGTCGAGCAGTCGGGCGGCACGGTGCGGCTCGCTCCGTTCGACGTCTTCGAGGAGGGGCGGATGGCCCAGTTCACCGACCCCGGTGGCGCCCGCTTCGCCATCTGGCAGCCCGGCAGGACGGCGGGGCTGGACGCGGTCAACGACCCCGGCACCCTGTGCTGGACCGAGCTGCACTCCCCCGATCCCCCCAGGGACCTGGCCTTCTACCGCAAGGTCTTCGGCTGGGACGCCGAGGAGATGTCCTTCCCCGGCGGGGCGTACACGGTGCTGATGACCACCGGCGCCGGCCGGGAGGGCTCCTTCGGCGGCGTCGCCCAGCTCCAGGAGGGGCATTCGACACCGGCGCAGTGGCTGCCGTACTTCGAGGTGGCGGACTGCGACGCGGTGGTGGTCAAGGGACAGGACCTGGGCGGTTCGGTGCTGATGCCGGCCATATCGGCCGAGGGGATCGGCCGGATGGCCTGGCTGGCGGATGTGGTCCGGGCGCCGTTCGGCGTCATCGCGAGCGGCGGCCCCGGGGCATAGCGGCCGGACCGCCGGGCGTGCACGCGGCGAGGGCGTCCGGACACGGGCATGCGACCGGGGCGTCCGGACGAGCCGTCAGGCTCGCGGAGTCACCTTGGTGAGGCCGTTGATGATGCGGTCCATCGCGTCGCCGCCCGTCGGATCCGTCAGATTCGCCAGCAGCTTCAGGGTGAACCGCATCAGCATCGGATGCGTCAGCCCGCGCTGCGCCGCCAGCTTCATGACCTTCGGATTGCCGATCAGTTTCACGAACGCCCGGCCCAGCGTGTAATAGCCGCCGTAGGTGTCCTTGAGGACCTTCGGGTAGCGCTGGAGGGCCAGTTCGCGCTGGGGGGCGGTGGCGCGGGCATGGGCCTGCACGATCACGTCCGCGGCGATCTGCCCGGATTCCATCGCATAGGCGATGCCCTCGCCGTTGAACGGGTTGACCATGCCGCCCGCGTCACCGACGAGCAGCAGCCCGCGGGTGTAGTGCGGCTGCCGGTTGAAGGCCATCGGGAGGGCGGCGCCGCGGATCGGGCCGGTCATGTTCTCCGGGGTGTAGCCCCAGTCCTCCGGCATCGAGGCGCACCACGCCTTGAGGATCTCGCGCCAGTCGAGCTCCTTGAAGGAGGACGAGGTGTTGAGGACGCCCAGGCCCACATTGCTCGTGCCGTCGCCCATGCCGAAGATCCAGCCGTAGCCGGGCAGCAGCCGGTCCTGCGCACCGCGCCGGTCCCACAACTCCAGCCAGGACTCCAGGTAGTCGTCGTCATGGCGGGGCGAGGTGAAGTACGTCCGCACCGCCACGCCCATCGGACGGTCCTCGCGCCGGTGCAGCCCCATGGCGAGCGAGAGCCGGGTGGAGTTGCCGTCGGCGGCGACCACCAGGGGAGCGTGGAAGGTGACGGGCGTCTTCTCCTCGCCCAGCTTCGCGTGGACCCCGGTGATCCGGCCGGTGCGGTCGTCGGTGATCGGGGCGCCCACATTGCAGCGCTCGTACAGCCGGGCCCCGGCCTTCTGCGCCTGCCGCGCCAGCTGCTCGTCGAAGTCGTCGCGCTTACGGACCAGGCCGTAGTTGGGGTACGCGGCCAGATCCGGCCAGTCGAGCTGCAGCCGCACCCCGCCGCCGATGATCCGCAGGCCCCGGTTGCGCAGCCAGCCCGCCTCCTCGGAGATGTCGATCCCCATGGCGACGAGCTGCTTGGTGGCGCGCGGGGTCAGGCCGTCACCGCACACCTTCTCGCGCGGAAAGGCCGTCTTCTCCAGCAGCAGCACATCCAGCCCCGCCTTGGCGAGGTGGTACGCGGTGGTGGAGCCGGCCGGTCCGGCGCCGACGACGATCACATCGGCGCTGCGCTCCGAGATCCCAAAGGACGCGCTCTCGGTGGGTGCGGTCTCGCTCACGCGGGGTCTCCCCAAGCCTCGGTAACGGCGTGCCGGTCACGCCGGGCACTGGACACCTGCAGTCTATGGGGGGCGTAACTCCGGCACTCGCGAAGGGGCGCGAAGGGCAGCAAGGTGCCGTCCCCCGCGGCCCTGCCGGTGACCGCCCGTGGCCGCCTTACGGCTTGTACGGCCGCCTTACGGCTCGTATGCCGCATCGTGGCCGCCTTACGGCTTGTACGCCCGGTGGAGGGCCACCACGCCGCCGGTGAGGTTGCGCCAGGCCGGCCGCTCCCAGCCCGCCGACCGCAGCCGGGCGGCGAGACGGGGCTGGTCCGGCCAGACGCGGATGGACTCGGCGAGGTAGACATACGCGTCCGGGTTGCTGCTGACCGACGTGGCGATCGGCGGCAGCGCGCGCATCAGATACTCGCTGTAGACCGTGCGGAACGGCTCCCATGTGGGGTGGCTGAACTCGCAGATGACGACCCGTCCGCCGGGCCGGGTCACCCGCAGCATCTCGCGCAGCGCCCCCTGCGTGTCCTGGATGTTGCGCAGCCCGAAGGAGATCGTGACGGCGTCGAAGACCCCGTCCGCGAAGGGCAGCCGGGTCGCGTCGCCCGCCGTCAGGGGCAGCCGCGGATGGCGCTTCTTGCCCTCCCGGAGCATCCCGAGCGAGAAGTCGCACGGCACCACGTACGCGCCCGCCGCCTGGAAGGGCAGCGAGGACGTCCCCGTACCGGCGGCGAGGTCGAGCACCCGCTCACCGGCGCGCGCGTCCACGGCCCGGGCGACCGCCTTGCGCCACAGCCGGGCCTGCCCGAGCGACAGCACATCGTTGGTGAGGTCGTATTTGGCCGCCACGCCGTCGAACATGGCGGCAACTTCGTGCGGCTGCTTGTCCAGGGATGCTCGGCTCACGACCCCATTGTTCACCTCCCGCACCCCGCGCCCCCGCCCGGGGCCCGGCGTGCCTCAGCGGCGCCGGTGCACCAGCCGCCCCGCCACCACCGTGGCCAGGCACGCGCCGTCCGCGTCGAAGACGGCCAGGTCCGCGCGGCCCGCCGGGGCGAGGACGGGCGGCCGCGGCCGGTCCAGGACGGTGATACCGCCCCGGTGGGCGGCCGCGCGCAGCTCGGTGTCACCGAGGTGGTGTGCGAGGACGGCGGTCGCGCCGCGCCGCAGCAGGGCGTGGATCCGCTCCCGCGGGCTGGGCGCGTCCGGCACCGGGCCCTCGTGGACGAGGGCCGGGCCGAGCGCCCCGGGCCACTCCCGCACCCGGGCCCGCGGATAGGTCCGCCGCAGCTCTTCCAGGGGGCCGATGGCCGCGATGCGGTCGCCGTCGACCGCGACGGCGGCGTCGTGCAGCGGCGCCGCGTCGTCGGGGGTGTAACGGACGACGGGCGCCGCGTGGAGCGTGAGCATCAGGACGCCTGGATCACCGTCAGCTCGGGGTGGGCCGTGCCACCGTCGATCGCCGTCGAGGACAGATGCGAGACGACGTGGTCGTCGACCGGGTCGTTCGCCGGGTCGTCGTGCACCACCAGGTGCTCGTACGTCGTCGCGCGCTGTGCGGGGACCCGGCCGGCCGCGCGGATGAGGTGGAGCAGCTCCATCCGGTTGGAGCGGTGGCGGGCGCCCGCCGAGGAGACCACGTTCTCCTCCAGCATCACCGAGCCGAGGTCGTCCGCCCCGTAGTGCAGGGCGAGCTGGCCGGCCTCCTTGCCGACGGTCAGCCAGGAACCCTGGATATGGGCGACGTTGTCGAGGAAGAGCCGGGCGATGGCGATCATCCGCAGGTACTCGAAGACGGTCGCCTGCGTCTGGCCCTTCAGATGGTTGTTCTCGGGCTGGTAGGTGTACGGGATGAAGGCGCGGAAGCCGCCCGTACGGTCCTGCACATCGCGGATCATGCGGAGGTGCTCGATCCGCTCGGCGTTGGTCTCGCCGGTGCCCATCAGCATGGTGGAGGTGGACTCCACGCCGAGGTTGTGGGCGATCTCCATGATCTCCAGCCAGCGCTCACCGGACTCCTTGAGCGGTGCGATGGCCTTGCGCGGCCGCTCGGGCAGCAGCTCGGCGCCCGCGCCCGCGAAGGAGTCGAGACCGGCCGCGTGGATACGGCGGATGGCCTCCTCGGCCGAGACGCCCGAGATCCGCGCCATGTGCTCGACCTCGGACGCCCCCAGCGAGTGGATCACCAGCTGCGGGAACGCCTTCTTGATGGCCGAGAAGTGCTTCTCGTAGTACTCCACCCCGTAGTCCGGGTGGTGGCCGCCCTGGAACATGATCTGCGTGCCGCCCAGCTCGACGGTCTCCGCGCAGCGCCGCAGGATGTCGTCGAGATCGCGGCTCCAGCCCTTCGCCGTGTCCTTCGGCGCGGCGTAGAAGGCGCAGAACTTGCACGCCGTGACGCAGACGTTGGTGTAGTTGATGTTCCGTTCGATGATGTACGTCGCGATGTGCTCGGTGCCCGCGTAGCGACGGCGCCGGACCGCGTCGGCGGCGGCCCCCAGCGCGTGCAGCGGAGCCGAGCGGTAAAGGTCGAGCGCCTCTTGTGGGGTGATCCGACCCCCGTCGGCGGCGCGGTCGAGGACTACCTGCACCTCTGCGTTTGCGGTCACCGGGGCGTACCTTTCGGAGGTTTATGGGTGGACCGACCCAGCGTACGCCAGCGCCTGTACGCCAGTACGAGTACGTGGCGGGCACATCAGTGCACCCGCCCCCGCTCATTCGAGCTTGCGCAGCGTGCCCGTGGGGTCACCCGCCTGCTCGTCCTTCGCCTTGTAGCTGAGCGCGCCGTCGGAGGTGAGGGTGAACTGCTCGTCCGTCGAGGCGTCGCTGCACCCCTGCTGGGGCTCGGCCCCCTTCAGGCGCGCGTCGAGGTGGAGTTGTTTCGGGGCCGCCGAGACCAGCTTCCAGGTGCTGTCGCAGCGCAGCACCGACAGCTTGACCCGGCCGCTGGCGACGTCCTGCCCGGTCCGCCCCTGCCGGAAGGTGATGGTCAAGGTGCCCACCGGGATGCCCGAGTCGGAGGTCAGATCGCCCTGCCAGGTGCCGAGGAACGCCTTGGGCACGGCACCCTTCCCGGAGCCGTCAGAAGCTCCGTCTCCCGGGTTCCGCTCGGTGGCGGAGGGGCGGGGGTCCGCGGCGCCCTGGTCGTTGCTGTCGGCGGAGCCGCCGGGCAGCACCTTGAAGAGCACGGCGGCGGTCGTCGCGACGGCCAGCGCACCCGCGACGGACAGCACCAGCGTGCAGCTCAGCGCCTTGGGGCGCTTCTTACCGCCGACGGCGGCGGAGAGCGCGACACTGCGGCCGCCCGGTTTCGCCGACGGCGGGGACGGCGGGGAGGGGAGCGGAGACCGGGCCGGCTGGTCCTGCGGGGGCAGCCCGTTGGCGTACGACGGGTCGGGCGGGCCGAAGGCGCCCAGCAGGGGTGAGACCGGGGCCGGGGCGGGCGGCGGGGTCGGGGAGTCCTCGGCGGGCGGCCGGGTGGTGGAGGGCTCGGCGGCGGGTGGCGCCGTGGCCGACGGCTCGGCCGAGGACGGCCCTATGGCGGACGGCCCTATGGCGGACGGCCCTATGGCGGACGGCCCTATGGCGGGCGGCTCGGCCACCGGCGGCAGGGCCACGGCCTCCGCCTCCAGGTCGAGCAGCTCCACCACCTGCCGGCTCACCCGCTCGACCAGCGCCCCCGGCAGCCAGCCCGGCCGTGCGAGCCCCGAGGCGCCGTCCTCCGGGGCGAGGCGCCGCACGATCCGCTCGGGGGTGGGGCGGTCGGCCGGGTTCTTGGCGAGGCACGCGGCGACCAGATCGCGCAGGTCGCCCGACAGCTCGGGGCCGAGCTTGGGCTCGTCGTGCACCACCTTGTAGAGCAGTGCGGCCGAAGTGTCGCCCGGGAACGGCGGCTTGCCGGTCGCGGCGTACGCCAGCACCGCGCCCAGGGAGAAGACATCGGCCGCGCCCTCGACGCCCTCGCCCAGGATCTGCTCGGGCGCCATATAGCCGGGCGAGCCGATGGAGGCGCCGGTCGAGGTCAGCGACACCGTGCCCTCGGTGGCCCGGGCGATGCCGAAGTCGATCAGCCGCGGACCGTCGAGCGCGAGCAGCACATTGGACGGCTTGACGTCGCGGTGGACCAGGCCGAGGGCGTGCACCGCGGCCAGGGCCTCGGCGAGCCCCGCGCCCAGGGCCCGCACCGCCGACTCGGGCAACGGCCCCTCGTCGGACACGGCCTGGTTGAGCGGAGGGCCCGCCACATAGCCGGTGGCCACCCACGGAATGGGCGCCTCCGGGTCGGCGTCCAGGACCGGTGCGGTGAAGGCGCCGCCGACCCGGCGCGCGGCGTCGACCTCGCGCCGGAAGCGGGCGCGGAACTCCTCGTCCAGCGCGAAATGGGCGTGCACAACTTTCACCGCTACCGTGCGCCCGCCCGCGCTGCGTCCCACAAAGACCCGGCCCATCCCGCCCGAACCGAGCCGTCCGAGCAGCCGGTACGCGCCGATGACCTGCGGATCGTCCGCTCCCAGCGGATCCATCGCGTTGCCTCCCCCTCCGTGCGCCGATCCAGCTTAGGGGGTGTTCCCGCCATCCACGCAGGTCGGTGCGGTCCGGAAGGTCAGGTCAGGTCGACTCAGGTCAGGTCAGCAGATCGACCCGGACGTCCGCCGGGTATCCCGTCGTCGGACCCGTAAGGCGGGCGAACTCCGCGATGCCCCGCAGCTGCTCCGCACCGAGGCTGAAGTCGAGGGTGGTGAAGTAGCGCTCCAGCACCGGCGCCTCGAGCTGCTCCCAGCGCGCCGCCTGCTCGGCGACCTTGCCGACCTCCTCCAGGGAGAGGTTCCGCGACTCCAGGAACGCCTGGTGCACGCCCCGGACGATCTCCGGCTCCCGCTCCAGGTACTCGCGGCGGGCCGCCCACACCGCGAAGACAAAGGGGAGCCCGGTCCACTCCTTCCACATCTGCCCCAGGTCGTGGACCTGGAGGCCCAGCCGGGGCGCGTCGTGGAGATTGGCCCGCAGCGCGGCGTCGCCGATCAGCACCGCCGCCTCGGCCTCCTGCATCATCAGGCTGAGGTCGGGCGGGCAGGTGTAGTAGTCGGGAGTGAGCCCGTACCGCTCGGCGAGCAGCAGCTGAGCCAGGCGTACGGAGGTGCGCGAGGCGGAACCGAGTGCGATGCGCGCCCCGTTCAGCTGCTCCAGCGGCACCTGCGAGACGATCACGCAGGACATCACGGGCCCGTCGCAGCCCACCGCGATGTCGGGGAGCGCGACGAGATCGTCCGCATTGCGCAGATACTCCACCAGGCTGATCGGGCCGATGTCGAGATCGCCACGGACCAGCAGGTCGTTCAGGGCGTCGGGAGATGCCTTGGTGAGCTCGAAATCCAGGAGGGATCCGGTCCTGGCGAGGCCCCAGTACAACGGCATGCAATTGAGGTACTGGATGTGCCCCACTTTTGGCCGGCTGAGCCGATGACCGACAGGGGGCCTGATGCTTTCGGAGGCGTCCTGGGTACTCCGCGAGGGGGAACTCGGTGAATTGTCCACGTCTCGGAGGCTAGCCCCGCTCGCCCCCTGGAATGGCGGCGGGGTGGTCGGCCCACCTTGCGCTGACTGACCGGTAAGCGCTCGACCTGCGATCTTATCCATCCTGGAAGCCAGGGAAACCCCTCGTTTTCGTGATCTTCGGCTCTTTCCTCGTGCACACGGAGCGTGCTAGGCTCGCCGCAAGTTGCAGTTTGGTTTCCTTGCAGTACAGAGCCTGCGGAGCATGTAACCGCGGGCTTTTGTAGTTTTCAGACTTCTTGCAGGTTCTGGAGCAGGGCAACCCTTTGGCCCAAGGAGGGCTTATGGCTACCGGAACCGTCAAGTGGTTCAACGCCGAGAAGGGCTTCGGCTTCATCGCCCAAGACGGCGGCGGCCCCGATGTCTTCGTTCACTACTCCGCGATCAACGCGACCGGCTTCCGTTCTCTTGAGGAGAACCAGGCCGTGACCTTCGACGTCACTCAGGGTCCGAAGGGCCCCCAGGCGGAGAACGTCAGCGCCGTCTGATCCAGCAGCACCACCTAAGGAGCCCTGCTCCCCGCCTGGCGGGGAAGCGGGGCTCCTGCCTTTCCGCCCCCTCTCCGCCCTTTCTGTCTTTCTGCCTTTCCCGGAGCCTCGCGGGGACGGTCAGTCCTCCAGCAGGCGGAAGTCGGCGAAGTCGAAGCCCGGGGAGACCACACAGCTCACCAGGACCTCCTCGTCCGCCGCCGGACGGGCCGACTGCCAGGTGCCCGGCGGGACGACGACCTGAGGCCGCTGACCGGAGGCGATATCGGGGCCCAGGACCAGCTCCGTGGGGGCCGCCTCCGGGCCGTCGCCCGTGCCGCCCAGCCGGAGCCGCAGCGGGCCGCCGCTGTGCCACAGCCACAGCTCGGCCGAGCGCACCACATGCCAGCGGGACTCCTCACCGGGAGTCAGCAGGAAGTAGATCGCCGTGGCGGACGCACGCTCGCCCTCGTACCCCGGCGGCCGCACCGTGACATCGCTGCGCCAGGTCTCCCGGTACCAGCCGCCCTCCGGATGGGGCTCGAGACCGAGCCAATCGGCTGTCGCGGGCCGCCGGGTAGTGGTCATGTCCCTCACCGCTCTCACAGGTCCGTCCGAGCCGTCGAGGATAGCCCGCAAGGCGATCACGTCATCCGTGGGACGCCCACGCCGTCCTCAACTCACGGCGCGCACGCCTCCTGAAGGGGTTCGCGCCGCCCTTATGGTGCTCACGCCGTGTAGGGGACCAACGACGCACCGCTGACGCAACGGCCCGATCGGGCTTACGGTTTTGACCATGGGGCGCGGGCGGCGGACGGTGACGGTGCACCATGTACGGGCCGCGCTGCGCGGTGCGCAGCGGCTCGGCCTCGACACCGTTCCCCTGCTGCAACGGGCCCGGATACCCCCGCTGCTGCTCACCGACGACCGCGCCCGCGTCTCCCCCGAGCAGTTCGCCCGGCTGGTGCGCGCCCTGCACCGGGCCACCGGGGATGAGTTCCTGGGGCTGGGGACCACCCGCAGCCGCCCCGGCACCTTCGCGATGATGTGCTACGCCTCGCTGGGCTGCCCCGACCTCGGCACGGCGGTGGAGCGCGGGGCCCGCTTCTACCGGCTGTTCCCCGGCGGACCCAATCTGGCCCTGGAGCGTGGCGCGGACCGTGGCCGGGAGGCGGTGTTCGCCCTGCGCGGCGGGCTGGGCCCGCATGCGGACGGCCTTACGGCGGCCGAGAACCACATCGTGGCCGAATGGCTCATGCTCATCTGGCACCGGCTCGCCGGCTGGCTGATCGGGCGCCGAATCCCGCTGCTGTGGGCCCAGTTCGCCTATTCCCCGCCCCCGTACGCCGACGACTACGAGCCGCTCTTCGGCTGCCCGCCCCGCTTCGGCGCACCGCGCACCGCGGCCGGTTTCGACCGCCGCTGGCTGACCGCCCCCGTCGTCCAGGACGAGTCCACGCTCCAGACGCTGCTGCGGCACGCGCCCGCCGGGCTGCTCAGCCGCCGCGCTTACGGGACGACCGTGGCCGAGCAGGTGCGGCGCGCGCTCACCGGGGCGCTACGGGCGCGCGGCGGCCCGGCGATGAGCCCACGCGGCCGGCGCACCACGCGGCTTCCGGAGCTACCCGAGGTGGCCGCCCGGCTGGCGGTCAGCCCGGCGACGCTGCGGCGGCGGCTGCGCGAGGAGGGCACGTCCTTCCAGGAGCTCAAGGACACCGTGCGGCGTGACGAGGCGGTCAGCAGCCTGGCCGCGGGGGTCGAGCCCATCGCCGATCTGGCCGCACGGCTGGGCTTCTCCGAGGACACGGCGTTCCACCGGGCGTTCCGGCGCTGGACCGGGTCAACTCCGGGCGCATACCGACATGAGACATGGAGTCAGCAAATCTGAGCGCCACGGTCAGCCACAGACATTCCGCCCGTCCTTACGGTCCTCCCACAGCGACTCGGCACCACCAGAGCGCACTGCCCGCACCGTTGGGAGAGCCGTATGCGCATCCGCACCACCGTGCTCGCCACCCTCGCCGCACTGGCCCTGGCCTCGGCGCCACCCGCCGCCGCGGCCATATCGGGCGCCCCGGCCGCCGGCACCGGCAGACCCGGTGACATCGTCACCTCCGCCCCCACGGCCTTCCGTACCCAGCCCGGGGTGCCGACCGCGACCAGGGCGTGGCACATCACCTACCGCTCGACCACCGCCACCGGCCGCCCCGACGTCGTCTCCGGCACGGTCATCGTCCCCGACGACGGCAAACAGGGCCCCCGGCCGCTCCTCACCTGGGGCATCGGCGCCGTCGGCCTCTCCGATGACTGCGCGGTCTCCGGCCGGTTCCCGCAGGGCACCTCGATCGAGGCCCAGCTCATCGACCTCGCGCTGCGCCGCGGCTGGGCCGTCGCCGTCACCGACTACGAGGGGCTGGGCACCCCGGGCGACCACACCTATACGGCCGGCCGGTCCGAGGGCCATGCCGTCCTGGACGCGGCGCGCGCCGCCCAGGGCCTTCCGGAGGCCGGGCTCTCACCGGACGCTCCCGTCGGCATCATGGGCTACTCCCAGGGCGGCCAGGCGGCCGGCTGGGCCGCCGAACTGCACGCCTCGTACGCCCCCGAGCTGCGGCTGAAGGGCACGGTCGCCGGAGGCGTGCCCGCCGATCTCCCCACGACGCTCGACTACAACGACGGCGGAGCCGGCGCCGGGCTCGCCCTTATGGCACTCACCGGACAGGACGCGGCCTTCCCCGCGCTGCGGCTCGACGCGTACCTCAACGACCGGGGCCGCGGCTATGTGGACTTCATGAAGCGGAACTGCGTGGCCCTCAGCACCATCGCCGGGCTCTTCCAGCACCTGTCCGAGGTGACCGTAAGGGACCCGCTCGCCGGCCCGGCCTGGCAACTCGCGCTGCGATCGTCGTACTTGGGCACCCGCTCCCCGGACCGCCCCGTCTACCTCTACCAGGGCCTGGTGGACGAGCTGATCCCGTACCGGGTCGGCGAGGCGCTGCGCTCCCGCTGGTGCGCCCGGGGCGTGCCGGTGGAGTGGCAGGACTATCCGCTCGACCATGTCACCACGGCGCTGACCGGGATCCCGGCGGCCCTGGACTGGATGGCCGGACGGCTGGCGGACGAGCCGACACGGGGCAACTGCACCGCCTGACGCCCGCCCGACGGCCCAAGGCCCGCCCGACGCCACACCGACCCACACCTCAGCCGATCCACGCCTCAGTCGACCCACATCTCACCCGACCCGATCGGGCGACCATCCCGTCCCCTGGAGCAAACTCCCCAGCCCGGCCCAGGCGAAATTCATCAGGGTGGCCGCGGCCTCCTTGGCCGAGTGCCCGCCCGCTCTCCCGTCCCCCGCCCAGTCCGCGAGCGACTCGGCCGCGCCCACCAGCGCGTGCGCGAGCCCGGACACCTCGGTGCCCGCGAGGGTCCGGGCGCGCGCCCCGCCGCGGGCGTGCTCCCGTGCCGCCGCACCTATCAACTGCGTCACGAACTCCACGATCTCCGCCCGCATCGCGGCCACTTCGCGCGCGTGCGGCTGCCCATGCGTACGGGCCTGCACATGCAACAGCGCCCAGCCGTCGGGATGTTCGGCCGCATGGGCGAAGAAGCCGCTCAGCCCGCTCCACAACTGCCGGTCGGCGGGCGCGTCCCGCTCCACGGCGGCGCGCACCGCGGTCACCAGCGCCGCGGTCTCCCGCCGTATGCACGCCGTGAACAACTCCTCCTTGGAGTTGAGATAGAGATAGACCAACGGTTTGGAAACCCCGGCCAGCTCGGCGATATCGTCCATCGAGGCGTTCTGATAGCCGCTGCGCGCGAAGGCCCGCACCCCCGCGTCCAGCATCTGCTGCTCCCGCACCGCCCGTGGTACGCGCTTGCTCCCCGTCGCCCCGCCCACCCAGGCCGCCCCCTTCGATCGTGCCCCCGCACACATATCGCGAGTAAGCCTACGTGGGACCACTGTCGGCGCTCTTGCCACGGCCGCCCGCCGACATCAAAGTTTCAACTGACCATGCACCGTGCCCCGTTCAGCTCCGTACGCAGCGCCGCGAAGGAGAACGAACGATGCCGAACCGCCGCAGAGCCGTCGCCGCACTCACCGCGCTGGCCGCCGCACCGCTCCTGACGACCACCGCCGAAGCCCGCTCCCCGGAGCCCGGCTCCTCGAAGGCCCGTCCCCCGGAAGCTGCCGGACGCCGGACGCCCGCCCGCGCGCGCCTCATCGCCGCGGACCGCGTCAGCGAGCGCGTCCTCGACCTGACGATCGACTCCCCCGCCCTGGGCCGCGAGGGCCATGCCCGCGTCCTCCTCCCCACCGGCTACGACCGCCGGCCCCACCACCGCTGGCCCGTCCTCTATCTGCTCCACGGCTGCTGCGACCCGGGCCCCGGCTGGGAGGCGTGGACCCTCAACACCGATGTCGAGGCCATCACCGCCGGCACCCCGGCCCTGATCGTCTCCCCCGAGGGCGGCCCCGTCGGCTTCTACTCCAACTGGTGGAACGGCGGCCACTACGGCCCGCCCGCCTGGGAGACCTTCCACCTGGCCGAGCTGCGCCCCCTCCTGGAGCGCGCCCTACGGGCCAACGGCCGCCGGGCCATCGCCGGCCTGTCCATGGGCGGCTTCGGCGCCCTGTCCTACGCCGCCCGCCACCCTCGCCTGTTCCGTGCGGCGGCGTCCTTCAGCGGTGTCATCCACACCGCCTTGGACCCCACCGGCGTCCAAGGCATCCTTACGGGCCAGGGCGCCGACCCGACGGCACTGTGGGGAGACCCCGCCGCCCAGTCCGCGCTCTGGGACGCCCACAACCCGTACGCCCTCATCTCCCGGCTCCCCCGCGGCTATCCGCTCTACGTCGCCTGCGGCAACGGCACCCCCGGCCCCCTCGACCCTCCGGACCGCCCCGAGGACACCCTGGAGCGCGGCCTCGGCGAGATGGCCCAGCGCTATGTGCGCCGCGCCCGCGCCCACGGCCTGGCCGTCACCGCCCACCTCTACGGCCCCGGCACCCACACCTGGCCCTACTGGGAGCGCGAGCTCACCCGGGCCCTGCCCCTCCTCACCGGCCCGATCGCCTGACGCCGGGGTTTGCTACGGTCGAAAACAACCCGACGAGACGCGCCGTACCGGGCCCCGCAAAGACGACGCACCCCGTAACGAGAGACTTCACGGAGGTGCCGTCATGGCATGGGTCCTGCTGCTCACCGCCGGACTGTTCGAAATCTGCTGGTCGATCGGCATGAAGCTGAGCGACGGCTTCACCCGGCTGTGGCCCAGCGTGTTCACCGTCGCCGGTCTGATCGTGAGCATGGGGCTGCTGAGCGTGGCGGTGAAGAGCCTGCCCATCGGCACGGCCTACGGCGTCTGGGTCGGCATCGGCGCGGTCGGCACCGCACTGCTGGGCATGATCCTCTTCCAGGAACCGGTCACCCCGGCCCGGATCTTCTTCCTGCTCCTGCTGGTGGTGGCCATCGTCGGTCTGGAGGCCACGGCGGGCGGGTGAACAGCGCGGTGCCCCCGGACCTCATGAGGTCCGGGGGCACCGCTTTGGCGCCGGTCAGGGGTTACGCGGCGGCCAGCTGGCGCTCGGGCTCGTCGCGCTCGTCCAGCGGGGAGGCGCTCGCGTGGGCGTACGCCTCGTGGTCGAGGATCTTCTCGCGGGCCGAGACGATCACCGGGATCAGCGCCTGGCCGGCCACGTTCGTGGCGGTCCGCATCATGTCCAGCACCGGGTCGATGGCCATCAGCAGGCCGACGCCCTCCAGGGGGAGGCCCAGGGTGGAGAGGGTCAGGGTCAGCATGACCGTGGCGCCCGTAAGGCCGGCGGTGGCGGCGGAGCCGATGACCGAGACGAAGGCGATCAGGAGGTAGTCGCCGATGCCGAGGTGGACGTCGAAGATCTGGGCGATGAAGATCGCGGCGATCGCCGGGTAGATCGAGGCGCAGCCGTCCATCTTCGTCGTCGAGCCGAAGGGCACCGCGAAGGAGGCGTACTCCTTGGGGACGCCCAGCCGCTCGGTGACCTTCTGGGTCAGTGGCATGGTGCCGACCGAGGAGCGGGAGACGAAGGCGAGCTGGATGGCGGGCCAGGCGCCCTTGAAGAAGCTCAGGGGGTTGACCTTGGCGACCGTCGCGAGCAGTAGCGGGTAGACGCCGAACATCACCAGTGCGCAGCCGATGTAGATGTCGGCGGTGAAGGTCGCGTACTTGCCGATCAGGTTCCAGCCGTAGTCGGCGATGGCGGTGCCGATGAGGCCGAGGGTGCCCAGCGGGGCGAGGCGGATGACCCACCACAGGGCCTTCTGGAGCAGGTCGAGCACCGACTGGCTCAGGGTGAGGATCGGCTGGGCCTTCTCGCCGAGCTGGAGGGCCGCGACGCCCGCGACGGCGGCGATGAAGACGATCTGCAGGACGTTCAGCTCGGTGAACGGGGTGATGACGTCGGTCGGCACGATCCCGGTGAGGAAGTCCAGCCAGGAGCCCGCGTGGTCGGGCTTGGCGCCGTCCTTGGGGGTCAGATCGGTGCCGGCGCCCGGGTTGGTGATCAGGCCGATCGCGAGGCCGATGGCGACGGCTATGAGCGAGGTGGCCATGAACCACAGCAGGGTGCGGGTCGCCAGCCGGGCGGCGTTGTTGACGTTCCGCAGATTGGTGATCGAGATCAGGATCGCGAAGAACACCAGCGGGGCGACGGCCAGCTTCAGCAGCTGGACGAAGATCGAGCCGATCTTGTCGAGCGTGGTGACCAGCCAGCCGACATCACCGCTGCGGGCGATCCAGCCCAGCACCACACCGAGGACGAGGCCCAGCAGGATCTGCGCCCAGAAGGGCACCTTGGGCAGGCGGAAGGACGACGGCCCCTGGGGGGACGCCTTGAGGGCGGACGACAACGGACACACTCCGGTGGAGGTAAGAGGGCGGGAGAAAGCCAGGAGTCCGTACGGGATCTCCGGCCGCTGTGCGTGAGGTCGATCAGCGGCGACGACAGGCCGCGGACAGGCAGCGGCAAAGATCGATGTGCAGGCGCGCCACGAGCGGAACGCTCGCGGAGATGAGGGGCGCGGCTGCTGTCTTCATGACAAGTACATTAACACCGCCGCTTTGGGGAACCCAAAGGAAATCTTTGACTTCTGGCGGCTTCTGTGGGCTCCTGACGGCCCCTGAGGGACCGAAAGACATCAACGCCCCCTGTGCCAACGGAAGCTGGCACAAGGGGCGTCGGTGGAGTGTGTGGGGTGGTGTGAGGAGGGTTACAGTCCGGCGCGGGTCAGACGCCGTCCTCCTGGCTCTGGTTCGCCGCCAGCCGCTCCTTGGCGCGGTCCACCTTCTCGGCGACCTGGACGGCCACGGCGTCCCGCTGCCTGCGCAGCATCACCCAGCTGAGCGGCGCGGAGACGACCAGCGCGAGCAGCGCCACCCAGAAGAGGTTGGAGCTGCCGAGGCCGGAGGGCAGCACCCGGACGTAGACCAAGCCCCAGATGGCCAGGAACGAGCCGACGAAGATTCCCAAGCGCATGAGGGTGTAGCGGAACATGGCACTCGGCGTGAAGGACACGACTCGTCCTCTCTCCTGGGAGTTCTGCTGGGCGTTCTGCCGGAGCTTGCGCCGGGAGAAACTGTCCTCCCAGTGAACCACGGCCGGTTTCTGATCAATTCAGCGGCAGCCACATGGTGATGTCGTCCCGGAAGTCGTCGTCCGCGACCCTGATCGCGCCGGGCACCCGCCCGACCTCCTTGTAGCCGCACGCCTCGTAGAAGCGGTCCGCCCCGGTGCCGCCGCGGCAGGTGAGCCGTATCCCCCGGATGCCGTCCATATCGCGCGCGGCGTCCTCGGCGGCGGCCATAAGGGCGCGGCCATATCCCTTGCCCTGGTGGGAGGGGTGCACCATCACGGTGTAGAGCCAGCACCAGTGGCGCATCAGCCGGTGGACGTTGAAGGTGAAGAACGCGGTGGCGGCCACCGCGCCGTCCTCGTCGCGGCCGATGAGCAGGCGGGTCCGGCCCTCCGTCATCGCGGCGAGGTGCTTGAGCAGATCGGGGCGTATGTCGTCCTTGGCCACGGGCGGTACGAAGCCGACGGCGCCGCCCGCGTTCGAGACGTCGGCCCAGAGGGCGCAGACGGAGTCGAGCAGCTCGGGGGTGGCCTCGGGGTCGAGTTCAAAGCGCAGGGACATGCGGCCGACGATACCCACCGGGACTGTCAGTGGCTCACGCGCCTCAGGCCCCTTACACGACGGCGGCCGGGGCTCCCGGGGCTTCGGTACGCGACGCCCTGGCCGCTCGCTCAGCCGAGCACCTCCGCCGCGACCCTCAGATCCGCCACCAGCCCCTCGTACACCGCCTCCCGGTCATCGGCCCGCAGCACCGCGGAGGGGTGGATCGTGGGGACGATCAGGGCGCCGTGCGCCGGTCCCGACGCGTCGCCCTCCAGCTGCGTCCCACGCTCTTTGGTCACCCGGAACGACGAGCCGAGCAGCGCCTTCCCGGCCGTGGCGCCGAGCGCCACGATCACCTCGGGCCCGATCAGCTCCACCTCGGCCTCCAGCCAGGGTCCGCAGGCGGCGAGCTCGCGCAGGCTGGGCGGCTTGTGGATGCGCCGCTTGCCGCGCTCGGGGACGTGGGTGAACTTGAAGTGCTTGACGGCGTTGGTGATGTACGTCTCGTCCGGGTCGATCCCGGCCTCGGCCAGGGCCCGGTCGAGGACCTTGCCGGCCGGTCCCACGAAGGGCTTGCCCTGCCGGTCCTCCTGGTCGCCCGGCTGCTCGCCCACGAGCATGGCCCGGGCGCCCGGGTCGCCGGCGCCGAAGACCGTCTGCGTGGTGTCGCGGTGCAGCGGGCAGCCGCGGCACCCGGCCGCCGCCTCCCGGAGCGCGCCCAGGTCGGCGCCGTCCGGGACGAAGGGGGCGGCGGTGTACGCGTCCTCGGGGCTCTTCGTACCGGCCATGGCCCCCGAGTGCCCCGCTCGGCGGCCGTCAGACAGCGGCCGCCGGGCGGTGGGCAGGACGGGTCACACCCGCATCGGCTGCGGGGACTCGCGGCGGGCCGCGTCCGGGCCCTCGAACTCGCGGATGATCTCGTAGCGGGTGTTCCGCTCCACCGGCCGGAAGCCGGCGTCCCGGATCAGCTCGAGCAGGTCGTCGCGGGTGAGCTTGTTGGGCGTCCCGTAGGAGTCGGCGTCGTGAGTGATCTTGTACTCGACGACCGAGCCGTCCATGTCGTCCGCGCCGTGGTTGAGCGCGAGCTGTGCGGTCTGCACGCCGTGCATCACCCAGAAGACCTTGACGTGCGGCACGTTGTCGAACAGCAGCCGCGAGACGGCGAAGGTCTTCAGCGCCTCGGCGCCGGTCGCCATGGTGGTGCGGGCCTGAAGACGGTTGCGGATCTTGCCGTCCTTCATGTCCACGAAGTCGTGCTGGTAGCGCAGCGGGATGAAGACCTGGAAGCCGCCGGTCTCGTCCTGGAGCTCACGCAGGCGCAGCACGTGGTCCACCCGGTGGCGGGGCTCCTCGATATGCCCGTAGAGCATCGTGCAGGGGGTCTTGAGCCCCTTCTCGTGCGCGAGCCGGTGGATGCGCGACCAGTCCTCCCAGTGGGTTTCGTGGTCGACGATGTGCTGCCGGATCTCCCAGTCGAAGATCTCGGCGCCGCCGCCGGTGAGCGACTCCAGTCCGGCGTCGATCAGCTCGTCGAGGATCTCCGAGGCCGGCATGCCGGAGATCTTCTCGAAGTGGTGGATCTCGGTGGCGGTGAACGCCTTGAGCGAGACCTGCGGCAGGGCTTCCTTGAGCGCCTTGAGCGAGCGCGGATAGTAGCGCCAGGGAAGGGTCGGGTGCAGGCCGTTGACGATGTGGAGCTCGGTGAGGTTCTCGTTCTCCATCGCCTTCGCGAGGCGGACGGCCTCCTCGATGCGCATCGTGTAGGCGTCCTTCTCGCCGGGCTTGCGCTGGAAGGAGCAGTACGCGCACGACGCGGTGCACACGTTCGTCATGTTGAGGTGGCGGTTGACGTTGAAGTGCACGACGTCGCCGTTCTTACGGGTGCGCACCTCATGGGCGAGACCGCCCAGCCAGGCCAGGTCGTCGGACTCGTAGAGGGCGATGCCGTCCTCCCGCGAGAGCCGCTCGCCCGCGCGGACCTTCTCTTCCAACTCCCGCTTGAAACCCGCGTCGTGTGTGGTCCCCGTCACCCCGGTCGCCTCCCAATACGTCTGCTGATGTCAGCCTTCGCCGAGACTACGCCTCGATGTCCTCGGGAAGCTCGCCGACCCGGTTCTCCCACTTGGTGGAGAGCACGATCGTGGTGCGGGTGCGGGAGACGCCCTTGGTGCCGGAGAGCCGGCGGATGGTCCGCTCCAGGCCGTCCACGTCGGAGGCGCGCACCTTGAGCATGTAGGAGTCGTCGCCCGCGATGAACCAGCAGTCCTCGATCTCGGCGAGCTCGCGCATCCGGTGGGCCACCTCCTCGTGGTCGGTGGCGTCCGAGAGCTGGATGCCGATCAGGGCGGTGACGCCCAGTCCGAGGGAGGCGGCGTCGACGGTCGCGCGATAACCGGTGATCACCCCGGCGGCCTCCAGGCGGTTGATCCGGTCCGTGACGCTGGGCCCGGAGAGGCCGACCAGCCTGCCCAGCTCCGCGTACGAGGCCCGGCCGTTCTCCCGCAGGGCCTGGATGAGCTGCCTGTCCACCGCGTCCATAAGCACGTACGCCTTCCATTATTCAGAGATTGAGCGAGATTACATGTAGAATCTAAGGCATCAGGACCACAAGTCCTGTAAATCTTTCAGGCGATCAACCTGTCCTCAGGAGATGAGACTCACCGTGTACACGATCGAGGGTCTAGAGGCCCGCATGCTCGAGCTGCGGGACCTGGCCAACCGCTCGCGTGCAGCCCATGCCACCGACCGGCCCGTCTCCCGTGCGGCCCGCCGCGCGGCCGTCGTCGCGGCCCGGGCCGCGCGCACCAGGAGGCGCTGGACCCGCTAGGGCGGGCGCCCCTAGGCCGTTCCCCGGTCCCGGTCCCCACCGAGCTCCCCCTCCCACCGGCGGTACAGCTTGTGCGGCACCCCCGCCGCGTCCAGCACCCGCCCCGCGACAAAGTCCACCAGATCCTGGATGTGCGTCGCCCCCGCGTAGAACGCCGGCGAGGCGGGCAGCACCACCGCGCCCGCCTCGTCCAGCGACACCAGAGCCTTGAGGGTCTGCCCGTTCAGCGGCGTTTCGCGCACCGCCACCACGAGCTTGCGCCGTTCCTTGAGCGTGACGCTCGCGGCCCGCTGGAGCAGGTCCTTCGACAGCCCGAGCGCCACCCCGGCCACGCACGCGGTGCTCGCCGGGACGATCAGCATCCCCTTGGTCGGGTACGAGCCGGAGGACGGCCCGGCCGCCAGGTCCCCGGCCGCCCAGTGGGCCACGTCCGCGACCGCGGCGGGCACCTCGAAGACGTCGGGTCTGCCGTCCGCGCCCCGCGCCAGCCAGCGGCGCAGATCCTCGCGCCAGTGGGCATCCCGGAACCCGATCCCCGTCTCGTCCAGCAGCGTCAGCCGTGAGGCCCTGCTGACCACGAGGTCGACGGCCTCCCCCGCCGCCAGCAGCGCGCGCAGCACCGAGGCGGCGTACGGCGTCCCGGACGCGCCGGACACACCGACCACCCAGGGACGGCGCCGGCTCACTTCTTCGTGCGGCCCGTACGGCTCGTGCGGTCCGTAAGGCTCGTGCGGCGTCTCCACGTCACCGAGCCTATCCGGCGGGTCTCACAGGCTGAGGCCCCGCACCACGAGGTCCAGGAGCGCGCAGGCGAAGAGGGCGATCCCGATGAAGCCGTTGACCGTGAAGAAGGCGCGGTTCAGCCGGGACAGATCGCCGGGCCGCACGATGGTGTGCTCGTACCCGAACGCCACCGCGACGATCACCAGCCCCACCCAGAAGAACGCCCCGGCGTCCGTGGCCAGCGCGTACCAGACCAGCAGGGCCGTGGTGACCACATGGCAGACGCGCGCCCCGTACAGGGCGCCCGCGATGCCGAAGCGGGCCGGCACCGACCGCACCCCGTGCGCCCGGTCCGCCGCCACGTCCTGGCAGGCGTAGATCAGGTCGAAGCCGCCGATCCAGATGCCGATCGCGAGCCCGAGGATCACCGCGTCCCACGACCACTCGCCGGTGACCCCGATCCAGGCGCCCACCGGGCCGATGGCCTGGGCCAGCCCCAGGATGGCGTGCGGATAGTCGGTGAACCGCTTGCCGTACGGATAGACCACCATCGGCACCACCGCGAACGGCGCCAGCGCCAGGCAGAGCGGGCCCAGGAGCGCCGCCGCGCCCAGGAACACGGCGAGCGCGATGAGCGCGCCGGTCCAGGCGGTGCGCACCGACACGGCGCCGGTGACCAGCTCACGGCCTGCGGTGCGCGGATTACGGGCGTCGATCTCGCGGTCGATGATCCGGTTGCAGGCCATCGCGAAGGTGCGCATGCCCACCATGGCGACCGTGATCAGCAGCAGCCGCGTCCAGTGGACGGTGCCGTCCCACAGATGCATCGCGGTCAGCGCGGCCGTGTAGGCGAAGGGCAGCGCGAAAACCGAGTGCTCGATCATCACCAGCCGCAGAAAGGCGCGGACCCGGCCGGGCGGCGCCGGTTCGGGGCCGAAGAGATCGGAGGTTGCGGAATCGGCGCTCACAGCCCGTACTCCTTCCATCGCTTTGTCACCCGATCGGCGATCTCCGGGTCGGACATGACCATGCGCGGCCATCCGCCGTCGCGCGTATAGCCCTCCTCGGGCCATTTCGCGGTGGCGTCGATGCCTGCCTTGCCGCCCCAGAACTGCTGGTACGAGGCGTGGTCGAGGTGGTCGACGGGGCCATCGACCACGGTCAGATCGCGGCCGTAGTCGGTGTTCCCGAGGGCGCGCCAGGAGACCTCGTGCAAATCGTGTACATCGCAGTCGGCGTCGACCACGACGATCAGCTTGGTGAGCGACATCATGTGGGCGCCCCAGATGGCGTGCATCACCTTCTGCGCATGCTTGGGGTACTTCTTGTCGATCGAGACGATCGCGCAGTTGTGGAATCCTCCGGACTCGGGGAGGTGGTAGTCCACGATGTCCGGGATGATGATCTTGAGCAGCGGGAGGAAGAACCGCTCGGTCGCCCGCCCCAGCGGTCCGTCCTCGGTCGGCGGACGGCCCACCACGATCGACTGGAGCAGCGGCCGCCGCCGCATCGTCACACAGTCGATGGTCAGGGCCGGGAACGGCTCCTGGGGCGTGTAGAAGCCCGTATGGTCGCCGAACGGGCCCTCCGGCAGCATCTTTCCGGGCTCCAGCCAGCCCTCGATGACGACCTCGGCGGCCGCCGGGACCTGGAGCGGCACCGTCTTGCAATCGACCATCTCGACCCGCCGGCCCTGGACGAACCCCGCGAAGAGGTACTCGTCGATATCGCCGGGCAGCGGCGCGGTCGAGGCGTAGGTCACGGCGGGCGGTGCGCCGAAGGCGACCGCCACCGGGAGCTTCTCCCCGCGCCGGGCGGCCACTTGGTAGTGGTTGCGGCTGTCCTTGTGGATCTGCCAGTGCATGCCGATGGTGCGGCGGTCATGGCGCTGGAGGCGGTAGAGGCCGAGGTTGCGCACCCCGGTCTCGGGGTGCTTGGTGTGGGTGAGGCCGAGGTTGAAGAACGACCCGCCGTCCTCGGGCCAGGTGAACAGCGCCGGAAGCTGGTCCAGATCGACGTCCTCGCCGGTGAGGACCACCTCCTGGACGGGCGCCTCCTTCACCTTCTTCGGCGGCACATGGGCCATCGAGCCCAGCTTCCCGAACGCCTCGCGCATGCCGCCGAACCCCTGCGGCAGCTCGGGTTTGACCAGCCCGCCGATCTTCTCGCTGATCTCGTCGTACGAGCGGAGTCCGAGGGCCTTGAGGAGGCGGCGGTCGGTGCCGAAGACATTCATGGCCAGCGGCATCGCCGAGCCCTTGACGTTCTCGAAGAGCAGCGCGGGGCCGCCGGCCTTGTTGACCCGGTCGACGATCTCCCCGACCTCCAGATACGGATCGACTTCGGCCTTGACCCTCTTGAGGTCGCCTTCCTTGTCGAGCGCCCGCAGAAAGGAACGAAGATCGTCATAAGCCATGCGTCCCAGTATCCGGTACGCACTACCCTGGTCCCGTAACTGGGGGCCCGAGCCACCGCCCCGAACACCACACGCAGGGGGAATCGCCTCATGCTACGGGTGCTGATGATCCTGGTGCCGCTGGCACTGAGCATCTACGCGTTCATCGACTGCATCACCACCGACGAACAGGACATCCGCTATATCCCCAAGCCCATCTGGGCGATCCTCGTCCTGCTGTTCCCCGTCGTGGGCTCCATCTCCTGGCTGATCGCGGGCCGTAAGCGTGCCGTCGCCGGAGGCGGCGGACGCGGCGCTGCCCGGAGCGCGGGCGGCGGGGGCGGGTGGGTCGCGCCGGACGACAATCCCGAGTTCCTCAAGTCCCTGAACGACAAGAGCCGTAAGGACGACGGGGACGCGCAGGCCGACCCGCCCGGCGACCACGAGGAGAGCGACGAAGAGCGCCTGAAGGACTGGGAGGCCGACCTCCGTCGCCGCGAGGAGGAACTGCGCCGCAAGGGCGAGGGACCCGGTTCCGGTTCCGGCTCCGGTCCCGAGGACTCACCGCCGCCGGCCGCGTCCTGAGGAGGGGTCGGACGGCCTGACGCGGCAGCCTGGGCTGTCCGCACGCACCACGGCCGGTGCCCGTGACCTGGGTCACGGGCACCGGCCGTTGGCGTGTTCCGGTGTCAGACCCCGGCGTAGGAGTGCTTGCCGGTGATGAAGATGTTGACGCCGTAGTAGTTGAACAGGTAGCAGCCGAAGGCGATCAGCGCGAGGTAGGCGGCCTTGCGGCCCTTCCAGCCGGCGGTGGCGCGGGCGTGCAGGTAACAGGCGTAGGCGACCCAGGTGATGAAGGACCAGACCTCCTTGGGGTCCCAGCCCCAGTAGCGGCCCCAGGCCGCCTCGGCCCAGATCGCGCCCGCGATGATCGTGAAGGTCCACAGCGGGAAGATCGTGGCGTTGATGCGGTACGCGAACTTGTCCAGCGACGCCGACGAGGGCACCCGCTCCAGAACGGACTTGGCGAACCGGCCGTACTGCTTGCCCTCCGGGTTCTCCAACTGGGCCTCGTAGCGGTCGCGGAAGAGGTACAGCAGCGTGGAGACGGCCCCGATGTAGAGCGAGGCGCCGGAGACGATCGCGCAGCTGACGTGGATCCACAGCCAGTACGAGTGCAGGGCCGGAACCAACTGGTCGCTGTCGGTGTACAAGACAGAGACGGCGAGACCGAGGTCGAGGAGGACCGTGGTGACGAGGGGCAGCCCGATCCAGCGCACATTCTTCTTCAGCGCCAGCAGCACGAGGTATGTGGCGACCGCGACCATGGCGAAGGTCGTGGAGAACTCGTACATGTTGCCCCACGGCGCCCGCTGCACCGACAGCGCGCGGAAGAGGACGCCCACGGCATGAAAGAGGAAGGCCAGTACGGTCAGGCCCACCGCGATCCGGCCGTACACATCGCCCTGTTCGGTGCCGCCCGCGGCACCCGGCCCGTCCGGCACGTCGCGGCTGCCCGCCGCGGAGCGGGTGACGATCTTCGGTCGCTCCAGCACGGCGGTGCCGCCGCTCTGCCCGCCGACCTGCACCGTCACCTTGGCGCGCTGGGCGGCCGCGGCGTCGGCGGTGATCGCGGCGGCGGTGCGGCCGACGGCGCTGCGGCTGCCGAACACCCACTCGGCGATATGCGCGAGGAAGGCGAGCGTGTAGACCGCCATCGCCGAGTAGATCAGCACGTTGCTGTAATGAGCCAGGTTCTCGTTGACTTCGGCGGCGAGGTTCACGCGCGCGCTCCTTCGGCAGGATCTGCGGGATCTGCGGTGTCGGATGCGGATTCCGAGGCGGAGTCCTTGGTGGATTCCTTGCCGGAGTCCTTGCTCGGGTCCTTGGAGGAGCCCTTACCGGCGTCCTTGGTGGCGTCCTTGGTGGAGTCCTTGCCGGGCTCCTCGGGGGAGTCCGGGCCGGGCTCCGGATCGGGTTCCGCTTCCGGGGCCGGAGGTGCGTCCGTCTGCAGGCGGACGGCCAGATCGGCGAGTTCTTCGGGGAGCTTGGCGTACTCACTGCGGCCGAGCCCCGCCATCTCGACGACGGTGGTGCCGTCGTCGCCCCTCACCGCGCGCACCCACACCCGGCGGCGCTGGATGAACAGGGAGCCGGCCAGGCCCACCAGGGCGGCGACGGCTCCGATGAGGGCGCCTTGGTCACCCGGCTTGTGCGAGATCTGGAAGCTGGCCCATTCCTTGACGCCGTCGAACGACAGCGTTCCGGCGCCGTTGGGCAGCTTCATGGTGTCGCCGACCTTGAGCGCCCGGGCGAACTTGGTCTTGCCGTCGGACTCCATGAACTGCTTCATCCGCGACTTGTCCAGCTGGTACACGCTCTGCGGAGTGCCGCCGTCGACGCCGAGGCTGCCGTGATAGGCGGTCAGGACCAGCGTCGGGTTGTCCAGCGCCGGGAAGACGGAGAACATGCCCTGGCTGCGCACCCAGGTCGGCAGGAACTGCCCCTGGAAGCCGATCTGGTCCTTCTTGCCGTCCTTGTCCCGGTAGTCCGGGACCTTGATGACCATGCTCTCGGTGAGGTTGGCCCCGTCGATCGGCAGCCCGACCACCGGGCCCTGGTGCGCCACATTGCCCTTGCCGTCCCGGATGGTGACGACCGGCGAGTAGCCGTGGTTCAGCAGGAAGACCTTGTAGCCCGAGATCTCCAGCGGCTCGTTCACCTCGATGGAGGTCTTGCGGGTGGCACCGTCCGCGCCGTCCCAGTAGGACACATCGGCGCGGAAGGTCCGCGGGGTGCGCATCTGCGGACCGCTGCGTTCATAGGTCGCGGTGAAGCGGTCCAGCTGGAAGCCGAAGGGGGCGAGATCGTCGTTGTTGAACAGCTGCCCCGACTTGATGTCGTCGTACTGGGTGACACTGTTGGAGAAGCCGCCGCCCTCGGTGATCAGGGTGCTGCCCTCGGTCTTCCACAACTGGCCGGCGGCGAAGGAGACCAGCAGCACGATCAGCGCGATATGGAAGAGCAGATTGCCCACCTCGCGCAGATAGCCCTTCTCCGCGGCCACCGCGTCACCCGAGCCATGGATGCGGAAGCGACGCCGCTTCATGATCTTCCGGGCGGCCTCGAGCACCTGCTCCGGCTCGGCCTCACTGCGCCAGGTGGTGTACGCGGGAAGCCGGGTCAGCCGGCGGGGCGCGGCCGGCGGGCGGCCGCGCAGCTGGCCGATGAACTGCCAGGTGCGCGGCACGATGCAGCCGATGAGGGAGATGAACAGCAGGAGATAGATCGCCGAGAACCACACCGAGCTGTAGACGTGGAACAGCTGCAGCTTCTCGTAAATCGGCGTGAGCGTCGGGTGCCGCTCCTGGAAGTCCTGCACCTTGAGCTGGTCGATGCTGGTCTGCGGGACCAGCGAGCCGGGGATCGTGCCGAGGGAGAGCAGAAGGAGCAGCAGCAGCGCGACCCGCATCGAGGTCAGCTGCCGCCAGAACCACCGGGCCCAGCCGAGCGGCCCCAGCGAGGGGATGTTGATCTCCTCGGCCGGGGCGGTGGACAGCTGCGACTCCGCGGCGCCGAGCTCGCGCTCCTCGGCGGTCGCGCCGCTCTCGGGCGGCGCCTCCTGGCCGGCCGCGGTGTCGGTATCGGTGGTGGACATCAGTCAGATCCCAACGTTGAAGCCCTGAGCCCAGGTCTGCATGGAGCCCATCATGGTGTCCCAGATACCTGTGAGCAGCAGCACTCCCAGGACGACGAGCATGCCGCCGCCGACTCGCATCACCCAGACGTAGTGCCGCTTGACCCAGCCGAAGGCACCCAGCGCCCGGCGGTAGGCCACGGCGACCGCCACGAAGGGCAGCCCGAGCCCCACGCAGTACGCGGCGGTGAGCAGGGCCCCGCGCCCCGCGCTCGCCTCATTGAACGCCAGGGCGTTGACGGCGGTGAGCGTCGGCCCCAGGCACGGCGTCCAGCCGACGCCGAACAGGGCGCCCAGCACCGGCGCCCCCGCGAGCCCCAGCGTGGGCTTGATGTGAAAGCGGAACTCCCGCTGCCCGAAGCCCCCCAGCACCCCCATGAAGGCCAGGCCCATCACGACCGTGATGACCCCGAGAATCTTGGAGATGGTCTCCTTGTGCTCCTGGAGCGTCCAGCCGAAGTTGCCGAAGAGCGCGCCCCCGGAGACGAAGACCGCGGTGAAGCCGAGCACGAAGAGCGAGGCGCCCGCGACCATCCGGCCGCGCTTGGCCTCTGCCAGATCCGTCCCCGTCACCCCGGTGACATACGACATATAGCCGGGCACCAGCGGCAGCACACAGGGGGAGAAGAAGGAGACCAGCCCGCCGAGCAGGGCGACCGGAAGCGCCAGCAGCAGCGCCCCGGTCAGGACGGTCTGGTTGGGATCGGTGGCGGCGGCCAGAGTGCTCACGGAGGTCACTTCTCCGCGATCAGCGGGGTGATCATCGAGCGCAGGCGCTCCTCGCTGAGCGGCGTCAGAGCGCGGGCCGCGATCCTGCCCTCCCGGTCCAGGACGATCGTCGAGGGGATGGCCTGCGGATTGAGACTGCCCTTGGGGAAGCGCAGCATGAGCTTCCCGATCGGGTCGTACAGGCTCGGGTAGTCGACGCCGTATTCCTTCTCGAACCTGAGAGCGGGGGCGCGGTTGGAGTCACGGGTGTTGATCCCGACGAACTGCACGCCCTTGGCCTTGGTGTCCTTGGCGACCTTGGCGAGGTTCGCCGCCTCCGCCCGGCAGGGGGCGCACCACGAGCCCCAGACGTTCAGGACCACGATCTTGCCCTTGTAGTCCGCCACGTCCAGCGGCTTGTCCTCCAGGGTCTTCCCCGAGAGCTGGGGGGCGTCCTTACGGTTCTCCTCGGAGACCGTGTCCACGCCGCCCTTGCCCTGGACGAACTTGGTGTCGGCGGAGCCGCCCGAGGCGCCGCCCCCGCTGCAGGCGGTCAGGGACAGCGCGGCGATCACGGCCCCGATGGCCGGCACGGTTGCGCCACGACGGGTCGCGAGGCCCCGAAGGGCACGGCAGGCACTCATGTGAAAAGTTTCGCATGGCCCTTTTGGGGATCTTCGCCACCCCCCTCCGGGCACCCCCGCCCGGGGCCCAGAGGGCCTCCGCGGACCTTGCGGCCCGCCGACGCGGTCAGTGACCGCTCGCGCTCCACGCCTGGCCCACGCCGAGCCCGCGCAGATCGGCCAGGACCGCGGGGTCCTGTGCGTCCATCCAGTCGGTGAACTGCTTGAAGGAGACCAACCGGACGTCCTTCCGCTTCTCGTCGGCCATATGCTTCAGCGCCTCTTCGACGGCGTCCATGTAGATACCACCGTTCCACTGCTCGAAGTGGTTGCCGATGAAAAGCGGGGCGCGGTTGGTCTCATAGGCCCGCTTGAAGCCGGCTATGTACGCCTCGGTGGCCTGCTTGCGCCAGCCCGGGTAGTTCGCGGGCGGGGCATTGGTGGAATTCTGCGACTGGTTCGCCAGGATGTTGTAGTCCATGGAGAGCACCTCGAAGGTGTGCCCCGGAAAGGGAATCTGCTGCAGCGGGAAGTCCCACACCCCCTGCTTCTTCGACGGCCATACCTGGAGTCCGCCGGGCGAACTGGCGTCATAGCGCCAGCCGAGTTCCCGGGCGGTCGGCAGCAAATTGGTCTGGCCCTTCAGACAGGGCGTGCGGCCGCCGATGAGTTCCTTGTGGTAGTCGAACGGCAGCGGTTCCACATCGGTGAAGCGCGTATTCGTCCGCCACTCCGTGACGAAGGACATGGCCTGGTCGATCTCGGACTTCCACTGCGCGGACGTCCAGTTCTCCACCGACCCGCTTCCGGAGCAGAAGTGGCCATTGAAGTGAGTGCCGATCTCATGGCCCTCGAGCCACGCCTCGCGCACGTTGCGCAGCGTCTCCTTGATGTGCTCATCGGTGAGATAGCCGATGTCGGAGGCGCCCACCGGGTTGTTCGGCGGCCGGTACAGCGACTTCTTCGACTCCGGAAGGCAGTAGATACCGGAGAGGAAGAAGGTCATGGTCGCGCCATGGTCCTTGGCGAGCTTGCGGAACCGCGGGAAGAGACCGTTGCCGACCTCTCCCGCGCCGTCCCATGAGAAGACCACGAACTGCGGCGGCTTCTGCCCCGGTGCCAGCCGCTCGGGCTTCGGGTCCGCCGGCCGCTGCTCACCCTTCGAAGTGGAGCCGTCACCGATCGGCTTCGCCTGAGTGGTCTTCTTCGCAGGCTTCGGCGTCCCGGATCCCGAGGAACAGCCGGCGACGGCCAGTGATGCCGCCGCTCCCACACCCAGACCGAGGATCCCCCTCCGGCTGACCTCACGCATAACGTCCTCTATTCGCACTCGCCGTTCCGATTGCCCGGGGTGTCCGGACAACCCTGGAGATGGCGAAGCGAATAGCGAGGTTCCGAAGGAACGCGGTCAATTACACAGCGGACACAATGTCTCCATTCGGGAACGCGCCCCGTGACGCACCGGCCATCCCACGGCCATGCGCCGGTCACCACGCACCGCGGCCCGCGCCGCTCAGGCGCCGTAGCCCTGCCGCTCAGGCGCCGAAGCCCTTGGAGGCCCCCTTCACCGGCTTGGCGCCCGCGCGCAGATGGGCCGGGACAAGATCACGGGCCGGTTCGCTGTAGCCCACCGCGACGATCCTGTCGCCGCGGTAGGTGAAGCTGGTGAGGCTGGCCAAGGTGCACTGCCGCTTGCGCGGGTCGTGCCACAGCCGCCGCCGCTCCACGAAGCTGCGCACGATCCAGATGGGCAGCTGATGGCTGACGCACACCGCCTCGTGCCCGCGCGCGGCGTCCCGCGCCCGGCCCAGCGCCGCCATCATCCGCACCACCTGGTCGACATAGGGCTCGCCCCAGGACGGGCGGAACGGGTTGGTGAGATGGCGCCAGTTGGCCGGTTTGCGCAGCGCGCCGTCGCCGACACCGAAGGTCTTGCCCTGAAAGACGTTCGCCGCCTCGATCAGCCGCTCGTCCACGGCCACGTCCAGGCCGTGCGCCTTGGCGATCGGCCCCGCCGTCTCCTGCGCCCGCTCCAACGGGGAGGCGACGACATGGGTGATGTCACGGTCGGCGAGGTGCTCGGCGACCCGGTCGGCCATCTGCCGCCCCAGGTCCGAGAGGTGGTAGCCGGGCAGCCTGCCGTAGAGCACGCCCTCCGGGTTGTGCACCTCGCCGTGGCGCATCACATGGACGACGGTGATGTCGTTCTCGCTCTGTGTCATGTCACCCATCATTCAGTGGCCTCGGCGGCGGCCCGCGCCGCCCCCGGCAGAGCCGCTGCCACCCGCTCCAGCGCCCGCTCGTCATGCGCCGTGGAGACGAACCACGACTCGAAGGCGGACGGCGGGAGATAGACGCCCTGGGACAGCATCGAATGGAAGAAGGCGGTGAAGCGGAACGACTCCTGCGCCTTGGCCTGCTCGTAGTTGGTGACCTCGTCGCCGGTGAAGAAGACCGAGAACATGTTGCCCGCGACCTGCACCCGGTGGGCCACGCCCGCCTTGGAGAGCGCCTCCGTCGCCATCGCCCGCAGCCGCTCGGAGGCCGCGTCGACCTGTCCGTACGCCGCGTCGTCCAGCAGCCGCAGCTGCGCGACGCCCGCGGCCGTGGCGATCGGGTTCCCGGACAGCGTGCCCGCCTGGTAGACCGGGCCGGCCGGGGCGAGGCGCTCCATGACCTCGGCGCGCCCGCCGAAGGCCGCCGCCGGGAAGCCGCCGCCCATGACCTTGCCGAAGGTCATCAGGTCCGGCTCCACGCCGTCCAGCCCGAACCACCCGGCCCGGGAGACCCGGAAGCCGGTCATGACCTCGTCGGAGATGTAGAGCGCGCCATGGTCGGCGCAGAGCTGCTTGAGGCCCGCGTTGAACCCGGGCAGCGGCGGGACCACGCCCATGTTGCCCGGCGACGCCTCGGTGATCACACAGGCGATCTCCCCGGGGTGCGCGGCAAAGGCCGCCCGGACCGCCTCCAGGTCGTTGTACGGCAGCACCACGGTCTCCCCCGCCTGCGCTCCCGTCACCCCCGGAGTGTCCGGCAGCCCGAAGGTCGCCACTCCGGACCCGGCCGCGGCCAGCAGGGCGTCCACATGCCCGTGATAGCAACCGGCGAACTTGATCACCTTCGACCGCCCGGTGAACCCGCGGGCCAGGCGGATCGCCGACATCGTCGCCTCGGTGCCGGACGACACCAGGCGCACCTGCTCGACGGGGGCGACCCGCGCCACGATCTCCTCGGCGAGCTCGACCTCACCCTCACCGGGCGTGCCGAACGACGTACCGCGAGCGACGGCGGCCTGCACGGCCGCGATGACCTCGGGGTGGGAATGGCCGAGGATCATCGGTCCCCACGAGCACACGAGGTCCACATACTCGCGTCCGTCGGCATCGGTGAGGTACGGACCGTCACCGGACACCATGAACCGGGGCGTTCCCCCCACGGCGCGGAACGCCCGCACCGGAGAGTTCACGCCGCCGGGGGTCACGGCGGCCGCGCGATCGAAAAGCGTCTGCGAAACTGGGGCTGCGTACGGATAGCTCACGCAAGCCATGTTGTCAGAGCCGGACAGACTCCCGCGGCCGGGCGTTTCACAGCCCGAGCGTGGGGGAGGTTGCTGTAACAGAGATCGGGTTGCGCGGTAGTGGCCGCGAGTGGTCGGGTGGAGATATGCATCGCGGTGGCGAACTGGGTGAAGGGACTGACGACCGAGGCGGCCCCGAGCGTGCCCGGTCCGGTCGCCATCGGCGGGACGAGGCGGGCAGGGCAGGCAGAAGCGGGGGCCGCATGGGGGTGACCTACAAGTACTTCGGTGCGCCCGATGGCGCCACCGCGGCCAGGGTCCCCATCTCCATGCGCCCCGAGGAGCTCGGCGGCGATGAGCTCGGCCAAGGCATGTTCACGAAGATCAAGCCGGAGACGGTCGCGGCGATGGTCCTCACCGGCATCGAGGGCGTCCCGCTCCACAGGGTCCCCCCGCTCGAACTGGTCGTCCTCCACCCGGACTACGCCGTCGTCAAGCTCCCGATGACCGTCGTCGACCCGCTGCGCGGCGTGGGCGAGGAGTCCGTGGGCGCCGCGGCCTTCATCTGGTCCACGGTCCCCGACCGCGGCGGCCCCCGGGACGCCTTCACGGTCTATCAACTGCTGCACGAGTGGCAGGACTTCAGCCACCGGCTGCACGAGGCGGGGCACCAGGCGTACTGCCTGGTGTGGCCGTGAGACCCGGGGTCCTGAGAGACCCGGGCCGTGAGACCCGGGGTCCTGAGACCTGGGCCGTGAAACCCGGGCCTTGAGGCCGGGCCGTGGCTCTGCGGCCGGGGGTTCTGAGGCCGGGGCCCCTACGTCGCGGACGCGGCGCGCAGCAGGCGGAGTTGGCCGATCTCGGCGGCGTTCTTCATCAGCTCGGCGTTCACCCAGGCCGCCATGTGGGCAACGGTGTGCTCGGGGTCCCGATCCCAGGGGAACGGCGCGATGGCGTCCAGGTCCTCCTCGGTGAGCCGTTCCAGCACGGCCGTCCACGCCGCCCGCAGACCCCGCAGCCATTCGATGGCCGCCTTACCGTCGCCGGGCCAGAGGACGTCGGTCCGCTCCCGCGGCCTCCGTCCCTCCGCGTGGTCGATGGCCACGCTCCACCACCAGCCGATATGCCAGCTCAGCCATCCAATGGTGGGGACGGGCACGGGATCGGGCTCGGTCTCCGCCCAGTCCGGCACCCACGCCCCGTCGGCGCCCCGCCGCACCGTCCAGCAGTGGGCCACGGGCTCCCACAGGAAGTCCCCGGGCTCCAACCGCTCCAGGTGGTACTCGAAGAGCGACCAGGTCAGGTCGGACTGCCAGCGCAGTAAGGCACATCGGGATGTCGTCGACGTCGTCATCGGCCCGACCCTGGCACACGGGCGGATGCGCGCAAAGGGAATTTCGGCCGACGCCGGGGCTCAGGCGGGCCCATGGGCGGCTCGTTCAGGCTTCATGATCGAGCCGTGCCCCTCCCCCATGCTCACCGCACGTTCCATGCTCTCTTCGCCGTGGCCGCGCTCCTGGAGATCGGAGGCGTCTGGCTCGTCTGGCAGGGCGTACGTGAGCACAGGGGTTGGGCGTGGATCGGCGCAGGGATCATCTCCCTGGGCGTCTACGGGTTCGCGGCCACGCTCCAGCCGGACGCGGAGTTCGGCCGCATCCTCACGGTGTACGGCGGCGTTTTCGTCGCCGCATCGCTCGCCTGGGGCATGGTCGCCAACGGCTACCGGCCCGACCGCTTCGATGTCATCGGAGCGCTGATCTGCCTGGCCGGAGTCGCTGTGATCATGTACGTGCCTAGGCGGTAACCATCGGCCGGCCGTGGCCGCCCTTGCCCTCGTGGTCGCCGTGGTCACCCTGCTTGCCGTGGTCACCGTGGTGGTCGTCCTGCTCCTGCTCCTGCTCCGTACCGAGGACGCAGCCGGTTTCCGGGTCGATGAAGACGGTCGTGAGGGTGTGGTCGCACTCGACCTCCACGACCCACACCTTCTTGCCCTCCTTCTTGGCCTCCTTCTGGTGCGGGTCCTTGTGCTCGTCCTTGCGCTGCTTGTCCTTGCGCTGACCGTCGTGGTGCTGCGGGTCCTTGCGCTCGTCCTTGCGCTCGTCCTTGCGCTCGTCCTGGTGGTTGCCCTTGTGGTTGCCCTTGTGGTGCGGGTCGTCCTCGGGGCAGTCCACCAGCTCGGCGGTGACGGCCTGGCCGCCGACCTCGCACTCGGCGATCTCGATCGCCTCAGCGATCGTCACCGGGTCGCTCTTCTTCGCGTCCTGGTGCTCCTTGTTCTGCTTGTTCTGCTTGTTCTGCTTGTTCTCCTGGCCGTGGCGAGCCTGGTCGTCCTCGTGGGCGGGAACGGTGACGGGTCGGACGGCGCCGCGGTCCTGGGCCTCCTCAGCGGGCTGGGCGGCCTGCTCGGGCTGGGCGGCCTCCTGCGGCTGGACGGCCTGCTCGGGCTGGGCCGCCTGCTGCGGCTGTGCGGCCTGCTCGGGCTGGGCCGCCTGCTGCGGCTGTGCGGCCTGGGCGGCCTCCTGCGGCTGGGCGACCTGCTCCGGCTGAGCCGCCTGCTGCGGCTGTGCGGCCTGCTCGGGGCGTGCCACGCTGCGGCCCTGGGGGCCGTGCCAGAACTTCCCGACGGGGAAGTAACGGCTCACGTCCGGACGCCCGTGGTCGTCTTGCTGGCCGTTGTCCTCGTGGCCGCCGTTGTTCTCCTTGCCGCCGTTGTCCTCGTGGCCGCCGTTGTTCTCCTTGCCGCCGTTGTCCTCGTGGCCGCCGTTGTCCTCGTGGCCGCCGTTGTTCTCCTTGCCGCCGTTGTCCTCGTGGCGCCCATTGTCGTCACGACGGCTGTTCATGTTCGCGTCGTACCGGCCGCTGTCCTCGCGCTGGCCACTCTCCTCGTGCCGCCCGCCCTCGTCGTGACGGCTGCCCTCCTCGTGACGGCTGCCCTCCTCGTGACGGCTGCCCTCCTCGTGACGGCTGCCCTCGTCGTGACGGCTGCCCTCGTCGTGACGGACGTGGTCACCGTGGTCACCGTGGTGGCCGTTCGGGTCCTGATGACCGTTCTTGTCGTGGCGGCCATTCGGGTCCTGGTGACCGTTCTCGTGGTGCCCCTTACTGTCCCCGTTCGCCCGGTCCTGGTGGCACTTGTTGCTCGGCGACGAGTGCGGCTCGGGGGTGCTGCCCGCGGCCCATGCGGTTCCCGGAGCACCGGTGACCAGGGCCGCAGCCGCGATGGCACCCGCTGAGGCCACGCCCCAGCGCCGGAAAGAACGACGAGACCGCTGAAGGAATCTGTTTTGCTGCGTCATTACCTGAATTCACTCCTTGGGCATGGGTGCTCCATTACCGGCGCCGCGCCGGACGCACTGCACCCTTCCCCGAGCCCAGGGCCCGCTAGCGGATTCCGATCTTCAGTCCCCCGGTTGGAGGTAAATCAGGCCGTCATATCCTGCGTATGGATCACGCGCAGGCACCACCGTTTGCGCCACGTCGCCACAGGAGGGCCGATGACCACCCGTACCGCAGTCATCACCGGCGCGAGCAGCGGGATCGGTGCCGCGACCGCGCGTCGTCTGGCCGCCGCCGGATTCCGCGTCGTCCTCGCCGCCCGCCGTAAGGAGCGCGTCGACGCGCTCGCCGCCGAGCTGACCGAGGCGGGGCACGAGGCCGAGGCGTATGCCCTCGACGTCACCGACCGTGCTGCCGTGGAGTCCTTCGCCGCCGCTCTGGACCGCTGCGACGTCCTGGTGAACAACGCGGGCGGCGCGATCGGCGCCGAGCCCGTCGCCACCGCCGACCCGGCCGACTGGCGGGCGATGTACGAGGTCAATGTGGTGGGGGTGCTCCAGGTGACCCAGGCGCTGCTGCCCGCCCTCACCGCCTCCGGCGACGGCACGATCGTCGTGCTGTCCTCCACGGCGGGCCATGTGGCGTACGAGGGCGGCGGCGGGTACGTGGCGGCCAAGCACGGCGCCCACGCCATCGCGGCCACCCTGCGCCTGGAGCTGTGCGGTGAGCCGGTGCGGGTGATCGAGATCGCCCCGGGCATGGTCAGGACGGACGAGTTCGCGATGAACCGCTACCGCGGCGACGAGGCCAAGGCCGCGGCCGTTTACGAGGGCGTGGCCGAGCCGCTGACCGCCGACGACGTGGCCGACACGGTCGAGTGGGCGGTGACCCGCCCCTCGCATGTGAACATCGACATGATGGTCATCCGGCCACGTGCCCAGGCCGCCCAGCACAAGGTCCACCGCGAGCGCTGAGCCCGTTTCGCGGCCGCCGAGCTGGTTCGCGAGTGCTGAGCCCGTGAACGGGCGGCCTGTAGCCGTCCGCCCGTCCGACCCGTGAATGTGCGCCGTCCCGAGGTCTCTCCGATGCTGGGAGAGACCGTCACCTCGCGGTGAAGCGGAGGCGTCATGAGAGTTGTCGTAGATCTCAACCGGTGCCAGGGCTACGCACAGTGCGCCTTCCTCGCGCCGGATGTGTTCGCGATGCACGGTGAGGAGGCGCTGCTGTACGACGGGCAGCCCGACGACACGCGGCGCCTGGACGTCCTGCGGGCGGAGGCGGCCTGTCCGGTCAAGGCCATCACCGTGGAGGGCGCGGGCGCGACGTGGGCCACGGAGGGGGCGGGTGTCTCCGATGGCGGTTGACGGTTCCCTGGAGCGGCTCAGGCGCGGGGGCCGCATCGTCGTCGTGGGTGCCTCCCTGGCGGGGCTGCGGGCCGCCGAGACGCTCCGGGAGGAGGGCTTCACCGGCACCCTCACCATGATCGGTGACGAGCCGTACGAGCCGTACGACCGGCCGCCGCTGTCCAAGCAGGTCCTGCTCGGCAGGGTGCCGGCCGACCATACGGCTCTCCCCCGGCGTCGGGCGATCGAGGCGCAATGGCGGCTGGGTGTCGCCGCGACCGGCCTGGATCCGACGGCCAAGCGGGTGGCTCTCGCCGATGGCACCTCGGTGGAGTACGACCGGCTGCTGATCGCCACCGGGGTCCGCTCCCGCCCGTGGCCGAACGAGCTGGAGGCCGGCCTGGACGGCGTCTTCGTGCTGCGGACCAGGGACGACGCCACCCGGTTGAGGCACCGGTTGAAGGCCGGGCCCAGCCGGGTGCTGGTGATCGGCGCCGGATTCACCGGCTCGGAGATCGCCTCCGTCTGCCGCGAGCGGGACCTGCCCGTCACGGTCGCCGAACGCGGCCCGACCCCCCTGTCGGGCGCCCTGGGCAGCGTGATCGGCGACGTGGCCGCCCAACTGCACCACCAGCACGGTGTCGACCTGCGCTGCGGTGTGATGGTCACCGGGCTCGAAGGCGACGGTGCGGGACGGCTGCGGCGGGCCCATTTCTCGGACGGCGGCACAGTGGACGCGGATGTGGCCGTCGTCGCCCTGGGCGCGACGCGCAACACCGAATGGCTCGCGGGATCCGGGCTGGCCGCGGGGCCGCGCGGGATCGCCTGCGACGCGGGCTGCCGGGCCTTCGACGTACGGGGCATCGTCGCCGACGATGTCTTCGTCGCGGGAGACGTCGCCCGCTCCCCACATCCGCTGTTCGGCTACCAGTTCCTGTCCCTGGAGCACTGGGGCAACGCGGTCACTCAGGCCCAGGTCGCCGCCCACAACATGATCTGTCACGGTGAGGACCGCCGCCCGCACCTGTGGACGCCGTATTTCTGGTCGGCCCAGTTCGGCGTCAACATCAAGTCCGTCGGGGTCCCGAACATGGCCGACCAGATCATCGTCAGCCAGGGCTCGCTGGGCGAACACCGCTTCACCGCGGCCTATGGCTACCAGGGCCGCGTCATCGCCGCCGTCACCTTCGACCAGGCGAAATGGCTGGAGTTCTACCAGCGGCAGATCGAACAGGCCGCGGCCTTCCCCCCGCCGTTCACCACCGTCGACCGGCGGACCGAAGGCATGCGTCCGGTGCCGGCCGGATTCCCCGACCCCTCGGTGCCCACCCACGGCCCCCAGGTCACCGTGAGCGGCCACTCCCCGACCGACCAGCGCGTCACGTTCACCCCCGCCTGACGCGGGCCCACCGCCCGAGGCAGGCACCTCCGCCTGACGCGGGCCGCCCGAGGCAGGCACCACCGCCCGACGCGGACACCATCGGCACCCGGAAGGAAAACCACCATGACGTCGGTCGCACTCCTGGGCCAGATCCTCGACCACGCCAACCGCGCCGACCCCTACCCGCTGTATGCCGAACTCCGCAGGACCCCCGTGGTGCGGGACGAATCCGGCCCCTACCTGGTCAGTACCTACTGGGAGATCCACAGCCTGCTCCACGACCCCAGGGTCAGCTCCGACATCCGCAATCTCGCCCCCGAGGCGAAGACCGGTCCCAGGACCGAGGACCCCGACCTGCCGCCGAGCTTCATCAGGCTCGACCCTCCCGACCACGACCGCCTGCGCCGGCTGATCATGCGGACGTACGGCCCTCCGCACTCCCCCCGGCGCGTCTACGGCCTGCACGGCGAGATCTCCGGAATCGTCTCCGGCCTCATCGACCGCTTCCGGGGGCGGGAGCAGATCGACCTCGTCGACGACTTCTCCTACCCCTTCCCCGTCACCGTGATCTGCCGCCTGCTCGGCGTCCCGCAGGAGGACGAGCAGCGCTTCCACGGGTGGGCCGACACCGTCGCCACCGCCATCGAGCCGCCCGTCGGCACGCCCGAGGAACAGCAGGCCCACTGGCAGGCCATCCGGGAGGCCCACCACCAGCTCGCCGACTACCTCTCGGGCCTGATCGAGCAGCGCCGCCGCGCACCCCGGGAGGACATGATCTCCGCCCTGGCCACCGACCGCGGAGCCGACGAGCGCCCGATGTCCCTGCCCGAGATGCTCAGCAACCTGACGCTGCTGCTCATCGCGGGTCACGAGACCACCGTCAACCTCATCACCAACGGAATGCTCACCCTGCTGCGCCACCCCGACACCCTCAAGCAACTGCGTGCGGACCCCGACCTGGTCATCCCGCTGGTGGAAGAGCTGCTGCGGTTCGAACCGCCCGTGCAGCTGCTGCCCGAGCGCACCACGCTCGACGACATCGAGATCGCCGGTACCACCATTCCCCAGGGCGCCTCACTGTGGCTCGTCCCGGCCTCCGGGAACCGGGACCCCCAGCGCTTCCCCGAGCCCGACCGCTTCATCCCCGACCGCCCGGACAACCAGCACTTCGGCTTCGGCACCGGCATCCACAACTGCATCGGCTCGCCCCTGGCCCGCCTCGAGGCGCAGGCCGCCCTGGCCGAACTGGTCCGCCGGCTCGACAACCCCCGCCTGATCGAGGACCCGCCGCCTTACCGCCACAACGCCGTCCTCAGAGGCCCCCGGCATCTGCCCATCGCCTTCGACGGCCTCAGCCGATAACGCGGGGCATCACCCATGGAACACCCATGGACAAGGCGGGGCCCCCGAACCGTCACCGGTCCGGGGGCCGTTGATGATGTGCGGTCGAGGGGTCCCGGGCCTCAGCCCTTCACGCACACGACCTGCTTGAGCCTGGCCACCACCTCGACCAGGTCCCGCTGCTGGTCGATGACCTTCTCGATCGGCTTGTACGCCCCCGGGATCTCGTCCACGACGCCGGAGTCCTTACGGCACTCCACGCCCCGCGTCTGCTCCTCCAGATCCCGGGTCGAGAAGCGCTTCTTCGCCGCGTTACGGCTCATCTTCCGGCCCGCTCCGTGCGAGGCCGAGTTGAACGACGCCTCGTTCCCCAGACCGCGCACGATGTACGAACCGGTGCCCATCGAGCCCGGAATGATCCCGTAGTCCCCGCTCCCGGCGCGGATGGCGCCCTTACGGGTCACGAGAAGGTCCATGTGCTCGTAGCGCTCCTCGGCGACATAGTTGTGGTGGCAACTGATCACCGGCTCGAAGACCGGGCGGGCCTTCCTGAACTCCTTGCGCACCACGTCCTGGAAGAGCGCCATCATGATCGCGCGGTTGTACTTCGCGTACTCCTGCGCCCAGAAGAGATCGTGCCGGTACGCCGCCATCTGCGGGGTGTCCGCGATGAAGACGGCCAGGTCGCGGTCGATCAGATCCTGGTTGTGCGGGAGCTTCCGGGCCTCGCCGATGTGGTACTCGGCGAGCTCCTTACCGATGTTGCGGGAGCCGGAGTGCAGCATCAGCCAGACCGCACCCTCGTCATCGAGGCAGAACTCGATGAAGTGGTTACCGGACCCGAGCGAACCCATCTGCTTGACGGCCCGCTCCTGACGGAACTTGACCGCCTCGGCCACTCCCCCGAACCGGCTCCAGAAGTCGTCCCACCCCGCCGTCGGAAACGCGTGCAGCCGCCCCGGGTCCACCGGGTCGTCGTGCATACCGCGCCCCACCGGGATCGTCTGCTCGATCCGGGACCGCAGCCGCGAGAGATCCCCCGGAAGGTCGTCGGCGGTCAGCGATGTCTTGACCGCCGACATCCCGCAGCCGATGTCCACGCCGACGGCCGCCGGGCACACCGCGCCCGCCATCGCGATCACCGAGCCGACCGTGGCACCCTTCCCATAATGCACATCCGGCATCACGGCGAGGCCCTTGATCCAGGGCAGCGTGGCGACGTTCCGCAGCTGCTGCATGGCCACGCCCTCGACCGTCGAGGGGTCGGCCCACATCCGGATCGGCACCTGAGCGCCGGCCACCTCCACATACGACATGATGTACTCATTCCCCCGTAAAAGACAGAAACCGCAAAAGCCGGACCAAGGCTCCATAGGCGACAGGTGACCGGCGGGCGCGGCAGTGCGTGCGGTAGACATTGTCTCCAGCCACCGCCCCCGGGCGGCAAGGAGTTTTCCGTCGCTCGAAGGGACACCGACAGTGCAGCCAGCGCAGCGAAGGGCGTACGGACGGCGGGCCGCCCCGGCCGGCGCCGTGCTCATCACCGTGCTCGTCGCCGCGGGGCTCGGCGGATGCACCGGCTCCGATTCGTCGTCCGGCCCGGACGACGGCGCCTCCGGCGACTCCGGGACGAACGTCTCCGCCGAGCCCGGCCGTTACCGCACCCTGCCCGAGGCATGCGGCGCGGTCAGCCGCAAGACCCTCCAGACCCTGCTGCCCGGCGCCGAGCAGGACGACAAGGTGTACGACGGCCAGGCCGCCGTGACGTATGACATAGACCGGCGGGACGGCTGCCGCTGGAAGGTGGAGACCGCGAGCGGCACGCGCTATCTCACGATCGACTTCCAGCGCGTCGTCTCGTACGACCCCTCGGTCAGCGATGACGACCGGGCGCAGGAGGCCTACGAGAAGAAGGCCGTCGCCGCCGACATCCCGGACGCCCCGAGCGCCCCCTCGACCCCCTCCTCCAGCTCGCAGAGCGAGGACGGCGCGAGCGGCGACAGCGACTCCTCCACCTCCCCCGGCACGAGCTCCGACGAGCCCGGCACGAGCGGTAAGGGCGGCACGAGCGACAAGTCCGACGAGACGGACAAAGGCGCCGATACCCCCTCCGCGGGGGGCGAGGCGAGCGGCGAAAGTGACGAAAGTGACACTGCCTCGGACGACACCGCCCCGCGCCGGCTGGACGACCTCGGCGACGGCGCCTTCCTCAACGACGAGCTGATCACCAAGGACTCGGGTATACACCGCGATATCACGCTCGTGTTCCGGTCCTCGAATGTGATTGCCACCATTGAGTACGACCAGTGGACGACCGACAAGAAGCACATTCCCAACAGCCAGGAACTGCAGGAAAGCGCCCAGGACTTGGCCGATGAGCTGACCGGTCGTCTCAACGAATAGCGGGTTCTGGCCATCCTCTGCGGGCACCCCGCTCAGACCTCGGAAATTGGGACGCCCGCGCGTCGGCCGCGTACCGTGCCGACTAATGACGCGGGCGGTACGTCCGCCCATCGACAGAGAATGAGCGAAGGACCCATGCACCGTTCAGCCCCGCGACTCGCCCGAATACTCGCCTGCGCGACCGTACCGATGGTGCTCGTCGCCGGCTGCTCCTCCGGCTCGGACGACAAGGATGAAAAGAACGCCGGTGGCTCGGCGAGACCCGGCTCGCCCAGCGCTTCACCCACCGTCGCGGCCGCGAAGTTCAGCAAGCTGCCCGATGTGTGCACCGCCCTCTCCGGGAAGACGGTCGACAAGCTCGTCCCCAAGGCGCAGAACAAGAAGGGCAAGGCCCTTCCCTCGGCCGACACCAACACCTCCGCCAGCTGCCTGTGGAGCGGCCTCGACGGCTTCAAGTACCGCTCGCTGACCGTCTCCCTCAAGCTGTTCCGCTCCGACCCGGGGCTCGGCTCCGGCGACCGGCGCGCCGGGGAGTACGCCGCCCAGCAGGCCAGCAGGGCCGCCACCGGCAAGGTGACCGACCCCAAGACCGAGAAGGTCGCGGGCATCGGCGACGAGGCGACCTCGGTCAGCGCCAAGGAGAAGAAGGACGGCGACGAGTTCCGCAACCAGACGGTGGTGACCCGCACCGCCAATGTCGTCATCACCGTCCAGTACGACGGCGCGGGCTACGAGAAGGAGAAGACCCCGGACGCGGCCGCGCTGCTCAAGGACGCCAAGTCCGCCGCCAAGGAGGCCGTCGGCGCCATCGCGAAGGACTCCCAGAGCGGCACCTGATCCCCCGACACGACCCCTTTCCGCCCATGGACCTTGACGTGTATGCGACGCTGAGGCCGCTGTTGTTGAAGACGGGGAGGGGTCGCGGGTGGCCGCGATGCAACTGACACGGATGCACCGAATACTGGCCGGGGTGGTCGTCAGCGGGGCGGTGGTGATCGCGGGGATCGGCTTCGCCGGTTCCTACGCGGCGGTGCGCGATCTCGCCCTCGACAAGGGCTTCGGCACGTTCTCCAACGTCTTTCCGATCGGCATCGACGCGGGGATCGTGGTCCTGCTCGCGCTGGATCTGCTGCTCACCTGGATCCGCATCCCCTTCCCGCTGCTGCGCCAGACGGCCTGGCTGCTGACCGCGGCCACCATCGCCTTCAACGGCGCGGCCGCCTGGCCGGACCCGATCGGCGTCGGCATGCACGCCGTGATCCCGATCCTCTTCGTCGTCTCCGTGGAGGCCGCCCGGCACGCGGTCGGCCGGATCGCCGACATCACCGCCGACCGGCACATGGAGTCGGTCCGCATCACCCGCTGGCTGCTCGCGCCGGTGCCCACCTTCCGGCTGTGGCGCCGGATGAAGCTGTGGGAGCTGCGCAGCTACGACGAGGTCATCAGGCTGGAGCAGGACCGGCTGGTCTACCAGGCCCGGCTGCGGGCCCGCTATGGGCGCGCCTGGCGCCGTAAGGCGCCCGTGGAGTCGCTGATGCCGCTGCGGCTGGCGCGGTACGGGGTGCCGCTGTCGGACACCGCCCCCGCGGGGCTCGCGGCGGCCGGGCTGGAGCCGTCCGCGGTGTCGCCGACGGCGCTTCCGCCGGGCCGGACCGACGCGGCGGACGGGGCGGGGGCCAAGAGCGCCTCCCCGGGAGCCCAGCCGGGCCCGTACGGCCCGCCCGGCGCCCTGGACGGTGCGGGCGGCACCGGCCCCGCCGACGCCCCGCAGCAGCACCCCCAGACGCCCCAGACGCAGGAGCTGCCGCTCTCGCTGCCCCTGCCGGTGTACCAGCAGCCCGCGGGGCAGGGCCACGACGGCCGCAACGCCATGCCGTTCGACCCGGCGGCCGCCACCCACCCCACGCCGGTCGAGCAACAGCCACAGCAGCCCCAGCAGCCGCAGTACGAGCAGGCCCCCCAGCCGCAGTACCAGCAGGTCCCGGGCCAGGCGGCGCAGTTCGAGCAGCAACAGCCGCAGCAGCCCCAGCTGACCGTGCCGGTCGGGCCCGGCGGCCGGGTGCGACCGCTCGGCGGTGAGGGCGTGGGCAGCCATCAGGGCGTGTACGTGCCGGAGCAGCGCGAGCCCGAGCGGTACGCGTACGAGGAGCAGCCGGGGCAGCCGGGGCAGCCGGTGAACCAGCTGCCGGACGACGTCCCGCGCGAGGAGGTCTACTACGCGACCTTCCGCCAGTTTCTCGCCGACCACAGCCGGTACCCCTCCGCGTACCAGTTCGGGCAGCGGCTGCGCGAGACGTACGGCGTGAGCGACCTCAGCAACGGCGAGCTGTCCGCGTATGTCGAGGACTTCAAGGAGCGCGTCCGCCTGGAGCGGGAAGCCATCCCGTAGAGCCGAAGGCGCCGGGCGGCAGCCGTAAGGCCGCCCGCCCGGCGCCCGGGAGCGGAGAGGTCAGGCCGCGAGCAGCTTGCGCACCCGGTCCGCCCCCACCGCCAGCAGCAGCGTGGGCAGCCTCGGGCCGGTGTCCCGCCCGACCAGCAGGGTGTAGAGCAGCGCGAAGAACGACCGCTGGGCGACCTTGAGCTCCGGCGTCGGCTTGGCGTCCGGCGACAGCCCCGCCTGGATCTTGGGCACTCCGTAGACCAGCGTGGTGAGACCGTCCAGCGACCAGTGGTCGTCCAGGCCGTCGAGCAGCAGCCGCAGCGACTCCCGCTCGGTGTCGCCCAGCACGGCCAGCCGCTCGGTGTCCGGCTCGTCCCGGACCCGGGTGCGCTGGTCGGCCGGGACCTGGGTGGTGATCCAGCGCTCGGCCTTGTCGAGCCGGGGCCGGGTCTCCTCCAGGGACTTGACCGGGTTGCCCGGGTCGAGGTCGCTGAGGATGCGCAGCGTCTGCTCGTCATGGCCGGTGGTGATGTCCACCACCGAGGCCAGCGTGCGGTACGGCAGCGGGCGCGGGGTGCTCGGCAGCTCGCCCGTGGAGGTGCGGGTCGCGCGGCCGTAGGCGGCCACGTCGGCGGGCTGGGCCGTACCTTCGGTGATCTTGCGCTCCAGCGCGTCCCACTCGTCGTAGGTCCGCTGGATCTCCTGGTCGAAGGCGATCTTGAAGGACTGGTTGGGCCGGCGGCGGGCGTACAGCCAGCGCAGCAGCGGCGCCTCCATGATCTCCAGGGCGTCGGCCGGGGTGGGCACACCGCCCTTGGAGGAGGACATCTTGGCCATGCCGCTGATGCCCACGAAGGCGTACATCGGGCCGATGGGCTGCTCCCCGCCGAAGACCTCGCGGACGATCTGGCCGCCGACCACATAGGACGAGCCCGGCGAGGAGTGGTCGACGCCAGACGGCTCGAAGACCACACCCTCGTACGCCCAGCGCATCGGCCAGTCGACCTTCCAGACCAGCTTGCCCTGGTTGTGCTCGGTGAGCAGGACGGTCTCGCCGTGGCCGCACGCGCAGGTGTAGGCCAGCTCGGTGGTCTCGTCGTCGTACGAGGTCACCGTGGTCAGATCGCGGTCGCAGACCGAGCAGTAGGGCTTGTACGGGAAGTAACCCGCGCCGCCCGCGCTGCCGTCGTCCTCGGCGGCCGCGCCCGACCCCTCGGCGGCGGCCAGCTCGGCCTCGTCGACCGGCTTCTGCTGCTGCTTGGCCGGCTTCTTGGCGCCGGCCTTCTCCTTGGTGCGGTACCGGTCCAGGACGGCGTCGATCTCCCGGCGATGGCGCATCGCGTGCAGGATCTGCTCGCGGTACGCCCCCGAGGTGTACATCTCGGTCTGGCTGATGGGGTGGAACTCGATGCCCATCTCCCGCAGCGCCTCGGCCATCGGCACCTTGAAGTGCTCCGCCCAGTTCGCATACGGCGATCCGGGCGGGGCCGGGACCGAGGTGAGCGGCTTGCCGATGTGCTCGGACCAGGACGGGTCGATCCCGGCCGGGACCTTGCGGTACCGGTCGTAGTCGTCCCAGGACAGGATGTGAACGCATTCATAGCCCCGGCGCCGGATCTCGTCGGCGACCAGGTGCGGGGTCATGACCTCGCGCAGATTGCCGAGGTGGATCGGTCCGGACGGGCTGAGGCCCGAGGCGCAGACGACAGGTTTGCCCGGGGCGCGGCGCTCCGCCTCGGCAATGACCTCGTCGGCGAATCGGGAGACCCAGTCGGTCTCGGTGCTCTGAGCCACGGTCGGCACTTCCTTCCTAGCGGTCATGGCACCGCCCATTGTCCCAGACGGAACGGACCCCTCCGGCGTTGCCCACAGGGCCTGCCGGGCGGGCCCTGGTTATCCACAGGCCGGGGAAATCGTTGGACCCGCCGTGAAATACTGGGTTGCCCATACCACCACTATCGGAATGGCACCTCATCTATGGCATCGGTCCCTTCCCTCGCCGCCACCGTCCATCAGCGCGTCGCGGACGCCCTCTCGGCTGCCTTGCCGGAGGCCGGCTCCGCGGACCCGCTGCTGCGACGAAGCGACCGGGCCGATTTCCAGGCCAACGGGATGCTGGCGCTGGCCAAGAAGCTCCAGGGAAACCCTCGTGAGCTGGCCTCCAAGGTCGTGGCGCACCTTCCGGTCGCCGCCACCTCGGCCGACCCCGATCCGGTGATCGCCGACATCGAGGTCTCCGGCCCCGGCTTCCTCAACATCACGATCGCCGACTCCGCGATCACCGCGACCCTCGCCGCCCGCGCCGCCGACGACCGCCTCGGCGTGCCGTTCGCGCAGGCGCCCGGCACCACCGTGATCGACTACGCCCAGCCCAATGTGGCCAAGGAGATGCACGTCGGCCATCTGCGCTCGGCGGTGATCGGCGACGCGGTGGTGCGGATCCTGGAGTTCGCGGGCGAGAAGGTGGTCCGCCGCCACCACATCGGCGACTGGGGCACCCAGTTCGGCATGCTCATCCAGTATCTGATCGAGCACCCGCATGAGCTGGACCACAAGGACGCCTCCTCCGGCCAGGAGGCCATGTCCAATCTGAACCGGCTGTACAAGGCCGCGCGGGCGCTCTTCGACTCCGACCCGGAGTTCAAGGAGCGGTCCCGGCGGCGGGTGGTGGATCTCCAGGCGGGCGACGAGGAGACCATCGCCCTGTGGCGGAAGTTCGTGGACGAGTCGAAGATCTACTTCTACTCGGTCTTCGACAAGCTGGACATCGAGATCCACGACCCCGATGTGGTCGGCGAGTCGGGTTACAACGACATGCTGGCCGAGACCTGCCGGCTGCTGGAGGAGTCCGGCGTCGCCGTCCGCTCCGAGGGTGCGCTGTGCGTCTTCTTCGACGACATCAAGGGCCCCGAGGGCAATCCGGTGCCGCTGATCGTCCAGAAGTCCGACGGCGGCTTCGGCTACGCGGCCACCGACCTCTCCGCGATCCGCGACCGGGTGCAGCATCTGAAGGCCGACACCCTGCTGTATGTGGTGGACGCCCGGCAGTCGCTGCACTTCAAGATGGTCTTCGAGACCGCCCGCCGGATCGGCTGGCTCAATGACCAGGTGCACGCCGTCCAGCTCGCCTTCGGCACCGTCCTGGGCAAGGACGGCAAGCCGTTCAAGACCCGCGCGGGCGAGACGGTGCGGCTGGAGGACCTGCTGGACGAGGCGACCGAGCGGGCCGCCGCCGTGGTCCGGGAGAAGAGCGAGAAGCTCGGCCTCACCGAGGAGGAGATCCTCGAGCGCGGCGCCCAGGTCGGCGTCGGCGCGGTGAAGTACGCGGATCTGTCCACCTCCGCCTCGCGTGACTACAAGTTCGACCTCGACCAGATGGTCTCGCTCAACGGCGACACCTCGGTCTATTTGCAGTACGCGTACGCCCGGATCCAGTCGATCCTGCGCCGCGCCGAGGAGGGGCAGCGGCCGCTGGCCCACCCCGAGCTGCCGCTGACCGCGGCCGAGCGGGCGCTGGGCCTGCACCTCGACCAGTTCGGGGAGACGCTGCGCGAGGTGGCCGCCGGGTTCGAGCCGCACAAGTTGGCCGGGTATCTCTACCAGCTGGCCTCGCTCTACACGACCTTCTACGACCAGTGCCCGGTCCTGAAGGCCGAGGGCGGCCCGTCCCAGGTGGAGAACCGCCTCTTCCTGTGCGACATCACGGCGCGGACGCTGCGGCAGGGCATGGCCCTGCTGGGCATCCGCACCCCCGAGCGCCTCTGAGTCGGCCGACCGTGAGGCGCCCCGCCCCGTCGAGAGGGCGCGGGGCGCCTCGCATTCACCACAGGCTCTCGGCGTTCCTCACCGGCAGAGCACATCGTGCTCCGGCCGCTCCCCCTTCAGCAGGAAGTCCGTGACCTTCCGGTCCGCGCAGGCGCTGCCGTTGTTCACCACATAGGCCGCGCCATGCCCCATCGCGTCCACGCTGACCATCCGGGCCCGGTCGCCATAGGCGCGCCGCAGGTTCAGCGCCCCGCTGTACGGGGTGGCCACATCGCGCTTGTTCTGCACCAGCAGGACGTTCGACGGCCCCTGGCCGGTGATCCGCACCGGCTTGTCCTGCGGCTCCTCATGCCAGAACGCGCAGGGCGTGACGTTCACCGGCATGCCCGCGGTGAGCGGGTGGCTCTTACGGCTGGCGGCCACATCGCGCGCGTAGCCCGGCAGGGACGTGGGCCACTCCACGTCGTTGCAGATGGTGGCGAGGGACACGGCCGCGGCGTCCTGGGGCGGGTCGGCCGGTGCCGCGCCGGGCGCCTTGCCGGCGTCCGCGTCGACGATCAGCGTGGCGAGGTCCTCGAAGCCGTCCCGGGAGTACAGGGCGTTCAGCATGCTCTGGCGCAGTGCGTTGCCGTTCAGCTCGGGCGGGTTGGCGCCGGGCCACGGCAACGGCTTCGCGTCCAGCCGGGCGGCGAGGTCCAGGACCCGCCGGCGCACCCCGTCGGAGGTCTCGGCGAGCCGGACGGGGCTGCTCGGGGCGGAGGCCCATGCGGCGAAGTCGGGGAAGGTGTCCTCGACGCCGACGGCGTAGTTCGCCAGCCAGCCGCGCTCCACCCGCTCCGGGTCCGGGTCGTCATTGCTGTCCAGCACCCAGCGGTCGGTGTGCTCGGGGAACATCTGCGCGTAGACGGAGCCCACGTACGTCCCGTAGGAGACGCCCCATGCGGACAGCTTCCGCTCGCCGAGCGCCCGGCGGATGCTGTCGATGTCCCGCGCCCCGTTGACGGTGCTGATGGTGCGCAGCAGCTCGCCGCCGTTGCGGGCGCAGGTGTCGGCGATGCGGCGGCCGGTGGTGACGTTCTGGGTGATGTCCCCGCCGGGGGCGGGCCAGGGGCGGGAGGCGAGCAGCGACAGATCGGCGGTGTCCAGACCGCATCCGGTGTGGGTGGACTGCCCCATACCGCGCGGGTCGAAGCTGACGAGGTCATAGGCGTCCCGCACCGATTGCGGCAGCCGTTTGCCGTATGTGGTGGGCCTGTTCAGCCCCGGCGATCCGGGGCCGCCCGGGATCAGCAGCAGGGTGCCCCGGCGGGCCTGCGGCCGCTCGCTGGGGATGCGGGATACGGCGAGGGAGATCCGCTTGCCGCCGGGGTCGCGGTGGTCCAGCGGCACCTTGAGCGTGGCGCATTCCTGCCGGGGGTCGAGCCCGGTGCCCTCGCAGGCCCCCCAGCTGAGCGCGGCGGCGGTCGGATCGGCCCGCGGTCCCGGGGTCGCGTCCGCGGACGCGATGCCGAGGAGGGATGCGGTGGTGGCGGTGGCGAGGGCCAGCGCGGCGGTTCTGCCGGTCGTCGGTCTCATGTGCACAAGCCTTGTCGAACCGGCTTCTCCCTCCCATCCGGGCAACCGGCCGACCCGTCCGGGGGATAACCCCCGACGGAACGTCAGGCGTACCGCCGCGCACGTAGCATTCGCGACACATTTCCCGGACCGGGACAACCTCTCGCCGCCCCGGCCCGTCCAACCCCGTGAATCACCTGTCATCAACAGACCATTGGGGGCTTGACCATGCGACGGTGGGGGACCGCACTCGCGGCGATGGTGCTCGCGGGCGGCGCGCTGGCGGCGACGGCGGGGGCGGCGGGGGCCGTCACTCCGGCCGCGGCCGAGGCGGCGGCCTGTGAGACCGGCTGGGGCAGCGGCGAGAAGACGGCCCAGCCGGCGGGCCACACACCGCTGGGGAGCATCAGGACCGGCCGGCACGCCTGCTACGACCGCATGGTGTTCGACGTGAAGGGCGCCACGGCCGCCGATCGCGTCGGCTACCGCGTGGCGTACGTGGACACCCTGTACCAGGACGGCTCGGGCGAGGAGATCCCGGTCGGCGGCGGGGCGATCCTGGACATCCATGTGGCCGCGCCGAGCTACGACCCGGGGACCGGCGGGGAGTCGTATCCGGGGCGGGCGCGCAAGCCGCTGCCGGGCGTGAATGTCACCGGGTACCAGACCTTCCGGGACACCCGCTTCGGCGCCAGCTTCGAGGGTGAGACCCAGGTCGGCCTGGGCGTGCGCGCACGGCTGCCGTTCCGCGTCTTCCAGACGGACGGGCGGGTCGTGGTGGATGTGGCGCACTCCTGGAACGCGGTGCGCCGAGGGTGACGGCGAAGGGCCTGCCCCACGGCCGGACGGTCGTGGGGCAGGCCCTTGTCACCTCGGACTCGGCTTACCGCTTGAAGCCGTAGTCCATGATCTTCTTCGCGTCCGCCGTGCGGTTGTCCACCGAGGAGGAGGCGAGGACGGTGCCGATGACCGTCTTCCCGTTCCGGGTGGCGGCGAAGACCAGGCAGTACTTGGCCTCCGGGCCCGAGCCGGTCTTGACGCCGATGGTGCCCGAGTAGCTGCCCAGCAGATTGTTGGTGTTGGTCCACGACATGTAGCGGTAGCCGCCGCTCTTCGTGGTCACCTTCTGCTTGGTCGACTTCGTCTTCACGACCGTGCGGAACGTGGAGTACTTCATCGCGCTGCTGGCCAGCTTCGTCAGATCGCGCGGCGTCGAGTAGTTGGCGCCGTGCCCGATGCCGTCGAACGAGTCGAAGTGGGTGTTGGTCAGCCCGAGGGACTTGGCCGTGGTGTTCATCTTGCCGATGAACGACTTCACCCGCGCGGCCCGGGTGGAACCGGTGCCGAACTTGTCCGCCAGCGCGTACGCCGCGTCACAGCCGGACGGGAGCATCAGCCCGTACAGCAGCTGGCGCACGGTGACCTTGTCGCCGACGATCAGCCGGGCCGAGGAGGCCCAGTTGTTGTCGACGATGTAGTCGCTGTACGCCTTCTGGACCGTGACCTTGGCGTCCAGGTTGAGATTCGGCTGTGCCAGCACCACCCGGGCAGTCATGATCTTGGTGGTGGAGCCGGTGGACCGACGGGTGTCCGCGGCCTTGGTGAACAGGCTCTTTCCCGTGCCGTTGTTCATCACGAACCCGCCCTTGGCGGCGATCGTGGGAGTAGCGGTCGTCGCGGCCTGCGCGGAGGCGGTGAACGCCCCCGCCGTCAGCACGGCTCCAGCGGTGATCGCGACCGCGGATACGCGACGTAGACCCTTCATGCCGGTTTTCAACGTGAATATCTCCAAATGCCCCATGCGTGCGGCCACATCGCAGGGCCGCTCTCTCATGTGACGCGCGAAAGGGGTCAAGGGATGTGCCCCTCTGCCGAGATTTCTGGAAATTCCCCCGGCTGCCCGCCTGCCCGCCCCTCACCGACAGCCGCGGGGGCGGGCCGCAGCCCGGATAGTGGATCGTGCCGATTCCCGAAAGCCACCGAAAGCACCGCCATGACTTCCCAGCACCTCCTCGACCGCGCCCAGGGCCTGGCCGACGCGGGCGGCCGCCGCCTGCTCGGAATCGCCGGACCGCCCGGGGCCGGCAAGACCACCCTCGCCAAGTACCTGGTCGACGCCCTCGGCGCCGACCGGGCCGTCCTGGTGCCGATGGACGGCTTCCACCTCGCCGACGCCGAGCTGCGCCGGCTCGGCCTGATCGGCCGCAAGGGCGCGCCGGAGACCTTCGACCCGTACGGCTACACCGCCCTGCTGCGGCGGCTGCGGGCGCCGCGCGCCGAGGAGGTCGTCTACGCGCCGGGGTTCGACCGCGAGCTGGAACAGCCCGTCGCGGGCACCATCCCGGTGCCGCCGGAGATCCCGCTGGTGATCACCGAGGGAAACTATCTGCTGCTGGACGAGGCGCCCTGGCTCCCGGTCCGCGAGCTGCTGGACGAGAGCTGGTGGGTCGACCTGGACACCGAGGAGCGGGTGCGCCGGCTGATCGACCGCCATGAGCGGTTCGGCAAGCCGCGCGAGGTGGCCGAGCGCTTCGTCCTCACCTCCGACGAGGCCAACGCCCGGCTGGTCGCCCCCGGGCGGGCGGCCGCCGACTTCGTGGTCACGGGCCGGTGACGACCGGCAGCCTCGGCCTCGGAGCCACCGGCCGGTTCCTGCCCCCGCCCGCGCGCCGAGGCCGAAGCCATGGGCGGGGGCCGGGGTCAGGCCGGGCGCGGGAGGTAGGCCAGGCCGTGGGCGCCGGGCTCGCCGCGCTTGGCGATGTTCAGCCGGCCCAGGCCCCGCAGCGTCTCCAGGTCGACGATGTCGACGGTGGAGGAGGCGACACAGGCCACATAGCCGAGCCGGCCGTCGGGCGAGGAGGTGATGGTCAGCGGGGCATGCCCCACCTCGACCTCGCCCAGCCGCTTGTGGGTGTCGGCGGAGAACACCGTGAGGCGCCCCGGCGCCTGGCGTCCGAGCTGGGACTCCGGGTCGGCCTCCATGCGCATTTCGCCCGCGAGCAGCTTCCCGGCCGAGGTCAGGTGCATCGGGATGACGACGTCGTCCGTGGGCAGGGTCTCGACCACGGACGCCGTCCGGGTGTCGATCACCCGGACTCCGGTGGCAGGCGGCTCCTCGGCGCCGGGCGAGAAGAAGTGACCCGCGTAGGGCGAGGCGACGTAGACGTGCGTGCCGTCGGCCGAGACGGCGAGTCCCTCGCTGCCCGGCACCTCGACCTTCGCGGTGAGGGTGCCCCGTTCGAGGTCGACCACCGACACGAACGGCGCCTCCTTGTTGGTCGCGTACCCCGTCCTGCCCGCCGGGTCGATGGCGAACCAGTGCGGGCCGGGCGCGTCCGTGTCGATCCTGCCCAGGGGACGTCGGGTCGCCGTGTCGATCACCACGACACCGCCGGGCCGATCCGCCGTGCCCTCCACGCTGACGTAGAGGCGCCCGCGCCCCGGATCCAGCGCCAGCCCGTGCGGGCCGTGTTCCGGGGCGAGGTCGATGACCTCGACGACGCGGCGGGTGTCGGGGTCGATGACGGTCAGCTCGGTGCGCCGCCCGCTGTTCGCGTGGTAGTAGCCCGAGTGGTACGCCGTGGTGCACCACAGCAGGCGCTGGGTCGAGTCGAAGCACAACTCGTGCGGTTCGGCGAGGAGTTCCGTCGTACCGAGGTGCCGGTCGACGGCGGCGTCGAAGAACGAGACCGTCGGCCCGCTCTGACTGATCACGGCCAGGACGTCGCCTTCCCGGCCGGCGCGCGGGGACTGCTGCATGGAAGCTCCTTGTACGGGGCGAAGGGGAGGTCACGCGGTCTCGCGGACAGCTCCACTCTCGGCACCGGGGACTTCCGCGGCAATGCAAAGATTGGCACTCAATTATTGACTCAGGCGTAAAGATGCAGCTCAGGAGCGCCAATGGATCTCAATCTGCTGCGAGCCCTGGACGCCCTGCTCCAGGAGAACAGCGTGACCCGCGCCGCCGAGCGGCTCGGCACCTCCCCCGCGGCGGCCAGCCGCACCCTGGCCCGGCTCCGCCGTGCCGTCGGTGACCCGCTGCTGGTCCGCGCGGGCCAGGAGATGGTGCCGACCCCGCGCGCCCTGGAACTCCGGGACGAGGTGAGCGCGTTGCTGCGCGGCTGCGACGACGTCCTGCGGCCCGGGGCCGGTTTCGACCCCGCGCGTCTCCAGCGCACCTTCACCGTGCAGGCCGCCGATGTGCTCCTGGTGGGGCTGGCCGGGACCTTGGCCGAACGGATCCACCGGGAGGCCCCGGACGTGGACGTGGTCTTCCTGCCGGAGGCGATGGAGGGCGGCCCCGGGCTGCGGCAGGGCTGGGTGGACGTCGAACTGGGCGTCCTCGGCCCCCTGGACCCGGAGATCCGGACCCGGCCGCTCACCCGGATGACGATGGCGGGCATAGCCCGCAGCGGTCATCCCCTCTTCGACGGGCGGATCGACGCCCGCCGCTTCGCCGCCGCCGACCACATCGGCATCTCCCGGCACGGGAGGCGCCTCGGCCCCATTGACAGGGCGCTCGCCGAACGCGGACTGCGACGCCGGATCGCGGTCGTCGTCCCCAGCCATACGAGCGCGATGATGCTCGCCCGGGACACCGACCTCGTCGCGCTCACCCTGGCCGACTGGCTCCCCGACGCCACCTCGGCGCTGGGGCTGCGCACCTTCCCCGTCCCCCTCGACCTGGCGCCCCTCGACCTCGCCATGGCCTGGCACCCGCGCCACTCGGCCGACCCGGGGCACCGCTGGTTCCGCGACCACCTGGCGGCCGCCGTCCTCGCCCCCTCGGGCACGGAAACGGGCCCGTCGGGCACGGGAGCAGGCCTCTCGGGCACGGGAGCAGGCCCGTCGGGCACGGGAGCGGACCCCGGAGCAGCCGCCCAAGGCGGCGGCTCCGGGTGAGCCGACGGGCTACTCCCCGCGGTTCAGCCGCTGGGCGACCTCGATCGCCCAGTACGTGAGGATCATCCCCGCACCCGCACGCCGTACCGAGGTCAGCGTCTCCATGATCGCGCGGTCGCGGTCGATCCAGCCGTTGGCCGCGGCCGCCTCGACCATCGCGTACTCACCGGAGATCTGGTATGCGGCCACCGGCACGTCCACGGCGTCGGCGATCTGCCGCAGGATGTCCAGATACGGCAGGGCCGGCTTCACCATGACCATGTCCGCGCCCTCGGCCAGGTCCAGCTCCAGCTCGCGCATCGACTCCCGGGCGTTGGGCGGGTCCTGCTGATACGTCTTGCGGTCGCCCTTCAGTGAGGAGCCCACCGCCTCGCGGAACGGACCGTAGAAGGCGGAGGCGTACTTCGCGGTGTAGGCGAGGATCGAGATGTCCTGGTGCCCGGCGCCGTCCAGCGCCTCGCGGACCACCCCGACCTGCCCGTCCATCATGCCGCTGGCGCCCACCGTGTGGACGCCCGCGTCGGCCTGGACGCGGGCCATCTCCGCGTACCGCTCCAGCGTGGCGTCGTTGTCGATCCGGCCCTCGGCGTCCAGGACCCCGCAGTGGCCGTGGTCGGTGTGCTCGTCCAGGCACAGATCGGACATGATCACCAGGTCGTCGCCGACCTCGGCGCGCACATCGCGGATGGCCACCTGGAGGATCCCGTCCGGGTCGGTGCCGGGCGTGCCGACGGCATCCTTCTTGGACTCCTCCGGCACCCCGAAGAGCATGATCGCGCCGAGGCCCGCGGCGACCGCGTCGGCCGCCGCCTTCCGCAGGGAGTCCCGAGTGTGCTGCAGGACGCCCGGCATCGACTGCAGCGGCACCGGCTCGGTCAGGTCCTCGCGGACGAACGCGGGCAGGATCAGCTCGGCCGGATGCAGCCGGGTCTCCGCGACCATGCGGCGCATGGCCGGATTCACCCGCAGCCGGCGCGGTCGCGCACCGGGGAAGCTGCCGTACGTGGTGCTCAAGAGCGTGCCCTCCTCCTCGATCCCGGCCGTCGCTCGCTCGGGCGGGTGACCGGCTCCCCGGCCTCGATCGCGGCTTGCCGCCGCGCCGCCCCGAAGTCCGCGAGCGCCTCGGCCAGCTTGAGCACCGAGGGCTCGGGCGACAGCACGTCCACCCGCAGCCCGTGCTCCTCCGCGGTCTTCGCGGTGGCCGGGCCGATACAGGCGATGACAGTGACATTGTGCGGCTTGCCCGCGATGCCGACGAGGTTCCGCACGGTCGACGACGAGGTGAAGAGCACCGCGTCGAACCCGCCGCCCTTGATGGCCTCACGGGTCTCGGCCGGCGGCGGCGAGGCGCGCACAGTGCGGTACGCGGTCACGTCGTCGACCTCCCAGCCCAGCTCGATCAGCCCGGCGACCAGGGTCTCGGTGGCGATGTCGGCCCGCGGCAGGAAGACGCGGTCGATCGGGTCGAAGACCGGGTCGTAGGGCGGCCAGTCCTCCAGCAGCCCGGCCGCGGACTGCTCACCGCTGGGCACCAGGTCCGGCTTCACCCCGAAGTCGATCAGCGACTTCGCGGTCTGCTCGCCCACCGCCGCGACCTTGATCCCGGCGAACGCGCGGGCGTCGAGCCCGTACTCCTCGAACTTCTCCCGCACCGCCTTGACCGCGTTGACCGAGGTGAAGGCGATCCACTCATAGCGCCCGGTGACCAGGCCCTTGACCGCGCGCTCCATCTGCTGCGGGGTGCGCGGCGGCTCCACGGCGATCGTCGGCACCTCACTGGGCACCGCGCCGTAGCTGCGCAGCTGGTCCGAGAGCGAGGCGGCCTGCTCCTTGGTGCGCGGCACCAGGACCTTCCAGCCGAACAACGGCTTGGACTCGAACCAGGAGAGCTGATCTCGCCGGCCGGCCGCGCTCTGCTCGCCGACCACGGCTATCACCGGCTGTGCGCCCTGCGGCGACGGCAGCACCTTCGCCGCCTTCAGCACCTGGGCGATGGTGCCCAGCGTCGCGGTCCAGGTCCGCTGACGGGTGGTGGTGCCGCCGACGGTGACGGTGAGCGGGGTGTCCGGCTTGCGGCCCGCGGCCACCAGCTCACCCGCGGCGGCGGCCACCGTCTCCAGGGTCGCGGAGACCACGGCGGTCGCGTCGGACGAGCCGACCTCGCTCCAGCAGCGCTCATCGGCGGCCAGGGCGTCCACGAAGCGCACATCCGCGCTGTGGGCGTCCCGCAGCGGCACCCCCGCGTAGGCGGGCACGCCCACCGCGGCGGCCACACCGGGCACCACCTCGAAGAGGATGCCCTCGGCGGCGCAGGCGAGCATCTCGTCGGCGGCGTATCCGTCGAGGCCGGGGTCGCCCGCGACCGCGCGGACGACCCGCTTGCCGCCGCGCGCGGCCGTCATGACAAGATTGGCGGTGTCCCGGAGTACCGGAACGGTGGCGGTGGCTGACGACCCATCAGCGTCCGCTTGCCGCGGCGCGCCCTGAGCGTCCGCGGCCACGCCCGGCCTGACGTGCCCCCGCACCACGTCGAGCACTTGCGGGTCGGCGATCAGTACGTCCGCGGTGGCCAGAGCCTCCACGGCGCGCAAGGTCAGCAGGCCCGGATCTCCGGGGCCCGCACCGAGGAAGGTGACGTGTCCGCAGCCGGGGTGATTCGGGACGGTGGGGTTCAAAGTGCTCGCTCCCCCATAAGACCGGCCGCACCCTTGGCGAGCATCTCGGCGGCGAGTTCGCGACCGAGGTCCCCGGCCTCACTGGGCGACGCGGGTACGGGACCGGTGGTGGACAGCTGCACCAGCGTCGTGCCGTCGAGGGAGCCGACGACGCCGCGCAGGCGCATTTCGGTGACAACCTGACCGTCGGCCAGCAGGTCGGCCAGCGCCCCCACGGGTGCGCTACAGCCGGCCTCCAGGGCGGCGAGCAGGGATCGCTCGGCGGTCACGGCGACCCGCGTGTACGGGTCGTCGATCTCGGCGAGCCGGGCAGTGAGCGCCACGCTGGACGCGGCACACTCCACTGCCAGGGCCCCCTGGCCGGGGGCGGGCAAAACATGGCCGACATCGAGCAGCTCGGTCGCCTCGCCGATCCGCCCCAGACGGATCAGGCCGGCGGCGGCGAGCACCACGGCGTCCAGCCGTCCCGACCGGACGTAGCCGATGCGGGTGTCGACGTTGCCGCGTATCGGCACGGTCTCGATGTCGAGGCCGAAGGAGCGGGCCCACGCGTTGAGCTGGGCCGCGCGGCGCGGGGATCCGGTGCCTATCCGGGACCCCGGGGGAAGCTGGGCGAAGGTGAGCCCGTCCCGGGCGATCAGCGCGTCGCGCGGGTCCTCGCGGCGCGGTATCGCGGCGAGCGTCAGCCCCTCCGGCTCCGCGGTGGGAAGGTCCTTCAGCGAGTGCACGGCCAGGTCGGTCTCACCGCTCAGCAGCGCCTCGCGCAGCGCCGAGACGAAGACGCCGGTGCCACCGATCTGCGCGAGGTGCTCCCGCGAGGTGTCGCCGTACGTGGTGATCTCGACCAGTTCCACGGGGCGCCCGGTGACCTCGCGCACCAGGTCCGCGACCAGGCCGGACTGGGCCATGGCGAGCGCGCTGCGGCGGGTGCCCAGACGCAGCGGCGCAGCGCCGCCGGAGGCGGCGGGTGAGGGGGTGGCGTTCATGGCCGGCCTCCCTTCGGGTCGTTCGGTTCGGCCGCGCGGGCCGAGCCCTCGGCACGGCTGACGGCGGCGACCGCCTGCGGATCGAGGTCGAAGAGCTCGCGCAGCGCGTCCGCGTAACCGGCGCCACCCGGAGTGCTCGCGAGCTGCTTGACCCGCACGGTGGGCGCGTGCAGCAGCTTGTCGACGACCCTGCGCACGGTCTGCGTGATCTCCGACCGCTGCTTGTCGTCCAGATCCGGAAGGCGCCCGTCGAGCCGGGCGATCTCACTCGCGACGACGTCCGCCGCCATGGTACGCAGCGCGACCACCGTCGGCGTGATGTGCGCGGCGCGCTGGGCCGCCCCGAAGGCGGCCACCTCGGCGGAGACGATGGTGCGCACCTTGTCCACGTCGGCGGCCATCGCCCCGGCGGACGAGCCCGGCGCCCCGGACGGCTCGGCGGCCGCCTCGGCGAGGGACTCGATGTCGACCAGGTGCAGCCCCTCGATCCGGTGCGCCGCCGCGTCTATGTCGCGCGGCATCGCCAGATCGAGCAGCGAGACGTCCGTCCCCGCGCGGTGGGTCCCGGGCGGGCAGGCCGCGCGCTGTGCGAGCGCGGTGCGCAGCTCCGCGGCGGTCAGGACCAGGCCGGTCGCGCCCGTGCAGGAGACGACGATGTCGGCGTGCGGCAGCTCGGCGGACACCCGGTCCCGCGGCACGGCGCGGGCCACCAGCGGCTCGCGCAACGTTTCATCACCCTCGGCGGGGATCGCGGCCGGGGTGGCCGCGTGCTGCTGGACCAGGGACTCGGCGAGGCGCAGCGCCCGCTCCAACGTCCTGTTGGCGATCACCAGTTCTGCCACACCGGCGCGCGCGAGGGTCGCCGCGGCCAGCGAGGACATCGAACCGGCGCCGATCACCAGGGCCCGCTTGCCCCGGGCCCACTCCGCCACCGGCGCGCCCTGGGCCAGCTGCTCCAGGCCGAAGGTGACCAGCGACTGGCCCGCCCGGTCGATACCGGTCTCGCTGTGGGCCCGCTTGCCGACCCGCAGCGCCTGCTGGAAGAGATCGTTCAGCAGCCGCCCGGCGGTGTGCAACTCCTGCCCCAGCGCGAGCGCGTCCTTGATCTGGCCGAGGATCTGGCCCTCGCCGACGACCATCGAGTCCAGCCCGCAGGCCACCGAGAAGAGGTGGTGGACGGCCCGGTCCTCGTAGTGGACGTAGAGGTACGGGGTGAGCTCGTCCAGTCCGACGCCGGTGTGCTGGGCGAGCAGCGTGGACAGCTCGGCGACCCCGGCGTGGAACTTGTCCACGTCGGCGTAGAGCTCGATGCGGTTGCAGGTGGCCAGCACCGCGGCCTCGGTGGCGGGCTCGGCGGCGAGGGTGTCCTGCACCAGCTTCGCCTGCTCGTCCCCCACCAGGGCGGCGCGCTCCAGCACGCTCACGGGCGCGCTGCGGTGGCTCAGTCCGACGACGAGGAGACTCATGCCGGCATCACGGCGGGCACGTCCCCGTCAGGTCCTTGCCGACCGCTGTCGGCGCCGGGGCCGCCGGAGGGCGCGCGATGCGCCACGGGCGGCGGTGGAACGGCTCCCGCGGCCTCCTCGGGGGCGGCGACCTCCTCGCCCGCCTTGCGCTGCTCGTGGAAGGCGAGGATCTGCAGCTCGATGGAGAGATCGACCTTGCGCACATCCACCCCGTCCGGAACGGTCAGCACCGTGGGCGCGAAGTTGAGGATCGAGGTGATCCCGGCGGCGACGAGCCGGTCGCAGACCTGCTGGGCCGCACCCGCCGGGGTGGCGATGACGCCGATCGAGACGCCGTTGTCCGTGATGATCTTCTCGAGCTCGTCGGTGTGCTGCACCGGGATGCCCGCGACCGGCTTCCCGGCCATGGTGGGGTCGGCGTCGATCAGCGCGGCGACCCGGAAGCCACGGGAGGCGAAGCCACCGTAGTTGGCGAGCGCGGCGCCGAGATTACCGATACCGACGATCACAACCGGCCAGTCCTGGGTGAGCCCGAGCTCCCGCGAGATCTGGTAGACGAGGTACTCGACGTCGTAGCCGACACCGCGGGTGCCGTACGAACCGAGATAGGAGAAGTCCTTGCGCAGCTTGGCCGAATTGACGCCGGCCGCGGTGGCCAGCTCCTCCGAGGACACCGTGGGCACCGAGCGCTCGGAGAGAGCGGTCAGCGCACGCAGATACAGCGGTAGCCGGGCGACGGTGGCCTCGGGGATCCCTCGGCTGCGGGTCGCCGGTCGGTGAGTTCGGCCAGTTGCCACGGTGCTCCTGCGGGTAGAGCGAGGCTGTGGGCGGCCGGGTGTTTCATGACCGCCCCATCGACAGCAGGCTATGTCTTTGTGAACGCGTGCACAAAGATGGTGTCCGCTTTGTCCGAGCAAAGTGACCGGTGTCACGCACCTTTTCGCGCCAGCCGCGGAACCACCACCTGTGTCACACCGTTCCCGGCAGGCATGCTCGTACCGCTGGGCCGCCGACCGGAGCACAGGCCCTCACTCCTCACCTTTTTACCCCCGGACAGCAACAAAACGCCCACGATCGTAATCGACCGAGAGCCCACTTCCGAACTCGCGGGAGGGGCGCCGTCGCGGGTCAGGGCGCTGAGGCCTTCCGGCCGGGGGCACCTCCCAGCGGTAGCTGGGGGCGAGCCGAAGGGGCGCGTCGCCGTCGAAAGGGAGAGCGCGCAGGGAGCGAGGGCTGCAATCGATATGCGGCTCCGCCGCGTGGGCGACCGAGCACGTCCGACCGTCGACAGGGGGCACCTCCCAGCGGTAGCTGGGAGAGACCGAAGCGCCCCGGAGGCGAACCGAGCCTCGAAAAGGGCAGGCACAATTGCGGCTATGAGTCCGTTGCTGCGCCGCACCCCGCGGAAGAAGCCCACCGAGCGCACGGTCACGCTGATCGGCAAGCCCGACTGCCACCTGTGCGAGGACGCCGAGGCCGTGGTCAAGGAGGTCTGCGGCGAGCTGGGCACCCCCTGGGAGAAGAAGGACATCACCCAGGACGAGGAGCTGTACCGCGCCTACTGGGAGCAGATCCCGGTGGTGCTCATCGACGGCGAACAACACGACTTCTGGCGGGTGAATCCCAAGCGGCTGCGCACCGCGCTCGGCGGCTGATTCCGCCCCCGCGAGGCGGCTGATTCCGCCCCCTGCGCGGCCTCCCTTTCGCGTAACCTGAATCCGCCCGACACCCGGGCGTAATGGGATGCGCCGGAGCGCTGGCTATGCTCGCCCCATGGCCGCACTGGGATGGTTCACCCGACGTCGACGACCCGCCACCGAGCGGAGTGTCCTCGCCGGAGAGGCATCGGCCGAGGCAGCGCGCAAGTCGTCGGCCGCGACCCCCGCACCGCAGGCCCCCGCCGAACCGGAATTCCCCGTCGTCGGCGACGAGCGGGCCGCCGCCTTCTTCGACCTGGACAATACGGTCATGCAGGGCGCCGCGATCTTCCACTTCGGCCGCGGCCTCTACAAGCGGCACTTCTTCCGCAAGCGCGAACTCGCCCGCTTCGCGTGGCAGCAGACCTGGTTCCGGGTGGCCGGCGTCGAGGACCCGGCGCATATGGAGGACGTGCGCAGCAGCGCCCTGTCCATCGTCAAGGGCCACCGGGTCTCCGAGCTGATGTCGATCGGCGAGGAGATCTACGACGAGTACATGGCCGACCGCATCTGGCCCGGCACCCGCGCCCTCGCCCAGGCCCATCTGGACGCCGGGCAGCGGGTCTGGCTGGTGACCGCCGCGCCGGTCGAGACCGCGACGATCATCGCCCGGCGGCTCGGCCTGACCGGGGCACTGGGCACGGTGGCCGAGTCGGTGGGCGGCGTCTACACCGGCCGGCTGGTCGGCGAGCCGCTGCACGGCCCGGCCAAGGCCGAGGCCGTACGCGCGCTGGCGACGGCCGAGGGGCTGGACCTCTCCCGCTGCGCGGCCTACAGCGACTCCGCGAACGACATCCCGATGCTGTCGATCGTGGGCCATCCGTACGCGGTGAACCCGGACACCCGGCTGCGCAAGCACGCCCGTGAGCACAGCTGGCGGCTGCGCGACTACCGCACCGGCCGCAAGGCGGCCAAGATCGGCATTCCGGCGGCGGCCGGGGTGGGAGCGGTGGCAGGCGGCACCGCGGCCGCCGTGGCCCTGCACCGCCGACGCCGCTGACCGCAGGCGGCCGACGACCCACTCCACCCCTCTGACCTCCCGCTGAACCCTTTCCGGCGCACTCCCCTCGGGCCCCGCTGACCGCTCGCGCACGACCGTGACCGAGGACGGTCAAGACTGACCGCCGATCGCGCTCCGTGACAATGCGCCCATCGATACGCAGCGTCACCAACCGAACGCGCCCGCCCTGTTTCGGTCATTCCGCGCGTCTTACCCCACAGCGCTCCCGCCAGTCCCCTTACCGCCGCTTTGTCACAACACGCTACGCAATCGCACAATCCACGAACGATTCCGATCAATTAGCGGCGCACGTTCGATACTTGACAGGGCATCAATGCATACCAGAGCGAACGGAAACGATGATTTGAACAACTGGGTGTAGTGCTGCCTGTACGAAGCGTTATTCTCCTTAGACGCAAACCGGTACCCACACGTCCCTACGGCGGGTGACGGTCCCGTACTGCTCGTGATGGAAGCTCTGCCTCTGGGAGTCTCGTGTACCCACACGTCGGGGTTGACGCCTCGGGCCTGGCTACGCTGCGCGCAACGGTCCTTGACTGTCTGCGCGGCTTCGTCCCCACCGCGTATGCCGTCCCCGGCCTCGCCGCCCCCCTGCCCGCCTGCCCAGCCGTCGGCACGGTCAATCGCCCCGGCCAGGCCGGTTCGTGCTACGCACTGGCGGACGGCGGCGCCGCGGTCAGCAGACGCTCCCGCGGCTCCACCACCCCCACCGCCCGGCGCCCCGGCGCCGACAGCGACAGCCGTCGCATGATGGACCTCGTCGAGCGCGCCCAGTCCGGAGAGGCCGAGGCGTTCGGCAGGCTCTACGACCAGTACGCCGACACCGTCTACCGCTACATCTACTACCGCGTGGGCGGCAAGGCCACGGCCGAGGACCTCACCAGCGAGACGTTCCTGCGCGCCCTGCGCCGCATCGGCACCTTCACCTGGCAGGGCCGCGACTTCGGCGCCTGGCTGGTGACCATCGCGCGCAACCTCGTCGCCGACCACTTCAAGTCCAGCCGCTTCCGGCTGGAGGTCACCACCGGCGAGATGCTCGACGCCAACGAGGTCGAGCGCAGCCCCGAGGACTCCGTCCTCGAATCGCTGTCCAACGCGGCCCTGCTGCAGGCGGTGCGAAAACTCAACCCGCAGCAGCAGGAGTGCGTGACGCTCCGCTTCCTCCAGGGCCTCTCGGTCGCCGAGACCGCCCGGGTCATGGGGAAGAACGAGGGCGCGATCAAAACCCTTCAGTACCGGGCCGTGCGCACCCTGGCCCGGCTTCTTCCGGACGACGCCCGCTGACCACCCGTAGCCGTCCGGCCACGGACCGTCCGCCTTTGGGCAGGGCGTAACCCGGGTGCTGCGCCGCTCGTTGTGGGGGATGCAGGCGCCTCGTGGTCGTACCCTGCCCGTAGTCCACTCACTCGATCGGGTGGACGCGCGCATGGCACGGAACCCTCGGGTGTCCTGGGGAGTCGACCGTCACGACGAGAGGAGGTGCCGCCTGTGATCGCGAACGTATCGGCACACCGGCGGGCGAACGCCTTCGCCAAGGCCTTGGAGGCCCTGGAGGCCCTGGAGAGCAACCACCAGGCCGCCCAGGACAAGACGCCGCAGCAACAGCCAGGTTCCCCATCGGCGGAGAGCGCCGAGCGGAGACGGTTGCTGGCCCTGGCGAACGGGCTGGGCGAGCTGCCGGCACCGACATTGGCCCCGGAGGTCCGCGTAACCCAGCGGGCGCAGTTGCTCGCCGCCATGGAAGCGGCCTTCGCCGAGGGCGCGCCACGCGTACCCGAGCAGCGCCGCCGCCCCGGCGGCGCCCACCGCGCCAAACCCCCGGTGGCAAGACTGCGCCCCCGTTCCCGCTGGTCCAAGGGGCTTGCGGCCGGGGGGCTCACCGTCGGCGTCGCGGCGGGTGCCTTCGGCGGCGTCGCCGCGGCCAGCTCGGACGCACTGCCGGGCGACACCCTCTACGGGTTCAAGCGCGGCATGGAGGACCTCAAGCTGGGGATGGCGGACGGCGACGCCGACCGGGGCCGGATCTATCTGGACCAGGCGTCGACACGGATGAGCGAGGCGCGCCGCCTGATGGAGCGCACCCGCACCGGCGATCTGGACCATGACTCGCTGGGGGAGATCCGCCGGGCCCTGGCGGGTATGCGCCATGACGCCTCCGAGGGCCACCGGCTGCTGCACCAGGTCTACGAGCGCGACGGCTCGCTCGGCCCCATCCAGCAGCTGTCGTCCTTCTCCCAGGCCCATCGCGGCGGCTGGAGCCGACTGCGCGAGCAGCTGCCGGTCCAGCTGATGGACGTCGGCGACGAGGTGAGCTCGGTCTTCGACGCCATAGACCAAGAGGTCGGCCCGCTGCGGGCGTTGCTGCCCACGAAGAAGGAGCAGCAGGGCCAGACCGGCCAGACCGGCCAGGTGCCCCAGCGCGCCGACGGAGTGGCCCCGGGCGACCGTCCGGCGTCCACCTCGGCCACCCCGAGCGGCAGCCGCACCGGCGAGACCGCCACCCACCCCCACCCGTCGTCCTCGGCAAGCGACCACGACCAGAGCGGCGGGCTGGTGGGCGGCGCCGGAGACCTGTTGGACCCGCCGCTCGGCGGCGCCAGCCCCAGCCCGTCCACGGGCAAGGGCGACCCGGGCGGCAAGACGTCGTCCCAGCCGGACATCACCATCCCCCCGCTGCTGCCGGACCTGCTGCCGGGCCTGAGCATCGACGGCGACGACACGAGGTGAAAGAGGCCGGGGGTGGGTGGTGTGCGCCGCACACCACCCGCCCCCGGGGCCCAGGTCAGAAGACCAGGCTCAGCAGAACACCGCCCCCGCCGGGCAAGCCTCAGAGAAACACCGACCGCCGCTGCACCAACAACTTGGCCCCTCTTCCGGCCGCCCTCGCATGACTCGGCCCTGGAGGGCCTCCCCAGCTTCGGCCGACTGCGCCGGACTCCGCCCGTCGGGCCGGGTGACCGCGCCACATCACGACCCCCCACAGAGGCAAGCCTCAGAAGAACACCGACCGCCGCTGCACCAACAACTTGTAGAGCGTGTGCTGGATCGTTTCTCGTACCTGGTCGGTCAGGTTGAACATCAGCATCGGGTCGTCAGCCGCCTCCGGCGGATGCCCGTCGGTGGGGATGGGCTCGCCGAACTGGATCGTCCACTTCGTCGGCAGCGGCACCGCGCCCAGCGGCCCCAGCAGCGGGAAGGTCGGCGTGACCGGGAAGTACGGCAGGCCGAGCAACCGGGCCAGGGTCTTCGCGTTCCCCACCATCGGGTAGATCTCCTCCGCGCCCACGATCGAGCACGGCACGATCGGCGCCCCCGCGCGCAGCGCCGTCGAGACGAAGCCGCCCCGCCCGAAGCGCTGCAGCTTGTACCGCTCCGAGAACGGCTTGCCGATCCCCTTGAAGCCCTCCGGCATCACCCCGACCACCTCGCCGCGCTCCAGCAGCAGCTGGGCGTCCTCGGAGCAGGCGAGGGTGTGACCCGCCTTGCGCGCCAGCTCGTTGACGACCGGCAGCACGAAGACGAGGTCGGCCGCGAGCAGCCGCAGATGGCGCTTGGCCGGGTGGTTGTCGTGCACCGCGACCTGGAGCATCAGCCCGTCCAGCGGCAGCACCCCGGAGTGGTTGGCGACGACGAGCGCACCGCCGCTGTCGGGGATGTTCTCGATCCCCTTCACCTCGACCCGGAAGTACTTCTCGTACAGCGGGCGGAGCAGGGACATCAGGACCTGCTCGGTCAGATCGTGGTCATAGCCGAAGTCGTCGACCTCGTAGTCCCCGGTGATCCGGCGGCGCAGAAAGCTCAGCCCGTGGGCCAGTTTGCGCTCCCAGTCGCCGCTGCCCGGGGCCTGCTTGTGCGGGCCGGGCGGCAGGGGCGGCACGGCCGCGGCCGCCGTCTGGGGGCGCTGCTCGAGCGCCTCGTCGCGCTGCTGCGGTACGGGCTTGAGCGAGCCCTGGGAGCGACCGCCGCGCCCCAGCCTAGGGACCTTCCTCCGAGAAGACCGGGGCTCCTCACCGAACGGAATGACCTTGGCGTCCGCCATGGTGGTTGCGCTCCTCACGTCTGGGCGCCGGCGGGCAGCAGCGCGGCGAGCCGATCGATGGTACGGGCGAGGGTCTCGGGCGGGAGCAGCCCGGGACCACGGCTGTGCGCATAGTCCGCGAGGGCACCGGCGGTGGTGTGCTCGGGTTCGAATCCCAGGGTCTCGCGCATCTCGTTGGTGGCCACGACCCGGCCGTGGGTGAGCAGCCGGATCTGCTCGGGCGAGAAGTCGGTGATGCCGAGGGACCGCAGCGCGGTGCGGGCCCATCGCAGGGTGGGCAGCAGCAGCGGCAGGGTCGGGCGGCCGAGCCGCCGGGCGGCTTGGGAGAGCAGCAGCACCCCGTCTCCGGCGATATTGAACGTGCCGCTGTTGAGCGTGGACCGGCGCGGCTCGGAGGCCCCGATCCGCAGCACCTCGATGGCGTCCTTCTCATGGACGAACTGCAGCCGCGGGTCATAGCCGATGACGGTGGGCAGCACGGGCAGCGCGAAGTACTCGGCGAGCGGTGAGTCCGCGCAGGGCCCCAGGATGTTGGCGAAGCGCAGCACGCACACCGCGACATCGGGGCGGCGCCGGGCGAAACCGCGGACATATCCCTCGACCTCGACGGTGTCCTTGGCGAAGCCGCCGCTCGGCAGGGATTTGGGCGGGGTGGTCTCGCTGAAGACGGCGGGGTCGCGGGGCGCGGAGCCGTACACATTGGTGCTGGACTTCACCACCAGCCGCTGCACCGACGGGGCCTTCTGGCAGGCGCCGAGCAGCTGCATGGTGCCGATGACATTGGTCTCCTTGATCGAGGCGCGATTGCCGCGCGCCCCCAGCGGAGTCCCGTTGATATCCATGTGGACGACCGTGTGGACGCCGTATTCGGCGAGCAGTTTCCCGATCGTGGGATGACGGATATCGGCCCGGACGAAGTCGGCACCGCCGAGGTGGTGTTCGGGCGGCACGGCGTCCACGCCGATCACCCGCTCCACATCGGGTTCGCGCTGTATGCGCCGGACGAAACGGCCTCCCAGCCGGCGAGCGACCCCGGTGACGAGCACGACCTTTCCCAAGATCAGCGCCTTCCTTCCCACCCTCGTCCGAGCTGGGCTGTGCCGAACACCGTAACCGCTCGATGTTGCGCTGTGATGACCACTCGCCGCGCGATACGCGTTTTAAGCCGGGGCCGGAGGGGCCGCAGTGGCGCAGACCCGTGCCGCACACGCACCGCAGCCCTTCCACCAGTGGTGGAAGGGCTGCGGGACGAACACAGCGTCGCTTGCTTACTTCTTGTTGCGACGCTGGACGCGCGTGCGCTTGAGCAGCTTGCGGTGCTTCTTCTTCGCCATCCGCTTGCGCCGCTTCTTGATAACAGAGCCCACGACTACCCTCGCTCACTTCGATTCACTCGGTGCGGGGCGTCCGAGCCCACACGACCTACATCGGGCCAGCCTACCCGCCGCCGAGCGAACCACGTAATCCGAGGGTCCTCCCCGGGCCCGGAAAGCGCCTAGGCGGACTCCACCCCCACATACGATTCGCGGAGGTATTCATGAACCGCTTGCTCTGGGACCCGGAAAGACCTGCCCACCCGGATCGCCGGCAGATGACCGCTGTGCACCAAGCGGTACACGGTCATCTTGGACACTCGCATCACCGAGGCGACTTCCGCCACGGTCAGAAACTGAACCTCGTTCAGAGGCCGTTCGCCAGCAGCCATGACACAACACCTGAACCTTCCGCACATGTCGGGCACCGGCTTCCCCTCCGGTGACTCCTGGTCGCATGCGCGCTCCACCCCAGGTTAGGGGCGGGTGATGCAAGTGGGGAAGAGGAGTAGCGATCGGACGCCTACTGTGACAGACACGCTCGATTGAGTACATAGCGAGTAAGCGGCCGGTAGTAACCAGACCGCACAGCGTCATCAAGCGGAACGGCGACGGACACCCGTCCCTCGGCCTCCCCGACGAACAGCGCGGGGTCGTCCGTATCCCCGAGCCCGATGGCCTCAAAGCCCAGCTGACCTGCACCGCAGACCCATCCATGGTCCCCGATGACCAGTCCCGGCAGCGGGCCGCCGGACTCCGCGGCACTGCCGAGCGCGACCCGAACCGGGAGCGGCGAATGGCTGTGGGCACCCGGCTCACTCACGGTCGGGCGAGCGCCGGGCGCCTGCACCATCGCAATACCTCGTACGTAGGCGAGCCGGTGAGTACGTACGCCGAACCGCGTCGTTATGTCGATACATCTACCGTGCGCGGGAGTGAGGACACGGCAGCCCGCCGCCGAGAGCGCCGACGCCAACGCGGCGTAGAAACCGAGGAGACGGTGGGGATGGCCGGTGCCGAGGAGCACGGGGAGCCGGTCCCGGGCGGCGGCGCCCAGCCGGTCCGCGAAGGCATGCAGCGCGGCGATCGTCAGCTCTGGATCGATCACATCCGGCCCCGAAACGTTGGCCGGGTCGACCGAAACCCCGCATTTGGCGCCCATCAGGCTGAGCAATTCCGTAAAGGACCAGTCGTATTCGGGCTCCAGACCGAGCAGCACCCGAGGGTCCCGGGCGGCGAAGAGCCGATAGCGGCGCAGGCTCTCCTCCCGGCTCGTCGCCACGGGTCCGGCGAGCCGCGCCGCCAGCAGATGCGCGCGCAGCGCGGCAGTACTCAACACGTCACCGATGCTGACGGACGCACCCCGCCGGCCGCCCGGTTATGCCGGCAGACCCCACGGTTGGCGTAACGCCCGTTTGGTCAGACCCCCGTCCGCGCGTTCCCGACAAGCGTCGAGAGGCTATTCGCGGGGCGATTCACGGAAGCAGCCCGTGGTGGGGGAAGACCGCTCGGCGCGTCGCCAGGATCGCCTGGTCCAGCCGGTCCGCCGGGTCGTACCCGGATTCGGCGAACTCCCGCCAGCTCGGCTCCCGCCCGTCCGTCATCCGCCGCGGCGCGTCCATCCGGGTCCGCCGGTACACCTCCTGCCGCCACTCCTCCGGCACCGGCGCGGCGGCCTCGACCGGCCGCCCCGCCGCGATCGCGACCAGATGCGTCCAGGACCGCGGCACCACGTCCACCACCGCATAGCCGCCGCCCCCGAGCGCGACCCAGCGCCCGTCCGCGTGCTCATGCGCCAGCCGGTGACAGCTCTCGGCGACGGCCCGCTGTGCGTCGACCGTCACCGCCAAGTGGGCCAGCGGGTCCTCGACATGGGTGTCCGCGCCATGCTGGGTCACCAGCACCTGCGGACGGAACGCCGCCAGCAGCTCCGGCACCACCGCGTGAAAGGCCCGCAGCCATCCCTCGTCCGAGGTCCCGGCCGGCAGCGCCACATTGACCGCCGAGCCCTCGGCGCCCTCCCCGCCCGCCTCCTCCGGCCAGCCGGTCTGCGGGAACAAGGTCCGGGGGTGCTCGTGCAGCGAGATCGTCAGCACCCGCGGATCGTCCCAGAAGGCCGCCTGGACCCCGTCCCCGTGGTGGACATCCACATCCACGTACGCGACCCGCTCCGCGCCCAGCTCCAGGAGCCGCGCGACCGCCAGCGCCGCGTCGTTGTAGATGCAGAACCCGGACGCTCCCCGGGGCATCGCATGGTGCAGCCCGCCCGCGAAGTTCACCGCGTGCAGCGCCTCCCCGCGCCATACGTCCTCGGCCGCGCCCACCGACTGCCCGGCGATCAGCGCGGACGCCTCGTGCATCCCCGCGAAGGCCGGGTCGTCGATCGTCCCCAGGCCGTACGAACCGTCCGCCGATCTCGGGGCTGCAGAGGCCCGCCGTACCGCCTCGATGTACTCCTGCCCGTGCACCAGGCGCAGCGTCGACTCCCCGGCCGGCTTGGCGGCCACCACTTGGACCGCCCGGTCCAGCCCGTACGCCTGCACCAACCGCATGGTCAGCGCCAGCCGCACCGGGTCCATCGGGTGCCCGGCGCCGAAGTCGTATCCGGTTACTTCCTCATCCCACATCAACTGTGCGCGGCCGCTCATGCCCGTCACCGTATCCGGCTGGTACAGGGGTGAACGACCTCGCGTACCGGATCGTCACCAGCACGAGCGCCATCGGCACCAGCATCGCCGCCCGGTAACTCCACGCACCGCCCAACGCGCCGACGAGCGGTGAGCCGATGAGGAAGCCCACGTAGTTGAAGATATTGAGGCGGGCCACGGCGGCATCGGACGCCCCGGGGAAGAGCCGCCCCGCGGCCGCGAAGGTCTGCGGCACCAGCACGCACAACCCCAGCCCCAGCAGCGTGAACCCGCCCATCCCCACCCATGGGCCGGGCGCCGCAGCGACCACCGCGAAACCGGCGCCCGCGAGCAGCGCCCCGGCCCGGACCACGGCGACCGCGCCGAAGCGCCGCACCCCGAAGTCGCCGAAGGAGCGGCCGAGGAGCGTGGTGACCATATAGACGTTGTACGGGACCGTGGCCAGCTGCTCGGAGCTGTGCAGCACGTCCTCCAGATACTTGGCGCTCCAGTTGGAGACGGTGGAGTCCCCGATATAGGCGAAGGCCATGACGAGGCAGAGCGGCAGCAGCGCCCGCATGCTCACCGCGGCCCCGTCGACCCGCGCGGCCTCGGCTCGTTCGGGCGGCTCGGCGCCCTGGTGGTCGGCTTGGTCGTCGGCCCGGCGGTCCACGTACCAGCGGCTGGCGATCAGTGCGGCGGGCACCAGGGTGGCCACCAGCGGCGCGTAGAGCGTGGGCAGCGGCAAGTCCCAGTGCGCGCCCACCCAGGCGAGCGAGGCCCCGGCGATCCCGCCCAGGCTGTACGTGCCATGGAAGCCGAGCATGATGCTGCGGCCGTACGCACGCTGCAGGCTCACCCCGAGCATGTTCATCGACGCGTCGAGGGCCCCGACAGTCAGCCCGAACACCGCGAGGGCCGCCGCGAGCTGCCACACCGTCGTACCCGATCCGGCGGCCAGCAGGGCGACGGAGACGATGGGCTGCACCACGCGGAGGACGAGTCCCGGACGCATCCGCTTGACCAGGTGCTCGGTGCCCACGCTGCCCACGCCGGCGAGGATCGGCACGGCGGCCAGGAAGAGGGGCAGCAGCCCATCGGATATCCCGTACCGGTCCTGCAGCGCGGGTATGCGCGTCACCAGCAGAGCGAAGATCGCGCCCTGGACGAAGAAACTGATGGCCAATGAGGCCCGGCCCTGCCGAAGCCGGCGGCTCGGACGCGAATCCGTCATGGCCGTGGAGCGTACGGCCCCGGACTACTTGTGGGTAGAGGTGAGCAACTCTCGCAGTTCGGCCATGTGGACGAAACGGTCCCGGGCCGCGGTGAGCTTGGCGGCGGGTGTCATGGCCGTGTAGCCGTACACATCCATCCCGGCGGCCACGGCGGCCTGGACCCCGAGCGGGCTGTCCTCGACGACGGCACAGCGCTCGGGCGCCACCCCCATCCGCTCGGCCGCGTGCAGAAACAGATCCGGAGCGGGCTTGCCGCGGCCCACGTCCTCGGAGCTGAAGATGTGGTCCTCACCGAAGAGGTCGTACAGCCCGGTCGTACGGAGGGCGACGCGGATGCGCTCATGGCTTCCGGAGGAGGCGACGCAGTACGGAACCCCGTCGGCCCGCAGCTTCTCCAGCACCTCCGACACCCCGGCCACCGGCTGCAGCTCTTGGCGGAAGGCGTCGAAGACCCGGCCGTGGAAGGTGGTGTCGAAGTCCGGCGGCAGCCGCCGGCCCGAGCGCTCGAGGACCAGCTCGTGGATGCGATGCATGGCGGAGCCCATGTAGTCGCGTATGGAGTCCTCGTAGCTGGTGGGGTGCCCCAACTCCGTGAGGTAGGCGGCGAGAAGCCGATTGGAGATGGGCTCGCTGTCGACGAGCACTCCATCGTTGTCGAAGATGACCAGGTCATAGCGCATACGGCCAGCCTACAAACCGAAATGAGAAAAGCCCGGTTGAGAGCCGAAGCTCCCAACCGGGCTTTTCTTAAAATTTGTTCGGCGGTGTCCTACTCTCCCACAGGGTCCCCCCTGCAGTACCATCGGCGCTGAAAGGCTTAGCTTCCGGGTTCGAAATGTAACCGGGCG
>NZ_JBIADZ010000033.1:0-101935 GCF_042868035.1 Streptomyces sp. NPDC007875 | reverse complement strand
CCGGAGAGCCGGGCGGCCACTCCTTCGAAGCCACTGAAGACAAGAAAGCATCAGCCACACCCGGCCCTCCCGGGCCGCCTAACAACTTACGGAGATGGCATGAACTTCGAGGACGTCCGCACGATCGGCATCCTGGGCGCCGGAAAAGTAGGGACCGTATTGGCGCGGCTCGCCCTCGCGGCAGGCTACCGAGTGCTGATCGCGGGATCACGCGAACCCGGCGACATCGCTCTCACCGTCGAGGTCCTCACCCCTGGCGCGGTAGCGGTCACCGCGGCCGAGGCCGCGGCCCAGGCGGACATCGCGATCCTGGCCCTTCCCCTGGGCAAGTACCGCAGCCTTCCCGTCGAAGCGCTGCACGGCAAATTGGTCATCGACGCGATGAACTACTGGTGGGAAGCCGACGGCGTACGCGAGGACCTCACCGACCCGCGCACCTCCACCAGCGAGATCGTCCAGGCGTTCCTGCCGGGATCCCGCGTAGTCAAGGCGTTCAACCACATGGGCTACCACGACCTGGAGGACGAGGCCCGGCCCGCCGGGGTGAGGGGGCGCAAAGGGATCGCCATCGCCGCTGACGACCCTGGCGACCGGGCCACAGTCGCCCTCCTCGTGGACGCCTTCGGCTTCGACCCCGTCGTTGCCGGCCCGCTCGCCGACGGCGTGGGATGGGAACCGGGAAGCGAACTGTTCGGAGCCAACACCAGCTCCGAGGAACTGCGCGCCATGCTCGACCGCTTCCCGGCATCAGAGCGCGGCCGGACGGTCAGCGGGTCTCGAGCCGCTGCTCCGGCCGCATCGGCTGATGCGGCGTAGCGAAGGGGTCACTCAGGTGGTACTTGACGGAGCAATCACTCGGCATTAACTTGCTTGGTGAAGCAAATATATCCCGGATGTGCGCCGGGCATCTTTATGAAGGGTTTTGGCATGATCAAGATCGGAATCATCCTCGGCAGCACCCGTCCCGGCCGTAATGGCGCGGCTGTGGCCCGCTGGGTGCACGACATCGCCTCGCAGCGCACCGACGCGGAGTTCGAACTGGTCGATCTGCTGGACTACAAGCTGCCGCACCTCGACGAGGCGCTCCCGCCGTCGCTGGGCCAGTACGCTCAGCCGCACACGCAGGAATGGGCGAGCAAGATCGACTCCTTTGACGGCTTCATCATGGTGACGCCCGAGTACAACCACTCGACTTCCGGGGTACTGAAGAACGCGATCGACTTCCTCTACGCGGAGTGGAACAACAAGGCGGTCGGCTTCGTCAGCTACGGCTCCCTGGGCGGCGCCCGTGCGGTGGAGCACCTGCGCCTGGTGGCGGGTGAGCTGCAGATGGCGGATGTGCGCTCTCAGGTCGCGCTGTCGCTGTTCCACGACTTCGAGAACTTCAGCGACTTCAAGCCCGGTCAATTCCAGGTGGATGCGCTGAACGCCACGCTGGACCAGGTGCTGGCCTGGAGCGGGGCCCTCGCCCCGCTGCGCGCCGCGTAACGGACACATCTGGTCGCCTGAGCGTCGTTCTGCGGAGAGCAGCTGGGGCGGTCAGGTCGACACGGGCTCGGCCGGTGGGCCCCATGGCGGTTGATGACGACGCCATCGCGGGTACCCCACCGGCCCGACCTGCCCGCGCGGACATCGACAACCGGCCGTGTGACACGCGTCAATCCGGACCGGGTCACCGCCGAGCTTCGCCCGGGCGCGGACACCCCGCAGGTCGGGCACGCCCGGGCCCTCGACGCACCGCTCGCCTTCGAAGACCCGCCGGCCGCTGTCTGCGCAAGGACGGTGACCACAGTGGTGACCGAGCCTCAGGGCCTCCGGCGAATTCCGCCGGAGGCCCCTTCTGCTACGCGCCCTCGCCACAGCTCCAGGCATGGAGGGGCCTGGAGGGGGAGCCGCATCACGCTCGTTGCTATTCGGTTCCCACGCCGGACAGAAGCGCCGCCGTGCCTTCGGGAGCCTCCACCGGGAAGTGGTGGCTGCCCAGGTCGACGGGCACGATGTCGAAGCGGTCCCCATAGCGGTCGATCGCTTCCCGCGTCACCAGGTCACGTATCGCGAACACGGTGATCGGCTGCTGTGTCGCACGCAGCGCCGCGTCCATGTCCCAGTGCATCAGACCCTCGATGGAACGCAGACCCGCGGGCTGCCGCACCGCGACCATCTTCTCGAAGTACGAAGCCTTGAGGGCCGTGTCGGTCCCGGCCGGCGAACCTGCCTCGACGAGACCTCGCACCCCTGAGGCGAAGTCCTCACGGAACACGCTCAGCATCGCATCGGTCTGTTCTTCGCTCAGCGCGGGGAACAGGGACAGGTAGTGCAGCGCGTCGAGTGCGACCACATGCGAGACCGTGTCGGGGAGCAGTCGGCCGACCTCGACGGCGACCGCCCCGCCGAGGGAGTGCCCGGCCACGACGCACGTGTCCACCGACTCGGCTTCCAGCACTGCCGCCACGTCGCGAGCGAACTCTTCCATGGTCCAGACGTCCCGCGTCGACCGCGACTCGCCGTGCTCGGCGAGGTCGATCGCGAGCACGCGGTAGTCCTCGGGCAGATGGTCGGTCACCGCGTCGTAGTCGCCGCGGTCGCATGCCCAGCCATGGATGAGAGCCAGAGTCGGCCCTCCGGCCGGACCGCTGGCCGTGTACCGGATCGTCGTGTGGTCCAGTCGCTGAACCTCGAGGTTCTTCCTGGTCCTGCTCGCGGTCGTCACGGTGTCTCCTTGCTCTGTTCCGGATGGTAAACGGTGTATCGGTTCAGTGGCATGAAACGGTGGTCGCCGGAGCCTCCGCGGCGGCCGGCGCCTCGGCCGCACGGGCCATGACGGCACGGGGCTCCGCCCGTACCCGGCTCAGCCGCAGGACGAGGGCGGTGGCAGCGATCACCGCGATCGCCAGCGCGTAGATCCCGGTGGCGGTCCTCACTCCCAAGACGGTGACCGCGATTCCGCCGAGGACGGAGGGCACGCTGTTTCCCAGATAGGCGATGATGTTCGCCAGGGCGAAGACCTCGCTGCGCTCGTGCGGCTTGGCGATCCGGCCGAAGGTGCCGAACGTGGCCAGTACCGACGCGCCCATGCCGAGACCCGAAACGACGGTGCCGACGGCGGCAAGCCAGGCGAGGTCATCGGCGACCCCGGCAAGCGATATCAGGGTGCCGAGTCCGAGCAGTGCGGACGAGGGGGCCAGCAGCGAGGGCGCGGAACGGGAGCGGAGCAGGAAGACCGCGAGCGCTCCGGTGCCCGTCAGGAGCGTCACCACGACGCCGCCGATCAGATGGCTGCGCAGCCCCAACAGCTCGGCCGCGACGGACGGGCCGAGCGAGAGGTACATCCCGGCCAAGGCCCAGCCGGCGATCATGGCCGGCACCACCGGCACGATGTCCGCGCGCAGGTGCGCGGGCATCGCGACCCGCGGGCGCAGGGAGGCGACGGCCCCCGGACGGCGGAGCGACGTCTCCGGCATGAGGGCGACGACCACCGCCGCCAGCATCATTCCGCCGAACAGCAGGGTGTAGACCAGCCGGGTCGGGGCGGGACCGAACTCCACCAGCACACCGCTGCCGAGGGCCCCCAGAGCGAGCCCGGTCAGGGGAGACACCGAGGTGATGACGCCTGCGCGCCCGCGGGCATGCGATGGCTCGAGATCGACAAGAGTGGCGCTCAGGGTGGTCGTCGCCGCCCCGGTCGCGATGCCCTGCAGCACCCGGGCGGCGGACAGGACGAACACGTCCCCGGCGACGTAGAACAGGACGAGCGCGACCATCTCCAGCCCGATCGCCGCGGCGAGTACCGGCCGGCGGCCGAGATGGTCCGAGAGCGCTCCGACGACGAGCAACGAGCCCAGCAGACCGACCACGTAGAGGGCGAAGATGACGGCCAGCACCCACGCCGTGAAATGCCATTGCTGCTGGTAGATCGCGTAGAGCGGGGACGGTGCGCTGGAAGCGGCCAGGAAGAGGACGAGGATGGCGCCGACGTAGGGGAAGGCACCCTTCCACGGTGCGCGGTGCGGATCCGCGGCGGGCGGTCTGGCGGTGACTGCAGGTGGAGCAGGCATGTGGATTCTCGCAGTGATCGATGCGTTAGCGGCTTCACGCTACCGTAAACGCATCGATCGCTGCATTCAAACGCAGTGATCGATGCCATACTGGCCACATGTCCATGCGTGCTTCTCCTCCGCCCCACACCGGCAGCCGGCCCGGCGGCCGCTCCGCCCGAATTCGCGCGGCCGTCCACCGGGCCGTCGAGGAGCTGCTCACCGACGAGGCCGACGAACTGCTGACGATCCCGGTCGTGGCCGCCCGCGCAGGCGTGCACGCCACCACCGTCTACCGTCGTTGGGGCTCCGTCGGCGAACTGCTCACCGACGTCGCGACCAGCCGTTTCTCCGGGGATATCGTGGTGCCGGACACCGGAAGCCTCCGCGAGGATCTGGAGCGCTATGCGTCCGACCTCGCCAAGGACCTCAACGACCCGGACACCCTCCCCCTGGTGCGGGCCACCATCGGCACAGCCGGAGATCAAGGCGCCAGCGCATGCACGGGAGAGCGTCGGCAACAGCTCCAAGCCATGCTCGAACGGGAAGAGGCCCGGGGCAATCAGACCCCGACCGTCGAACGCGTCACGGACGCCGTGATCGCCCCCCTCTACTACCGGGCGGTCTTCACCGACCAGGCCCTCACCCCCGAATGGACACGCAGTCTGGTCTCACACCTGCTGCCGGACTGACAACACCCACCCCCGACCGTTTGGCGCTCCAGGCGAAGGGACCCATGGGGTTGACGGAGGTACGGCCGGCGGACCTCGCCCCATGGGATGACTTCTCAGCCGGCCCGCATCTTTTCGTACAGGGCCGGGTCGTGGGCGCAGATGATCGCCAGGTCGGGTTCGGCGCGCCGGTGCAGCTCGGCGAGCCGGGCGTGGTTGGCGCGGACCTGCTTCAGGTCGTACGCGACGGCCGTTTCCATGGTGCGCAGGGCTGCGGGCACGGGGGCGCGGCCGTCGAGGGTGCCGGGGTGGTAGAAGGCGTCGCCGGCGTGCAGGATCCAGCGGGAGCCGGCGTCGACCGCGACGCAGGCGTGGCCGCGGGTATGGCCGGGGAGCGCTACCAGGGCGATGCCGGGCGCGACGGAGTCGAGTTCCTTGGCGGCGGCGAATCCGCGCCACGCTTCGCCGTCCGGGCTGTGTTCGATGATGTTCGGGCCGTGGGCCCACTGGGCGGGGCGGAAGCGGAGGCGTTCGCGCCAGGAGGGGGTGTGGATCGCGCCGTGTGCCTCGGCCGCGGTGAGGTGGACGGTGGCGTGCGGGAAGTCGGCGAGGCCGCCGATGTGGTCGGAGTCGAAGTGGGTGAGGACGATGTGGCGGACGTCGTCGCGGTGGAAGCCGAGCCGTTCGACCTGGCGGGCGGCGGTTTCGTCGGGGTCGAGGGCCGGTCTGAGGTAGTGGCGGGCCGGGCCCACGCGGCGGCCGGGGGTGGCGATGTCGATGAGGCCGAAGCCGGAGTCGACGAGCACGAGTCCCTGTGTGTCCGTCTCGAGGAGGAGGACGTGGCAGACCAGGCGCGGTCCGCCGCGCAGGTGCATGGTGCCGCAGTTGAGGTGGTGGACCTTCACGACAGGTCGGCCTTCGGTGTGTTGACGAGGGCGGGGTGTGGGGCGCCGCCGGCTTCCTTGACGAGTCCGCGCAGGCAGCGGACGGCCAGGAGCCAGTTGCGCGGGTTGCGCAGGTTCAGGCCGCCGAGCAGCTGTTTCAGCAGCGTAAGGCTGTCGAAGTAGACCCGCTCGCAGACCAGGTTCTCGCCGCCGTTTCCGTCGTCGTCGAAGATGAAGTACGCGCTCATGCGGACACGGAAGCGGTTTCCGGTGGGCGGGATCGCGCCCAGCGGGCCGAGGTGCGTGCCCAGCAGCCAGAATTCGACAATCACGGCGTCGTCGCTGTGGCGCAGGGCGATGATCTCGTGGTCCTGGTCGGGGAAGGCGCGGCGGCTGTCGCGGTAATAGCCGCGTACGGCCGTGTCGCCGTCGTGGACCGTCATGGTGGGGATCAGTTCGTAGCGCGGGTGCGGGAAAGTGGCCAGGACGTCGTCCCACTTCTGGTGGACTTCGTCGCGGAAGTGGTCCAGGACCAGCTTCTGGCGGGATTCGCGGGTCTCGTCGCTCTTCATGGTGGTCATCGGTGGGTCACTGCCTTGTGGGTGAAGGTGGGGCTGGTGCCGGGGTTGGTCCAGGCGGCGGTCAACTCGCTGGAGGGGAAGAACTGCAGGAAGCGGGGATCGGCCTGGGCGTGGTCGACGAGCGTCTTCTCGATGATGAGCGAGTTGTACTGCTCGGCGGTCGTCTCGATGGTGTTGGCGTTGAGGACGAGCTCCTGCTGCCAGGTGTGAGCCCAGCGGGCGATGCCGGGCATGCGGGAGTGCTCTGGGGTCAGGCACTCGGCGGCGATGGCGTTCTCGCTGGACGCCCAGATGCCGCTGGAGGTGTTCAGCACAAGGGTCTGGTTGCCCAGAACGTGGCCGGGGGTGGCGATGACCGCGACACCGGGGCCGAGGAGCAGCGAGCCGTCGACGGCGAGCAAGGCTTCGGGCCGCACGTCCCGGTAGGCGTCGGGCTGGTACCAGGGCCGCTGAAGCGGGTGGAGCTCGGACATGGCCAGCAGTTCACGCCGCTGCACGATCACCTTGGCGTGGGGGAACACCGGCTCGACGGGGCCGTCACCTAAATCCGGCTGGGGTGTGCTGGTGCCGATCCATCGGCGCAGATCCTGGGTGTGCAGGTGGTCGAAGAGGAGATAGTCGACGTCCTCGGGCGCGATGCCGAGCCTGGCCAAGTGCCCGAGGACCGTGCCGTGTTCGGTGACCATCAGGGATCGCACCGGGCCGGGTGTACGCCGCGCCAGCGCGGCGAAGTACGGGGTGCTGCGGCCGAGTTCGACATCGCTCGGCTCGAACAGGAGCACCCGCCGCCGCCCGTCGCTCTCCGTCCAGCGGACGACGAGCATGCGGTTGGTGATGGCGAGGAACGGGGCGATGGCCCGGGAGGCACGGAAGAGGCCGAACCGGGTCGGATAGGGCAGGGTCACCAGGTCGCAGGTGGTGACGCTGTCCGGGGTACCGGTCGCCGCGAACTCGGAACGCAGCGCCTTTGCCCGCGTACGGGCCCACTGGAGCTGTGCGCCGTAGCCGCCGGGTATCTCGTCGAGGCCGGCGAGGGTGGTGATCGGGGTGCCGAGTGTGGGCATGTCGGGGACGTCGGTGTCCTGCCAGGCGAGCTTCATCGATCGAGTCCTTCCCCGGTCGGCTCGTGAAACCAGTGCGATCACTCAACGTGACACTTGCACCGCATGTTTATGGGTCGGGACGCTAGACTTGCGGCGCAAGTGATGTCAAGGGAAGGTGACGCATGACGGCGCGAGGAACCGGCCGTGGCAGGCGGCTCGGCCTGACCCGCGAAAAGGTGATCGCGGCAGCGGTGGCCATGATCGACCGCGACGGCCCCGACGCCTTCTCCCTGCGCAGACTGGCAACCGAGCTCGGCATCGAGAACATGTCGCTCTACAACCACGTTCCGAACAAGGACGCCCTTCTCGACGGAGTCGCCGAAGCACTGCTGGCCGGCATCGCCTTTCCCGAGCAGGAGGGCGGAACATGGCAGGAGCGGATCCGCGCTCACGCCGCCGCCTTCCGCGCCGCCGCCAAGCAGCACCCGAAGGCGTTTCCCCTGGTGCTGACCCGGCCCACGCAGTCGCCCGCCGCCCTGGAAGCCATGCGCTCCACGCTGTCCTGCTTCGACGAACTCCGCCTCGCCCCCGAGGAGATGGTCCACGTCCTGCGCGGCTATACCGCCTTCATGGTCGGTTCGATCATGCGCGAACTGGGTTACGCCATCTACCTGGGCGCCATGGACAACGACCAGGTCCAGCAGCGCACCGAAGCCATCGCGGCCTCCGGCGACCCGCTTCTGACCGCGACCGCGCCTTATCTGGCCGACAGTGATCACGATGCGGAGTTCTTGTATGGCCTGGAGCTGTTGATCTCCGGCCTGGCTGCCAGGGTCGGCGTTCCCTACGACGACGACCGGACGCCGAAGACGGCACCGGGTGTCTGAGCTCCGGGGTCCGCGCCGGTACGAAGGGCCGGCTCGGTCCCGGGCAAGAACGTAGGGAAGTTTGAGCAGCCCGGGTCACTTGCTCCTGCCAAGGCGGCCGCCGCCTCATGTGAGGATGTGGCAATGGCATTGCTGAAGAGGCGCGGGAGGCGGACGGTCGGGCTCGTGGCCGCGGCGAGTGCGGCGCTGGCGCTGACCGCCTGCGGCCCGGGCGGCTCCGACGACGGAGACTCAGGGGACCGCGAGGCGAAGTACAAACGCGTCATCGAAGACGCCCACCCGCGCCCCGCCGATGTCATCGAGGCAGCCGGCGCACCCACCGGCGTGGCCCGCGCGGACGACGGCTCGCTGCTCCTGGCGTACAACGCCGGCAACGTCGAGGACGACGAGGGGCCGGCCGCCACCGCCTGGCGCATCGTCGGCCCCGACGGCCATACGGTCGCCGAGCACGCGGAACACGCGGACGCGGAGGCGGTGCCGGCCGCGTTCAAGGGGGTGCGCGGCGGCTTCGTGCGGGTGCCGCCGGGGGAGGGAGCCGAGGGAGCGTACGCCCTCGATGTACGCGGCAAGCTGCACAAGGTCATCAGCACCGAGACCCCGTTGCGCACCCGCCCCGGCGACGTCCTGCTCGCCGAACTGGAGCCGTCCCTCGTCTACCGCCCCGCCACGCGCACCGTGGCGCCCCCGGCCGGAGTGCTGGACGACGCCATCCGCCTCGATATCGACGAGCGAGGCACGGCCTGGAGTCTGGACCAGCCCCTGACCGAAGACCCCAACCGCGTCGTATGGCAGCGCGACGGTCGTATCCTCGGCTCCACGGTCGTCCCGAAACCGTACACGGGGGGCATCCTCGCCGCGCGGGGTGGCACCGTGGCGCTGTCCCTCACCCGGGGCGAGGGCGTACGCGGTCTGTTGGTGACGACGGACGGCGGCGAGCACTGGCGGACGGTCCTCACCGGCGGCATTCCCTGGAGAGACCTGAAGCGTGGCCCGGAGTCGCTGGTCCTGGAGGCGCTTGCGGACGGGCGGCTGCTCGTCGGTGAGGAAGACGGCCGCTACTGGCTCGCCGATAACCGCACCAACAGCTCCTTCCGCGAACTGAGGACGCCGGCGAAACTCACGTCGATGACCGTCGACGGCACGACCCTGTACGGCATCGCGGACGCGACGACGGCGACGTACGACCTGGTGAAGGGCGAAGGGCTATGGATCTCCCGCGACGGTGGACGCGAGTGGCGGCGCTACGAGCAGCGCGGGTAGCGGCATAACGGGTGCGCGTGGAGCGTCCGATGACGAGCGGCCGCCGGGAGCCGCCACCCCGGCCGGGATGACACCGACCTTGCCCGACGGACAGACCGTGCGGCTCCGGCTCCACCGGCGCCGGGAGGCCCCAGGCCCGTACCGGTGGCGCGCGCTTGCCGGGGGTGCCGTCCTGGCCTGCCGCCGATGCCCTCCGGGAAGCGGGGATCGTCCGGGGAACCCGGTGGCAGCCGCCTCGTCAGCGCTGATGCCCTGACGAAAGCGCAGGTCGCCGGGGTTCCGCACAATGAGACACCTAAAGGTGTCCATTGACAGCGGCTTCTGCGGTCACGACCATATGGGGTATGCACTCGACGCATCCGGGCGTGCTCTGCCGCTACGTGGACTACCTGCGCACCTCCAGCGCTCTTTGTCGCTGAGCGCGATTCTCACCGTCCCCTGGGAGCGCTCGGCACCTTGTAGGTGACCGCTTCCCGCCACCGGCCCGGCCCGGAATTTCTTTTCAACTCCCGTGATCCGGGGGCGATCAGACGCCCCCGGATCGACGGACCGTGCTCCGGCCCTCCCCCCGGAGCCCTGCGCGGTGTTCGTGGGTGCGGTGATCGGCGCGACGGGCCGCGTCCCCGCCGGTGACGGTCCCCGTCCGCCGCGCCGACCACCACGCCCCCGGGGGACCGGCCCCTTCCGGGCGCCGCACCCCGTACGACCACGACCGCCGACGCGACAGCCACTCCGGAGACCCCGTGACCTCCACCACCGACCGGACCCATCGCCCCACCGCCCTGCCGCCCCTGGACTTCGACCGGCTTCCCGCGCTCACCGCGGCCCTGGCCGCTCGCGCCCCCGCACACGACCGCGATGCCTCCTTCCCCACCGAAGGGGTCGCCCTGGTCCACGAAGCCGGGCTGCTCACCGCCACCGTTGCCACACGGCACGGCGGGCCCGGGGCCGGGCTCGCCGACACCGTCCGCATCCTGCGCGCCCTCGGCGCCGGGGACCCGGCCGTGGCCCTGGTGACGGCCATGACCCTGTTCGCCCACGCCGCCGAGGCCCGTACGCCCGCCTGGCCGGCCACCGTCTACGGCGACTTGCTCGCCGAGTCGGCCGCGGGCCCGGCCCTGGTCAACGCCCTGCGCGTCGAGCCGGAACTCGGCAGCCCGATCCGCGGCGGGCTGCCCGCCACCACCGCGCGGCGCGACGGTGGCCACTGGCTGCTGACGGGCCGGAAGATCTACTCCACGGGGGCGATCGGGCTCAGCCGCATGCTGGTCTTCGCGCGCACCGAACCCGGCGACGGGGAGCCCGTGCGCGTCGGCACCTTCATCGTCCGCATGGGCAGCCCCGGGCTGACCGTGGAGCCGACCTGGGACCACGTCGGTCTGCGGGCCAGTCGCAGCGACGACGTCGTCCTGGATTCCGTACCGGTCCCCGCCGAGGACGTCATCGGCCTCACCGAGCCCGGCGACAGGCCTGGTGCCCGCCCCGACCCGGTGACCGGGGCCTGGAACGCCCTCGGCCTGACCGCGCTGTACCTCGGCGTCGCGGGCGCCGCCCGCGACTGGCTGACCGGCTTCCTCCACGAGCGCGTGCCCACCGCCCTCGGCGCGCCGCTCGCGACCCTGCCCCGCTTCCAGAGCGCCGTCGGCGAGATCGAGACGGCCCTCATCGGCGCCGACACACTCGTGGACGCGCTCGCCGCCCGCGTCGACGCGGGCGACCCGGAGGCCGTCGAACAGGCGGGCGTCGCCAAGGTCCTCGGCACCCGCGCCGCCATCACCGCCGTCGACCAGGCGCTCACGCTCACCGGAAATCACGGCCTCACGCGCGCCAACCCGCTCCAGCGGCATTACCGGGACGTGCTCTGCAGCCGCGTGCACACCCCGCAGGACGACTCCGTCCTCACCGCCACCGGCCGCGCGGCACTGGCCCGCGGGTTCACGTCCGCCGCGTCCAACCCATCCGCCCCGAACGACAATTGACCCATGACCCCACACTCCCCATCGCCCGCATCGTCGGTCGATTTCATCGGCATGATCGAGACCCAGGAGGCCCGATGACCACCGCACCCACCGTGCCCGCCGCCACGGTGCACAGTTGGCAGCCACCCACCGGAATCCTGCCCCGGGGCACCCTCCTCGTCCTGCCCGGCCGCGGTGAACACGGCGGTACATACGAGCGTTTCGGCCGCAGGCTCGCGGCGGACGGCTATGTCGTACACGCCCTCGATACAGCCCCGGAGCACACGGCACGAGAGGTGCTGACCAAGGTGGCGGCGGCCGCGGGTGAACGCCCGGCCGCGCCGCTCGTCCTCATCGGCAGCGACACCGGCGCCCTCCAGGCCCTGCACGCGGCCGCTGCCACCGATGCGCCGCTCACGCCGGCGGGCCTGATCCTCGCCGGAACCGCGCCGACGACGGAAGGGCCCGCGCCGACGACGGAAGGGCCCGCGCTCACGACGGATGGGCCCGCGCCGGCCACCGGTTCCGCGGCCGACGACCACGGCTCCGACTGGGAAGCCGAGTTGGCGGCGCGCACCGCTTGCCCGACCCACCGCAAGAAGATCACCGACGACCGGGAGTTCGTCCGAGGCCGGCTCTTGGGCCCCGTACCGGCGCATCTGCTCCCCGACACCCGGCCCGGCCTCCCCGCCCTGGTCCTGCACGGTCAGGCGGACCCGATCTCTCCGCTGGAGCAGGCCCGCGGCCTGGCCGAACGGCTGCCACACGCGACCCTGGGCGTACTGCACGAGGGCGTGCACGACGTGCTGAACGACGCCACCCACCGCACCACGGCAGCCACCATCGTGCTCTGGCTGGAACGCCTGCGCGCCGGCCGGGAGATGGGCCCGCTCCTCACCCTCGAAACCGGCGCGCACCCCGCACATTCCTGACCGTCCGGCACCGCCCCCGAGAAGGGATTCAGCATGACCGTGTCCACCGACCGCCCCGCCACCGAACCGGCGACCGCCCCCACCGGAGCCGACGGGGGCGACATACTGCGCCGCACCCTGCGCAGGCACGCGGCCGGCGTCACGGTCGTCACCGTGCCGGGGCCCGCCGGGTTCACCGCGACCTCGTTCACCTCCGTCTCACTCGACCCGCCCCTGGTCTCGTTCTACCTCGGCACCACCGCCTCGACCGCCGGCGCCGTCCAGCGCGCGGACCGCTTCGCCGTCCATGTGCTGGGCGCCCACAACGCCGCGCTCGCGGGGCAGTTCGCCCGCAGTGGCACGGACCGCTTCTCGGGTGTCTCCTGGCAGGACGCGGGCGACGGCCTCCCCGTGCTCGACGGAGTACCGGCCTGGCTCACTGCCCGCGTGACCCGGTGTGAACAGGTCGGCGACCATTTCCTCGTCATCGGCGAGGTGCGGTCCGGAGGCGGTCCCGCCGAGGGCGCTGCCCTCGTCCACCACGACGGAGCGTTCGCCACTACCGTCGGCCTCACGTCGTCGACCGCCATGTGACAGGGAGCCGCACCATGCCGCTGACCTCGAAGCCCCTACGGAAGCTGGGTTTCCTGACCATAGGGCTGTTCGATGAGGCCGACCCTCGCCGGGGCCATGAGTCGACACTGCAGATCATCGAGAGGGGTGAGCGGCTGGGCTTCGACAGCGCCTGGGTGCGCCACCGGCATCTGCAATACGGCATCTCCTCCCCGATGGCCGTACTGGCGGCGGCTTCGCAGCGCACCAGCCGCATCGAGCTGGGCACCGCGGTCATACCCGTGGGATGGGAGAACCCGCTGCGGCTGGCCGAGGACCTGGCGACCGTCGACATCCTGTCCGGGGGCCGGCTCAACCCGGGAGTCAGTGTCGGTCCGCCGAACCACTACGACCAGGTCAAGGGCGCGCTCTACCCCGACACGGCCGACCTCGAGGACTTCAGCCACGAGCGTGTGCGACGACTGCTGGACTTCGTACGCGGCGTACCGGTCACCGACTTCAGCGGGGTCGAGGGCTTCGAGGTGTTCTCCGACCGCGTGCAGCCGCACTCCCCGGGGCTCGGCCGCCGCATGTGGTACGGCGGTGGCAGCCTGCGGTCGGCCCAGTGGGCCGGTGAACACGGAATGAACCTGCTCACCAGCAGTGTCGTGAAGGCGGAGGCGTCCGAGGACTTCGCCGAGATCCAGCTCTCGCACATACGGACCTTCCGCGCCCACCACCCCGACGGCGACCGTGCCCGTGTCTCCCAAGGGCTCGTCGTCATCCCCACCGACACCGCCTCGCCGGAGCAGCGCGCCAAGTATGAGCAGTACGCCCTGCAGCGCATGCCGCGCACCGCCACGCCCCAGGGACCGGCGCGCATGATGTTCGCGCCCGATCTCGTCGGCACCTCCGAGGAGATCGCCGAACGGCTCGCCCGCCATGCCGCGTTCCGGGAGGTCGACGAGGTGGCGTTCGCCCTGCCCTTCACCTTCGACCATGAGGACTACGTTCAGATTCTCACGGACATCGCCACCCGGCTCGGCCCGGCACTGGGCTGGCAGGCGGCCCCGTAGCGCACATCACCTCCGCGTCGTCCGACGCGGGCGCGTCACAGTGGGCGCAGCACCCATGACCAGTGGTATGTGCCGGGGCCCAGCCGGTAGCGCGGGAGGGTGTCCGGGCCGCAGGACGCGGTGCCCAGGCCCCGGTGGGCGGCGTCGAGATGGACCACGCACCGCGGCCTGGGGGTCAGCTCGTCGTGGTGGGAGGCGGCCGCGAGGTCGGCCGCGCGGTACCGGGTGACCGAGACCTGGCGGGGCGCGTCCAGCCGTACGCCGAGACCGGTGCCGGTGTCCGACAGCAGCGCGAAGCGGCGTACGCCGGACCGGCCGCCGCTCTCCTGGGGGCGCAGATAAGGGGTGAACAGGCTGTCCACGCGGGCCCGGTGGTGGCCCACCGGGCCGCCCGTCCGCCGGTCCGGGTAGGTCTCCCAGGGGCCCTGGCCGTACCACTGAAGGTGGTTCAGCCCGGCCACCGTCTCGAAGACCGTGCCCACGCGTGCGACGTCGGTCAGCCCCTCGGGGAGGACGGCCGTCTCCTCGATCAGCAGGCCGTCGTCATTGAGGAGGCCGAAGACCTGCTCGTGCTCGACGAGGCCCGCGCCGGTCGGGTAGGCGGAGCGCACGCGGATGCGGCCGTCCGCCCGGTCGACGGAGACGGGCTCGCGGACGAGCCGGTCGAGGCCCAGCGTGCGCCAGTGGTCCGCGGCGCCGCCCAGCAGATCGTTGTCGGTGGGTGCCCGCCACAGGCTCAAGGTGGGCGGGCAGGTCAGCAGCGAATGGCGCAACAGCCCTTCCGCGTCGATGTCGGGGGAGTGGGCGGACGCCGCCAGGGACATCGCCACGGACGCAGCCGGGAGCGGCGCCGGGGCGGGTCGTGCGCGCACCTGGATCTGGGGTGCGCACACCTCGGTGCCGCGCGGCGCCCAGGGCTCGTCGTGGCGCGTGGTCACATGCAGGGTGAGCCATGCCTCGCCGCCGCCGGCGGTGCCCGCGGCGGGCAGTTCGGCCAGCAGCCCGTGGGGCAGGGGCAGGTCCGCTGAGGCCCCGGGCGGGAGGTCGGGCAGTACGGCCGGGGCGGTGCGGGTGCCGCCGTCCTCGACGGACAGCCGCCACTCGGCCGTCAGCCAGGACAGATCGCGGAAGTGCTGGGCGTTGGTGACGCGCGGCGGGCGGCCAGGATCGCTCCGCGCCAGCCGCAGCGGGGCGGCGATCTCGCGGTGCTCATGCATCGCGGGCTTCGGGGTGCGGTCGGGGAAGACCAGACCGTCCGCGCAGAACGCGCCGTCGTTCGGCTCATCGCCGAAGTCCCCGCCGTACGCCCAGCGGTAGCCGTCGGCCGCCACCCCGTGGGCGTAGGCGCCGGACGCGGAAGGCCCGGCGGGGCGGCCCGTGGCCAGGCGCTGGAGGATGCCGTGGTCCCAGAACTCCCAGATGAAGCCGCCCTGGAGACCCGGGGTGGTCTCGATGGCCGCCCAGTGGTCGGCGAGGGTGCCGTTGCTGTTGCCCATGGCGTGCGAGTACTCGCACAGGATGAGCGGCTTGGTCTGCTCGCCGGAGGCGGCGTGCGCGGTGATCTCGTCCAGTGACGCGTACATCGGGCAGAGGATGTCGGAGGCGATGTCCGACCCGGACCAGTCGGTCTTGGCCGCCCCCTCGTACTGCAGCGGGCGGGTCGGGTCGTAGCGGCGCAGCCACCCCGCCGCCGCGTCGTGGTTCGCGCCGTAGTCGCTCTCGTTGCCCAGCGACCACACGATGACGCATGCGTGGTTCTTGTCCCGCAGGACCATGCGCGAGACCCGGTCCACGAACGCGCCCAGATAGCGGGGGTCGTCGGCGATCTCGTGGGCGTGGTCGTGGCTTTCGATGTCGGCCTCGTCGACGAGGTAGAGGCCGATCTCGTCGGCGAGGTCCAGCAGTGCGGGGTCGTTCGGGTAGTGCGCGGTGCGGACGGCGTTGAAGCCGAAGCGCTTGATGGTCTCCAGGTCGGCGCGCATCTCGCCGGGGGTGACGGTGCGGCCGGTGAGCGGGTGGAAGTCGTGCCGGTTGACGCCCCGGATGAAGACGCGTTCGCCGTTGACCAGCAGGTCGTTGCCCACGATCTCGACGGTGCGGAAGCCCACGCGGTGGCGGGAGGTGTCGGCGATGGATCCGTCGGGGCGGTGCAGCCGGATGTCGAGCCCGTACAGCTCGGGTGTCTCGGCGGACCAGCGGCGTACGTCGGGCACGGTCGCGAACAGGCGCGCCTCGCCGAGGAAGTCCGAGACCCGGTCCTCCCGGACGCACCAGGCGGCGTACTCCTCGTCCGGCGCGAGTTCGCCGACCCCGTCGAGGTGTCCGGACACGCGCCAGCCCGCGGGCAGTGGCCCGTCCGCGTGGCGCACCTGGACCTCGACGCGCAGCCGTCCGTCGGCGGGGGCGCTGATCTTCACATCGGCCAGATGCAGCGGATCGGTGGCGTAGAGGAGGACCGGGCGGGTGATGCCGCCGTGCCACCAGTGGTCCTGGTCCTCGATATGCGAGGCGTCGGACCACTTGACCACGGTCAGCCGTACGGTGTTGGCCTCCCCGGCCCGTACCGCGTCGGTGATGTCGAACTCGGACGCGAGGTGCGAGTCCTTGCCGATGCCCACGGCCCGGCCGTTCACCTCGGCGATCAGCACACTGGTCGCGGCGCCGACGTGCAGGATGACGCGTCGCCCGGCCCAGTCGGCCGGGATGTCGACGTCGCGCTCGTGTACGCCGGTGGGGTTGGCGGCGGGGGAGTGCGGCGGAATCTCGGGCCAGGGCATCCGCCAGTTGGTGTACCACGGCAGGTCGCCGGTGTCCTGTGTGGTCCAGGCGCCGGGCACCTTCAGTTGTCGCCAGTCCTCGGACGGGGGCACCTCCGGCGCGGGCAGCAGCTGGAAGCGCCAGTGGTCGTCGTCCAGCGAGATGGCGCCCGCCCTGCGGTCCACGGCGTGCATCGGCAGCCGTCGCCAGGAGGTGAGTTCGGGGGACTCCCAGGGACGCAGGCCCATCGGGCACGGATACGAAGGAGGCGGGTCCATCGGAGGCGTATGCAGTGGACGCGGATCCATCAGCGGATGGCCCCCTTGGCGAGGTCCGCCATGATCTGGCGGGCGCCGATGAAGAACACGACGAGCAGCGGGATCAGGGCGAGCAGCGCGCCGGCCATGACCATCCCGTAGTCGGTGGTCCCGTTGACGCTGTTGAGCTGCGAGAGGGCGACCTGGAGCGTCACATGGTCCGGGTTGATCAGGGCGATCAGCGGCCAGGCGTAGTCGTTCCACTGGGCCATGAAGGTGAAGATGCCGAGGAAGGCGAGGCCGGGCCGGACCACGGGCAGCGCCACGTGCCAGTACTGGCGGAGGAAGCCGCAGCCGTCCAGCCGGGAGGAGTCCATGAGTTCGTCGTGGATGGAGCCCTTCATGTACTGGCGCATCCAGAAGATCCCGAAGGCGTTGGCGGCCGCCGGGATGACGAGCGAGGTGAGGGAGCCGATCCAGCCGAGCTTCGCCATGATCACGAACTGCGGGATGGCCTGGAGCTGGGCGGGCACCATGAAGATGCCCATCATGATGACGAACAGCGCCCGGCGGCCCGGGAAGTGGAACTTCGCGAAGACGAAGGCCGCGAGCGAGTCGAAGAACAGCACGAGGAAGGTCACCGAGACGGCGACGATCAGAGTGTTGAACATCGACCCGAAGAAGTCGATCTTCTGGAAGAGATGGTGGACATTCTCGTCGAAGTGCGAGCCCGGCAGCAGCTTCGGCGGGTACTGGAAGATCTCCGTCGACGAATGGGTCGACATCACGATGGTCCAGTAGAACGGGAAGAGCGAGACGAGCACACCGGCGATCAGCGAGATGTGCAGGGTCAGCCCTCTGGCGCGGGTACCCTTCATGCCTTTCACTATGGTCTCCCTCTACTTTTCCCCGCGCTGTACCAGGCGCCAGTTGACGATCGAGAAGATGGCGACGACCAGGAAGATGCCCCAGGCGATGGCCGCGCCGTAGCCGAAGTCGTTGTTGTCGAAGCTCTGCTGGAAGAAGTAGAGGACCATCGTCTGGCCGGAGTTGCCGGGGCCGCCCGCGAAGGTGGAGGTGTTGTTGGTGTTGGCCAGCAGCACCTGCGGCTCGGTGAAGCTCTGCAGCCCGGTGACGGTCGAGACGACCAGGGCGAAGAGGATGATCGGCCGCATCATCGGCACGGTGATCCGGAAGAGGGTCTGCACCGGCCCGGCGCCGTCGACGCGGGCGGCCTCGTAGAGCTCGCTCGGAATGGTCTGGAGCCCGGCGAGGAAGATCAGCGCGTTGTAGCCGGTCCACTGCCAGGTCATCAGCACGGCAATGGAGATCTTGATGCCCCAGTCCGTGTTCAGCCAGGCCACCTGATCGAGTCCGAGTCCTTGCAACACGGCGTTCGCGAGGCCGAAGTTGGTGGAGAAGATCGAGGTGAAGATGATCGCCACGGCGACGACCGAGGTGACGTTCGGAAGGAAGTACGCGAAGCGGTAGAAGTTCTTGAACCGCACGGCGGAGTTGAGCATCACCGCGGTCACCAGCGCGATGAACAGCATCGGCAGGGTGGCGATCGCCCAGATGATCAGGGTGTTGGTGAGGGAATTCCAGAACTGTCCGTCGCTGAGGAGATAGCGGTACTGCGACAGGCCCGCGTACTCCATCGAGCCGAGGCCGTCCCACCGGTGGAAGGACAGATAGAGCGAGAAGCCCACCGGGATCAGGCCGAAGCACAGGAAGAGCAGATAGAAGGGCGAGATCGCCAGATACAGCCGCCAGTACCCGAGTATGGAGCGGGGCTTGGCGCGCGCGGCGGCGGATCTCACACCGCCGTCGGCCGGTGCGCCGAGCGTGGGGGCGGCACCTACTCCGGTCATGTCAGCACTCCCAGGTGGTCCGCTATGCGCCGGCACTTGGCCATGGCGTCCTTCCACGCCCGGCGGGGATCCTTGCCCAGGGCGTTCACATTGCGCAGTTCGTCGGAGACCGCTTGGTCCAGGGGGTAGTCGTACGGGCTGTGGTAGGCGATCGGGATCTTCTCGGCCGTGGGGCCGAAGACATCGATGGTGGCCTGGCCGCCGAAGAACGGGTCCGGGGCGCGCATCGCCGCCTGCTGGTACGAGGCGGGGGTGGACGGGAAGAGCGTGGCATCGGTGAAACCGCGGGTCTGGTTGTCCGCGTTCAGCAGCCAGGTGACGATCTCGAAGGCCAGCTCGGGCTTGCGGCAGGACTTGGTGATCGCCAGGAAGGAGCCGCCGTTGTTGGCCGGGCCGCCGGGCAGGGCGGCCACCCGCCACTTCCCCTTGGTCTTGGGCACGTTCAGCTTGAGGTCGCCGGCCACCCAGGAGGCGCCGATCTGGCTGGGCAGCAGGCCGTTCTCGGTGGCCGCGTTGGCGTCCGGGGTGCCGGACTGGTACCGGGAGCACAGGCCGCGCTGGTACGCGTCGATCGCCATGTTCCAGGCGCGGCGCACATGCTCGTGGTCGCCGATGAAGCGCCGTTCCTCGTCGACATACCGCAGGGTGCCCTGCGCGATCATGTACTGGTAGATCGTGAGCGCGTCGATGACCATATGGGCGCCGCGGACCTTCTTCTTCAGCCGCTCACCGGCCGCCAGGTACTTCTCCCAGGTGTCCATCTCCTTGCCGACGTCCGCCGGATCGGTCGGCAGCCCCGCCCGGTCGAACACCTCGGGCATGAAGTAGTGGGCGACCGGGCCGGTGTCGATGGGAAAGCCGATCATGCTGCCGTCGGGAGCGATGCCCTCGGCCCACTTCCACGGCAGGTACTGGTCTTTCAGTTTCTCCGCGCCGAGCGTGCGCAGATCGATGAACTGCTCCGCGTTCGGCAGGTACGAGGCCATGTCCTCGCCCTTGAGACCGGTGATGTCGGGTACGTAGGCGCGCCCGGTCATCGTGGTCAGCAGCTTGGATTTGAAGTAGCCGCCGATCTGGGCGGGTTTGAGAGAGACATCGGTGAAGCGCTTTCTGGCATCTGCCACGACCTTGTCGCTCAGCCCGCCGGTCCAGTACCAGAGGGTCATGTTCCGGCCGGTCGAGCCGTTCGGAACCGAGCAGCCTGCCGTGGTGCCGCCGAGCGCCGCGGTCGCCGTGGTGGCGAGGCCCGCGTACAGCAGTGCTCTTCGCGAGAGGTGCACCGCTCCCACCGCCTTTCGGGTAGTACGCACTGCGATTACAGGGTGTGGGGGGTGACGGGTGTGGTGTGCGGGGCGGGGCCGGGGTCCTCGGGGATGCGGTCCGCCAGGAATCCGTAGGTCCGCCGCAGCGCGGGGTCGCGGCTGCCGGTGGTCCGCCACCACTGGTCGACGCCGTGCCAGCCCGGTGCGGCGAGCGCGCCGCCGTGCCGGGTGACGGACAGGCCCGCGGCCAGTCCCGCGAAGCGCAGCCGGTCGGCGAGCGGCCAGCCGGCGAGGGTCGCGGCGGTGAAGCTCGCGCCGAAGACGTCCCCGGCTCCCGTCGCGTCCACGACATCGATGTCGAGCGCGGCGACCTCGGCGGCCTCGCCCGTCGTCTGGTCGATGGCGAGGGCGCCGTGCGGGCCGCGCGTGACGACGGCGACCGGCACGATATCGGCGAGCTTGCCGAGTGCGGCCCGCGCGCTGTCGGTGCGTGTGTAGCCCATCGCCTCGCCCTCGTTGGGCAGGAAGGCGTGGCAGCGGGAGAGTTGGTCGAGCAGCTCGCCGGACCAGGCCCCCGTGGGGTCCCAGCCGACATCCGCGAAGATCTTGGTGCCCGCGGCGGCGGCCTTCGCCATCCACGCCTGGGGCTCGGCGCCGAGGTGCGCGATGGCCGCGCGCGCCCCCGGGGCGCTCGCCATCAACTCGTCCTGCGGATACGGGGGTTCCTGGCCGTGCGTGATCAGTGCGCGGTCGTGTCCCTGGGCGAGCGAGACGGTGACCGGCGTGTTCCAGCCGGGTGCCGTGCGCGAGAGCGCGAGGTCGATGCCCTCCTGCCGGGCGAGGATGTCGCCGCAGTACGCCCCGTAGAAGTCGTCGCCGAAGACGGTGGCCAGCGAGGTGGCGAGGCCGAAGCGCGCGGCGGCCACCGCGAGGTTGGCGATGCCGCCGGGGCCGCAGCCCATGCCCTGGGTCCAGATCTCCTCACCCGGTGCCGGCGGTCGGCCGAGCCCGGTCAGCACGAGGTCGTAGAAGAGCAGACCGGTCACCAGGACATCGGGCCCCGTGGCGTCGGGAGCCCGTTCCCCGGGCGGGGGAGGTTCGGCCACGAGCTCCTCCTCTCGTCAAAAGTGTGCAGAAGTGCAGCGCATTGCAGAGGATCGTGCGGGCTCTGCGCAAAAATGGCAAGAGGGGTGCACGCAGATGCATAGAAATGATTGAGATTGACGAGTAGGCTGCTCGCCGTGCTGGCTGAACGACGACATCAGATGATCCTCCGCGCCCTGCGGTCCGGGGGCCCGGCGGCCGTGACCGACCTCTCCGAACAGCTCGGGGTCTCCGCCGCGACCGTCCGGCGCGACCTGCTGAAGCTGGAGGAGGAGGGATTGCTCACCCGAGTCCACGGCGGCGCGGTCGTCGAGGAGGGCGACCAGCCCTTCGCGGAGGTCGCCGGGGTGCGCGTGGCCGAGAAGGACGCCTTGGCGGTGGCGGCCGCGGACATGATCGAGGACGGGCAGTCCGTGCTGCTGGACATCGGCACCACCGCCTACCGGCTCGCCCGGCAACTGCACGGCCGACGGCTGACCGTGATCACCAGCAACCTGGTGGTGTTCGAGGAACTGGCCGACGACACCGCCGTGGAGCTGGTGCTGCTCGGCGGAGTACTCCGGCGCGAATACCGCTCCCTGGTCGGATTCCTCACCGAGGACAACCTCCGCCAGCTCCATGCCGACTGGCTCTTCCTGGGGACCAGCGGCGTCCGTCCCAGCGGGCAGATCATGGACACCACGGTCATCGAGGTCCCGGTGAAACGGGCGATGATAGCGGCCAGTGACCAGGTGGTGCTCCTCGCCGACGCGGGCAAGTTCCCCGGCACCGGCATGACCAAGGTCTGCGGCCCCGAGGATCTCGACGCAGTAGTGACCAACGCCCCCTCGGACTCGGCCACGTGCTCGGTGTTCGAGCAGGCTGGAGTAAAGGTGGTGCGGGTGTGAAGCTGACCATTCTCGGCGGCGGCGGGTTCCGGGTGCCGCTCGTGTACGGGGCGCTGCTCGCCGACCGATCCCCGGGCCGCGTCACCCATGTCACCCTCCACGACCTGGACGCCGGCCGGCTGGGCGCCGTCGCCCGGGTCCTGGCCGAACAGGCGGCGGCGAGCCCGGGAGGCACCGCCCGGCCGGAGGCCGGGGGAGCGCCGACGGTCTCCCACACCACCGACCTCGACGAGGCGCTGCGCGGCGCCGACTTCGTCTTCTCCGCGATCCGCGTCGGCGGCCTCGAAGGCCGCGCGGCCGACGAGCGCGTCGCCCTGGACCACGGTGTCCTCGGCCAGGAGACGGTGGGCGCGGGCGGCATCGCCTACGGGCTGCGCACCGTCCCCGTCGCCGTCGACATCGCCCGGCGGGTCGCCCGCCTGGCCCCCGACGCCTGGGTCATCAACTTCACCAACCCGGCGGGCCTGGTCACCGAGGCCATGTCCCGCCACCTCGGCGACCGGGTCATCGGCATCTGCGACTCGCCGGTGGGCCTCGGCCGCCGGGTCGCCCGCGCGCTCGGCGCCGACCCGGACCGCGCGTGGATCGACTACGTCGGCCTGAACCACCTCGGCTGGCTGCGCGGCCTGCGCGTCGCCGGGCGCGACGAACTCCCGCGTCTGCTCGCCGACCCCGAGGCCCTCGGCTCGTTCGAGGAGGGCAAGCTCTTCGGCCCAGAGTGGCTCGCCTCCCTCGGCGCGATTCCCAACGAGTATCTGCACTACTACTACTTCAACCGGGAAGCGGTACGCGCCTACCGCGAGGCCGAGCAGACCCGCGGCGCCTTCCTCCGCGACCAGCAGGCGCGGTTCTACGAGGTGATGGAGGAGGGCCACGCCCCGGCACTCGCGACCTGGGACCGCACCCGCGCCGAGCGCGAAGCCACCTATATGGCGGCCAACCGCGAGGCGGCGGGCGCCGGCGAGCGCGACGAGTCGGACCTGGAGTCCGGCGGCTACGAGCAGGTCGCCCTCGCCCTCATGCGCGCCATCGCCCGCGACGAGCGCACCACCCTCATCCTCAATGTCCGCAACCGCACCACGCTGGGCGCGCTCGACGAGGACGCCGTGATCGAGGTCCCCTGCCTGGTGGACGCGAGCGGCGCGCACCCCGTCTCCGTCGACCCGCTGCCCGGCCACGCCACCGGCCTGGTGTGCGCCGTCAAGGCCGTCGAGCGCGAGGTCATGAACGCCGCCGACAGCGGCTCGCGCGCCACCGCCGCCAAGGCGTTCGCCCTCCACCCCCTCGTGGACTCGGTCGCCGTCGCCCACCGCCTCGTCGACGGCTACACCACGGCACACCCCGGACTCGCCTACCTGAACCGCCCGTAGGAGCCCTCGCCATGCATGACGAACGCCGCCGCATCGAGGACCGCGTCCAGCGCGTCCTCACCCAGCGCATCCAGCCCGCCGCCCACTCGGCCTCCGTGCCCTTCACGATCGAGGCGTGGCAGGCGCCCGGCGAGCCGGTGCCCTTCGCCGAGGCCGCCGGGGCGCCGTACGAGCCCTTCACCACCGGGACCCCCTGGGGCCCGCCCTGGGGCACCACCTGGTTCAAGGTCCACGGCGAGGTCCCCGCCGGGTGGGCGGGCAAGCGCGTCGAGGCCGTCTTCGACCTCGGCTTCGTCGGCGACTGGCCGGGCAACCAGGCCGAGGCGCTGGTCCACACCCCCGACGGCGCCCCGCTCAAGGCGGTCAACCCGCAGAACCAGTACGTGCCGGTGGCACACCCCGCCAAGGGCGGCGAGCACGTCTCGTACCTCATCGAGGCCGCCTCCAACCCCGACATCCTCGCGAACGACTTCAGCCGCCCCACCCCGCTCGGCGACAAGCTCACCGCGGGCCGCGCCCCCCTCTACACCTTCGCCCGCGCCGACCTGGCCGTGCTGGACGAACAGGTGTGGCACCTGGGCCTGGACCTCACCGTGCTGCGCGAGCTGATGCTGGAGCTGAGCGAGCACGACCCCCGCCGCCACGAGATCGCCCACGCCCTCGACCGCGCCCTGGACCGGCTGGACCTGGACGACATCTCCGGCACCGCCACCGATGTACGCGACGCCCTGCGCGGTGTGCTGGAGCGCCCCGCGAACGCCAGCGCCCACACCCTCTCGGCCGTCGGCCACGCGCATATCGACTCCGCCTGGCTGTGGCCCATACGCGAGACCAAGCGCAAGACGTCGCGCACCTTCTCCAACGTCACGGCGCTCGCCAAGGAGTACCCGGAGTTCATCTTCGCCTGCTCGCAGGCGCAGCAGTACGCCTGGGTCAAGGAGCACTACCCCCAGGTCTGGGACCGCATCCACGAGGCCGTGCGCAACGGGCAGTGGGCGCCGGTCGGCGGCATGTGGGTGGAGGCCGACGGCAACCTGCCCGGCGGCGAGGCCCTGGCCCGCCAGCTCATCCACGGCAAGCGCTTCTTCCTGGAGGAGTTCGGCATCGAGACCAAGGGCGTGTGGCTGCCCGACTCCTTCGGCTACAACGCCTGCTTCCCGCAACTGGCCAGGCTGGCGGGGAACGAGTGGTTCCTGACCCAGAAGCTCTCCTGGAACCAGACCAACAAGCTGCCCCACCACACCTTCTGGTGGGAGGGCATCGACGGCTCCCGGGTCTTCACCCACTTCCCCCCGGTGGACACCTACAACGCCGAGTTCTCCGGCCAGGAGATGGCCCACGCCGTACGCAACTACCAGGACAAGGGGCGCGGCACCCGCTCCCTGGCGCCCTTCGGGCACGGCGACGGGGGCGGCGGGCCCACCCGCGAGATGATGGAGCGGGCGCGCCGGCTGGCGAACCTGGAGGGCTCCGCGAAGGTCGTCATCGAGCACCCCGACGACTTCTTCGCCGCCGCCCGGGCCGAATACCCCGACGCCCCGGTGTGGACCGGCGAGCTCTATCTCGAGCTGCACCGCGCCACCTACACCTCGCAGGCCCGCACCAAGCAGGGCAACCGGCGCAGCGAGCATCTGCTGCGCGAGGCGGAGCTGTGGTCGACGGCCGCCGCGCTGCACGCGGACCGGCCCTACCCGTACGAGCGTCTCGACCGGCTGTGGAAGACGGTGCTGCTCCACCAGTTCCACGACATCCTGCCGGGCTCGTCGATCGCCTGGGTGCACCGCGAGGCGGAGGCGGAGTACGCGCGGGTGGCAGCGGAGCTGACGGAACTCACGGCGGAGGCGATGGCGGCGCTGAGCGGTTCCGCCGCGCCCGGATCCGGCGCGCGGGTGTTCAACACGAGCCCCCGCCCGCGCGCCGAGGTCGTCGCCGCCCCCGCGGGCACGGCCGAGGGCCAGCCGCTGGCGGACGGCACCGTCGCCGTCTACGCGCGGGTGCCGGCGTCCGGCACCGCCCCGCTGACCGCGGCCGCGGCCCCGGAGCCCGTCACTGTCACCGGAGGACGCGTCCTGGACAACGGCCTGGTCAGGGTCGAGATCGCCGAGGACGGCACGCTCGCCTCGGTACGGGACCTGGTGGCCGGCCGTGAGGTCCTGGCCCCGGGCGCGGCCGGCAACCTCCTCCGACTCCACAGCGACCTGCCCAACTACTGGGACGCCTGGGACATCGACAAGCACTACCGGCAGCGCTGGACCGATCTGCTCGACGCCGACGCGGTCACCGTCGCAGAAGAGGGCCCGCTGCTCGGCGCCCTGCGCGTGGAGCGCGCCTTCGGCAAGGACGGGCGCTCGCGCATCGTCCAGACCATTACCGTCCGCGCTGGCAGCCGCCGTATCGACTTCGCGACCGAGATCGACTGGCACGAGGCCGAGAAGATCCTCAAGGCAGCCTTCCCCATCGACATCCACGCGGACCGGTCGACCGCCGAGATCCAGTTCGGCCATGTCCACCGCCCGACCCACACCAACACCAGCTGGGAGGCGGCCCGTTTCGAGGTCTACGGCCACCGCTGGGTGCATGTCGCCGAGCCGGGCTACGGCGTGGCGGTCCTGGGCGACTCGACCTACGGGCACGATGTGGCCCGCACCACCCACGAGAGGGGCGAGGGCACCGGCGGCACGACGACCACCGTCCGGCTCAGCCTGGTGCGCGCCCCGCGGGTGCCCGACCCCGAGGCCGACCAGGGCATCCACCGCTTCACCTACGCCCTCCTGCCCGGCGCGACCATCGAGGACGCGATCGCCGAGGGATACGCGCTCAACCTTCCGTTGCGCGTCGCCGACTCCGGAGCGGCCGTGGCGCCGATCGTCACCACGGACGGGCCGGCCGCCGTCGTCGAGGCGGTCAAGCTCGCCGACGACCGTTCGGGCGATGTCGTGGTGCGGCTCTACGAATCGCTCGGCGGCCGTACCCGCACCACGCTCCGCCCCGGCTTCTCCCACACCGGCGCCACCGTCACCGACCTGCTGGAACGCCCGATCACCGAGGTCCAGGACGCGCCGAGGACCGATACGGACGGCAACGTCACGGTGAGCCTGAGCCCCTTCCAGATCCTGACCCTGCGGCTGAAGAGGAGCTGACGCCATGGCCATGCGACCGTGGTTCCCCGACGCGAAGTTCGGGATCTTCATCCACTGGGGCATCTACGCCGTGGACGGCGTGCAGGAGTCCTGGTCGTTCTTCGAGGGCGACGTCCCGTACGACACGTACATGGCGCAGCTCGACGGGTTCACCGCGGCGAACTACGACCCCCGCGCATGGACCGCCCTGTTCGCCCGCGCCGGAGCCCGCTACGCCGTGCTGACCAGCCGCCATCACGACGGCGTCGCTCTGTGGGACACCGCTCACGGCGACCTGAACGTGGTCCGGCACACCCCGGCCGGCCGCGACCTCGTGGCCCCGTACGCCGAAGCCCTGCGCGAGCAGGGCCTGAAAGTCGGCCTCTACTACTCGCACAGCGACTGGAACCACCCCGACTACGCCTCCACCCGTTACGAGGGCCGGCCGCCCGAGCAGGAGAACAACCCGTACGCCGAGGTCCCGAAGGAAGAGGAGGACCTCGACGCCTGGGCGCGCTACCTCGCCTACCGCGACGGTCAGGTGAACGAGCTCACCACCCGATTCCGGCCCGACCTCCTGTGGTTCGACGGCGAGTGGGAGCGCACCGAGGAGCAGTGGGGGATCCGCGAGCTGGCCCGGCTCATCCGCGCCGAGGTCCCGGACTGCGTGCTGAACGCGCGCATGCTCAGCGAGGGCGACTACGCCACCCCCGAGCAGGGCGTGCCGATCGAGCCGCCCGCGGGGCCCTGGGAGCTGTGCCTGACCTTCAACGACTCATGGGGCTTCCAGCACCACGACCACAACTACAAGACGACGACCCAGCTGATCCGCTACTTCACCGAGACCATCGGCGCGGGCGGCAATCTGCTGCTCTCCGTGGGCCCGAAGGAGGACGGCACGATCCCGGACGAGCAGGTCGAGCGCCTCGAAGGCATGGGCGCCTGGATCGCCCGGCACGCGGACGCGGTGTACGGCACCCTCGCGGGCCTGCCCGCCGGGCACCACTACGGCCCCAGCACCCTCGCGGCCGACCGCCGCACCCTCTATCTGACGGTCTTCGACATCCCGCGCTCGCCCATCGGCGTACGGGGTCTTAAGACCCCCGTACGCCGTGTGACCGTCCTCGGCACCGGCACCGAGCTCGGCCACCAGGTGATCGGTGGCCTTCACGAGGTCCCCGGCGTGCTGTGGATCGACCCGCCCGCGGCCGCCGACCTCGACGACCACGCCACGGTCCTCGCCGTCGAACTCGACTCCGAGCTGGAGCTGTACCGGGGGCACGGCCGGTCCTGAAGGGGCGGCACGTCAGCCGGTGATGACGATCTTGCCCGGGGTTCCACCGGCGGCCAGGGCGCGCTGCGCGTCGGCCGCGCGTTCCAGCGGGTAGGTGGCGCCGATGCGGACGTGGAGCTCGCCGGCCTCGGCGAGTTCCACCAGTGCCGTCAGGTCCGCGCGGTCCATGCGGCAGAAGACCGGAGCGACGCCCGGTGCACCGATATCGGCGATGGACGCCACGCGTGCGCCGGGCGCCGCGGCGTGTACCGCCGCTGCGAGCACGCCGCCGCCGACGGTGTCCAGGACCGCGTCCACGCCATCGGGGGCGAGTTCGCGGACGTGGCCGGCGGCACCGTGGCCATAGGTGACCGGCTCGGCCCCGAGCGTGCGCAGGTAGTCGTGGTCGCGCGGTGAGACGGTGCCGATCACGCGTGCTCCGCGCGATCGGGCGATCTGGACCGCGAGCGAGCCGACGCCACCGGACGCTCCGAGCACCAGCAGCGTTTGGCCCCCTTGCCGACGCGTGCGCCGGCCGGCTGCTCCGCGGCGACGCGCTGGTCGAGCGGGCACACCGCGAAAGCGACGACCACCTGGCCCGGATTCCGCAGCGGGACTGGAAGTGGGGCACGGCGACAGCCCGGCAGCGGCTCGTCCACCGGCTCGGTGTCGTCGGCAAGCTGACGGCCGACCACACCTCTCTCAGCGGCGTGAGCCGCCTCACCACCGGTATGCGCCAACGCATGCTCACTCGCTGGCCGGCACTCCAGCCGGTCCCGACAAAGCGACCGTAGAGCCCGGCCGACACCCCCGGTTCGACGGCGCCGGGATGGACCTCCCGGACAGGGCCGGTGGAAGCGCCGAAACCTCGTACGTCACATGCGTCTCGTAGACCGGCGTTTCGGCCAACCTTCGGTACCGCACGGCGGCGCTGCCACGGCGACCGCACTCTCGCCCCCTTGCGGCTCAAGGGCTCCAGCACGTCCGGAATCGAGCGCGTTCGATTCGTTCGCCGCGTCGTTATGCCGTGCACTGCCGGGCCATCCAGGCGCGGCACCCACCCCAGGAGGGATGCAGGTGACGATGCCCCACACCTCGACCGCACACGCGAAGACGCCACCCCCTCCACCTCCGGCCACCATCACCTTCGAAGGCCAGCACGGCAAGAACCCGCTGGCCGAGGCCAATTTCAGGGCGATGTGCAGGCGTCTGCCCGCCGTGCTCGGGCACACCGCGCGGATGGCCTGGGCCGTCGACAAACCCGGCGTCGTGCTCCTGCTCGCCTGCCAGCTTCTCACCGGTGCCGCGGCCGCCATCGTCCTCACCTTCACCGCGCAGGCCATGACGCACATCCTCGGCACCGGCACCGTGTCCGAACGCCTGCACGCCGCCCTGCCCGCCCTGATCGTCGTGACCGCCGCCGCGGGCGTTGGCCGAATCAGCGGGGCCCTGTCCTCCTACGCCGACGGGCGCATCACCCCCCTGCTGATGACCGAGGCGGACGTCGCGCTCGTCTCCGCCGTATGCCGCGTCGAAGCCTCCGCGTACGGCGAGGACGGATTCGCCGACCGGCACGAGGCCGCCGAGGTCGGCGTCACCCGCACCCGGATGATGGTGCAGGACGCCCAGCGGTTGATGGCCGCGCTGGTCCGGATGATCGCCGCGAGCGGCGTCATCACCGCGCTCCACTGGCTGATGCTCCCGCTCCTCCTGCTCGCCGTGCTCCCGGCCGGCGTCGGCGCCGTGCTGTCCGCGCGCGTCGACTACGAGACCCACTACCTCAACGTCGGCGACCGCAATGTGCGCTCCATGATGCGCTGGTGGGCCACCTACTCCCGCTACGGCGACGAGGTCCGCGCCAACGGGATGACCGGCTACCTCATCTACTGGTACCGCGCCCTGTCCGACCGCATCGACCAGCGCGTCCTCACCGCCGCACCCCGCATGCTGCGCATCGCCCTGGCGACCAGCGCCCTGGGCGGGTTCTTCCTGCTGTGCGCCTGGGCCACCCTCGCGTGGCTGGCCACCACCGGCCGGGTCGCCCTCCCGGTCGCGGCCACCGCGGTGGTCGCCGTCCAGACCACGCTGGCCGCCCTCTCGCAGTTCGTGATCCACGGCGCGGCGATGTTCCACACCTCCCTGTACCTCGCCGATATGCGGTCCTTCCTCGACATGGCCAGTGAACGGGCCCCGCGACGCGGCGAGTTGACGATCCCGGAGCGCGTCGACGAGATCAGGCTCGACGAAGTGGTCTACCAGTACCCCGGCAAGGAGGCCCCCGCCGTGGACGGCGTCTCGCTCACCCTGCGCCGCGGCGAGATCCTGGCCATCGTGGGGGAGAACGGCTCGGGAAAGTCCACCCTGGCCAAGCTCATCACCGGCATCCTGCTCGCCGACAAGGGCCGCGTCCTGTGGGACGGCACCGATCTGGCCCAGGCGGACCCCGACGCGGTGTGGAAGCGCACCGCCCTGGTCCCGCAGAACTTCGCCTGCTGGCCCCTGCGCGCCCGCGAGAACATCACCCTGGGGCAGCCGAAAACCTTCGACGACGAACCGGTGTGGCAGGCCGTCGACGCCGTCGGCATGCGGGACGCGGTCGAGAAACTTCCCCGGCAGCTCGACACCCTCCTGGCACGTGAACTCTTCGGCGGGGCCGAGTTGTCCGGCGGCCAGTGGCAGCGGCTCGTGTGCGGCCGCGCCCTGTACCGGCGGACACCGCTGCTCATCCTGGATGAACCCACCTCGCAGATGGACCCGCGAGGCGAGCACCAGATCTTCCTGGAGATCAAGCGCATCGCCGCCGAGCGCATGACCATCGTCGTCACGCACCAGCTCGAGAACACCCGCCTGGCCGACCGCATCCTGGTCATGCGCGAGGGACGCGTGATCGAGCAGGGCGGATACGAGGAGCTGGCCGACGCGGGGGGACTGTTCGCCGAGCTCGTCGCCCTGGCCAAGGACCGATGAGGTGAGGAACCCCCGGCACGCCGGCGTGTACGGCGCGCCGGGACCCATCCGAGGCAGGGCTCGCGAGAACCCCGGAAGAGCTGGCCGGCCTCCTCGGGCAGACCGGACGACCGGGCGGGCTCCCGGTCCGGTCCGGCATGGCGTCAGGCCGATGGTGCGATCTGCGCGAACACTGGTGGCCTCGGACGAGGAGGAGAGACCGTGGACGACCTCCACGCTCAGGAGGCCCGGAAAGCCACATCGGTCGGCACAGGCGTCCATGGCGCCCCCGCCCAGTCAGGGGTCATTGGCATCGGGCTCGCCGCCGTGCTGACCTTCGCACTCGCGGAGGGCTCCTGGGAGTGGTTCGCGGCATACATCGGTGTGACGCTTCTCGCGGTGATCCTCTCCTTCCATCGCCTGCCACCGCGGACGCCCGGCCTTCGCTCCCCGTACGTACCGAATCTGGTGGCTACTCCCTGGTGGTGGGCCTGTGCGCCGCGATCGCGCTGGCCCCGGTGCTGCAGCGCTCGGCGTGGCTCTTTCCGATGCCAGGCACCCGCAGCGGCTGTCAGCAGCTGGGCAGGTACGAGAGCCTCCGGACGGAGGCCTCACTGGCGAACCTCGCCGGTCGCGACAGTGCCGCCCTGGCTTACGCGCGGGACAGCCAAAGCCATGAGGCCATCGCCGACTGCCTGGCATCCACCACGACCCGGTGGCTGCCGATGTACGGACTCGGGGCGGCCGTGCTGGCGGGCCTGGGCGCATGCTCCTTCGGCCGGGCCCGCGCGCGGAGGGAATCGGCCCCGCCCACCTGACGCCCGCGTTGCCGGGACTGAGCGGGCGGAGGCAGCCCCACCGCAACTGCACGCTGTCAGATCGGGTCAGTCCCCCGGGCGGGTGACAAGGCGGCCCCGGACCTTGCCGTGGCGGAGCCGGTCCAGGCCCTCGTTGAGGTCGGCGAAGGGGATCTCTTCGACGATCGGGGTGATCCGGCCCTCCGCGATGAAGCCGAGGACCTGGCGGTATTCGTCCTTGCTGGCGCCGTAGGAGCCGCGGAGTTCCACGCTTTTGCGGATGAGGCTGCCGTTGGAGAAGGTCGTGGTCTTCGTGCCGAGGCCGACGACGACCACGCGGCCGAGGCGGCGTACGGCATCGATCGCCTCGGACGTGGTGGAGCCCACGCCCGCGAAGTCGATGATGGCGTCGGGCCGCAGGTCCGCCAGCGCCATGACGTCGGTGAAGCACTCGCGGGCGCCCGCCGCGCGGGCTGCCTCGAAGGTGTCGGGGTTGATGTCCACGCCGTAGACCGTGGCCCCCGCGATCACTCCCGTACGGACTCCATTGAGGCCGAGGCCGCCCAGGCCGACGACAGCGATCACATCGCCCGGTTTGGCCTGGGCCTCGGTGCGGACCGCGTGGTAGGCGGTGACGACCGAGTCCGTGGCGACGGCCGCATGGACGGTGGAGACATTGTCGGGCAGGGGGACGAGGGTGGAGGCATGGGCCACCAGGCGTTCGGCATAGCCGCCGTCGAGGCCGATGCCCGGCGCGTAGGACGCCTGGACCTCTGGGTGCGCGATGATCGCGACGGCCACGCGGTCGCCTATCGCATACCCCTCCACCCCCTCGCCGAGGGCGGAGACGGTGCCCGCGACCTCGTGGCCGAGCGTGAAGGGTGGTCGGACGATGGGCGCGATCATGCCGTCCATCACATGGACGTCGGAGTGGCACAGTCCGGCGGCCTCGACGTCCACCACGACCCAGCCCGGGCCGGCTACCGGGTCTGCCAGTTCGGCACCCTGCAGCGGGGCGCCCTTCGCCACGTACCGGAAGGCCTTCATCGACTACTCCAAAGTTCAACTGAGACGAACCGCCGCCGCAGCCTACCGCTGTGTCAGTTCCCGCTGACGATCGGGCGGTTGGCCTCGGCCTGGGTGGAGCTCGCCTGCCGCTCCAGCGCGAGGGTCCGGCTGGAGTGGCCGAGACCGGTGTCGTCCAGCTCGAGCCTGGGAGCCTCGCCGACTATGCGTATGGCGGTCGGGTGTGCCGTGACCCCGGCGCCGTGCAGGCGCAGGGTGTGGTGCACGAGGAAGACCAGGGCGTACAGGCGTTGCGGGCCGAGGGCGTCGACGTGGAAGAAGTAGCAGGCGATCAGGCCGGCAGTCTGCGTGGAGAGGAATTCGCGCCTGTGGGGCTCGAACATTCATCGCTGCACTTCAGGCACGTGTTTCACCTGTAGAAATCGCCGTAATTCCAGGGAATGCGGCGCTGGATACCAGCCGCCGGCGGCTGGTATCCCACCCCTGGTGCGGCCGCTGGGCGCCACCCCAGCCTGGCTGCCGCGCGGTGCGCAGGGCTTGGTCCGGCAGTGTGCTCAGTTGGCGAGTTTCCCCTGGAGTGTCCAGGTGCGTCGCCGGCGATCCTCCGTTCCGGCGAACACCACCTCCATCGCGCCGCACCTTCCCGGCGACGGTCTTCTCGTCGCCGATCACGGCCACAGCGGCGGCCACGAGTCATCGGGCTCTCCGGCCCCACACGGGTCTGGTACTTCACGCCCGACGATCGCCGCGAGCTGAGGCGAATCGGCGCCGAAGGTCTGGCCGAACCAGGCGGGCCGCAGCTGCGCGGCCGGGGCTTCTAGATGACCTGGGCGGTCAGCTGGGGGTGCGGCCGGAGCCGTCCCAGAGCCTCGTCGGACCGGGCGGCACTCATCTGGGCACGGCCGTTGACCACCATCCGCCGGAACTGGTCGCCCCGCATGCGCCCCCTCTCGGCGGTCGTCCGACCGGGGAGGAGGCGTTCCGAGCCGGAACTCATCCACGCCCTGCAGCGTGGTCCCCGCGACCGGACCGTCTGCGGGCCGGAGTCTCAGGGCTTCCGTTGGTGGCGGGCGTACGCGTCGGCGAGGGCCGCAAATGATTCCTTGGGCTCCCAGTGCCAGGGAGAGTTCGGATCCGCCGGGCGGTCCCGGATCACTTTCCCCAGGCTGTAGCTGGCCATGTCCAGGTCGAGTTGCTGCTCGCGGCGGTGTGGGGCGTCGGGCGTGAGGAAGGTATAGGCCATGGCCGCGTACAGGTTCATCGACTCGAACACGCCGAGCACGTCGGTCAGGTAGGCGGCCTGCGTGCGCTCGCTGCGCACCAGTCCCTTCCTCACCTGCGGTGGCGTCGTGGCGTAATCGACGACGTCCCAGGCCATGCCGCCCAGGCGCGGTGCGCCCTTGAAGGTGCAGGAGCCGAACTCGGTGACCGCGAGCGGCTTGCCGTGACGCTGGTACGTGTGCAGCTCCCGGAGGTGCCCGGAGCGGTTCGGATACCAGCCGTAGTAGTCGATGCACACCAGGTCGAACACGTCCCAGTCCACGTCTTCGTCCTGCGCGGCCCCATAGGACAGGGGGCCGCGGAAGACCGAGCGGCCGACGGCGGCGGCCCGCGTGGTGAAGCGGCGCAGTCGCTGGGCCGTTTTTACCGGGTCGTAGTTGCCCCTGACCAGGTTGTCGATCCGTTCGGCCGCGGTGGCGCCGGGCACGATTCCGGGAACGAACAGCATGAATTCACATCCGACGTTCAGGTGCACTCGCACGCCCTGCCTGCGCAGTCGTTCTGCGAACCGTCCGGTCTCCGCGAGGTGGTCGAGGATGTCGTGGGCAGGCGCGTCGCCCAGGGTCGGCTCCAGCCAGACGTGCAGACCGTTCTCGGCCGCCTCGGCCGCGGTGCGCGTGAGGCGTTCGACGCCATCGCCGGTGACTTTCACCGTGTCGGCATGCAGCTCGTGGCGGATCGACCGCAGATCGGCCCGGGTACGAGCCGCGCTCCATCCGGTCGCTGGTGTCTCGCCCTGCCCTACTTCGTAGACCACCCCGCGATAGTGCACGCTGCCCACCCTCGCGTCCCCGGCCCGCCCCCGACCGGCCGAGGCATGCGTCCCATCTCGCCACCCCGTCGCGGCCGCCTGCCCGGCGGGCAGTGCCGCGCCGACTGCGACGGCCCCCGCCAGTTGCAGAAACCTCGCCCTGCTGACCTGGTCTGCACCCATCTCGTTCTCTCCCGTCTTCCGGATGGAAGCAGCCTGCGGAACCACCGGAGCGGGCACCATTCGCCGATGGTCTACCAGGAGACAGATCGAAAGACCGGCCGCCATCGCCGAAGGAACGAGCCTGACACGCCCTCCCGGACCACGACCCGGGCGCCACAGTGACCGACCGCGCCACCCGCCTCTGCCACACGGCCAGGGCCAGTCCGGCCGATACTGCCGCCCTCCGCGGTCCGCATACCCTCACCTTCATGACCAACGGCCTCGACCCCGTCCTTGCGGCCGGGCGCACCTGGCGCGACTGGGCGGTGGACGCGGTGCTCTGCTGCGCGGCCGTCTTCCTCGGCATGGTCGTCCTCGGCGTGGTGCGGGAACAGGGCGAGCTGTCGGGCCGGGCGGCGGAACTGGACCCGTTGCTGGGGCTCGTGGCCTGCCTCGCGCTGTGGTGGCGGCGCCGTTTTCCGCTCGCCGTGGCGCTGATCGGGCTGCCCGCGGTGGCCCTGTCGACCAGCGCACTGCCCGCGGGCGCGGTGATCGTCACCAACTTCGCGATGCGCCTCCGCTGGCGGCAGGCACTGCTGACGCTCGGTGCGTACGTGGTGTGCATGGCGCCCTCCGGCCTGCTGCTGTACGGGCGGGGTGCGGACCTGCTGGTCGATGCCGTGTTCTGCCTGGCCTACCTCCTGACCACCTTCGCCTGGGGCCATGCCCTGCGTTCCCGTCGGCTGCTCCTCCAGCGGCTGCGGGTGGACGCCCAGTGGGCCCGGGCCGAACACGAGCGCCGGCTCGCCGACACCCGCCGCGGCGAACGCCAGGCCATCGCGCGCGAGATGCACGACGTGCTGGCGCACCGCATCTCCCTGCTCTCCGTACACGCGGGCGCGCTGGCCTACCGCACCCGGCAGGCGCAAGCCGGTGCCGGACCCGCGCTCGACAGCGCCGAGGTCGCCGAGAGCGCCGAAGTGATCCGGGGGAGCGCGCACGAGGCCGTGGAGGAACTGCAGGAGGTGCTGCACCTGCTGCGGGCGGAGGACGGTGGCGAGGCGGTGGCGCTGCTGCCACGGATCGAGGACATCGACTCTCTCGTCGCGGACGCCCGCGCCACGGGGCAGCCGGTGGACTTCCACCCCGAGCTGGCCGCCGACGCCGTCCACGAGCTGCGGTGGCAACTGCACCGGACCGTTTACCGCGTGGCCCAGGAGGGCCTGACCAACGCCCGCAAGCACGCGCCCGGCGCACCGGTCAGCGTGTGCCTGGCCGGCGGTCCGGGCCGTGGCCTCACCGTGGAGGTCCGCAATGAGCTGCCCGCCTCTTCCGGCACCGACGAGGCGATCCCGGGCACCGGCGCCGGTCTGACCGGGCTCGCCGAACGCGTCCGCCTCGACGGCGGCACCCTCGACCACACGGCTGCCGACGGCACCTTCGCGCTGTGCGCCCGGCTACCGTGGTCCGCGAGGTGACGCCATGATCCGTGTGCTGCTGGCCGACGACGACCCCCTGGTACGGACCGGGCTGAAGATGATGCTGCGCGGGGCGGACGGCATCGAGGTCGTGGCGGAGGCGGCCGACGGTGCCCAGGCGGCCGCCGCTGTCGGCGAACACGAGCCCGATGTGATCCTCATGGACATCAGGATGCCCGTCATGGACGGCCTCGCGGCCACCCGCGCTCTCACCCGCCACGGCACAAAGGCTCCGCAGGTGATCGTGCTGACCACCTTCGACGAACACCGCCTGGTCCTGGAGGCGATGCGCGCGGGCGCCGCCGGGTTCCTCGCCAAGCACACCGCGCCCGAGGACATCGTCGCCGCGGTACGCCGGGCCGCTCGCGGTGAGCCCGCACTGTCGCCGTCCGCCGCGCGCGCCCTGATCAAGCACGCGGCGGCCGGACCGGACGACCGGGCCGAACACGCCCGGCAGCGGCTGGCGTTGCTCACCGCACGGGAGCGCGAGGTGGCCGAGGCGGTCGCCGAGGGATTGTCCAACACCGACATCGGCACCCGCCTGCACCTGTCCCTCGGCACGGTCAAGGCCCACCTCTCCGGCGCCCTGGCCAAACTGGACCTGGACAACCGCGTCCAGCTCGCGCTCCTCACCCACGACGCTCACCCGCGGTCCTGACCGGGGCGAGCGGATCGTGGACGCAGGTAACCGCGTCTTCTACCGATCGCGGCAGGTCAGACGTAGAAGCGGGACAGACTCTGCACCACGGCCGCGGGCTTCGTGCCGCCGTCCACCTCGATCGTGCCGTCGACGGTGATCTGGACGCCGCCGGGTACGTCCTCGACCGAGGTGAGCCGGGCGGCGAGCCGTAGGCGGGATCCGGCCCGCACCGGCGCGGGGAAACGCACCTTGTTCAGGCCGTAGTTGACTTTGGTGGTCACGCCCCGCACGTCCAGCAGTTGGGTGAAGAGGGGGATGAACAGGGACAAGGTGAGGTAGCCGTGTGCGATCGGCGCGCCGAAGGGGCCCTGAGCCGCTCGCTCCGGGTCGGTGTGGATCCACTGGTGATCGCCGGTGGCCTCGGCGAAGGTGTCGATGCGGTCCTGCGCGACCTCGATCCACTCGCTGGTGCCGAGGTCGCCGCCGGCGAGCTTCTTCAGTTCGTCCAGGCCGTTGACGGTGATACTCATGAGCCGGCTTCCTGTTGAGGGTTTGGGGTGCCGTAGCGGTGGCGCACCCGGGACTTGAGGAGCTTTCCGGAGGCGGTGCGCGGAAGTTCGTCCGCGATGACCACGGACTTGGGGATCTTGTACTTGGCGAGCCGTCCGGACAGTGATGCCAGCACCTGCTCCGGATGAAGTTCGGTGCCCGCTGCCGGGACGACGACCGCGCGGGGAACCTCGCCCCACTTCTCGTCCGGTACACCGATCACCGCGCACTCGGCGATGCCCGGGTAGGTGAGGAGGAGGTCCTCGATCTCGGCGGGGTAGATGTTCTCTCCACCAGAGATGATCATGTCCTTGATCCGGTCGACGATGTACACGTATCCGTCTTTGTCGACCCGGGCCGCGTCGCCGCTGCGGAACCAGCCCTTCGCGAAGGCGGCCTCCGTCTCCTCGGGCAGCCCCCAGTAGCCGGACATCACATGTGGTCCGCGCACCACCACTTCGCCGGTCTCGCCGATGTCGACCGGGGTGAGGTCGGGCCGTACGACCCGTACGTCGCTGAAGAAGTGCGGTACGCCCGCCGAGCCCGCCTTGCGGGCGGCGTGCTCGGCGTCCAGGAAGAGTGCGCCGGGCGCGGCCTCGGTCATGCCGTAGCCCTGGAGGAAGGTGAGCCCGCGCTCCTGGTAGGCGGCGATGAGCGGGGTCGGCACCGGTGATCCGCCGCAGGTGAGGATGCGCAGCGAGGACAGGTCGGCGTTGGCCCAGCGGGGATGCCGGGCCAACTGGTCGAACATCGTCGGTACCGCGAACATGAAGGTGATGCGGTGCCGTTCGATCAGGTCGAGGGTCGTCTTGGGGTCGAAGGCCTCCACCAGGACGCAGGTGCCGCCTTTGAGCAGTACCGGCAAGGTGATCATGTTCAGGCCGGCGGTGTGGAACAACGGGGCGGATACCAGGGCGCGTTCGTCGGCGAACAGGTCGTGGTCGACCAGGACATTGACGGCGTTCCAGATGACGTTGGCGTGGGTGAGCATCGCGCCTTTGGGGCGGCCGGTCGTCCCCGAGGTGTACATGATGACGCAGGTGTCGTCGGGGGTGACCGGTTCGTCGATCGGCTCGGCCGATGCGGCCGCCAGGGCCTGTTCGTATGGGTCGCCGATCTCGAGGCAGGTCCGTACCCCGGTGCCGGCCGGCAGTCCGGCGACGAGCCCGGCGTGTGCGGGGCCGTGGATGAGGACCTTGGCGCCGGAGTCGGCGAGCTGGTAGGTGATCTCGGGGCCGGCGAGGCGGGTGTTGAGGGGGACGAAGACGGCGCCGAGGAGGCCGGTGGCGAACAAGGTCTCCAGATAGGCGGGGTGGTTGGGGCCGAGGTGGGCGATGCGGTCGCCGCGTCCGATGCCTCGGGCGCGCAGGGCGTGGGCGAGGCGGGTGGTGCGTGTGTGCAGGGTGCGGTAGTCGGTCGACCGCTCGCCGTGGATCAGGGCGGTGCGGTGCGGGGTTTTGCGGGCCCGGCGTGCGGGCCACGATCCCAGTCCCTCGTTGCGCATCTGACACCTCTCACGGTTGCGTCAGCCCGAGCAGGCGGGCCGCGTTCTCCTTGAGGATCTTCGGCTTGACCGCGTCCTTGAGGGAGAGCGACTCGAAGTCGGCCAGCCATCGGTCCGGGGTGAGCACCGGGAAATCCGAACCGAACAGGACCTTGTCCTGCAGCAGCGTGTTGGCGTACTGCACGAGCTGCGGCGGGAAGTACTTCGGGGACCAGCCGGACAGGTCGATGTGCACGCCGGGCTTGTGGGTCGCCACCGCCAGGGCCTCGTCCTGCCAGGGGAACGACGGGTGCGCCAGGATGATCTTCAGTTGCGGGAAGTCGGCGGCCACGTCGTCCACATGGAGCGGGTTGGAGTATTTCAGGCGGATGCCGCCCCCGCCGGGGACACCGGCGCCGATGCCGGTCTGGCCGGTGTGGAAGAGCGCGATGGTGCCGGTCTCCTCGATCACCTCGTACAGGCCGTACGCCACCGAGCGGTCGTTGGGGAAGAAGCCCTGGACGCTGGGATGGAACTTGAAGCCCTTCACGCCGTACTCCTCGACCAGTCGCCGGGCCTGCCTCACGCCCGCCTTGCCCCGGAAGGGGTCGATGGAGGCGAAGGGTATGAGGACGTCCGCGTTGGCGGCGGCGGCCTCGGCGACCTCCTCGTTCGGGACGGGCTCGGTGCCGGTCGCGGACTCGGCGTCCACCGTGAAGATGACGGCGGCCATCCGCCGCTCGCGGTAGTAGGCGGCCGTCTCCTCAAGTGTGGGCCTCCGGTTGCCCTCGACCTTGAAGTAGGCGGAGGAGGCGTCGTGCAGGTCGTCGTCCAGGGAGGAGTGGCCCTTGGAGGACACCTCCGCGTGGGTGTGGACGTCGATGGCGACCAGATCCTGGAGGTCCATTACGCCTCCGGAATCTTCGGCGCGGGGATACCCACCGTCTGCGGTTCGGCGCCGACCGACGTGGGCCAGGCGTAGGCCAGGGCGTCGGAGGTCCAGCCGCCGTCGGCGTAGGCGGCCCGGACCTCCTGCGGATGCGACCAGAGGGCCACCTTGTCGCCGCCGATGCCGATGCACTGGCCGGTGATGCCGCGGGCGGCGTCGGAGGCCAGGAAGGGGACGAGGGCGGCGCAGTCCTCCGGCGTGCCGAAACCCTCCCCCTTGCGCAGGAAGTCCGGCAGCGGTTGGCCGTTCCTGAGGGCCTCCACATACGGGGCGAGGGCAGGCATGGTCTCGGTCATCGCGGTGGCGGCGACCGGCACGATCGCGTTGACGGTGATGCTCGCGCGGGACAGTTCCATGGACCAGGTGCGGGCCATGGCGGCGATTCCGGCCTTGGCGGCGGCGTAGTTGGTCTGGCCGAAGTTGCCGCGCTGCCCCGCCGGGGAGCCGACGAGGACGAGCGTGCCGCCTTCGCCCTGTTCGCGCATGCGCACGGCGGCGGCGCGGGCGCAGGTGAAGGTGGCCCTCAGGTGGGTGGTGATGACCGCGTCGAAGTCCTCGTCGGTCATCTTCCACAGCACCTTGTCGCGCAGGATGCCCGCGTTGGTGACCAGGACGTCGAGCCGGCCGAATTCCTCGACGGCACGGCTCACCAGCCGGTCGGCCGCCTCGGCGGCACCGACGGGGACCACCTCGGCCACGGCGGTACCCCCGGCCTCGGTGATGGACTTGACGGCCTGTTCGGCCGCGTCCTCGTCGACGTCGTTCACGACCACGGACGCGCCGTGGGCGGCGAGGGCGTGTGCATAGGCGAGGCCGAGGCCCCGGCCGCTACCGGTGACGACGGCGGCCTTGCCGGTCAGATCGATGGTGGGCACGAGCGAATCCCTTCGCATGGGGCGCGCCGGTCCGGCGCGGGGTGCGGCATCGAGATCGAAGCTAAGCACAATAATTGTTGTCGTCAACAGTTGTTGTCTACCTCGGGTGCGTCATGCTGGACTCTGCACACGAGACCCGCCCTTCCGAGGAGCCGAGACCGGCGCCCCGGGGCCGAGACCAGGGAGCCCGCCATCACCCGCCGGCACACCGACGACCCACACCCCATCGACGCGGACGAACCGTGGATGCGGGCGCTCCATGCGGACACGGGCTATCTGCTGTACCGCCTGGGTCTGCGCTCCGGTCAGTTGTTCAACACCTTCCTCCAGGAGTCGGGGCTGCGGCTGCGGCACTACGCCGTGCTGCGCTTCCTCGCCACCTGCGAGGGCGCGTTGCAGCGAGAGCTCAGCGCCCGGCTCGGTTACGACCCGAGCGCGATCGTCGGCCTGGTGGACGACCTGGAGAAACTCGGCTTCGCCGAGCGCCGACCCGCCCCCGACGACCGCCGCAGCCGCATCGTCGTCCTCACCGAGGACGGCCGCGCGTTCCTCCGTGACACCGATCAGGCGGGTCAGGATGTGACCGACGAACTGCTCGCCCCGCTCGCCCCCGCCGAGCGGAAGACGCTGCACATGTTCCTGCTGCGCGTCGCCGCGGGAACAGGCTCGCCTGATGCCTCACCCGCCCTGGGCGTCGGCCCATGGCCGCCGCCCGGCCCGCCCCTGGCCTGAGCGCTTCCTCGACTTCCGGGGTGAACTCGGCCGGGCCCCTTGCGCAAGCGTCAACCATGGGCGGTTGGCCGAGACCATCAGGAGGGGCTCGGAGGACGAGATCGGGCAGGTCGCCCTCGATGGCATCGAACGCTCGCGCCACTACGTGCTGGACACCCTGCTGCCTGGAGGGGAACGAGGCTCCGGCACGGTAGAATGCCGTCATATTCTCGCAGTGGAATTGTCCGGAGATTTATATGGCTGACCTGCCCAGGACATTTGAGGAGTAAAATTAGTGCCCCAAGGTCAGAGTTCCGCGCCGCGTTACAGCGTTGGTCAGGAAGTTATATTTCAAGCGGCTCTGACCCGTTTCTATCGTCACGGATACGATGGCACCTCTGTACGTGACATCGCCAAGGCGTCCGGCACTACGCCTGCGGCCATGTATCACTACTACGCTTCCAAGCAAGAGCTGCTGATGGACATCATCGGCCGCTTCATGGAGCAGTCGATCGAGGTTACCCGGGCGGCCATCGAGGCGGCCGGGGACGATCCTGCCGTGCAGTTGTTCGCGGCTGCGCGCTCGCATGTGCTGTGGAATGCGTCAGACGTGATGTCGAGCTTCCTCGTGAACAGCGAGATTCGCAGCCTCGAACCGGACAACCGACGCCTCAACATCGCTCAGCGTGACAAGCTGCAGCGCATGTTCGACTCCGTGGTGGTACAAGGCGTTGCAGCCGGTGCCTTTCTGACCCCGTGGCCCAGGGAAGCCAGTCGCGCCGTGGTCACGATGTGTACCGCTGTTGCCACCTGGTACAAGAGCGCCGGGGAACTTTCGCCGGAAGAGATCGCAGACCGTTATGGATTCCTGGCCTTGTCGCTGGTGGGCGGCCAGGCTGATTCGGTCTCCTCCTGAAAGACTTTTCCCGCTGACGCCGAGGGGCGTCTCCCTTTCCGTGTGATAGCCGACCCGTACCCTTGCGACCGGTGATTTTCCCGGTCCACCGGACGGGGCGCTCAGGCGTGCCGACACAGTAGCAGACGCACTGCCGGGCCTCCCCTTGGCAGTGCGGACTCCTGATCCCTCGTGGTTTGCCCGGGGGAGGGTGCGATGCGGGGCCTCCCCTGCAACTCTCGAAGCGGTTGTGCACCTACCTCCTGAACGATCGTTTAGGGCTTTCGGCGAGATGCTATTGCCTAAACGCTCGTATAGGCCATACTGTGCGGCGGGCGTTCAAAGCGACGCGTCATGTGGCAACCGGAGGGATGCATGGATCATCAGTGGACCGCACACTTCATCGCCGGGGAGTGGGAGCACGAGGGGGGTGAACGACCGCCGATCCCCGTGGAGAACCCGGCCACCGAACAGGTGATCGCCTCGGTTCCCGCGGGAGACGCGGCGCACGTCCACCGGGCCGCCGTCGCTGCCCGCGGAGCGTTCTCCTCGTGGTCGACCCGGACCGTCGAGGAGCGCGCCCAGGTGCTGGACGGCCTGGCCGATCTCCTGGAGGACCGGCGGGAGCTGATCGCGAGGACGGTGACCGAGGAACTGGGTGCCCCCATCAAGCTGGCCCGTCAACTGCACGCGACACTGCCGGTGCACGACGTCCGGGAGACCGCTCGTGCGCTGCGGTCGATGGAATTCGAGACCGAGCTCGGCAACTCTCGCGTCTACGCGGTGCCGGTTGGTGTCGTGGGGGCCATCACGCCCTGGAACTATCCCGTCCATCAGGTGGTCAGCAAAATCGTTCCGGCGATCGCCGCCGGATGCACGGTGGTCCTCAAGCCGAGCGAGGTCGCTCCCCTGAGCGCATTGCTCCTGGCGCGGATCATGCAAGAGGCAGGTCTTCCCGACGGGGTACTCAACGTCGTCAACGGAGCCGGACCCGAGGTGGGCCAGGCCATCGTGGAGCACCCTGGGATCGATGCGGTGTCGTTCACCGGTTCAGAGGCGACCGGGCGCGCTGTCGCCCAGCAGGCCGCGCTGACCCTGAAGCGCGTCACACTGGAGCTCGGTGGCAAGTCGGCCAACGTCATCCTCGACGACGCCGACCTCGCTACGGCCGTCAAGGTCGGCGTCGCCAACTGCTTCCTCAACTCGGGGCAGAGCTGTAACGCCCTGACCCGCATGCTGGTGCCCCGCGAGCTGCTCTCCTCGGCAGAGGAGATCGCCACTGCCGCGGCCACGCGCTATGCCCCGGGCGACCCGGCGGATGAGCGGACCAGGATCGGCCCGCTGGCCAGTGCGCGACAGCGCGACAGTGTGATCCGCGCGATCGAGACCGGCCTGGCCGACGGCGCGAAGCTCATCGCCGGGGGACCCGAGCGGCCGGCCGGCGACGCGCTGACATCGGGTTACTACGTGCGGCCCACGATCTTCACCGACGTGGACCCCGACTCCTTCCTCGCCCAGGAGGAGATCTTCGGCCCCGTGCTAGCCATCATCGGCTACGGCGATGAGGAAGAGGCGGTCGCCATCGCCAACAATTCCCGTTTCGGGCTCGGCGGCGCGGTGTGGTCGGCCGACGCCGAACGTGCCCGCACCGTCGCGCGCCGTATCCACACCGGACAAGTCGACATCAACGGTGGCGCCTTCAACCCCGCCGCACCGTTCGGCGGAGTGAAGAACTCCGGGTACGGGCGCGAACTGGGTCCCGCGGGCATTGAGGAGTTTCTCCACCGGCAGTCCCTGCAGTTCTGAGAAGCCGGAAGAACGGAGCCGCGCAATGGAGCTTGAGCCTGACGTCCCGGGCCGGGACAGCCAGTGGGTGGAAACGGGACGGGCCGTCGCCACCACGATCCGCAGGACGTATCCGGACACCACACCATGGTCGCGCGATCAGCTGCTGGAGATCTTCGGCAAGCTGAGGTCGACGGGATACCTGGGGTCGACGATCCCGAAGGAAGCGAATGGAGCCGGCCTCGCCCTCGGTCAGTTCGCGTCGTTGACCGAAGGAATCGCGAGTGCCGTGCCCTTCCTCTCCAACCACAGTGTTCAGCGGTTCATCACCGCCGCCGGCAGCCCTGAGGCGAAACAACGAGTGCTGCCCGGCCTGCTCGAAGGGACCAGCATCGGCGCCGTGGCGGTTACCGAGCCGCGCGGTGGCAGCAGCATCAAGAACCCCGCCACCACTGTGGATCCGGGCCGAGGGGGGCTCGTCCTCACCGGGCGCAAGGACTGGGTCACCCATGCGATGACGGCGGACACCGCCGTCGTCCTGGCGGCGGACGAGCAGGGCCGTTCCGTACGGGTGCTCGTCGACCTGGCGGCCCCGGGTGTGGATCGGCGTCCTCTGCGGACCCACGGCTTGTGCCATCTCACCTTCGGCTCGCTCGAGTTCCACGAGGTGGAGGTGGAGCCCTGGCGGATTCTCACCGAAGACGGCGCGGCAGGAGCGAAAGCGGGCTTCGGGGTGGCGCGCGTACTGGTCGCCGTCCAGGCCGTGGCAGTGGCCTTCGAGGCACTGGCCAGGACGACACAGCATCTGATGACCCGCACCGCTCGCGGCTCACGGGTCGCCGACCTGGACCTGACCACCCATCGAGTGGGGGGTATCGCGGCTGAGCTGCTGGGCGCGCGGTTGCTCGCCTACCACGCTGCCGCCGCCCTCGAGACCGGGCACCCCTCTGCCGCCGCACTGGCCAGCGGAGCCAAGGCACATGCCTGCACCACCGCTGTGCGGGCGTGTACGGAACTGCTGTCCATGTGCGCCGGACATGGATTGGACACCAGCACCGGAGTCGCCGCCTTCCGCGACGACGCGGAGATGCTCGCCACCGCCGACGGAACCGGACTGGTCAACAGCGTCCTGTGGGGGGCTCATGTCAAGGACCACCTCGCCGGGTCCCGCTGAACTGAAGGAGAAACAGTGTCGTCTTTCCAGATAGTCGCCCTGATGGTGGTGGCCTACATCATCCTCATCGCAGCGGTGAGCGTCATCGCCCGTAAGGCCGGCGCGACGTCGGAAGGATTCGTCCGCGGTGGCCGGGTCTTCCCCGCGGCGGTGATCGGTCTGTTCATGGCCTCCGAAGTCGTGGGCACCTCGGCCAGTATCGGGACGGCCCAGGGAGCCTACGCCGACGGTATCTCCGCTGCCTGGAACCTCGGTGCTCTGGGAATCGGGTTCATCGTCTTCGCCGTGCTGTTCGCGAAGCGATTCAAGCAACTCGACGAGGTGACCATCTCCGGCGCCCTGGAACGGGCATACGGAGCGGGCGTGCGGCGAGCGGCTTCGGTGACCATGATCGCGTCACTCCTGCTGGTGGCCACCGCGGCCTATGTGAGCGGCGGAGCGATGATCTCGACGCTGCTCGGGATCGACGCCGGCTGGGCCGTCGTGATCGTTGGTGTGCTGTCGAGCGTCTACGTGGTGATCGGCGGTATGCGCTCCGTCATCTACACCAACCTGATCAACGTCATCGTCAAAGTGGCAGGGATCGTTGTCGTCGCGGTGTCCGCGTACTTCGCCACAGGGGGCTACGAAGGCATCCAGGTCTCTTTGCCGTCGCGGATGCTCGACTGGGACGGAGTCGGCTGGAACCAGATGGGCGCCTGGCTCGTCGCCGGCGGCGGCGCCATGTTCGCGACCCAATACGTGGTGCAGGCGATGACCGCGGTCGACGACGAGGGCAAAGCGAGGAGCGCCGGCCTGTACACCAGCCTCGTCCTGATCCCTTACGGCGTCCTCGCGGCATTCATCGGTGTCTGCGCGGCCGTGGTGCACCCCGACATCGACAGCCTCCAGGCACTTCCGTCCATGGTCGTCGACCTCAGCCCGTTTCTTCAGGGCGTTGCGGTCACCGGACTGATCGCGTCGGTGTTCGGCCTCATATCCGCCCTGACCATCGGCTCTTCCACGCTGCTGCTGAAGGACTTCTACCAGCCGTACTTCAATACCTCGGGCGACGAGAAGAAGGCCGTGCGATTCGCCCGGCTCGCCACCCTCGGCTGCGGCCTGATCCCGGTGGCGGCGGCGCTGTTCGCGTCGGATGTGCTCGGCGTGACGTTCCTTGCCAAGGCGCTCCGGGCCTCCCTGGCCGTCTTCGTCGTCCTGATGTTCTACCGACCGTCGTACGGCTCCCGGCAGGGTGCCCTGGTCTCCCTCTGCCTGTCCCTGCCCGCCGTCGTCGGCTGGTATCTGGCGGGCGACCCCTTCGGCATCGACAACGCCTACATCGCCATCCTGACCCCTCTGTTGGTCATGACGATCGCCCAGCTCAGCGGACGAGGCACCAAAGCGAGCACACCCATTGCCCACACCCCCGCGACGGCGGCCTCCGTATCGGCCGCCGACTCGTTCCGGGAAGGGCGCGCACGGACACGGTGAGAACCCTGACGAAGACCGACGAGGAGATGATGGTGCCCACTTTGGTGACCAGCGACATCGACAGCACCGGGGTCGCCCTGGTGACGCTCAACCGTCCCGAGAAGCTGAACACGATGACTGGTGACCTGCTGGAACAGGCTCACAAGGTGTTCTCCGCACTCGCGGAGAACCCGGCAGTCAAGGTCGTGATCCTCACCGGAGCGGGCCGGGGCTTCTGCGCGGGCGGAGACCTCGCCGAGGGCCCGGGGGGCGCGGTCACCGGATCCCTTCGCGGCGCCTCCGCCGCCGCCCAGCTCCGCGGCTACATGGAGACGGCCGCGCTCCTGCACTCGATGCCGGCGGTGACCATCTCCGCGATCAACGGTGCCTGCGCGGGGGCCGGACTGTCCTGGGCCTGCGCGACCGACCTGCGGTTCGCCGCGGACCGAGCCCGCTTCAACGCCGCCTTCCGGGGCGCCGGGCTGTCCGGCGACTTCGGCGGGACCTGGACCCTGCCGCGGATCATCGGGATCGGACGGGCGCGGGAGAAGTACCTGCTGTCCGAGCCGTTCGACGCCCAGGAGGCGCTTCGTATCGGGCTGGTCTCGAAGGTCTGGCCGGCCGAACAGCTCCTGGAACGCGTCCGCGCCGTAGCCGAGGAACTGGCGGCCTCCGCACCGGTGGCCCTGGGCCTGATGAAGCAGAACCTCGTGGAGAGCGAGTACGTCGGATTTGAGCAGGCGTTGGACAACGAGGCGGTCAGGCACTCCCGGTGCGCCGAGACCCAGGACGCCGCCGAAGCCGCACGGGCATTCCTGGAGAAGCGGCCCGCCGTGTTCGTCGGCAAGTAGGACGACCGGCGCCAAGCCGGCGGCACGGTGCCCCCACCCGCCGCCCACCAGAACGGAGACACCGACCGTGAAGGTCGACTTTCCCACGGATGATCCAGCCGACGCAGGCCGGCACGGGCCGGCAGACCGCCTTCCCTTCCGGGGAGTGCGCGTCATGGACGTGTCGGACACCATCGCAGGTCAATTCGCCGCCCGACTGCTCGCCGACCACGGGGCAGCCGTCACTTTGCTGCGCCGCCCGTCGACACTTGTCGGCGCGTCCCCGGCCATGGACGTGCATCTCAACCACACCAAGTCGGTCCAGGCGTGTCCCACGGACGGCTGGGAGAGCGCCCTGGGACAGTGCGCGCGGGACGTCGACGTCGTGGTGGTGTCCGACCACGGCGAAGCCGCGATCGCCGCCGGCCTGGCCCCGCACGCACTGGTCGCGGTCGCCACCGACTTCGCCGACCAGGGTCCCTACCGCGACTGGCACGGATCGGAACTCATCCACCAGGCATTGTCCGGATCCATGCACTACACCGGCCTGGCCGGGCGCCCACCGCTCTACGGCACGGGCAACCGCGCGTACATCGCGGCCGGTCTCTTCCTCTATGTGTCACTCGCGGCGAGGCTGCTCGCTCGTCCGGCCGTCGGAGCCGCGGGGGAGATCGTGCGGGTCGCGGTGCATGAGGCGGCGGCGGCGATGGAACAGAACTTCGCCATCCAATGGGCCTACAGCGCGACGATCGCACAGCGAGGCGAGCTGAACCGGCCCAAGGGCCGCATCCGCTGTGCGGACGGTTGGATGACCGCCTTCGCCATGGAGGGTCGGCTGAGCGAGTTGCTCACCGCCGTGGGCGCCGACGATCTGGTGGATTCACCGCTGTTCTCCTCATGGCCCGACTTCATGCGAGACATCCCGTCAGCTTTCGCGCGGATCCAGGAGCGGGCACGAGGCCGAAGCCGAGAAGCCCTCCTCCAAGCCGCACTGGACCACCGGCTGGTCATGTCCCCGGTCCGCACCCCGACCGAGCTCAGAACCGACCCGCAGCTGCTGAGCAGGGACTTTTGGCGGCACGCCGAATTCCAGGGCCGAAAGCACCTCGTGCTGGGCCCGCTGTGGCGGCCCGCGAGCTATGAGCCGGGATCCGCACGCGGCACCAGCGGCGGCGTACCGGCCGCCCTCCCCACGCTCGACCGGCATCCGGGCGGCACGGCGGAACGCGACGAGCGGCCTTTGCGGGGTACGCGCGTAGTGGACTTCACCACGGCCTGGTCGGGGCCACTCGCCACCCGTATTCTCGCCCTGCTGGGCGCGGAGGTTCTCAAGGTGGAAAGCGCCTCCAGGATGGACGCCTGGCGAGGCCCCGCCGACGCCCCCACCGCCACCGAGTTCTACCCGAACGGCGAGCCCGGTGAGCGCCCGTACAACCGCAACGCGTGGTTCAACGCCCAGAACCTGGACAAGAAGTCGGTGCTGCTGGACCTGAAGACGGACATCGGCCGCCGACAGGCCCACGACCTGTGCCGGGAGAGTGATCTGGTGGTCACCAACTTCACCCCGGACACCATGAGACGCCTGGGGCTCGGCTTCGACACGCTCCGCGAGATCAACCCCTCCGTCGTCATGGTCGAGATGTCGGGCTTCGGCACCACAGGGCCGCTCCGGCATCACCGTGCCTACGGACAGACGATGGAGGCGATGGCCGGTATCACCGCACTGATCGGATACGACAAGGAATCCGGACCGCTGGGGTCGGGCTCCGCGTATCTCGATCCCATGGGCGGGTTGGCGGGCGCGGCGGCCGCCGTCACCGCGCTGGCGCACCGGGACCGCACACAGCAAGCGCAGTACGTCGAGGTCGCTCAGCGCGAAGCGGCCATGTCCTGGATCGGCGACATCATCCTTAATTCCCTCTCAACGGGGGCTGACCCGGTGCTGCAGGGCAACGCGATCCCCACCGCCTTCCCTCACGACGCGTTCGGTTGTGAGGGCGAGGACCAGTGGATCGCTATCGCTGTGCACACGGCGGACCAGTGGTCCGCGCTGTGCTCGGAACTGGGCTGGACCGACTGGGCTCGCGACACGTCGCTGGCGGAAACGACGGCGCGGAAAGCCAAGGCGGAGGAGATAGAGCGGCGCCTGTCGGAGGTGACGCGGGAACACGACAAGACGCGCCTGGCCACGCGTCTCCAGCGGGCCGGTGTCCCCGCCGCGCCCGTGCAAAACGGCCGGGACCTGTTCGAGGACCCACAGCTCAGGCATCGCGGGTGGTTCGCCGCCCTGACACATCCGGAGGCGGGGACACACGAGTACGCGGGCCTGCCTCTGGAAGCGGCAGGACGCCTCCTCCAGCCGTCGGCCGCCGCGCCACTGCTGGGCCAGCACACCGCCGACGTCCTGGGGTCCGTACATTCGGCATGACCCGGATCCCGGAAGACGGGCCCATCCCGAATGCGGGGTGGGCCCGCTGGGCTTCAGGGGCTCGGCTGGCCGGTCACGGTTTCCCGGATGCGGGCGGCGATCTGGCGCAGGCGGGCTTCCGGCAGTCGTGTGGTGGGTCCGGCGACGGCGATGGCGGCGCGTGCCCGGCCCTCTTCCCACAGGGGTACGGCCGCGCAGGAGATGTCCGGGTGGTAGTCGGCCAGGTCCAGGGCGTAGCCCTCGGCGCGGGCCTGCTCCACGCGGTCGGCGGCCTGCCGCCAGGCCGTGGGCTGGTCGACCGCGAGGCGGCTGCGCAGATCGGGCCGGCCGGACAGGAGAGCGTGGCCGATGGCGGTGCCGAGCAGAGGTTCGCGGCCACCGATCGGGATGGTCAGTCGCAGCGGGGTCCGTGCTTCCACGGCGTCGAGACAGAGGTATTGGGCACCGGCCGGGACGGCCAGATAGCAGGTCTCCCCGGTGTCCTGGGTGATCTTCTCCAGGGCGGGGCGGAGGCGTTCGCGCAGCAGGTCGTCGGCCACTGAAGCGCCGCGGGCGAGGTCGGTGAGGCGGTCGGTGAGGGTGTAGACGCCGCCGCGGGAGGGCTGGGCGACGTATCCGAGCTCCTGGAGTGTGGCCAGCAGGTTGTGAGTAGTGCTGCGGTTCAGCTGGGCGGCGTCCGCGATGTCGCTGAGCCGAGCCCCGCGAGGGGTGGCGGCGATGGCCTCCAGGAGCTGGAACGCACGTTGCACCGACTGGATCATTCCCACTCCCATTCATCATTGTGGAATCTAGGTACTGATTCTAGCTATGAAATTTGACATGCAAAAACGGACCCGTATGGTGGAGGCGTTCAGTATCGCTAGATGAGAGCCAGACTATGCGCTGGTTTATTCAACATGGAGGAATCGATGATGGAGTCCGCGCAGCGGGTCATGGAAGAAGTCACCACTGCCGCTCGGCAGCGGGGGGTCGCGGTCAGCGTTGCGGTCGTCGACCAGGCCGGCCACCTCGTGGCCTTCCACCGGATGGACGGCGCGCTGGCCGGGCCGATCGACGTGAGCATCAAAAAGGCCCGTACCGCGGCACTGTTCGGCACCGACAGCGACGTCCTGGGTCAGGGCGCGCGGCCGGGCGGCGCGATCTACACCCTGGAGCACACCAACGGCGGCCTGATCAGCTTCGGCGGCGGCGTGCAGCTGCGCCGGGCGGACCAGAGCATCGGCGCGGTCGGCGTCGCCGGGGCCTCGGTGGAGGCCGATGAGGAGTTCGCCCGCCTTGGTGCCGCGGCTCTGCGTTGACCGCCCCGGCCGACGGGCCCGGCCCGTCGGCCGCCCCCATACGAAGGACCCTTGGATGTTCCGCCTGCTCTCCCTCACCCTCGCCGCCTTCGCCATCGGCATAAGCGAGTTCGTCCTCGTCGGCCTGCTCCCGGCCATCGCCGCCGACGTCCACGCGGACCTTGGCACCGCCGGTCTGCTGGTGACCGTCTATGCCCTGGCCATCACGGCGTTCTCCCCGCTTCTGACGAGTTGGCTGAGCCGCTACGACTCCCGCGCCATGCTCGCCGGCCTCATGGCCCTGTTCGCCCTCGGCAACCTCGCCGTCGCCGCCTCCCCGAACCTGACCGGCCTCATGCTCGGCCGCGCCGCTGCCGGGGCCGCCCACGGAACGGTCTTCGCCCTCGGTGCTCCCGTCGCCGCCTCTCTGGTCCCCAAGGACAAGGCCGGTCGGGCGATCGCCCTGATGTTCCTCGGCCTGACCGTCGCCATGGTCATCGGCGTCCCCGCCGGCACCGCAATCGGCACGGCCATCGGCTGGCGCGCCACCTTCGCCCTCGTCGCCGCGCTCGGTCTGGCCGCCGCGCTCACCCTCTGGGCGCTGCTCCCGTCCGCCTCCGGCGAACGAGGCGTACTCCTGCGCGAACAGCTCGCCTTGCTGGCGCACCGGCCACTCGCGCTCACCTATCTCGTCACCGCCCTGGGCTTCGGCGCCACCTTTGCCGTCTTCACCTACCTCGAACCCCTGCTCACCCGGCACGCCGGCTACACCGCGCCGGCGGTCACCTGGATTCTGGTGCTGTTCGGCGCCGCCACCGTGGCCGGGAACCTGGCCGGCGGACGCCTGACCGACCGCCGCGGCGCCGTCCTCACCATCCGCATGGCCCTGACCGGCCTGATCGTGTCCCTGGTCGCGCTCCTGGCCACCCAAGGCCACTCGGTCGCCGTCGCGGTCAACATCGCCGTCTGGGGTGTCTTCGCCTTCCTGATCTCTCCCGCGGTGCAGACCCACGCGGTGGCCCTCGCCTCCGTCCATGGCACAGGAGCGGAGAAGGCCGCCAGCGGCCTGAACATCGCCGCCTTCAACGCCGGCATCGCCACCGCCTCATTCGCCGGCGGCCTCGTTCTGGACCATGGCGACCCCGCCCGTACTCCATGGGTGGCCATCGCTCTGGCCCTGGCCGCGCTTGTGGCCACAACGGGCATCGCCGCACACCATGCCTCGCGGAGCGGCGCAAACGCATCTGGCTGTGGGGTGGGGGCATCGCTCCGGTGATGCGAAGCGGATCAGCAGCGCCGTCACAGAGTGCCGAGACCGGCGGCGTCCCCCGGCCCCGCGCTGGAGGAAGTGGGAAGTGGCGGGCGGTCGTCTCTCGCACAGGCCTGGACGGAGTCGCGCACCGCCTGCGTGGCCCTGCCCTCGCGGAGTGTGCAGACGGGAGCGATCGGCGGCTCGTCGGCCTTGCGCACGATGTCCTCGACCGCGAGTCGGCCCAGCTCGGCCAGTGGCGGCCAGGTCGGTGAGCATCGCGCCGACGATCGCCTCCAGGTCCACCGCGGCCTGGGCCAGCTGGTCGCGGGCACGGCGAAGACGATGTCGCGGCACCCCAGGCCGGGCATGTGCTTGGTGAGGTTGTACGCGGTCGCCTCGTTGTCCACGATGATCTGGGTTGTCACGAAGCCGCGTGGCGCGAGGCTCACAAGCCGTGTGCCCTCGCCCACCGCTCGGTTGACCTCCCGGTCCAGGTCAGCCGTGCCGGGAGAGCCTTCGATGTCGCTGCCGCAGAAGACGATTCCGGGCGCCCCATGCTCGCGGAGGACCTGGAACTTGGTGCGCTCCTGATAAGGGTCGCGGTTGGCATTCGCAAGGATGGTCACATACCCGCACTCCGCGGCAGCGATCTCGAGCAGCCCGCCGTCATCATCATGCCGATCGGACCCAGCGGCGGGGCCGGACCGGAGCATTCGGGGTCGAGGGAAATGCTCGGCATGCACTTCCCCGGGTGAAAGCCGTCGTCCCTTCCGACCCCTGGGACGCCAAGGCGCTGTTGAAGGCGGCGATCCGGGACCCCGATCCCGTGCTCTTCTACCCGAGCAAGCAACTGGACTGGACGCGCGGGCCGGTCTCCACGGACACCGAGCACCTCGTGCCGCTCGGACAAGCCACCGTCCGCCGTACCGGCGGAACAGCCACTGTGATCACGTACGGGTGCATGACGCCCGGCGCCGTCGAGACGGCCGGGATTCTCGCGCCCGAGGGGAACGAGCTGGACCTCATCGATCCATCGGGGTTCACGGCGCCAGGACGAGGGATCGGCATGCGGCCGGGGTTCCCCAGGCATCACGGAGGGCGCGGGCCTTGCGGATCCACAGGGACAGATCCAGCTCCTCGGTGTAGCCGAGCGCGCCGTGCACCTGCAGGGCCGTGCGCGAGGCGGCGTAGGCCGCCTCGCCCGCGGCCACTTTCGCCGCCGCGCACTCCCGGCGGGCGGACGGGGCGTCCGAGGTCAGGGCCAGGGCGGCGGAGTGGACAAGAGGCTGGGCGAACTCCAGCGCGAGGAGAACGTCCGCCAGACGGTGCTTCACGGCCTGGAACGCGCCGATGGCGACTCCGAACTGGGTGCGCTGGGCGGCGTACGCGACGGTACGGTCCAGCAGCGCGCGGCCGAGCCCCAGGGCCTGGGCGGCCGTTGTCAGGGCCGCCACATCCGTGGCGTACGCGGTCGCTGCCCGGACCGTGGGCCCCTCGACGAGGACCGTTGCGCCCGTCGGGCGGGACAATCGGCGGGCCGGATCGGAGGAACGCTGCAGCGGGCCGCACCCCGCTGCCAGCCATACGGTGTCGTCCTCGACGACGAACACGGCATCGGCCGCGTCCGCGTCGAGCGCGTAAGGGCTCCCGGCATCGGGCGCGCACAGGGATACGAGCGCCGCGCCGGTGGCAATCCGCGGCAGCCACGTCTCGGCGCGGGCGCGGTCGCCGAGCCGGTCGAGGAGGGCCGCCGCGGCAACGGTTTCGACCAGTGGGCCCGGTACGGCGTGGCGGCCCAGTTCGGTGAAGGCGACGCTCAGTTCGACGGGCAGCGGGCCCAGGCCCTCGTGTCGCTCCGGTACGGCGAGGCCGAAGACTCCCGCCTCGGCGAGCCGGTTCCACAGGGTGCGGCCGGGGCCCGCGTCCCCGGCCGCCCAGGACCGTATCGTGCCCGGTGTGTCCGACGAGCCGAGCATGCCGTCCAGGGTCTTCGCGAACGCACGCTGCTCGGCGTCCAGGAGGAACCGCATCACCGGCGTCCTTTCGGCAGGCCGAGCAGCCGCTCGGCGATGATGTCGCGCTGGATCTCGTTGGTTCCGGCGTAGATGGGGCCCGCGAGGGAGAAGGTGTAGCCCTCGGCCCAGCCACCGTGTGCCGGCGCTTCCGCGGCGTCATCGGCAAGCTCCCCGTAGGGGCCGAGCAGGTCGAGGGCGGTCTCGTGGAGCGCGATGTCCAGCTCCGACCAGAAGACCTTGTTGAGGCTGGACTCCGCGCCGATCGACTCTCCGGCCGCGATCCGGGAGACGCTCGCGTAGGCGAAGAGTTCATACGCGCGGGCGCCGATCATCGCGTCGGCCACGCGGTCGCGCAGGGCCGTGTCCGACGGGTCGGCCTCATCGCGCCACAGCCGCGCCAACCGGTCCGCGGCGGCCGTGAAGCGGCCGGGGCTGCGCAGGGTCAGCCCGCGCTCGCTGCCCGCGGTGCTCATCGCCACGCGCCAGCCCTCACCCGGCTCTCCGATGACGTCCTCGTCGGGCACGAAGACATCGTCCAGGAAGAGTTCGGCGAAGGCGGGCTTGCCGTCGAGGCGTCCTATGGGCCGCACCGTCACGCCTGGCGCGTCCAGGGAGAACATCACATACGTCAGCCCTCGGTGCGGCTTGTCCGCCGCCGGATCACTGCGGAAGAGGCCAAAGGCCCGGTCGGCGAAGGCGGCCCGTGATGACCAGGTCTTCTGACCGCTCAGGCGCCAGCCGCCCTCGGTGCGCTGGGCCGTGGAGCGCAGACGTGCGAGGTCGGAGCCCGCCTCCGGCTCGGACCAGGCCTGAGCCCAGATGACTTCGCCACTCGCCATGGGCGGCAGGACGCGGGCGCGCTGCTCCGGTGTGCCGTGCTCGAAGAGGGTGGGGGCGAGGAGATTGATGCCGTTCTGGCTGACCCGGCCGGGTGCGTCCGCCGCGTAGTACTCCTCCTCGAAGATCAGCCACTTGAGGAGCGAGGCGCCCCGGCCGCCATATTCCTCGGGCCAGGAGACGACCGACCACCGGTCCGCGAAGAGGGCGCGCTCCCACTCCCGGTGGGCGGCGAACCCCTCCGCGGTCTCCAGGGAGGGCAGGCGAGAGGTGGGAACATGTGCGCCGAGCCAGGCGCGGGCCTCCGCCCGGAAGGTGTTCTCGGCGGTGCTGAAGTCGAGATCCATCAGGTACCGGCCTCCTTCATCGCGTGGATGTCCATCCCGCCCAGCGAGTCGGGGGCGGTCTCCGCGTTGTGCGCGTGCGCGAGATGGTGCGGTCCGAAGACCGAGTCCCGCCCGGTGTGCAGGCCCTGCAGGTCCTCGGCCTGGTCGACGGCGCGTTCGGCCGGCGCCGGCCCCAGGCGTGGCATGTCGGCGATGCGCGTCGCCAACTCCATGGTGCGCTCGGCGAGTTCGGCGCGGAGAACGACCCGGTTGACCATCTGGACCTCGTACGCCCGCTGGGCGCTCGTCCGCTCGCCGGTGCGGAGGAACTCCTTGGCGATCCGCGGGGCCATCACCCACGGGTGTGCGAAGTGCTGAACCGAGGCGATGACCGGCTCGGGCAGCTCACGCCACCGTCGGCACATTCCCGGACAGACCTCGGACTCGTGGGCGAAGCGGCTCTCCGCGTCCGTCTTGTCCGAGTGGTCCCACCACGCTCCGGCTTTGCGGTCGAAGGGCAGATGGGCGTCCCGCTCGGGGGTGCCGATGCCGTGCCCGGCGGAGAAGTGTTTCCCCGGCCCGGCGAGGATCACCACCTTGATCTCGTTGTCCTCGGCGGCGCGACAGGAGGCGCGGTCCAGGGCGTAGGTCATGGCGGAGTTCCGGGCATTGCGGTACTCCGGCCGGTTCATGGTGACGAGTGCGACCGGGCCCCGCGTCTCGCGGTGCGCCGGTTCGTCATGGGCAGCGGGCATCCCGCACGCTCCTTTTCTAACAAGTGTTTGGTAGGTTACCGTACGGCCATAAGCGCCGTCGAGGTTCGAGGAGGCCCACGTATGAGTGCCATCGGCCCGCCCCCGTATGTCCCCGGCCACGCCCTGCTCGACGGCCGCACAGCAGTGATCACCGCGGCCGCGGGCGCCGGGATCGGTGGGGCCACCGCGCGCAGATTTCTCGACGAGGGCGCCCGCATCGTCATCGGTGACGCCCACGCGCGCCGGTTGAAGGAGACGTGCGACGCGTTGTCCGAGGAGTTCGGCGTCGACCGGGTCGCGGGCCTGCCCTGCGATGTCACCGACGAGCGGCAGGTCGCGGATCTGCTCGACCTCGCCGAGGAGCGGCACGGGCGCCTCGACATCGTGGTCAACAACGCCGGGCTCGGCGGCACTGCCCACCTCACCGAGATGACCGACGACCAGTGGGGCACGGTCCTCGACGTCACCCTGAACGGCACCTTCCGCTGCACCCGCGCCGCGCTGCGCCGGATGAAGTCGGCGGGCGCCGGAGGGGTGATCGTCAACAATGCCTCGGTGGTCGGCTGGCGCGCGCAGGCCGGGCAGGCCCACTACGCCGCCGCCAAAGCGGGAGTCATGGCGCTGACCCGCTGCGCCGCCGTGGAGGCGGCCGACTACGGCGTGCGGATCAACGCGGTCGCCCCGAGCCTGGCGATGCACCCCCATCTGGTGAAGGTGACCACGGCCGAATTGCTGGCCGAGCTCACCGAGCGCGAGGCGTTCGGCCGCTATGCCGAGCCCTGGGAGGTCGCCAACGTGATCGTCTTCCTGGCCGGCGACTACTCCTCGTACATGACCGGCGAGATCGTCCCGGTCAGCAGCCAGCGGGCGTGAGACGACAATGGCCGGGTGCCGAACACAAGGAACACCAGCGTGCCGGGGACCGGCAAGAAGAAGACCACGATGAGCCCGTCGCCCGCGCGGCGTGCCGAACTGCTCGCGGTCGCGGCCGATGTCTTCGCCGAGCAGGGCTACAGCGCGACCACCGTCCGGCAGATCGCGGACGCCGCGGGAATGCTCGCGGGCAGCCTCTACTACCACTTCGACTCCAAGGAGTCGATGCTCGACGAGATCCTGTCCGGCTTCCTGGACGAGCTGTGGGCCGGATACGACGCCGTGCTGGAAGCGGATCTCGCCCCCCGGGCGACCATCGAGGCCCTGGTCACCGAGTCCTTCCGGGAGATCGACCGGCATCGCGCCGCCGTGGCGATCTACCAGAAGGAGTCCCGACACCTGTCCGCGCAGCCCCGCTTCGCCTACCTCGCCGCAGCGCAGGAGAAGTTCGAGAAGGCGTGGCTGGGGACGTTGGAACGCGGCGTCGCGGCCCGCGCCTTCCGTGCCGACCTGGACGCCCGGCTCACCTACCGCTTCGTACGGGACACCGTGTGGGTCGCCGCGTCCTGGTACCGGCCCGGCGGACAGCACAGCCCCGAGGAAATCGCCCGCCAGTACCTGTCGATGGTGCTGGACGGGATCGCCGTACAGACATAGAGACCCCGCGAAGGAGCAGCAGCCATGGCCGAGGCATTCATCGTCGAGGCAGTACGCACCCCCGTCGGCAAACGCGACGGCACCCTGTCCGCCGTGCACCCCGCCGACCTCGGCGCCCATGTGCTGAAGGCGCTGATGGCGCGCTCCGGCGCCGACCCCGCCGCCGTCGAGGACGTCGTCTTCGGCTGCCTGGATGCCGTCGGCCCGCAGGCCGGGGACATCGCGCGCACCTGCTGGCTGGCCGCCGGGCTGCCGGAAGAAGTACCCGGGACCACGGTGGACCGCCAGTGTGGCTCCTCCCAGCAGGCCCTGCACTTCGCCGCGCAGGGCGTGCTCTCCGGCACTCAGGACCTGGTGGTCGCGGGCGGGGTGCAGAACATGTCGATGATCCCCATCGCCTTCGCCAGCCGCCGGGCCGCCGAACCGCTCGGCCTCGACGACGGCCCGTACGCGGGCTCCGAGGGCTGGCGGGCCCGCTACGGCGACCGGCCCGTCAACCAGTTCTACGGAGCGGAACTGATCGCCGAGAAGTGGGGCATCAGCCGGGAGGCGATGGAGGAGTTCGCGCTCCGCTCCCACCAGCGTGCGATACGGGCCATCGATGAGGGCCGCTTCGACCGCGAGCTCGTCCCGTACGGGGAGGTGACGACCGATGAGGGGCCGCGCCGGGGCACCTCACTGGAGAAGATGGCATCTCTGGCGCCGGTCGTCGAGGGCGGCCGGCTGACCGCCGCTGTCTCCTCGCAGGTCTCCGACGGCGCCTCCGCGCTGCTCGTCGCCTCCGAGCGGGCGGTCGCCGAGCACGGCCTGACACCGCGCGCCCGCGTCCACCATCTGTCGGTACGCGGCGAGGACCCGATCCGGATGCTGTCCGCCCCCATCCCGGCCACGGCCTACGCCCTGAAGAAGTCCGGGATGTCACTCGACGACATCGACCTGGTGGAGATCAACGAGGCGTTCGCGCCCGTCGTGCTGGCGTGGCTGAAGGAAACCGGCGCGGACCCGGAGAAGGTCAACGTCAACGGCGGCGCCATCGCGCTCGGCCACCCGCTCGGCGCGACTGGCACCAGGCTGACGACGACGCTGCTGCACGAACTGGAGCGCACCGGAAGCCGGTTCGGTCTGCAGACCATGTGTGAGGGCGGCGGCCAGGCCAATGTCACGATCATCGAACGGCTCTGACGCGCACCACCCGCCTGCCGCCACCGGCCCGAGCGATCGGGGCGGCGGCGGCAGGCGGATCGGCTGGTGTGGAGGGGCGCTCAGGTGGCCTGGGGCAGACGCTCGAGGACGGTATGCGCCTCAGCCATGATCCCCTCGACCAACTCGGCGCACGACGGCAGGTCCTCGATGAGGCCCGCGACCTGTCCCGACGCCATCACCCCGAGGTCCGTGCGGCCGTCGACCATGGAGGCCCGCAGCAGCATCGGAGTGTTGGCGGCCAGCAGGACCTGACTCCAGGTGAGCTCCTTGCCGTGCTTCATGGCCAGACCGTCACGGACCATCCGCGCCCAGCTCAGGCCGGACAGCTTCCTGAAGGACGCGGCGTGGCGCACGGCGCGCAGCAGCGCGGCCACCCGGCCGGAACGCTCCAGGGTGTCGACCAGTTCGCTGCGCAGCATCCGGTGGGGGAGCCCGTCCACCTTCGTGGTGACCGTGACGTCCTGGACCGAGGCTTGGAGATAGCGGGCCTGCACGGCGCGCGGGACGGTGCTGTCCGACGTCAGCAGGAATCGGGTGCCCATCGCCACCCCCGCCGCCCCGTAGGCGAGCGCGGCGACCAGGCCGCGGCCGTCGAAGAAGCCTCCCGCGGCGACGACGGGGATGTCCACGGCGTCCACGACCTGGGGCAGCAGCACGCTGGTGGCGACGTTGCCGGTGTGACCGCCGCCCTCACCGCCCTGGACGACCACCGCGTCCGCGCCCCAGGCGGCGACCTTCTCCGCGTGCCGGCGCGCGCCGATGGATGGGACCACGATGACTCCGGCGTCCTTGAGCCGGGCGATCAGCTCTCGGGAGGGTGCGAGGGCGAACGAGGCCACCCGCACGCCCTCCTCCACGATGATCCGTACCCGCTCGGCCGCGTCCCCCGCGTCCGCCCGCAGATTGACCCCGAACGGCGCGTTCGTACGGGATCTGACCTCGCGGACCGCCGCCCGCAGCTGATCCGGTGTCATCGTCGCCGAGGCGAGGATGCCCAGCGCTCCGGCGTTCGCCGTGGCCGAGACGAGCCGGGGCCCCGCCACCCAGCCCATGCCCGTCTGGACGATGGGATGGCGGACCCCGACCAGCTTCGTCAGTGGCGTCGCGATCGTGACACCGCTCATGCCCTCACCTCGCGGTCGCGCAGCCCCTTCGGGTCGAGAACCTCCCGGATCAGACGCAGTTCCTCCGCCGACGGCATACGGGTGTGCGGCACCTCATCCGGGACGGCCAGCGGGAAACCGGTGGCCTCCCGCACCTGGTCCACCGTGACGCCGGGATGCACGGAGCACAGCCGCAGGGAGCGGTCGGGAGTGGCGAAGTCCAGCACCGCCAGATCGGTGATGACACGGCGGATCTCGTGGAAGCGCGTCGTCATGGGCTCGGCGGCCGCCGCCCGGTCGTAGCCGACCCCCGAGACCATGTCCACCCGCTCGACGAAGACGCGTGGCGAGTGCCGGGGGACCCAGTAACTCGTCGGGTTGTTCAGCGTGTTGACGGGGGCGCCGCGTACGCCGAGGAGCTGCCGTCGTGGCTTTGCCCAGTCGCCGACGCACGAGATGTTCTGGTTGCCGTAAGCGTCGAGCTGGCTGGCGCCCATCATGACGTGGCGCCGCCCACCGGCGACCATCGCCAGGTGCTTGCGGTACGGCAGCCAGCCCTCGGTCACCCGCGACGCGCCCCCCACCGCCGGGACGTCGCCGATCAGCAGCGCCTCACCATCGGTCAGCAGCAGGTCGGGGGAGAAGGTGAGCTTCGCCAGCCGCGCGCCGATCGTGGGCACGGTGCCCATCGGGCTCGCCAGGATCTCCCCGTCACCGCGCCACGCCTCGGCGCAGGCCACCACGCAGCATTCGGCGCGGGTCACACTCTCGCTCATGTGGCCTCCTTGGCGAACGCCGCGACAGCGGCCTGATAGGCGTCTTCGTCTCCCGAGAGGAACTGCGCGGTGAACCGTCGCCACGCCTCGGGATCGGCGGCGGCCTGCGCGTACGCACGCTGGAAGACCTCGTCGCGGTCGTAGTCGGGGACGCATGAGGTGAAGTGCGCACCGCCGGGGGCCTCGACCACTCCGCTGACGAACGCCCGGCTCACCAGCAGGGTCTGCGGGCCGTGTTCCGCCCGCAACTCCGCGCTGTCCACGATCCGTTCGCAGGAGAGATACGCCTGGTCCGCGGCCTCGCAGAACAGGTCGTCGAAGTAGGGATCGGGCCCGAGGTACTGGCCGTTGCCCTGCGCGTCGGCCCGGTTGAGATGGACGAGCGCGGCATCCAGGCGCAGCGCGGGGACGGCGACGAGTTCCTCGCCGTCGTCGTACGGGGAGCGCACGGTGCGCAGCTGCGGGTTGACCTTCATCACATCCGAGCCGAGGCCCGCCCGGATCGGCATGAACGGCAGGCGGTGCCCGGCCGCGGTCAGCCCCCACATGAACATCGCCTCATCCAGCTCCGTCATCTCGAACGCGCCGCGCTCCCGGGCGGAGCGGAAGTGCGGTTCGAGAGGTATGGAGTCGAGCGTGACGAACGCCGCGATCAGCTTGCGGATTTTCCCGGCCGCGGCCAAAAGGCCGACGTCCGGGCCGCCGTAGGAGACGACGGTCAGATCGGCGATGTCCGAGCGCAGGAGGGCCCGTATGAGAGCCATGGGCTTGCGCCGCGATCCCCAGCCGCCGATGCCGATCGTCATGCCGCTCTCCAAGCGGGCGACGACCTCATCGGCGGTCATGGTCTTGTTCCTGCTCATGGCTGCCGCTCCTCCTCTCTGTCCTTGTCCGTGCCGAAGGCGGCGCGGACCCGGTCGGCGACCCCGCTGAGGTTCGCCTCGAAGGTGAACCCCTGCTCGAAGCGGTAGCTGCGCCGGACGTCCACGGGGTCGATACCGTTGATGGCGGCTTTGGCCAGCCGCAGCAGATATCCATCCTTGGCGGCGATCTCGCGGGCCAGCTCCAGGGCCGCACCCCGTAATTCCGCGCGCGGGACGACCTTCCACACCGAGCCGTGCCGATGAAGCTCCTCGGCGGTGGCGGTGCGCGAGGTGTAGTAGAGGGCGCGCATCAGATGCTGGGGGACCAGCCGTGTCAGATGGGTCGCGGCCCCCAGCGCGCCCCGGTCCAGTTCCGGCAATCCGAAGACCGCGTCCTCGCTGGCCACGATCGCGTCGGAGTTGCCCGCCAGTCCGATGCCACCACCGAGGCAGAAGCCCTGTACGGCCGCGACGACCGGGACTTCGCATTCGTACACAGCGGCGAACGCCTCGAAGCAGCCGCGGTTGGCTCCGATCAGGGCGCCGTGGCCGTCGTCGCGCTGCATTTCCTTGATGTCCACGCCCGCGTTGAAACCGCGTCCGGCTGCGGTGAGGACGACGCACCGCACGCCAGGGTCCCGGCCCGTCACGCGTATCGCATCGGCCAGGTCGTACCAGCCCCGCACGGGCAGGGCGTTGACGGGCGGAAAGTCGACGGTGACAACGGCGACGCCCTTTTCCGTCTCGGAGGTGGAGACACCCATGAGCGCATCAGCTACCTTTCTACCAAGCATTTGTTAGGCACGGTAGCAGCGGATCGCATGCAGCGGGAGGTTCATGGTGAGCGTGGCTTGCGACCTGTCGGGCCGGGTCGCGGTAGTGACCGGCGGCACCCGGGGGGTGGGTGCGGGGATCGCGCGGGCCTTCCTCGAAGCGGGCGCCGAGGTCGTGGTCTGCGCGCGCAGAGCCCCGGACGCGACGGTGGAGGCGGATGGCCGCACGGCCCGATTCCTCCCCGTCGACCTGCGCGATCCGGAAGCCGTGAGGCAACTCCTCGCCCGGGTGGCCGCCGATCACGGACGGCTGGACAGCCTCGTCAACAACGCCGGGGGCACGCCGTTCCGGACACTCGGCAACGGCGGGCCCGAGCGGCACGCTCGGGTGATCGAGCTGAACCTGCTCGCCCCGCTGACCGCTTCCCTCGCCGCGTACGAGGTGATGAGCCGTCAGACGGCAGGTGGTTCGATCACCATGATCGGCAGTGTCAGCGGCACCCGCCCCTCCCCGGGCACCGCCGCCTACGGCGCCGCCAAAGCGGGACTGGAGAGCCTCGCCCGCTCCATGGCCGTGGAGTGGGCACCGGCGATACGGATCAACACGCTCGTCCTCGGCATGGTCCGCACCGAACTCTCCTCTCTGCACTACGGAGACGACGCGGCCGTCGCCGCCGTCGCCCGCACCGTGCCGCTCGGACGCCTCGCGGAGCCCTCCGATGTCGGCGACGCCTGCGTCTTCCTCGCTTCCGACCGCGCCGCGTACATCTCCGGCGCGAGCCTGCTCGTCCACGGCGGCGGGGAACGCCCCGCCTTCCTCGACGCCGCCACTGCCAACAAGGAGGCCCCAAGATGACCGGAATCTGCTCCGGACGCGTCGCCGCCGTCACTGGGGGCGGCCGCGGACTGGGCCGGGCACACGCGCTCGCCCTCGCCGCCGAGGGAGCGAAGGTGGTGGTCAACGATCTCGGTGTGGGACTGGACGGTGCCGCGGAGGCGGACGGTCCGGCCCAGCGGGTCGTGGACGAGATCAGGGCGCTGGGCGGCGAGGCGGTCGCACATGGCGGCGACATCGCGACCACCGACGGCGCCGCCTCGCTGATCACGACCGCGCTGGAGGCATTCGGGCGGTTCGACACCCTGGTCAACAACGCCGGGTTTCTCCGCGACCGGATGCTCGTCAATCTGGAGGAGGACGACTGGGATGCCGTCATGCGGGTCCACCTCAAGGGCCACTTCCTGCCGCTCAAACACGCCGCCGCACACTGGCGCGCCGAGGCGAAGGGCGGTCATACGCCCCAGGCGCGGGTCGTCAACACCAGCTCGGGCGCCGGCCTGCTCGGCAGTGTCGGTCAGGGCAACTACTCCGCCGCGAAAGCCGGAATCATCGGCCTCACGCTCGTCGCCGCCGCCGAGATGGGCCGGTACGGCGTCCAGATCAACGCCATCGCCCCGGCCGCGCGCACCCGCATGACCGAGCACACCTTCGCCGAGACGATGGCGGCGCCGGGCGAGGGCGGATTCGACGCGATGGCCCCGGAGAACGTCTCCCCGCTGGTCGTCTGGCTGGGCTCAGCCGCCTCCACAGGGGTCACCGGACGCGTCTTCGAGGTGGAGGGCGGCCGGATCACCGTCATGGAGGGCTGGCGGCCCGGACCGACCGCCGACAAAGGGGCCCGATGGAGTCCGGCGGAGGCGGGCGAGGCGGCGCTGGGACTGCTCGCCGCCTCGGAAGTCCCACAGCCGGTCTATGGCACCCGATGAGCGGCCCGCGGCCGGGCCCGGCGCATGGGTGGGAGTTCACTGCCTATCACTTGTTTCGATCGCCTGATCGCACGTGACCTCCGGGATGCCGGACGAAAGCGGAACCGACGTCGTCATCCGGGAAGCCGTCCGCCGGGCCGGGCCGGGCTGGATGGCGGTGAGGTCGACGCGGTGGTCATGGGAATGGCCGCGCAGGCGGGGGCCGGTCCCAATCCCGCCGGCCTGGCGGCAACTCGCGCGGGCATCTCGCTGGGGGCGGGCCACCACCGTGAGCACGCTCGATCTCTCGGGACTGCAGGCCATCTCGCTCGCGGCGGTACTGCTCAGCACGGGCCAGTGCGGCGTCGTGGTGGCGAGCGGAATGGAGTCGTCGAGCGCCGCGCCGCGATTGCTCCCGCGTTCACGAAGCGGGGGACCGCTTGCCGTCGTGGCGGTGACCGAGCCACGGGCGCTGAGTCCGCCGCCGCTGCCTCGTGGGGAGCGGAGGACGTCCGCGGAGGAGTCGCGTCGACCGACAACACCGGGGGGCCGTCACCGCTCATGCGGTTCGTCAGCTTGGTCTTCCAGCGGTCGGCGACACAAGACAGGAGAATCGGATGCGGGACTTCGACGGCCGACCTGGTACGTCCGTGATCGCTGGTGCCACTGGCGGCATCGGAGCCGCCATCACCCGCATGCTGGCCGGGCGCGGCAGCCATGTGGCGCTGACATACCGGAAGAACGCCGAGGCCGGGGCCGCCCTGATCGCGGAGGCCGAGGCGACGGGCGTCCGAGCGGGCGCCTGGCCGCTGGACCTGTCGGACGCCGACGCGACGGCGCGCTTTGTGGACGAGGCCGCGGACCGTTTCGACGGCATCCACACGCTCGTCTACGCGGCTGGTCCGCATGTGCCCATGGTGCATCTGAGCCGGGTGACGCCGGACCGCTTCCGGCAGCAGATCGAGGCGGACGCGATCGGCTTCTTCAACCTGGTGCAGCCCGCCCTGCCGCGGCTGCGCGAGACCAGGGGCGGAATCGTCGCGGTCACCACGGCCGCCACCCGTCGATTCCCGGTCCGGGACGGCCTTTCCGCCGGGCCGAAGGGGGCCGTCGAAGCGCTGGTACGGGGATTCGCGGCGGAGGAGGGCCGGTTCGGGGTGCGTGCCAACTGCGTGGGCCCCGGAATGCTGCTCGACGGGATGGCCGCCCGGTTGATCGGATCGGGCGACCTGGACGAACGGGCCCTGGAGGTCACCCGCGGCAACATCCCCTTGCGGCGGTTCGGATCCGCGAACGACATCGCCGAGGCTGTGTGCTTCCTGGCCTCCGACCGAGCCGGTTTCATCTCCGGTCAGATGCTCGACGTCGACGGAGGCTACGGCGTGTGAGACGGCGCGTCCAGGCGGGGGCACCGGGCCTGGAGCGGCGGCTACAACGCGCTATGAATTTCACCGCGGGCCATCGCGGTGGCCGCTTCATCGCCGGGGGCACCACACTGGCTCGCCTCGGGGCCGCGCGCGAACTGGCCGGCGAAGCCTCGGGAATGGATCGCCATCATGGACTGGTGGTTGGCTGGAACCTCGGCCAGGACGGTCAGCCATACGTACCCGTAGTCGTGCGAGTAGCGGGTGAGATGGCCGATGGGGATGGTCGCCCGGCTGACACCGCGGTCGCCGTCGCAGCCGGCGATGAAGTCGCAACTGATCGTCCGTGTCGTGCCGGCGCGGTCCCGGTAGCGCACGAGGGGGCGTTCGTCGCCGGAAATGCTCTCCAACGAGACGTCGTCGGCGTCGAAGCGGAGGTCTCCGCCGTCGCTGACGAACACATCGATGAGGTTGCGAACGAGACCTGCTGGGGCAGAAGCGTCCGTCGCCGGTCGCCGGCCAGGTACCTGTAGGGGCGCGTCTCGCCGTCGACCCGGAAGTTCAACCCCGGCTCGAAGGGGACGCCGTCGAGCACCTTGTCCGCAAGTCCCCACTGCCTGAACATGCGTGCCGCGCGGTTGTCGATGACGCCGGCCCGCTGCCGCTGCTGGACGTACTGACGGCTGCGCTTTTCCAGGACGACGCAGTCGATCCCGCTGCGCAGCAGGAAGTTGCCGAAGGCGGGCCCGGCGGCTCCCGATCCCACCATCACCACCGTGGTGTTTTCGTCCACTACGGACATTGCTGTACCCCTTCATTTTCGAGCGAGTGCGCCACGGAGCCGTTCCCCGGCATGCACGGGCCGCCGCCAACGTGCGCCGGCAATTCCGCAACACTGTGGCCCAGGGCTTCCTCACAGGCAGGACACGGTGTCGACGTACGTGGCCGGTACCGGCGCAGAGCAGCTGTGTTCCGGCACTTCCCCACCAAGCAGGACCTGATTGAGGCCACGCCGTGCGCTACCTCGAGAAGCTGACCGACGAGGCCCGTCGGCTCGCCCTCATCTCACCACCGCGGTCACGCCGCGCTCGGCACCGTTCGCGTGCACGGGCCCCTGGGTCAGGTCAGGGACGGGGTGTTGGCGGTCAGTGTGTCCCAGTCCAGCAGGAGCTCGCCCACGAGCGGATGAATCGGCGTCTTCGTGCCTACCGTGCGAGCGGCGACGCGGTGATCGCCGCACCACTGGGCGACCCGCTCACTTCGTTTCCCCACCCTCGGCGCGGGGAGCTGCGGACGGTCGGCACACGGGAGGGGCCGCCCGATAGCCGGCCAGCACCAGGGGCGTGGCGGGCTGTCCAGGGCGGGCCGGCCCCGGGAGGGCGTGACCGTACGACGGGGCCAGGGCTCCACGCTGCGCATCACCGCCGTGTCCGCCGTGCACTGCCAGCTCCTCGCCCGCTGCCCGCTGCTCGACGGTACCCAGGGCGCCCTGACCGTCCCGGCACAGCGCAAGGCCCGCCGCGAGTACGAGAACCGCATCAACGCCCTCGTGGCAGACGTCCGGCGCTGAGCAGTCAGCGCCGGCCCACCAGAATCACCCCGTGGCGGGCTGGCGCATCTGGGCCATGCCCCGCTTCAGATGCAGATGACGATCTTTCCGCGTGTGCGGCCGCGCTCGGCGTGCGCGTGGGCGTCGGCGATTCGCTCCAGGGGGTAGGTCTGTTCGATACGGGGTGTGTAGCGGCCTTGTCGGCCCAGTTCCGCGGCCGCGGACAGGAGGGTCGCGTCGTTCTCCGCGTTGACCACATGCGTGCCCAGGCGCTGCCCGCCTGCGTGGTCGGCGACCGTCGCGACGCGCGTCGGGTCGCCTGTGATCGCGACGAGGTCGTCCAGGGAGCCGGAGGCCGCGGTGTCGAGCGCGATGTCGACGCCGTGCGGAGCGAGAGCGGAGAGGCGCTGTGCGAGGCCGGGGCCGTAGGTGGTGGGAACGGCGCCGAGCGAGGTGAGGAATTCGTGGTTGCGTTCGCTGGCTGTTCCGATCACGGTGGCACCTTGTGCCACCGCGATCTCGGCTGCCGCGCTCCCCACGCCTCCGGCGGCGCCTTCGACGAGGAGGGTGCGTCCCGCGAGGGAGCCGAGCGCGTTCAGTCCACGCATCGCGGTCACGGACGCGAGACCGGCACCCGCGGCCTGCTCATCGTTCCACGTGGCGGGGGCGTGGGCCCAGGCCGAGAGGATGACCAGCTCTGCGGTCGCGCCGGTGACACCGCCCAGCCCGAAGACACGGTCCCCGATGCTCACGCGCTGCACTCCGTCACCGATTTCGTCGACCACGCCGACGGCGTCACGCCCGGGAATGGCGGGCAGCTCCACCGGAAGGAACTGGTGCAGGGCGCCGGCGCGCAGCTTCCAGTCGATGGGATTGACACTGGCCGCCGCGACGCGGACACGGATCTCGCCAGGTCCGGGGTGGGGGTCGGGAGCCTGCTCGATCACCAGGCTCTCCACGCCGCCGTATTCGTGGAAGCGGGCTGCACGCATAATGTCCTGCCTTACCTTTATGGGGCGAAATAAGCTGTTCATTCGACGCCCGTTACTCTAAAACCTGACGTTGACGTGAGGTGCAAATCGGTAAGCCGGGACTGCCGCCCGGCCGGAGGAGGACGGGGCCTGTTCCTGGAGATCCGTGAACGCGGCTACCTCGGGAGCCGCCAGGTCGTCCGCAAACACCTCGCCGTCCTGCGCGCGGGCACCGCCGAACCGGTCCGGCCCGACATCCTTAGCCCGCGCAAGATCACCTCATGGATCATGCGTCCGCGTGACACGCTCACCGACAGCAAGGAGGAGCGGCTGCTTCAGATCCGGCTCGCCTGCCCGGACATCACCCAGGCCTGCGACCTTGCCCGCGCGTTCGCCGATCTGGTGCGGCACCAGCGCGGATACCTGCTCCGGGAGTGGATCCGCCAAGCTGAGCAGGATGCTCCGAAGCCGATGAGCGGATTCGCCGGCTTCCTCCGCCGGGACCTCGACGCCGTCACCGGCCTCACCTGGCCGTGGAGTTCCGGAGTTGTCGAAGGACATGTAAACCGGGTGAAAACGCTCAAGCGAGCCATGTATGGCCGTGCCTCGTTCGAACTTCTCCGAGCCCGGATCCTCACCCAGCCATGACCTTCACGGAACTGCGGCCAGTGATCAGTCGTGCGGCGATTCGCGGCGGCCGAGCGACGACCTCCGATGGAGGCGACCAATGCGTCTGCCACGATCGCCGCATCTGCCTCCGCGACATCTGCTGGGTATTCCGGCAGCAGATCGTCCCAGACGGGCATCCATGATCCGTGCAGCTGGGTCTGTCCCTCGGGCCGGGCGAAGAACCAGATGTGCAGGTGTGCGCCTCCATCTCCGATGCGGTAGACGTGGGCTCGCGAAATGTGTGGCAGGGCCTGCACGTGGCGGACGATGTGAGTGGACAGGACCCCCAGCTCGGCTGCCAGCTCATCGGGCAGGTCAGCCATGTCATAGTGCTCACGCGGATGCAGCATGAGCACCAGCGGCACACCAACTCCTGTGATCCGGGTGAGCCGCCAACTGTCGTTGAACCAGATCCCATCGCCTCGGTCACGGCACGCCTCGCAGTTCGACGGGTCCTCACCGCGTCGCGGAGGCTCGGGCAGAACTGGAGGGCGCAGCGGCGCGACGCGCAATCCGTCCGGTTCGAACGGGCTGATATGCCACCCTGTCATGCGCGCGAGCGGGAGCCGACGCTCACCATCCGCAGCGGCAAGCGCGTGGTCGTAGAACTCGTCAGGTCGTAAGGCCATGGCCCGAAGATTAGTTCGACATCGACAACCAGTGAAGATCGGGGTGACCTGGCTCCTCCCTGGTGGGGGGGGCAGACCACGACCCTGGTTGTGGATTACCTGCAGATTCACGAAATCGCGGCCAGAGCCAATTTCAGAGATCCCCATCACGGTCGGCGTGCTGGTGTGCCATGGCGAGGGCAGTCGCCCGGCCGAGCAGGTAGGGGCTGGTTCCGGTGAAGCGGGCGTGCCGCCAGGAGCCTTCGTGACGGGGGCCGGGGATACGGCACTCGGAGACGAAGGCCGCCGTCTCGGCCGCCGATGCCTTCTCCTTTCGGTCTCGACATCCAGTGACGGCCGACGGATGAGCCGGTCCATGAGGAAGTCGGTGATCGCAACCACGTCGTCCGAGGTGACGTCGACGGCGTAACGCAGGGGCTCGGTGGCCATCATGCGGCGGGTTTCCCTCCGGGTCTCCGGCGCCGGGACGACAGGGCGTCATGTCCCGTTCTGGCGTCGGATAAGGAGTTATCCGACAGGAGGAAGACACCTGGTTCTTCTTCGAGATCGATGCCGAGGGCTGGGTCACTCGGCAGGTCGAGCTGCGCAGGCCTGAACAGACCCCGCTCGCGGCGGCATCCCTGCGCGAATGGCAGCGGGCACGGGACGCCGGAACCCTGGCCGACTACGAGAAGGAGTATGGACTCACCGCGGAGCTGCCTGTTTCGGAGTGGGAAGGCCACGACCCGGAGCAGCTGACCCAGGAGGAGTTCGACGAAGTCTGGGACGATGCCCGACAGGGCATCGCAACCCGGCTTCGTTGATCCAACGGCCATCTGAGGCCCCTGCCGTCATCCCGATATGACCTCAACCCTTCCCCGCACCGTCCGTCCGGCCGGCACCCGTTCGGCCCAGTGTCGTTGGTGGTGATGTTGACCATCGGGTGAGGTTGTCCATTATCAGTCCGAGGGTGAACTCGAACCGGTCGTGTCCGGTGCCGGAGGTCAGCTCAGCGGCATAGCGTCGGGTCTGCGGAAACGTGTCGGCCGGCAGTGCGGTGAACCGGCGGATCAGCTCCTCGCGGCCAAGGACCCATTCCTGGTCGGGGTGTCTGCGCCGCTGCTGGACCAGCGACTGCTCCAAGGCGTAGGCGCTGACGTAGAGGGACAGAGCATCGAGCACCCAGGCGGCGTTCTGCGGTTCGATTCCGCCCGCGAGCAGGATCGCCAAGAGCCCTTCCTTGACCCGCAACGTGGAGAGGTTGGTCGGGACAACGCCCAGCGCGGCCCGGGAGACTCCGGGGTATTTCAGGTACTGGTCGCGGATCTGCCTGTACACGTCGAGGATCTGCTTGCGCCACTTGGCCGGGTCCGGTTCGGGCAGCACGACCTCGGAGCAGAGCCGGCCGACGAGCAGATCGTCGATGTCCTCTTTGCTGACGATGTGCGCGTACAGCGACGACGGCCCGGTGCCGAGTACCGCGGCGACTCGACGGATGGTCAGTGCGTCGTAGCCCTCGGTGGCCACGACTTGCAGAGCGGCGTCGGTGATCCGGTCGACCGTGATGGGCTTCTTGCGTGGTGGCGCCACTGAGGGCTCCCCAGCGGGCTGGGCGTGACGAGCTGCTCGGCGTTGCCGGGGATCGGAGGGCATGCCGATCACTATAGCTTGACACGATCTAAGTTCTCTAAGTAGATCTTAGATCGTGCACGCAGAACTAAGTTCGTCACTGCGTGGTTCGCGTACCCCCTGCTCAGGTCCTGAGCAGGGTTCGGAAAGTCTGTTCAGGAGGTGCGTGATGCGAGTTTCCGTGGTCGGAGCCGGTCTGGGAGGTCTGTGCCTGGCACAGGGTCTGCGGGGTGTCGGGATCGAGGCCGACGTGTACGAGCGGGACCCGGCGATCACCGCGCGGTTCCAGGGCTACCGGCTCGTGCTGAGCCCGATGGGGTTCGAGGCGCTGCGCGGCTGTCTGCCGCTGCGCTGGCACCCGCTGCTGGACGCGATCGTCGGTGACGCCTATGCCGAGCAGCTGATCCTGGACCCGCAGCTGAACCAGATCGGCGAGCTCGGCCCCGGTAGGACCGGGATCGTGATCGACCGGCAAGTGCTGCGGCACCTGCTGGTGACCGGACTCACCGTGCGCACCGGGGCCGCGCTGACTGGCTACGACGTGCTGGACGACGGCAAGGTCGAAGCCCGGTTCGCGCACGGCGACCCGACCACCGCCGACCTGCTCGTCGGGGCGGACGGGGTCGGCTCCGCCGTCCGCGCGGTGCTCTCGCCGCAGACCACCGCGACCGACACCGGCACCCGGTTCGTCATCGGCCGTACGCCGCTGACCGAGCGCTTTGCCACCCTGGAACCGGCCTTCGGCTCGAAGATCGCCGGGGACGAGGTGAGCCTGATGCTCGGAGCGATGCGTTTCCGTACCCCGCCGAAGCAGGCAGCCGAGGAACTGGCACCCGAGGTGACCCTCCCCGATATCCGCGACTACGTGCGCTGGGTCATGCTCCTGCCACCGAACGGCTCGCTCGGCGCCCCAACCGCGCAGGAGGCCGTGCTGTCCAGGATGGAGGGCTGGCATCCGGACCTGCAGGCGCTTATCGAGCAGGCCGACCCGGACAACAGCACCCTGCTGTCCATCCGGGTGGTCGAGCCCCGCGAGCGCTGGGCGCCCGGTCCGGTCACGCTGCTTGGAGACGCCATCCACGCCACCTCCCCGACCGGCGGCAACGGTGCGAACACCGCCCTGCGCGATGCCGACCTGCTGCGCCGCTGCCTGATCGAGGCCGTCGAGCGCCGCCAAGACCTCCTCGGCGCGGTCGGCGACTACGAGCGGCAGATGTTCGAGTACGGGGGCGAGGCGGTGCGCCACAGCCTCGCCGCGCTACCCGCCTTCGTCCCGAACCCGGAATGACCCGAGCCGGCATAGGTTCAGAACCTCCCAGCCACGCCCTCAAGGCCGAACGGTGCGTTTCCGGCGTGTTCCGGCTGGTCTCCCTGTACGTGGTCGCCAACCGGGTTCTCCTGACCGGCCGCCCTGTCGTCAAACGAATGGCGACAGGCGTGGCGGGCGCCCAACGGCCGCTGATGTTCCGGGGCCTGACGGTGCGGCGCAGGTCCAATCAGATCCGTTGGAAACTGATGACAGGGTTTGCTGACAGCCAGGGTCGAATGCGGCCACCACGGGGAACGGCATGGCCAACCTGGTCTACAAGCGGGTGTCGACCGACCAGCAGTCGACCGACCGCCAGAACCTTGTCCTGGCCGAGGCCGGGATCGATGTGCACGGTGTCGCCCGGCCGCGCGTACGTCAGCAGTTCGCCGAACTTCGGGCGTTCCAGCGGGTGGAGGCGGCTGGAGGTGCCGGCCTGCTCCTCTGAAGACGACCGGGTCCTCAAGGTCGCCGACTTCCTCCGCACCGCCGACCGGGGACCCGCCGGGCGCGCCACGCTCGATCAGGGCGTGACCGTACGGCGCGGCCAGGGCTACACCCTGCGCGTCGTCGCCGTCCCGGCGATCCACCGCCGACTCCTCGACCTCGGCCAGCCCCTCGACGGTGGCCAGTGCGCCCCGGCGGTCCCGGCCCAACGCAAGGCCCGCCACGAGTACGCGAACCGCGTCAGCACCCTCGCGGGCGACACCCCGTAACGAGCCGTCCGGGTTCAAAGATCAACAACTGGCGGCTTCTGGGCTCACCTCGGAACCGGCGCGAATCGCATCTGATGCGAACTGGCGCCCTCTTGCGCTGCGTTGACCGAGCGGGCACAGGGAGCCGCTGATCAGCGGAGAGACGGCCCACAGCATGCCTGCCGAGACGGTAGCCGACGGCCGGGCCTGTGTCGTTCCACTTCACTCGATCGGATGGCTGACCTGCCGTTCCTCTCCGGGCTTCGCATCCGATGCGAGATTCTCGCGCTAGATGCGATCTACGGAGCGTGACGAATTTGGCAGGCGGGAACGGGGCGGCGCCAGGGACCGCGCGGCTGCATCTGGCCGACGGGGTACCGCTGTTGCGGCCGGAGGAGCAGGTCTTCGAGGCGATGCTGGACGGCTGGCGCAGGGGCGAGTTGCAGGCGTTCTTGGACCACGCCGACGACGAGGTGAGCCGTGTCCGCGGACGCGGCCGCAAGGGTTGGCTACCCGCCTTCCGTGACGCGATGCTGTTCAAGACCGCGTACGCCTTCGGGCTGCGGCGCAACGAGACGCGGATGCCGGATCTCGCCGACTTCGGCCGCAACCCCGAGGGGACGGAGTTCGGCGAGTACGGCGTCTGTTACGTCCGCCACGGCCAGGCGAAGAAGGGGTCACCGCCCAAGCGCCGCAGCGTGCTGACCGTGTGGGATTGGTCGGCCGAGATCCTTGACCAGTGGGTCAGCGAGGTGAGACCCGCCATGCGCAACGCGGACGGGCCCGCCCTGTGGCCGTCCGAACGCGGCCGACGGGTCGGCTTGCAACGGCTGGACTCTCGCTTCGCCACCTACCGCGACGACCTTGGGCTGGACCCGGTCCTGGACTTCCACTCGCTGTGACGGCTGGGATCCGCTGTTCGTCCAGCAGCAGGCCGGCCACGACCACGCGTCCACCACCTCCATCTACACCTGCGTGTCCTCCGACTTCCGCACCCGCACCCTGCGGCGGGCCCGGACGCCACCATCGAGGCCGCGCTGAAGCTCGCGAGGAGGGCCCGATGAAACGCCAGGTCAGTTACCAGTGGCGGCTGCGCGAGCGGATGGCCGCCGCGGGGATGTTCACCACCAGCGAGCTCGCCCCGCCGCTCGCCGAGCGCGGCATCAACCTCTCGCTCTCCCAGGTTCACCGCCTGGTCACCGGCACCCCCGAGCGGCTGTCGCTGCCAGTACTGGCCGCGCTCTGCGACATCTTCGAGTGCACCCCGACCGACCTGATCGCCACCAAGGCGGAGAACACCGCCGTCCGCAAGGTCGCCACCGGCGACGCGGTGGTCGACCTGTCGGCGGTCCGTCCCAAGCGCGCCCGCATCCGGCCCGAAGGATGAGCCGCACCCGCGTCCGCGCCGAGGACCTGTTCTGCGCTCGCTGCCACCGGGCCGTCCGCCTCGGGACGGCCCACTGGCCCGAGGACTACCTCTGCGCTGCCTGCTACGACCACGGGCTGGAGACCTATGGGATCTGCGTCATCTGCGGCGCTGAGCGGTTGACGCCTGGCCTGGCACCGGACGGCGGCAAGCTCTGCGCCGACTGCGCCGACTGCGCCGACTGCGCCGGCGGCCTCGGCGACTTCACCTGCGAACAGTGCGGACGAGAAGCAAGGCGCTACTGGCGAGGAATATGCGGCCAATGCGTGCTGGCTGAACGCCTCCACGAACTCCTCGACAGCGGCACCGGCTCCATCCGCGCCCCTGGACGTGCCAGGTGGCGAGGACGCACGGGGGCGATCCGCCACCTCGTCCTCCAAGCCCCCGCACCCGTCGTCGCCCGCATGCTCGGCTACCACGACGACACCACCGCCGAACTCGCAGCCGAAGCCGGAGGAACCCGGCGGCACTACGCACCCGGCGACCACTCACGGTGAACACAAGCCCTCACCGGCTCAGGAATACGCGACTCCTGATTACCCGAGGTCGCCAGTTCGGTACCCCGAGGGCGCCACATACGGCTTCAGCCAGCGGCTCCCTGTCGACTGGCTCCGAGAGCACCTCGCCGCGGAAGCGGGGCACTACCTGTTCCCCACACTCGTGCACCGGCTCCGCCACCGTCCTGAAGTGTCGCCGCAGTGGAGGTGTCAGCTGTTGCCGACCGTCAGCACCGGCGAACAGATCTGGGGTCTGCTCGACGTCCTGCCCGACACGTTCGACAAGATCCCGGAGACCTTGGACGCGGCCTCCAAGAAGGACACGTCAGCCGCATAGAGCACGCCGAGACCCAGCGCGAGTGGGCGGAACGGATGGCTGCCGATGCAGGTCTGCGCTGCTTTCCAATCCCCGGTCGATGGCGTCGGCGTGTTCCCTCAGCCAGTCGATCTCACAGTGCAGCCAGGACCCGGGACCGGTGACGCGTCCGGCACGGTCATGCATGTCGCGCTCGGCCTCGACCCGGGCGACGATGCGCCCTCCGAAGCCCCGCCGGTGCTCGTCCTGGAGGCCGTACACGTCGAGGAAAGTACGCAGGAGGGCCAGCTGGTGATCGAGAGGGCCGGCGATGTCGGCGCCGGGCAGCCACAGCCAGGCGGCGTAGGCGAGGTCACGCGTGCGGGGGCCGGGGGCGGCCTGGTCGAAGTCGAAGGCGGAGACAGGAAGGCCGTCGACGAAGGCGACGTTGAGCGGGGAGAAATCGTTGTGGCACACCGTCTCCTCGCCACCGGCGATCGGCGTGCCAGCGGCCGCGTCGTGCAGTCGGCGCAGCAACTGCGCCGCGGCGGTGATCTGGGCGGCCGCCAGTCACGGGCCCGGAAGGCGGTCGCGGCTTCACCGTGCTGGAAGCTGAGGATCTCGCGGCCCTTGGCATCGGTTCCGAGCAGCCTCGGTGCGACGTCGGAGCCGATGTCCTCCAGATGCCGGAGTAAGCCGGTGCACGAACGGCGAGTGTGGCCCGACCGGTCGCCGCACCGTGTCCCCGACCCGGACGACTCCCTCCGTGATCCGGCCCCCGGTCAACGGAATCTCCAGTTCCAGCTCCTGTTCCATGCGCGTCAGCATAGGACGCCCGTCGATCTCACGGTCGGCTGTCCGTCGTTGCGCCCTGCGCGGGCCCTTCGTCAGACCGCCGCCGGCCAGGGTGGTGGAACGGAAGCTGTAGCGGTCCGGGCGCGTCGGGGTTCGCGGCGTCCGACTGCACCGCCGGGTCCGCGACCAGGAAGGCCGAGATTCCGAGCCGAACACGATCGGGGAACGCTACCTGCTCCTGGAAGAGCTGGGATTCGAGCGGGCACGGTATGGGCGGTCTTGACGGCCTGTGAGCCGATGACGCATGCGGTCTACGTGTGCATCTACCCCGAGATCAACTTCGGCGGGCAGCCGTAGGTGAAGCGGGCCGTCGACGACAGCGTGAAGGACCTGCCCTCGGCCACCCGTGATCGTGGCAGCCCGGTGCGGATCAACTCCGGTCGTACCGCACGCGTCTACGAGAAGCGCAACTACTCCGGCCGGTGGGTGTGCGTTTCAGGTGTCGCGCCAGTTCGGGGTGGATGCGCGGGTGAAGCAGCTGTGCCGGCGTCTGGAGACCAAGGCACCCCGGTAGTTCGCCCGCGAGGTTCCATGGGATGGTCGCGTGGGCGTGGGCGAGGTGACGGGCAGGCTAGGGAAATCCGGTGGCAGTCGTGGGCTGTATGCCGTTAGCGTCGCGTAGTGATCTACGAGAATCCACTTGCCTACCTACTCGGCCTTGAGGGGCAGGCCCTCTTACGTTCGTTCACCGGGGAGTTCGACCGCGAGTTCGTCGAGGCGCGCGTCACCGAGATCCGCAAGCTCCTCGACGATGAGTCCCTGGCGAACGCGGCGGTGGAAGTGGCTCGGGTGGGCACGGTCGAGGGGTACCGGATCTGGTCCGCCACGTATGACAGCCCCAACTCGGCATTCACCTTCGACGAGCCCGTCATTGAAGAGATCGTCGCTGGGCTGCCGACGGGTGTCGCTCTGGATGCCGCGTGCGGTACCGGTCGGCTTTCTGCGCTGCTGGCCGAGTACGGTCACCGGATCGTCGGCGTGGACAGTTCGCCCGACATGCTCGCACGGGCAGTCGAGCGGGTGCCGGGCGGCGACTTCCGCGAGGGCGATCTGCACACGCTTCCCGTGGACGACGAGGCCGTGGATCTGGCCGTCTGCTCCCTGGCTCTGACGCATGTGCCCGACCTGAAGCCGGTGATGGCGGAGTTCGCCAGGGTCCTGCGCCCCGGCGGGCACCTGCTGATCGCCGACATTCATCCCGAGTGGGTGGCGCGGGGTTCGATCCCTTCCGTGCGTCTGCCGGGCGGGCAGCCCGGACGGCTGGAGAGCTACCGTCACTCGACCGGGGACTACCTGCGTGCCGCCCTGGCGGCGGGGCTGCAGGCGCGGCGGTGTGAGGAACCCGTAGCACCGGACAACGGGCAGTCGCAGCATCTGCCAGGGCAGCCCTTGACGGAACTGGGGCCGTGGGAAGTCTGGCCGTGGTGTCTGATGGACATGGTGCCCGAGGCGGCGGCAGCGGCGAACGCCAGAGTGCCAGTGGAGATCATCTGGCAGTTCCAGCTGGTCAAGCCCTGAGACCGCGCTCACTGAGAAGCCCTCGTAGAATGATCTTCGTGTAGCACGGTGGAGGGGCAGGTGACCTCGTTCCTCAGGAGTGAGGATGGCTCAGCCGAAGCCGTGGGAGATCAGCCGCTCGCCACCCGTGACGGGCACCTGAGTCAACGTCGCCCCCGTGCCTCCTCCTCAGCGAACCGGCGTGAGGGCCAGGATCGCCATGTCGTCATGTCGCTGGCCCCCGGTCCAGTCCGTGACATCGGCAACGAGTGTGTCCACCACCTCCGACGCGGTGCGGAAATCCCGGTCGGCCAGCCTCGTACGGGGTTCGTAGTATGCCCCGTACCGGTCGCGCGCCTCGGTGACACCGTCGGTCACCAGCAGCAGGTAGTCCCCCTGGTGGAAGGGGAAGGTGTCACAGCCGGACACGCCGACGGCCTCCGGCATCCCCAGCCCCAGGGGAAGCCCCGGAGTCGATGGCTCCAGCGGCGTCACCCGGCCCCCGCGGATGAGATACGGCGGCGGATGACCGCGGTGGTGCAGCCGCACCCGCCCCTCCTCCTCGCTGACCTCGACCAGTACGGCGGTGGCGAACCGCTCCAGGGCGTCCGGCTGGTCACCGACGTCGGCCGCGAACCGGGCCAGGGCCCGCTCCATGTACTCCGCGAGCTCCCGCAACGTCGCCGCTTGCTCCGCCGCCTCACGGAAGGCGCTGGTCGCCACGGCCATGGTGGACACGGCGGGCAGCCCCTTGCCCCGCACGTCCCCGATCAGCACCCGCACCCCGAACGGCGAATTGCGCACCGCGTAGAAGTCCCCGCCGATCAGCGCCTCCGCGTACGCACACTCGTAGCGAGTGGCCACTGACACCGCCCCCACCCGCGCGGGCGGCGGTGGCAGGACCGCCCGCTGCGCCACCTCGGCCACGGCCCGCACCGCCGCGAAGCGCTGCCCCTGACGCTGGACCACCCACTTCAGCCACAGCGCGATCGCGCTGATCACCGCCACGTCCAGCAGGTTCACCACGAGCGCCGTCAGCGGGCGGTTCACCAGCACGTCCACACACACCGCCAGCACACATGCGCCGGCCGCCGTGATCGCCGCGCCCCGGAACGTCAGCACCATGCAGGCCGCGAGCGGGGCGGCGGACAGCAGGGGCAACCCGGCGTACGGCACCGGCCCGAAGACATCCAACATCACGCCGCCGATCAGCAGCAGCAACGGGACCATGACGAGCAGCCCGGCCCAGCCGCGGCGCACCTTCTCCACTGACCCGCCCACCACGCCCCGGCGCGCACCGGCTCCTCGGTCACCGGCCCTCACCTCGTCCGCCATCCGCGCTCTCCCGCTCCGTGTCCGGCCTACGGCGGTGAGAGAGTGCTCTCCGCCCATACCGCCATACCCGACGGCACGGCCGGAGTGCGGCCCCGCGCCGCATGACCCCCGAACGGTGGCAGGCGGAGGCGATCGACCTGCTCAAGCGGTACCTGGACCAGTCCGCGGGGAGCCTCCTCGCGGATGGCCCTGGCCCAGCAGAGACGCATGCCGCTCGGCCGGGACGGGATTCTGGCCGCCGGGCCGGATTGGGCGAGCTGCCAGTGCGGTACCAGGCGGTCTGCGCCTCCACGAGGTCGAGGGGGAAGCCGTGCCGGCTCATACCTCGCATGAGAGCGTTTGTTCGAATTTCAGGGCACCCAGGACGTCCGAGGAGTGTGCGGCAGAAGTTCGGGGCGGGAGGGCTCCGGTTGATATGCCTGCGGGCTCGAGGGCAGCTGGAGCCCTGGTACCGAGTGTCCCCCTTTGGGGTGACAGCATCGAGGGGCCTGACGAGACCCGCACTCGACGGGTCTTCCTTGACGCATTCACGTTCAGGAGCCGCCGAGTTCCTTGCGCCACGAGTCGAAGTCGATCTCTTGGGACCCGAACTCCTCCAGCCAGTCCACGAACCGGGCGCCGTACTTCCTGCCGCCCGACCCCAGGATTTCGTCCGCTTCCGCTTCGGTGGGCGGGGACAGGCCGAACGTCTCCTTCAGCCAAGCCACGTACGCCTCGTGCCCAGGGGAGTGCTCCTCATCGGGGTCCGCCTCGCGCTCCTCGTCCCAAGAGGTGAACGACTCGTCGTCGATCGCAAGCAGCCGGAACAGGTTCCGCAAGCCCTCGATGATGTCACTGGCCCAGCTGAGCCCTTCCGCCGCGGTGCCGTGACCGTCGGCCCAGGCCAGGCGGGGCGGCAAAGCCCTTATCCACGAACGCTCGGGAGCCCCAGTCCAGCGGCTGGCAGACCTCGCCGCGGTGGCAGGCGTCCCGCAGGACCGCCAGACCGGTCTGGATACCCTTCCGGGCTGTCGCTCAGCTGGCCAGCTGAAGCGCTCAGTCACAGCTGCGGCGTCATTGTTGCTTGTGGGTGTCGATCTGGTTGCAGCGGTCGTCCGTGACGGTCTGTGGGAGTTGGTCGCTCCGTTGCTGCCGTCGTTCAACTCCCACCCGCAGAGCGCCGGGACCGCTCCGTGTGACGAGCGGGCCGGGGTGTTCACGGCGGCCGTGTATGTGCTGACCAGGGCTCTGGCTCAGGTTGTGGGGCGTGCACACTGAGAATCCTTCGCGAATCCGATGACCGTGCAGTGATTCGCGGGGCGGCCCGGGGAGCTTGAGAGGTGCAGGGGCGCCGCCATCACGTTGCTGACCCGCATCGCCCGGGGCACAAAGGGCGCAGCCCAGAGGGTTAGTACTCCAGCAGGATTTCGCTGTCTGGCCTGGTCTTTTCTTCGGGTGGCGGGAGTGTAGCGGGACTTCGCACGATCGAGGGGCGGTCTCCGTGAGACCGCCCCTCAATAGTGTGACGACGCTGCAGGTAGTGACAGCGGCGGGGCAGCCTCCGAGGGTGATCACCGAGTCTGCCGCCGCGCAGTGGGACCTCGAACTGGACGATCTCTTCCTGACCATCGGGCACCGCTTCGGCCGAGTCGAGCTCCGCCGCCGCATGCGGGACTACGTGCGTGGCCTGCTCGCCCCGGTGGCCCGCAAGAACAGCTGACAGCTGGCCGAGCAAGCCGGACACTCCACCCCTGACGGCCTGCAGCACCTCCTCGCCGGATCGAAGTGGGAACCCGATGACATCCGCGACGACCTGCAGGAATACGTCGCCGGCAAGCTCGGCGAGGCTGGCGGCGTCCTGATTATCGACGACACCGGGTTCATCAAGAAGGGCAAACACCTCCGCCGGGGTCCAGCGCCAGTACTCGGGAACCGCTGGCCGGACCGAGAACTGCCAGATCGGAGTCTTCGCCGCCTCCGCCTACGCCTCCGCCTACGCCTCCGCCTACGCCTCCGCCTCCGCCTCCGCCTACGCCTCCGCCTCCGCCTACGCCTCCGCCTACGCCTCCGCCTCCGCCTGCGGCCGGGCGCTGGTCGACCGCGAGCTCTACCTCCCGAAGTCCTGGACTGAGGACCGGGAACGCTGCCGCACCGCAAGGGTCCCCGACGAGCGGGAGTTCGCCACCAAAGGCGAACTGGCCCGGCACATGGTGCTGCGGGCCCTGGCCTCGCCGCTGCCCATTACCTGGGTCACTGCGGATTCCGCCTACGGCCAGGACAACCGGTTCCGCCGGCTGCTGGAGCAGTCGGGTGTCGGCTACGTACTTGCCGTCCCCAAGTCTCAGTTCAGCGTGGGCTGTTCACGGATCGAGGGCCTGTTCGCGCAGGCCCCGGACGAGGCATGGGAGAAGATCTCCTGCGGCGACGGCGCGAAGGGGCCCCGCGTCTACCACTGGGCAGCGGTGCGGCTGCCGGCCGTCGCCGAATTCGACTATCAAGGCGGGGTCCCTCACCGGATGCGGTGGGCACTGGCCCGGCGCAGCATCAGCAAGCCCGACGAGATTGCCTACTACCTCGCCTACGCGCCCCTTCAGGTCACCGTCCAGGAGCTGGTGCGGGTCGCCGGGGCGCGCTGGGCGATCGAGGAGTGTTTCCAGGCCGCGAAGAACGAGTGCGGCCTGGATCAGTACGAGGTCCGCCGCTACGTGGGCTGGTATCGGCACATCACTCTGGCCATGCTCGCTCACGCTTTCCTGGCCGCTACGGCACACCAGCCCTGGGGAAAGGGGGCGGAACAGGTGAGACACCCGGGGCCATCGGGCTCACAGTGGCGGAGGTCCGGCGACTCCTGGCAGCTTGTCGTGCCCGGCCCCCGCACCTGAGCGGACACCGCGGACGACACCACGCGCTGAGCTGGTCGAACTGGCGCCGCCGACGACAAGCAGTCGCCCGCCGCTGTCACTACCTGCAGCGTTGTCGCACGATCGAGGGGCGGTCTCCGTGAGACCGCCCCCGCACGATCGAAGTCCCGCTACACTCCCGCCACCCGAAGAAAAGACCAGGCCAGACAGCGAAATACTGCTGGAGTATTAGATCACAGCCCTTTCTTCAGTGACCATAACCGCTACCGAATTCATATCGATGAACGTGTTCTCGTCCGGGTTCACCAACTCCTTGTAGTTCTCGGACGCGAAGAAGGCGTCGTGATCCGCCCAGCTTTCGAACCAGATTTCAGTGAGGCCGTCGTAGGCGGGACTCGGATAACCTTCGGCGGGTACCGGGTGGGAGACGGTGTACTTCTTCACGTACTGCCGCGCTTCCGGAATGGAAGTGAACAACGGGGCGTGGCGGTTTCGGTGATGCTCAACGAATTCCTCGAAGGTCATTCCATCGATACGGTTGATCATGAAAGCGAACTTGATCACGGACTTCTCCTTTTCGTGCTCGCGGACGCGAGGGGTCGGCAGTCAGGTGCCCTGGCGGGAGGTCGCCGACCATGGGGTTAACCTAGACGCTCACATTGATGTCAAGGGCAAGTCACTGTGACCCAATTCACGGGAGGGGTTGAGATGCGGATCGGTGAACTGTCCGCCCGGACAGGAGCAAGCCGTCGATCACTGCGCTACTACGAGCAGCAGGGCTTGCTGGTCAGTGCGAGGTCCCCCAGCGGCCAGCGGTGCTACGACGATGATCACGTCGAGCGGGTGGCGCTGATTCAGGCATTCCTGACCGCCGGAATGTCCAGCAAAACCATCGCTCAGATGGTCCCCTGCATGACGGAGCCCAACATGGACAGAGCCCGGCAAGCCTTGACCACAATGAATCAGGAGCGAAATCGTCTTTCGTCCACAATAGACAGCCTGGTCGCCGCCAGAGCAGAACTTGATCACCTGATCAACGTAAATCTGAACTTTCTCGCGGATGCGGAGGATGATTAGGTTTCGGGCCGACTGAATCGAACGCCCTGGTTTTCCTTCGGCGAAATAATCCGTCCCATGCGACGCGCGCTTGAAATCGTTCCCTGTCTGACATCTTCCGCGATCCGCCGGGCCGCACCCGGCGAGGTGCGGAACATCCCCCACGACGAGCGCCTGTAGCCGATTGCGGCCCTCGTGCTGGAGCAGCCGGAAAGGAGCCGGAGAACGGTCTCGTGCCGAAATCTGCTCGGCTGCACCTGGTGGCTGGCCTGCCGCTGCTGTGGCCGGACCCCCGGGCCGGACCCCCGGGCCGGACTCCCAGGCCGGACTCCCAGGGTGGACACCTAGCCCGCGGCGGCGAGGTGGGCGTCCACGGTGACGACACCGTCGACGCCCTGGCAGAGGCCCACGACCACCGGGATGAGACGCGGTTCCGGGACGTGGCCCCGAAGGGTGACGTCACCGTCGCGGACCTCGACCGCGACGGTGCCCTCGTCCAGGCCGAGGATGCGTCCCAGGACGTCCTGCTCGATCTCGTCGCGGATCTCGACGTCGGAGCGGATGAAGGCATCGAGCAGGTCGCTGCGGCTGACGATGCCAAGGAGCCTGTCGTCGCCGACCACCGGCAGTTGCTTGACGTGCCGCCTGCGGAGTTCGCGCGCGGCCCGGGGGATGGTCCATTCGGCGCGGGCGGTGAGGACGGGGCTGCTCATGAGCGCACCTGCGGTCCGGGCCCGGGCCTTGCCCCAGGCGTGCTCGTCGTTCCCGTCCTGCCCCTGCGGATCGGGCATGCCGGTCTCGTGCCGCAGCACGTCGGACGCGGACACCACACCGACGGGGGCGCCGTTGTCATCGACGACCGGTGCCGCGGCAATGTCGTTCGCGTCCAGCAGGGCGGCGACGTCCTGGAACGGTGTGTCGGGCCGGAGGGTGACGACCTCCTCGGTCATCACGTCACCGACCGTGCGGCGGCGCAGCATGGCATCGGCCTCCTCCGCTTCGCGACGGGGCGCGGCCGCGGCCGGACCCGGTCGGACCACGCGCGGCGCGCCGACCTCCGCGGCCCTGCCAGCTCGCCCACGCCGTCTTCCCTACCCATGACAGCACCGCGCCGCTCCGGCGACCACTGACGTTCGGCCTGGCGGGGCGGGCCGGGGGTCCTACGGCCGGGAGTGCGGCCGAGCGCGCGGTAGGTGCCGGCACGCTGGGCGCCCGGCCCTTGCGCTTATCGAAGGGGGATGGTCAGGCCGCAGGCCGCCCTCCTGACCGCTCACTCAGCGTCCGCGCCCACGCCCACGCCCACGGGCCCGGCTCCCGGAACGGACGAAGGGGCCGCGGCCGCCGGACAGTGGCGGGCGCGGCCCCTTCGGGCTCGCGACCCCTTCGTACTCTGGGGGAGGCTTCAGCCAGGCGGCCTGGTGCCTGATCAGTGGTCGTCGCCGTGATCAGTGATCGTCGCCGTCGTTGTCGTCCCGGTCGTCCTGGTCGACGTGCTGGTTGAGGACCTTGCCGCCGGCGGCGTCGACGGTCACGTCGTGGCTCTTGTTGTCCTTGCCGAGGACGTCGACCTCGTAGACGGCGGCGCCGTCGCGGTCGTTGTCATCCAGGCTGAAGGAGGTGACGGTGCCGGGGACAGCCTTCAGGGCCCGGTCGGTGGCCTTGCCGTGGCCGATCTTGTCGCCCTTGAGCAGGGCCTGGGTCTCGGCGGCGTCCTCGGCGGCGTCGTCGTCGCGGTCGGTGTGCTTGTTCAGGACGGTGCCGTTGCCCGCGTCGATGGTGACGTCGTGGCTCTTGTGATCCTTGCCGAAGACGTCGACCTCCCAGATGAGGGAGCCGTTGCGGTCCGCGGTGTCGAGTTCGGCGGAGGTCGCGGTGCCGGGGACGGCCTTCAGGGCCTTGGCGGTGGCCTTGTCGTAGCTGACCTTGTCGGCCTTGACCTGCGCGTGGTCCTGGGCGGTGTCGTCCAGGTGGCGCTCGCTGGGGGAGAGCTGGACCGAGGACTTCGGCGAGGGGCCGTCGTCGTCCGCGAAGGCGTTCGCGGCACCCGTGCCACCGATCAGGGCGACAGCGGCGGCCGTGCCGAGGACGATGGCACGGGGGGTGAGCGTGCGCTTGGCGGTGGCCTTCATGAGGACGTTCCTCCGGATCATGTCGCGGTTGAGTTCCGCCGGCGGGCCCTGTCGCGCCCTCCGACACCCACTACGTTGCCGACCCGAACCTGAACGCAGCCTGAAGTCCTGAAGCGCTCTTCAGCTTCAGGCCCCGTAACGGACGAAGGGGCCACGGCCACCGTGCTGGTGCCTGCTGGGCTCATGGGGTGCTGCTCCCTCGAGCTGAGCCTCCTCGCCAACGACCTCGCCCCGCGGAGCCGTCCGCGACCTCATCGACGTCCACAACGCCTCCCGCCACCACACCACAGCCGACCTCGAAACGCCGCTCGGCCGTCGGCACGCCCGGGACGAGCTCTGTCTCGAGGACCTCCAAGCACGCCTGGCCGGCGCGGAGTGGTACGAGGGCGAGGAGTTCACCGCCTACGGCCTCACCCATGCGGACCCCGCCACCCTGGGCGCCCGTGGCCGGGACTGGTGCGACGACCTCACCCGGCGCCTGCACGAAGACCCCGCCGACGACTGACAAGCGATCGCACCGACGAGAGCTGGAGGCGATCACCGGGAAGAGCGTCTGGTCACTCCAGCCCTCCTGGATGTCGTCGCCGCTGAGGACTTGTGGGTCGGAGCGAGGGCCGAGAGCTGGTGGTTCCGGCCAGTCGGCAGGGACGAAGGGGTCACAGGCCGTAAGCGGCCTGTACGGCGGCAATCGCCTGATCGTAGGTGTCCGTCTCGGTGTCGATCGATCGTCAGCCGCACGACGCCGCCTCTTTTCGTGATCGCTGCCGACATTCTTCCCCGGACGCTCTACCACCCGATCGGTCTGGCCCGGGGCGGGCAAGAAGAATGCAACTCCGTCCTGCGGTCAGCGGGCTCCGCCGGTTGGGCGGCTCGCCGCCGAAGAACCCACCGTCCCAGCATCCCTCCCCGCCTCCTCACGAGCGCACAGGGCTCCGTGGAGACGGGCGAACACCGCACACACCAAAGGGCCACCGCTGTGGGCAGGATCATCACCAGCACACCCGTGATCCACACATTGTCGTCGCTGAGCCACAGCATGCTGAGTCCGGCGAGGTGGGCCAGGGGAGCGGCCGCGTACCGGGCCGGCCAGAAGACGAGCACGGCGACCGCAGTGACCAGCGTGCCCACGCAGAGGGTGCGCCATCGTGCGCGGCGGGTGTGCCCGACGGTCCACACCAGTAGGGGTGCCGGGCGATCTGTTTCGACAGTTGCTGCAGGCACCGGCGGTCCGTGGTGGTGCCGGCCGTCGGGCCGGATTCGGCGAGCTGTCAGTACGTGCGGTTGGAGGGGCGCATCACGTCTGCCAGTAGTCGGATTCGCTCCCTCGCCTGCGGTTCGGACCGCCGATTCCCGTCCTACTCCGCGCGCTCCATGGGCCCCGGGCCCGGATGCCCGAACGGCAGCGAGGAGGAGCCCAGCCGAAGCAGGGCGTCCGAGGTCGCGCCGTCCGCCGGGTGGTAGGCCCAGATCCTATGGCCTTCGCCTCCCGGCAGTTCCAGAACGTGCTGGTCGAGTGCGAGAGGCCCGACCCGCGGATGGTGGAGAAGCTTGCGGTCCATCACCTTCTCGTAGATGCGGTGCTCCCCCCAGGAGGAGCGGAAAACATCGCTGTACGCGGCCAGCTCTCCCACCAGTTCTGTCAGGCGGGCCGACTCCGGCCCGGAGCCGGTCTGTGCGCGTAGGGCCGCCACGGTACAGCGCGCGAGTTCGGGCCACTCGGTGAAGAACGACTGCGCCCCGGGGGCCAGGAACACCATGCGGGCATAGTTGTCCCGGGGCTCCAGCCCTTCGTGGAGAAGATCGCCGAGCGTATTGCTGCTCACGATGTCGAGCCACCGGTTCAGCAGCAGGGCAGGCACCGTCATGGAGCTGAGCAACTGGTGCACGGCCTCCCGCCGTTCCCTGCCCATGCCGGGATCCGTTCCCTCTGTGGCCACCTCACCTGCGGCGAGCTCACGCAGGTGCCGCGCCGCCGCGATGTCCAGCAGCAACGCCTCACACAGCCCGTCCACCACCGCGCGGGACGGTCGCCGTTCCCTTCCTTGTTCGAGGCGCACGTAGTAGTCGGTGCTGATCCCGGTCAGGAACGCCACCTCGTCCCGCCGCAGCCCCGGCACCTGGCGCTTCGCCCCCGAAGCCAGCCGGTGCTGTTCGGGGCGCACCTGCTTCCGTCTGGCGCGCAGAAAGCTGGCCAGTGGCCCGCCGTCCCCGCTGTGGCCGCTCGAAACCTTCACACCACCAGCGTACGGGCGCGGCCGTTCGCCCTGGTGGGGAGAGGGCCGTGCCCCACTCGGGGTGGGAGTGCCGCTCCTACCCGTCCGGCGAGCCGGACGCCTACCGTGACGAGGAGTGCCGGGAACGTACGGCTCTCAGCCGAACGCCCCTTTCCCTTCCCCCGGGCTCCTCCGACGTCGGGGCGCCGCACGGTTGCGGATGGTTTCCCGGCAGCAGTACGGAACGCGAAAGAAAGAGATCAGTCGATGTTCGTCATCACCGGCGCCAGTGGCCGTACCGGACGGGCTGCCGCTGTGCGTCTGCTTGCGGACGGATACCCCGTCCGAGCCGTCGGCCGTTCGGCCCGGCGGCTCGCCGACCTCGCCGGGCGGGGCGCCGAGGTGTGGGAGGCCGACCAGACCGATACCGCTGCACTGACCGATGCCTTCCGCGGCGCGGACGGCGTCTACGCGGTGATCCAGCCCAACTACATCCCTGACCATCCCGACTTCGGCGCCTTCCAGGACCAGGTGACGGCCTCCCTGACCAAGGCGGTCACCGCGTCCGGTGTGACCCGCGTCGTCGGGCTCAGCAGCTGGGGAGCCCAACACGCCGAGGGCACCGGCCCGGTCACGGGGCTCCACCGCTTCGAGCAGACCCTCTCGGCCGCCCCTGGATTGGACACGCTGTGGCTTCGGGCCGGCTACTTCATGGAGAACCTGCTGGACCACATCGGCGTTGTCAGGGACCTCCACCGCATCAGCGCCCCCTTCGACCCCGACCTTCCGCTGCCCTTCGTCGCCACCCGCGACATCGGGGTCAGAGCCGCAAAGGAACTTGCTACCGGCACCTGGCGCGGTACGGAGGTCCTGGAGCTCCAGGGTGAACGCGACGTGAGCATGCGGGAAGCCACGGACGCGATCGCGAAGGCCGTAGGTGCGGACGACCTCACCTACGAGCAGATCAGCCTCGCCGCCTTCCACGCGGAACTTTGCCGGAATGGCGTGTCCGCCAACGTCGCGGACATGATGGCCGAGGTCGGCAAGTCCCTCAACTCCCGGCACACGCGGATGCAGCAGCCCCGTACCGCCCGCACCTCGACCCCTACCTCCATCGAACGGTTCGTCGAGGAGGAATTCGCTCCCCGGTACCGCGCGACCGAATCGGAGTGACATTCCGCGGCGGGCTCGTCGCGGCGGCGAGCGAGAGCAGGCCACCCCGGCTTGCCTCCAGCCGTTCCGTCCCCTTCGGCGCGATGGCGTACGGAACCAGCACCACTCTGCAGGCCGGCCCCGATGCTCGGCCGGGCCGACGGAGACGCCGAAGGGCCGACTGAAGCGCTCAGTCACAGCAGCAGGAGGCCGGGGCAGGAGGTCTCCGGTTGATATGCCTGCGTGCTCGGGAGCAGCTGGAGCCCTGGTGTCACGTAACCCTTTTGGGGTGACAGCCCCGGGAAACGAGCGTTCGGCCCAGTGGGGCGGGTCACGGTGACGGTCATGATGATTCCCCCCGCGCCGGCGAGCTGCGGCTCGTTGATCGAGGGGTTCCGGGACCCCTCCCGGCATTCCGCGGGATACTTTCGCGGGCCGACTGCGGGGGGTGTCCATGAGGAAAGAGGCGAGAGCGCTCGGAGCCGTACTCGCTCTGGTGCTTCTCGTGCCAGGCTGCGGGAACGACGATGACGACGAGGAGTACCCGGTCACCGTTCTCAGCGAGTACCGGCCGCGCTACGACAAGATCCGAACCGTCCTCGCGGAGTCCGCCTCACATCTTCCGCAGGAAAGACCTGCCCGCAACGCATGCAGCAGGGCGATGACTCCGAAGTTGTCGGTGGCCGACTACGAGCACGAGCACGAAGAGGTCACCGACAACGCCGAACTCTTCATGCAGGACGACCTCACGTCTGCGGACGTCCCGGAGAACCGTGACACTCCCGCCTCCCTGGACCGCTTCACAGTCCTTCCCGGCTACCTGGCCCGGGGCCTGCGGATCACCGGGCCTAAGGGACCGCTGGGCAGCAACGACTTCAAGGTCGGCCCCGACTACGGCGAGACCTACGACGTCGAAAAGGACCCTGGCAGGCGTCTCGCAAAGATCCTCGACGCGGGGCTGGGCATGCGCTATGTCGTTGCCTTGCGCGTCCTCAAGTACACCCCGCCGGATGTCAAGTCGGTCCCCGAGGAGGTCGGATGGGGGCAGTATGCCGTCGGAGAGGTCACGGTGGACGCGTTCGTCATCGATCTGAAGCAGGGGGACATCCCATGCCACCTTCGTGCGCGCGGACAGTCGGGCCATTCGGTGTGGTGGACGGAGGGCACTGCTGAGCAGGCAATCTACAAGGACATCCGCGAGTCACTCTCGATTGAGGTCTACGACACGCTCCGCAAGATCGGAGCTGGTTCGGCGTGACACGTCGATGCCGACGGCCGCCACGTCCAGGACGAGACCCGTCTCCTGCTCCGAGGCGAGGACCGGCAGGTCCAGCACCGCAGCCGCCGCTATGGCGCGCTGGTGCTCCGTCGTTTCCTCCGCGGTGAGCACGCGGTGTTGGGGATGCCGGAGCCGGGCGGCTCACGACGCGTCTTGTTCTCGCCCGTACGGCTTGGTGCGGGTCTCCTCCAGAGTCTTCAGGTTCTCCCGCACGTCGACCGCCCAGCGTCAATGGCCTGATGGATGAACAGGACGGCTGTGGGGACGTATGGTGATGTGCCAGGGTGGCATCTGGACTGCCGGATGCCCCCGGCGCGTTTCCCGGCCGGGAGCCTCGGTGTGCAGGTGCGCGGCCGACAATCAGCGTGCGACGCTGCGCATCAGTCCCTCAAGTTCGCGTTCGCCGGCCGGTGTTTGCGCCCCGTTCTGTAGGCCCCCGCTGATCAACTGCTGAGCGGCCGGGAGACTGAACTGAGAAGCCCAAGCGTCGTTCTCACGGAGGAGTCCTTCCTTGAAGTCATCGGCGGGCAGTGAGCGCTTGGCTGCTTCGATGACACCGTCGGGCAGCGCGGCGATATTGCGAGCGACACGGTCGACGTACCCGTCAAGCTCGTCGGCGGGCAGGGCCCGGTTGATCCAGCCGTAGGATGCTGCGGTCTCGGCATCGAACAGGTCGGCCGTGAGGATCACCTCCAGTGCGCGGTTGCGACCCACGCGGTCCCGGAGGTACTGCGTTCCACCTCCGCCGGGGATGATGCCCATGAGCGCTTCGATCTGACCGATTCCGGCGGTCTCGGTGGCGGCGAATGCCATGTCCGCTGCCGCAACGAATTCCGCCCCGCCTCCGCGGGCCTTTCCGGCAAGTTTGACGATGGTTACCTGGGGCTGGTGGCGGATGAGCTCGCCGACAGCCTGGAATACGTTGACGTCCGCCGGTGTCGACGCAGCGAGCTCCTGGAGGACGTCCATCTTCTCCCCGATCCGCATGTCCACGTGGGCGAGGAAGAATTCCGGGTCGGCGCTCGAGAAGACGATCACCCGGACCGTTGAGTCGTCCGCGAGCGTGGCCAGCAGGGTGCGGAGCTCGCGCATCATCGTCGCGCCGAGCACGTTCACCGGGGGATTGTCGAGGATGATCCGTGCGACGCCGTGTTCGTTGCTCACGCGCAGGGTCGAGTAGGCATCGTTCGTCATGAAGGTCTCCATCGGTTACTGCAAGGCATGTAAGTTTGCAATGCATACCTACCGTCGGCGGCGCCGCTCGGATCGTCAAGAACGCACTTTGGGAGCACCAAGGATCATGAAGGACACCGACCTGCACGGTGTTGACACCGAAACACGTACCGTCTTCCGGGCGGACTGCCCCAGCCGGCCAATCCTCGACCAGATCGCGGACAAGTGGTCGATGATGGTCATGGCGCTGCTTGAGCGGCCTACCCGGTTCAATGAGCTGAAGCGCGGTCTGGAGGGTGTGACGCAGCGCGTGCTTACCCAGACACTGCGTCGTCTTGAGCGGAACGGCATGATTCAACGCAAAGTACTGCCGACCTCACCCGTCGGCGTCGAGTACTCCCTCACACCGCTGGGCGAGTCCCTGCGCGAGCCGTTCGGGCATCTCTACGACTGGACCGTCGAGCACAGCGAAGAGATCCAGAACTGCCGGCGGGCGTACGACAGCAGGGCTGGCGCTTAGCAGGACTCCGTTAGGTCTGTCTTGATCTTGGTGTCGTGTGTGTCCTGCTGGGCAGGGGTTGGTGGCAGGTGGTGCAGATGCCGGTCCAGCACCTCAAGATGTCTTGGAGGGCGTCGAGGATCTGGTACGGAGTGCGCCCGGCCCGGGGACTTTTGGGGCCAGCCGTTGCTCGGTGCGGAAGGCGTGGGCGGCGATCACGAGGGTGACGTGGTGGTGCCATCCCGGCCAGGAACGGCCTTCGAAGTGGTCCAGGCCCAGGCCGTGCCTGAGTTCCCGGTGGTCGTGCTCGATACGCCGGCGGACCTTGGCCAGACGGACCAGGTCGGCGATCGGGGTTGCGTTTGCCGAAAGTGTCATCCGCCCTGGTGGGGGCGGTGTGCGCGGTGTACGGGAGGCCGACCGGCGTAGTTGCCCGAGCGGGTGCTCTCACGAGGCCGGCGCTCGCGGCGGCAAGATGATCGACTGTGCTGCTGCGATTGGCCTACTGGGCGTGGCGAATGCGTTCGCCATGCTGCGCCTGGGGCCTCCAGCACGTGACGGACTTCCTGCGCGCTCAGGCCGACGCCCTGCTGGCCTGCGACTTCTTCGAAACGGTCACCTTGTCCGGGGCTCGGATGTACGTGCTTGCCGTCATCGAGCACGCGAGCCGACGGATCCGGGTTTTGGGTGCTACCGCGCACCCGACTTCAGCGTGGGTGGCACAGGCTGCGAAGAACCTTGTCATGGATCTTGAGGACGTGGGCTGCCGGGCGCGTTACATGATCAGGGACCGGGACGGGAAGCTCCCCGCCCTGCTCGATGCCATTCTGGCGGATGCGGGGGATCGAGGTCGTCCTCAGCGGTGTTCAGATGCCGAGAATGAACTCGATCACGGAAAGGTGGGTACAGACCTGCAGACGGGAACTCCTGGACCGCACCCTGATCTGGAACCACCGGTACCTGCTCCACGCCCTGCGCGAGTTCGAGCAGTTCTGCAACGGACACCGGCCGCACCAGGGCATTGCCAACGCCCGCCCGCTGAACCCGTTGCCGCCAGCGATCGCCGATCCGGAGAAGATCACCCGCCTCGACATACGACGTCGTGATCGCCTCGGCGGCATCCTCCACGAATACCGACATGCCGCATGACCTGGGCGGATGAGGTTTCCGGCAAGCGCACGTCCACGAGCAGGGTGACCCACAGGGCAGGGAACGCGCCCGCATCCGAAGCGAGAGAGGCATCCGCTGGGGAGGCCGGCCGCTTCCAGCGGCAGCTTGATCAGACAGGAACTTCGAATATGAGTTCGAGGCCGTCTTCCTCGTCCCATTGCTCTCCGACCTCCACAAAGCCGAACCCCGAAATCGTGGCCAGGGATGCGTCGTTGTCAGGACTGATCGTCACCCGCACGGTCCCGACTCGGGCTTCGGCGACGGCCCGATGCACCAACGCGGTCAGCATCGCCCTGGCGTAGCCCTGACGACGGTAGACGGGGACCACCGAGTAACCGAGCTCCACCATCCCCGCCTCATCCGGCGGCCCATGGAACCCGGCATACCCCACGACGACACCTTCCGGCTCGGCCACCACAATCTGAGTGAGCCACGCCGAGCAACCCGGGTCCGAGGTCAGCTGATTGACCCGATACTGCCACACCCACTTTGCCGTGTCGGTGACGAAGTACTCGGTGAGAGCGACACCTGCTTCGGCACTGGCGCGAGCCAGGTCGTCCTTCAGCAAGGCGTTCATGGTCGTGCTCGACAACTCAACAAATCGCACGGACTTCGGGCTCGTGGGTGCCGGAGTCCGGCGCTCGACTTTGTCTGTCACAGCTCGAATCGTCGTGGAGAGTCCAGGACGTGTCCAACTGTTTCCGCAGTGGCTGACGCATGCCCCGACCAGATTGCGCCCCATCCACCCGTCCCTACCTGCGCCCGAACCTTCCCGGTCAGAGCACTAGCGGGCGATCCCGCCGCGGCATCCACGGTCTGGGAGACCCTCCGCGAGCACGGCATCCCACCCGCGCCTGAACGGCAGAGCACCACCCGGGCCTGCTCCGAGGCCCTTCCCGCCTGTGATCTGTTCGAAGTGCGCACGCTGACGGGGGCGCGCATGTACGCCTTCGCCGTCATCGAGCACACCACCAGGCGCATCCGGATCCTCGGCGCCACCGCACACCCCACGGGGGACCGGATCGTGCAGCTGGGACGCACGACTCGGTGGAACCCTCCACCAGTACCAGCGAGCGGCCTGAGCTGCGCGGATGATGTATCGGCGCCCGCAAAGCTGAACCAGACCAGCACGAGAACTGATCATGCCGGTCACCTGCTGGTCAGGTGCGTTGCCTTGGGTCAGGTCCGGTGAAGCCATCCTGGAGCGCTGCGAGATCATCCGTACGAGCACGAGAACTGATGATGCCGGACTGCTGCTCGAGCACATTGCATCAGGTCAGCACCTGTGAAGCAGTTTTGAAGCGTTACGGGTCGGGCGTGCGTGTCGCCGCCGTCCTTCGGGAGCGCGCCGTTACCGTGATTCGGCGCGGCCCCACGGCCTGCCCCAGCACCTGCTGCTCACATCACGGAAGACGGGAGTGGTGATGCGGGCTAATCCCGATGCGGACAACGGGCAGCCGCGCGTTGTGGTGGGCCTCCTCGTCGATCCGGACGCGCCGGCGGAACTGGCGGAGGAGCTGGCCGAGGATCTGCCGGAACTGCTCGCCGAAGCCGTGAACCGAGACATCGAGTGGAGCCTGCGGGTCGTCCGTGACCCGCTGACCGCCACGTTGCACGACAGCGTCGCGGTCCTCAGTGCGACACGGGAGCACAGGCTCCGAGAGAACTGGGACATCGCCGTCTGCCTCACCGATCTGCCCTTGCGCACCGACGGGCGACCACTGGTGGTCGATGTGGACGCCGAAGATCGGGTGGCGCTGGTGTCGCTGCCCGCGCTCGGTGGGATCTTCCTACAGCGGCGGCTCCGTCGCTCCGTCGTCCGGCTCCTGAAAGATCTGATGCTCACCACGACCGGCGACGGCTCCACGCGGCCGGGCCAGGGCACCATCGGACCGATCGTTCCGGAGCGGACCGCCCCCGTGAAGCGCGTGGCGGCGGACGAAGAGATTGTCGATCTGCGGATCGTGGGGTCTCCGGCGAGAGGACGCCTGCGCCTGCTGCTCGGAATGGTGCGCGCCAACGGCCCTTGGCGGCTGGTCCCCGCCCTCGCCAAGGCGCTCGCTGCCGCGCTGGCCACCAGCGCCATCGCCGTGATGAACGCAACTGTCTGGAACGTGGCCACCGGGATCCGGGTCGAGCGGCTCGCCGTGATCTCCCTCTTCTCGGTGGCGGCCATGGTGACCTGGCTCATCGTCCACCGGCGTCTGTGGGAGCGGCCCGATTCTCCCTCCCCCCAGGACAAGGAGAAGGCTGCGCTGTACAACCTCTCCACGGTCCTGACCCTGTCCCTGGGCGTCCTGTGCGGTCTCGTCGGCCTCTATGTCGTGGACTTCGCGGTGTCCTTGTTCCTCATTGACGGCGGAGTGCTGGCCAAGCAGGTGGGCGGCTCGGTCGGACTGGGCGACTACGCTCGCCTGGCGTCGCTGGCGAGCGCGGCGGCCATCGTGGGCGGAGCCCTCGGATCCGAATTCGAGAGCGACGAAGCCGTCCGCCGCGCCGCCTACGGCAAACGGGAACGACAGCGGCGCGAGCAAGCGGAGCGTGAGCGCCGGGAGGCCGAAGGGTAGGCGTCGGCAGCGTGGACCGATGGCCCCCGCGCATGGCGCCATGCACGGGGGCCTGGCCTCATCACGAAGGTGATGCCTTAATGACTCCCCCGGCATCCCCCTGGTTCACTCGCGCGGGGCCGTCATCAAGGGCAGGCAGACCAAGCCATCCGCCGGGGCGGGCGACAAGGGGGAGCGGTCGGGCGGCCTTGCCCGCCGGGGAAGGGACCGTCGAGCTCAGCCGGCCTCTGACGCTTCGAGCAGGTCGCGGACGTCGTCGGCGGGGTCGCCTTCCCGATGTTCTGGCTGATGGACACCAGGCAGTTCGGCCTGGTGCTGCTGGGCTGTCTGCTGCTGATGGCGGCGTTCGCCGCCATCTACGGGCCCATCGCCACGTTCCTGGCCGAGCTGTTCGGGACCAAGGTCCGCTATTCGGGTCTGTCGGTGAGTTACATGCTGTCGGGGTTCCTGGGCAGCGCCGCGACTCCTGCCGTCACCACAGCGCTGCTGGACGCGACCGGGAAAGGGTCGTCGGTCGCATGGTTCATGATCGGCTCCGCCTCGGTATGGCTGGTCTGCCTGCTGCTGCTCGCCGAGACCCTGCGCAGCGAGATCCACGAGCAGCCCGATGCCCACGCGGCCGCACCGGTCCAGGGCGCGCCGACCACCAGCTGATACGGCTCGACCATTCGGGCCGTGTGGGGGAAGAGAGCAGGAATGAAGCACATTCGGGCCGCACAGGGCGGGCCCAAGCCGGTGGGCCGCTATGCGCAGGCCGTCGTGGCGAACGGACTGGTCTTCACCGCGGGACAGATTCCCGCCGTCCCCGGAGGAGACATGCCGGTGGATTTCGCCGAGGCACTGGACCTGCTGGGTCCCGGGGACGTGCTGGTGGTCGACACCGGGCAGAACGTCACCCATGCTCCGATCGGCGCCGTCACCGGCTGTGCCGCGCGGGTGACGGGCGCGGCGGGCGTCGTGGTCGACGGAGTCGTCACCGGTCTGCGGGAACTGCGGGAGATGCGGCTGCCGGTGTTCGCCCGGGGCACCAGCCTGCTCACCACCAAGAGGCTCGGGCGCAGCGACGGGGTGGCGCCGGCTCAAGGAGGCTCTCGCCGTCTGGGAGGGGGCCGACAGCGGAAAGGATCCGGGGGTGCGGCGCGGGGCGGAGCTGCTGGTGCGGGGGCTGGAGGAGCTGACGAGGGCCGTGGGCCGGACGCCACTGGAACGGGGACGTCGAGCCTGCCCGGCAGGAGCGGCGCGCTCAGCTGGACGAGGCGGGGAAACAGCTGGCCCGTGCGGAGCGCGAGGGCGCGCCCCGGCCGCCGACGGAGGAGGGCTGAGCCGGCCCCGCGGGGCGGCCGGGACGGTGGCCGCGGACGACGCCGGAAGAGAGCCCGCCGTACAGTTGCTCGTATGGTGGACGCGGATGTGCCGTCCTCGGCCGGGGCCGCCGAACAGCTGCTCGAGGAGCTGGTCAGGGCCACCCAGCAAGCCTCCCCTGCGGAGTTCCCGGAGGTCCTGAACCGCTATGCCGGGGCCATGGGCCTGGGCCGTGCCGTCGTCCATCTGATCGATCTCCAGCAGAGGCTGCTGCTGCCGCTGGCAGAGGACGAGACGGAACTCCCGGTGGACGCCTCCCTCGCGGGATGGGCGTACCGCACGGACGCCCTGCGGGTGGAGGAGGACGGCTCGGGCGGGCTGGTCGTATGGCTGCCGCTGGCCAACGGGGCCGAGCGGCTGGGAGTCCTGCGACTGCGGATGGAGTCCCTGGACGGGCTGCGGCTGTGGCGCTCGCGGGCGCTGGCCTCGCTCCTCGGCTTGGTGATCACCTCCAAGCGCACCTACATCGACACGTTCGCGCAGCGCACCCGGACCCGGCCCATGCAGCTGTCCACGGAGATGGTGCGGGCCTTTCTGCCCCCACGTTCGATCGGCACCGGCCGGGTGGTCTCGACCGCGGTCCTGGAGCCCGCGTACGAGCTGGGAGGCGATGCCTTCGACCATTCGTTCACCGCGGACGTGCTGCACGCCACGATCCTCGACGCCATGGGCCACGATCTGGCGTCCGGCCTCGCCACCTCCGTGGCCATGGCGGGGTCACGCAACGCCCGGCGCACGGGCGCCGACCTGGCCTCGCTCGTCGGCGCCGTGGACTCGGCGCTGTCGACCTGGCTCCCGGATCAGTTCTGCACCGGCATCTTCACCCAGTTGCACATGCCCACGGGAGTGCTGCGCTGGTCCGACTGCGGCCATCCGTCCCCCTTGCTCATCCGCCGCCACCGGCTGCTGGAGAAGGAACTGGAGCGGCCTTCCGAGCCTCCGCTGGGGCTGCCCGCCAGCCTGGCCGCCAGTGCCCGGCAGATACACGAGGCGGCCCTGGAACCCGGTGACCGGATACTGCTGTACACCGACGGTGTCGTGGAATCGCGCAATGAGGGAGGGGAACAATTCGGCCTGGACCGCTTCACCGACCACATCATCCGGTCGACGGCCGCCGGGCAGAACGCCACGGAGGTGCTCCGCCTGCTCATTCACGCCATCGTCGACCGCCGGCGCGACGAACTCAGCGACGACGCCACGATTCTGATGATCGAATGGTGGCCGCCGGGACCGTAAGACGATGTCCTCCGCGGTGAACGAGCCTCTCGACATGGTGTACCTGGCCACGGCAACGATGGATTCGCACGGCGTCGTGACCGGGTGGAGCGAGGGCGCCCAGCGGCTGCTCGGCTACCGGCCCGAGGAGATCGTGGGGCGAGCGGTGACCGAGCTGTGGGCCGGGGAGACCGCCGCCGAGGCGGTCGAGCGCTGCCTGGCCGGCCGGTCGAGGTGGAGCGGACGGGTGGGGCTGCGCCACCGTGACGGCCATCGTATGGAGGCGGAGGCGCTGGCGCACCGCGTGGTGGCGGACGGCGGTGCCACCGGATGGCTCCTGGTGTCCGCCGTCGCGTGGGAACCGCGTTCGCCCGAGGCCGACGCGGCTGTGGACGCGTTCACCCAGGCCCCGTGCGTGCTCGCGGTCTTCGACACGGACCTGCGGCTGGTACGGGCGAACGCCGAAATGGAGGCGGCGGCCGCCGTCACCGAGGATCGGATGCGCGGTATGCGCCTGGTCGAGCTCCTGTCGCACCCGGAGAGCGAGAAGACCGAGGAGGGCATGCGTCGCGTGCTGGAAAGCGGCGAACGGCAGGTCCTGGAGGCTTATCTGCGGGTGCCGGGGGAGAGCCGCGAGCACGCCTGGACGATCTCGCTCGCGCCGCTCGAGGACCGGACGGGCCGCGTGTACGGCGTGTGCTTCGCCGCGTACGACACCACCCGCCTGCACCAGGCCCAGGAACGGTTGCTGCTGCTGAACGAGGCGGGGAAGCGCATCGGCTCCACCCTGGACCTCGCGCATGTCGCCCATGAACTTGCCGACGTGGCCGTCCCCCGGGTCGCCGATTTCGTCGGCGTCGACCTGCTCACCTTTCTCGACCAGGGTGAGGAACCCCCCTCGGGCCCGCTGTCCGGTCCCATCACCATGCGCCGCGCCGCCCATCGCTCCGTCCTCCCCGGAACCCCGGAGGCCGTGGTCGACGTGGGCGAACTGGACACCCACCCGGAGTCCTCACCGTCGGCCGAATGCCTGGCCGAGGGCCGGGCCATTCTCCACCAGGTGAGTGACGAGCTCATGGTCCGGTGGGACGCCCTCGACCCGGTACGGGCCGCCCGGATCCGGGAGTACGGGATCCACTCGGAGCTGGTGGTGCCGATGCGCACCCGCGGTGTCACCCTTGGCGTGGTGTTCTTCGCGCGCCACCGGACGCCGGTGCCCTTCGACGAGGACGACCTGCTGCTGGCCGAGGAGATCACGGCCCGAGCGGCCATATGCGTGGACAACGCACGCCGCTACAAGCGCGAGCGCATGACGGCCAGGGCTCTGCAGCGCAATCTGCTGCCGCGGCGCCTGCCCGACCTGGCCGCGATCGAGGTCACCTCGCGCTATCTGCCCTCGGAAACCTGGGCCGGCGTGGGCGGCGACTGGTTCGACGTGATCCCGCTCTCCGGCGCTCGCGCCGCCCTGGTGGTCGGCGATACGGTGGGCCGCGGCGTCGAGGCGTCCGCCACCATGGGGCGGCTGCGCAGCGCCATACGCACCCTGGCCGATATCGATCTGCCGCCCGGCGAGCTGCTCACCCACCTCGATGATCTCGTGACCCGGCTGGCGGCCGAGGACGATCCCGGGGCCATCGGCGCCACCTGCCTGTACGCGGTCTACGACCCGGTCTCCCGCCACTGCACGATCGCCAGCGCCGGTCACCCCCCGCCCGTCGTGGTCACCCCGGACGGCAGCGCCGACATCCTCGACGTCCCCCACGGCCCGCCCCTCGGCCTCGGCACCCTGCCCTTCGAGGCGGTCGATACCGAACTGTCCGAGGGCAGTGTCCTCGCCCTCTACACCGACGGTCTGGTCGAGGGCCACGACCGCGCGATCGACGAGGGACTGGAGGCGCTGTGCGAGGCCCTGGCCCAGCCGGGCCCGTCCCTGGACGCCCTCGGCGACACCGTCCTGCGGACTCTGCTCCCCGCCCGCCCCGACGACGATGTCGCCCTGCTCCTCGCCCGCGCCCGGGCCCTCGGCCCCGACCGGGTCGCCACCTGGGAGATCCCCCCGGAACCCGCCGTCGTCTCCCGGATCCGGCAGGAGGTCACCGCCCGACTGATGGACTGGGGACTGGAGAAGCTGGTCTTCACCACCGAACTGGTCGTCAGCGAACTGGTCACCAACGCGATCCGCTACGGCCGCCCGCCCATCCGGCTGCGCCTGATCCGCGACCGCGCGCTCATCTGCGAGGTCTCCGACTTCAGCAGCACGGCACCGCATCTGCGCCGGGCCCGCGCGCTCGACGAGGGCGGCCGCGGCCTCTTCCTGGTGGCCCAACTCGCCCAGCGCTGGGGCACTCGCCTGGAGGTCCATGGCAAGACCATCTGGGCCGAGCAGGACCTCTCCGACGACTGAGCTGGCTGCAGTCGCGTTCGGAGTGCCCGGATGAGACCGTGGAGGACAGGGCGAATCGTCTCTCACAGCAGGCGGCACGTTGCCGCCATCGCAGCGGGGCCTCAGGACGACGGCCGCGCCACCATCCAGCCACCATCGCTCGCGGCCTCGGGCCGGGTGACGGCAGTGGGCGCATGCGTGTGGTGGTGAGACGAGGAGTGATCATGAAGGCAGCTGTATACGAAGGACCGCGGAACGTCGCGGTCGAGGAGAAGCCCGACCCGAGGATCGAGCACCCCTCCGACGCGATCGTCAAAATCACCACCACCAATATCTGTGGCTCCGATCTGCACATGTACGAAGGGCGTACGTCGTTCGAGAAGGGCCGCATCTTCGGGCACGAGAACCTGGGGCAGGTCATCGAGGTCGGCTCGGCGGTCAGAAAGCTCAAGGTCGGCATGTATGTGGTGCTGCCGTTCAACATCGCCTGCGGTTTCTGCAAACAGTGCGAGCGCGGCTTGACCAACTACTGCCTGACCATGCAGCCGGAGCCCTCGGCTGCCGGAGCCGCTTACGGCTTCGCGGACATGGGGCCGTACCAGGGCGGCCAGGCCGAGTTCCTGCGCGTGCCGTACGCGGACTTCAACGCGCTGCGGCTGGGCGAGGATGCCGAAGAGCGCCAGACGGATTACGTGATGCTGGCCGACATCTTCCCCACCGGCTACCACGCCACCGAGATGGCGGGCGTCAAGCCCGGGGACCAGACCGTCATCCACGGTGCGGGTCCCGTGGGGCTGATGGCGGCCTACTCGGCGGTGATCAAGGGTGCTGGACGGGTGTGGGTGTGCGACTTCCACACCGATCGGCTGCGCAAGGCCGAGGAGATCGGCGCCATACCGATCGACATGCGCGAGCAGGACCCGGGCGAGGTCATCAAGGAAGCCACCTTGGGGCTCGGCGCCGACAACGGTTGCGAGTGCGTCGGCTACCAGGCCCATGACCCGTCGGGCCACGAGGACGCCTCCCGCACGATGAACAGCCTGATCGAGAACGTCCGCTTCACCGGGTGCATCGGCGTGGTGGGCGTGTTCGTCCCCGAGGACCCGGGCGGCAGGGAATCCCAGCCCCAGATCGGCGACTTGGAGGCCGAGGGCAAGGTGCCCATCGACTGGGGCAAGCTGTGGTTCAAGGGCCAGAAGATCGGCACCGGCCAGGCACCGGTGAAGAGGTACAACCGCCGGCTGCGCGACCTGATCGCCGGGGGCAAGGCCAAGCCCAGCTGGGTGGTCTCCCATGAGCTTCCGCTGGACCAGGCCCCCGACGGCTATGACCACTTCGACCGCCGGGACGAGGGCTGGACCAAGGTCATCCTGCACCCGGACGGTTCCGGCTGACCCGGCGGCCGGGCGCCGCTGTCCTGGTGCCCCGAGGCCCACGAGGCCGGGGCGCATCCTGGCCGCGCGGGGCGGCCATCCTTGCCCGGTCCGGCCTGGGAAGCGGCGAGCCGGTCTGCCCGGGTGTGGGTCGCCCGGATCGCGCCCGCTCGTACCTGTCCTCGGTGGTGGTCCGGGGCACCGGAATTAGACCCCGCAGGCGCAGGCGTTCATACGTCCGCTTTGTCACCCTTGTGGCTTAGGTGCAGTAATCCCGGCCCCGTCGCCCGACCGGGCGCCGGGGCGAATGTCCGCGGCCGCCCTCGGAAGGAGTTGCCATGGCCAAGGCAGTCGGAATCGATCTGGGTACCACCAACTCGGTGATCGCCGTGTGGGAGGGTGGTGA
>NZ_JBIADZ010000032.1:91235-106122 GCF_042868035.1 Streptomyces sp. NPDC007875 | reverse complement strand
ATCAGCGTGCTGTTCGCCATGCTCCGAGACGGCACCTTCTACCAACCCAGAACCCCACGCCTCGCTTGACGAAAGACATAGAGGCACCCCCCCGGTCCACTGACTCCCTGGTTTTCCCGGCAGCTCATGCCGGGTGCACCGGGAACGGACCGAAGCACATGTGGAGAAGGCCGCCACCTTAGACCCCAATGAGCCTGGTCCGGAGGACTGGCCCGACCACCTGGCTCTGTGGGCGCGGTCGCACCAGCGGCAGGACGGCACCCGGCCGCCGGACGGGGACGCCCTCAAGGACCGGTCTCGCGTACGCCGCCCAGGAAGGGGGGAAGGGGCCCCCGCCTCCATCGTGGACCGCGGCGAGCTCGAAAATCTCAGTCGCATCGCGGGGATGGACAAGGCCCTCCCCAGGTGGAGGACCACCTCAGGCGGAAGACCAACCGATGGGTGTCCTGGCCGGGTGGGGGCCCGGGGCGGCCTGCATCATTCATAATGGCCGCATTCCGCTATGTCTGCCGCCGAGCCGTCACCGTCTGCTGCCGAGGTGCTGCTGCAGCGCTATGCGCGAAGGCTTCCCGAGACGCTTGGCGAGCTGGCCGGGCCGGCGCACGGCTCCGTCCAGTTGCCGCCGCAGTGGCCGGGTCTGGCGCGATTCGATCTGGACCGCCGCGGTCGCGGATGAGCATGTACCGCACGGTGCCGGCCGAAGGGCAGCACGATGACCTGATCGCCCCGCTGAACCGGGCCTCCTGATCGACCAGTGGCCCGTCCTGCGCACGCTGATCAGCCGCGCCGTCCACGTTGGGAGGCTGTCCATATCACAGCCCAGCCATTTCCCCGATCCACTCGTTGGAGAGGCGGTCCGTCAAGGCCGCCCCTGACACACCACCAGCCGACTACACTCCGGACGACGCCTGTGACCAGGCCAGATAGCGAAACGCTGCTGGAGTACCAACCTCTCTTGCGACACCTGGGCCACTGCGACGGCCTGTTTCGCGGACTGGGAGGATGGCGCGGACCGCAACAGAAGGAGGGGGGATGCGCAGGGCCGTCCTCATCTTGTCCGGCGTCCTCGTGCTCGCCCTCGGAGGGTGCGTCTGCGTCGTGTGAGCGGCGCGGGACGTGGGTGCGCGCGGTGGCCGCCGCGACCCTGGCGGCGGGCGAGTTGGTGCGCCGGGCGAGGCGTATGGGCCAGAGCCGAAGCCCGGACCAACTCGACGATTCAGACGGCTAGAGATCTTCAAGTGTCGGAGTTATTTGCTGCTGGGCTGGTGACGGCTGACGTAGTGTCGGCTATGCCGGTTCTCTAAGGTATTCCGACGGTGGTGGTCTGACGGCTGAGGAACGAGCCCGGCGGGAGGATCGCCGCGCCGATCGAGGCAACGTTCGGCGTCCTACCAGGTAACAGGAACGGCCGAGAATCACCATCTCCCCGTCGAGATGGCTGATGTGCCCACGCCGAAATCACCGTGCCGGAGCAGCTCGCCGATTGTCACGTCGCCTTCGCACACGCCGTCGATCAAGACCCGCGTCGTCGAGGTCTGACAGATCTCGACAGGCGCGCTGCGCGTCATGCATGCGCTTTGTCGTAAATCGTGTCTAAATTTGGGTGATATCGGGTCTTTGAGCTGTCGCACCTCGCGCTGTGCGGCAGACGCCGCATAAGAACGCCCACATCCTCAGGGGTGACCGCCGGTTGGCCCCGCAGCAATTCGAGCCAGCTAGAGGTGCAGCTGTGTATCAATGGACGCGGCGCGAGGACGAAAGACTGCTCACAGGGAAGGGCCGCTATGTCGCCGATATCGAAGTGCCGGACTGTCTCGACGCTGTGTTCGTGAGAAGTAAGGTCGGCCACGGTGCGCTGCGCGCGGTGGACTGCGGTGCGGCTCGTGAAGTGCCCGGCGTGGTGGGCGCCTGGTCCGCCGCCGACCTCACGGACATGCCCCCGTGCGCCCACTCGGCAGCTACCCTGCAGGACCTGCCTCCGGTTCCGCATACCGTGCTGGCCAAACTGTCCTCGGATGAGGCGGTCGTCGGCCGCGAGTGGCCGGCGCTGGTGAAGGAACGCGTGCGCTACGCGGGCGAGGCGGTCGCGGTGGTCCTGGGGGATGACCGGTACCGGGCCGAGGACGGGGCCGCCGAGGTCACCTTCCAGGTCGACCCGCTGCCCGCAATGGTGACGCCGTCTGCCGCTGCCGCGGATTCGACCCTGCTCTTCGACGGACTGAGCAACATCGCCCTGCAGGGTGAGACTGGCAAGCCCATCGAGGACAAGGTGTGGCAGGACGCGGCCGCGGTGGTGGAGGCCCGGTACCGCCAGAACCTCCTGATGCCCACCCCGATGGAATGCAGGACGATCCTCGCCGTCCCGGAGGGCGACCGGCTGACGGTCTGGTCGGGGCACCAGATGCCCCACCGGCTCCGGCGTGAGCTGGCGGCACTGCTGGGCTGGTCGCAAGAGAAGGTACGTGTGGTGGTCCCGGACACCGGCGGCGCGTTCGGGTCGAAGAGCGCGTCCTTCCCGGAGTTCGTCATGGTCGCCTTCCTGGCGATCAAGCTGCAGCGGCCTGTCCGGTGGATCGAGGACCGCCTGGAATCCATGCTGGTCGCCACGCGAGGCCGGGGCCAGGACCAGCATGCGCGGCTGGCCGCCGACGCTGACGGTCGGCTTCTCGCCTACGAGCTCCATATCGACGCCGATGTCGGTGCCTACCCTCACCTAGGGGTCGGGCTGCCGATGCAGACCGCCTGGATGGCGACCGGCGCCTACCGCACCCCGCAGGTCCATGCGACCGTCCGCTCGATCCTCACCAACACCATGCTCACCTACCCCTACCGGGGTGCCGGGCGGCCGGAGGCGGTGATCGCGCTGGAGCGGTCCATGGACACGATGGCCCGTCGGCTGGGTATTGACCCGGCGGAGCTGCGACGCCGGAACTTCATCCCGCCCGAGAGCTTCCCGTACACGACCCCCACCGGCCGGACCTACGACAGCGGCGAATACGCACGCGCGCTCGATCTGGCGCTGGAGACTGTCGAGTACGACATGTGGCGGGCCGAACAGGCCCGGCGCCGGACGGACCCGACCGCCAAGCCTCTGGGAATCGGCTTGTCCTGCTATGTCGAGCGCTCCGGCGGGGAACCGGGTGGCCTCCACGAGTTCGGCAGCATCGAGGTCGGCACGGACGGCACGATCACCGCGCGGTGCGGCGCCGCTTCCAGCGGCCAGAGCCACGAGACGGTGTTCCCCGCGCTGGTCGCCAAGACCCTGGGCGTGGATGAACAGCGCGTCCGGCTGATTGAGGGCGACACCGACGAACAGCCCCAGGGCCTGGGCTCCTTCGCCAGCCGGACCGCCCAGGTCGCGGGCGCGATGCTGCAGCATGCCTCCCAACTGGTCATCGAGGAGGCCAAGCAGAGGGCCGCGAACCTGTGGGATCTGCCCCTGGAGCAGGTGGAGTGGTCCGACGGCACGGTGCACGCGGCCCAAGACGGTTCGGCCGCCATGGACATCAGCGAGCTGGTCAAGGCCACCGGGCCCCTGCGTATGGAGGACCGCTTCGAGACGGGGATGGAGTTCCCCTTCGGTACCCACGTGGCGGTGGCCGAGGTCGACCCGGAACTCGGCACCGTGCAACTGCTGAAGGTGGTGACGGTCGACGACTGCGGGGTGGTGCTCAACCCCGACATCGTCCACGCGCAGGCATTCGGGTCCGCTCTGCAGGGCATCGGCCAGGCACTGTACGAGGCCATCCCCTACGGCGACAACGGAGTTCCCCTGCTGGCCAACGGCCTGCTGGACTACCTGCTGCCGACCTATACCGAGTTGCCACCCATCGAGGCCAAGGACACCTGCACGCCGAGCCCGAGCTCTCCGCTGGGCGCCAAGGGCGCCGGCGAGTCGGGCTGCATCGGCCTGCCGGCCGCGGTCGTCAACGCCGTGGTCGACGCACTCCAGCCGGCCGACTGCGACCTGCTGCAGATGCCCCTCACCCCGGATGTGGTGTGGCGAGCGGCCCGAGCCCCGAAGCTGGAGGAGGCCCGGTGAAGCCCGCCGCCTTCGATTACGTCCTACCCCGCACCGTGGCCGAGGCCGTCGACGCTCTGGGGAACGGGGGCCGCAAGACCCAGGTCCTGGCCGGCGGCCAGAGCCTGCTTCTAGAGATGCACCTGGAGCGCATCCGTCCCGACCTGGTCGTCGACATCAACCGCATCCCGGAACTCGACGACATGCAGATCACTGACAACGTCCTGCAGGTCGGCGCCCTCATCAGGCACCACGCCTTCGAGTCCGCGCAGGCCGTGCCAGGTCCGCTCGGCTCGTTGTTCTCCCTCGCTGTCGTCAACATCGCCCACCCGCCCATCCGGTCCCGGGGAACCATGGTGGGCAGCTTCGGCTGGGGACATCCCGCGTCCGAGTGGTGCGCCATCGCCATGGCCCTGGACGCCGACATCCGGCTGCAAGGACCCGAAGGCGCCCGTACCGTCGCGGCACGCGACTACTTCCACGGCCCCCTCAAGACCGCCCGCCGCCCCGGAGAGCTGATCACCTCCGTGCGGTACCCGCTGCTCGCCGAGCACACCGGCGTCGGCTTCATCGAGCACCGACGTACGCACTTCTGCTTTGCCCAGGTAGCCGTGGCGGCCGTCCTCACCGCGCACGACGGAGTGATCAGCGAGGCACGCATCGGACTGGTCAACTGCGCCGACCGGCCGCTGAGGGCGCACGCCGCCGAGCAGGCCCTGACCGGCGTCGGGATCGGACCGCCGACGGACGGGTACCGGCTGCCCGAGGACCATCCGTTCACCCGGGCGGGTCGGATTGCCGCGGAGCAGGACGCCGCACCTCTGGCGGAGCCGTACGCGGACCTCGAATACCGGCGGCATGCCATCGCCGTCGTGGCTGCCAGGACACTGTGCCAGGCGGCGAACGACCACCGGTCTCGCGTCGGCAAGACCAAGGGAGACAGTCAATGAAGATCACCCTCACCGTGAACGGGGAGGAGTTCCCGCTCGACGTGGAGCCTCGGCGCATCCTGGCCGACGTGCTGCGGGAGGACTGCCGGCTCACCGGTACCCACCTGGGCTGTGAGCACGGTGTGTGTGGCGCCTGCACCGTGCTCGTGGACGGTGAGGCAGTACGCTCCTGTCTGATGCTCGCCGTGCAGTGCGACGGCGGGTCGGTCCGGACCGTGGAGGGACTCACCGGTTCGGACGGCGAGCCCAGCGCGCTGCAGCGCGCCTTTTCCGCCGAACACGCGTTGCAGTGCGGCTTCTGCACACCCGGATTCCTGATGGTGGCCGCCGGGGCGCTGGAGACCGACTCCACCCTTGCCGATCACCCCGAGCGCGTGGACCATATCGTCGGATCCAACATCTGCCGATGCACCGGCTACGAACCCATCCGTCGCGCGATCATGCGGGCAGCGCAAGAACAACAGCAGGCCACGACCTGACCCTGCCGCACGACGACCCCACCGTCAGGCGTCGGTTGAGGAGTAGACATGGCTGTAACGGGAAGCGTCCGCGCCGGAATCATCGACGTCCACGCGCACTGGCTGCCTTGGGAACTGCTCTCCCTCCCACCGGGCTCTCCCCTGGGCAGCATGAACGACCGCGACGGAGAGCTGTACCTGGGCGACAACCCGCTGTTCTTCCCCACCGCGGCGATGACCGACATCGACGCGGTCGTCACCGACACGCTGAAGGTCGGCCTGGGCGCCCGCGCCGTCTCAGCGCCACCCTTCGCCTTCCCCGTCCACGCGCCGTCAGAGGCGGACGACTATGTCTCGGCCTACAACGACCGGCTCGCGGAAGCTGTCTCATCCTCCGCCGGCACCCTGGTCGGACTCGGGCTGACCCGCGTGGACTACGTGGACGCCGCCCGTCGCGAGATGACCCGCTTGACCGCTATGGAGGGCATCGCAGGTGTCGCCGTCCCGCCCCTGGTCCAGGGGCAGTCCTACGGCGACGGTGTCATGCGGGAGGTACTGGCTGTCGCCGCCGAAGCGGACCTGGCCGTCCTCGTCCACCCGATGCAGCTGCCACGGCCGGAGTGGAAGGACCACTACCTGGCCAACCTGATCGGCAACCCGGTGGAAACCACGACCGCCGTGGCATCGGTGATCCTCAGCGGAGTCATGGAGGAACTACCGAACCTGCGCATCTGCTTCGTCCACGGCGGGGGCTGCGCACCGTCCTTGCTCGGGCGATGGGAACACGGATGGCGGTCTCGGGAAGACGTACGCCAGGGGAGCGGCCGCCCGCCGACTGACTCGTTCGCCAAGCTGTACTTCGACACGGTCACCCACGACCCCCAGGTACTGCGGCTGCTGACAGCCCATGCCACACCGGATCGAATCCTGTGCGGGAGCGACTATCCCTTCGACATGGCGCAGCCGGACCCAGTCCGCTTCCTTCTGGATCACGGCCTCGACGCCAGGACGCTCGAAGCGAACGGTCGCGCTTTCCTCGGCATCCACAACCCTGCCTGAGGGCTCTCCCGCTCTCTCCTCGGGCACTCGGTTGCTCGAGGGGAATCCGATTCCGAAGGCCCACACTCGCGAGGCGGCGGAGGTGTGTGATTCCCGAGATGAATGCCTTCACAGCGCTGGTCATCGGCGGATCCGTCGGCGGCCTGGCGGCGGCGCATGAGCTGCGAGCCGTTGGCGCGGAGGTCGCTGTGTACGAGCGGTCGGTGGGCAAGACGTCCGCCCGCGGCGCCGGCATCGTCATGCAACCGGAGACCGAGGCGCTGCTGAGTCGTCTGGGCGTACCAGCGCGGTCGGTGAGCGTCGAACTGCACGAGCGCCAGCAACTGCACACGCGTGGCAAAGCCGCGCGCTACGAGGCTCCACAACTCATGACCGCATGGGACACTCTCTACCGTGCGCTGCGAGAACCCCTCGCCGGAATGTGCTACCGCCTGGACAGCACACTCACTCGCGTACACGTGGACGGCCACGACGTCACCGCCGAGTTCTCCGACGGGTATACCGCGCGTGGCAACTTCCTGGTGGGCGCCGACGGAATCGGGTCGGCCGCCCGCAAACTGCTCGACTCCGCCACCCGCCCCATGTACGCCGGCTACGTAGCCTGGCGTGGTCTGGAACCCGAATCCGCGCTGCCGGGTGATCTGCTGGACCTTCTCTCGGGCCGCTTCACGTTCTTCACGTCGAGCGGAATGCAAATGCTCTGCTACCTGGTTCCCGGCGCCAACGGCGAGCGGGAAGAGGGCTCACGGCGCGTCAACTGGGTCTGGTACATGAACGTCGCCGAGCCGAACGTGCCGAAACTCCTCACCGGCCGCTCCGGAAGACACTTCGCACACTTCCTGCCGCCGGGCGAGTTGCTACCGGAAACCGCCGAGCAGGTCGCGCACCAGGCAGACGCCTCGCTTCCACGGGCCTTCGCCGAACTGATTCGCCTGTCGGACGTCTTCATGCAACCGGTGCTCGACCTCCCCCCTCGGCGCATGGTGGCCGACCACGCGGCATTGATCGGCGATGCGGCGGGCACGGTCCGGCCCCACACCGCCTCCGGGACATCCAAGGCGTTCGGTGACGCCGCAGGGCTGGCAACAGCCCTGCGAGGGTGGACCCGGACGCAGCCGCTTCCCGCCGCCGAACTGGAAAACTGGGAGGCGCGGCGCCTCGACCGCCTGCTCAGGTTGTCCGAGATCGGGCTCGAACTGGCAGAGAGATCCACGTTGGGCGCACGCGCGGGCAGCCAGTTCTTCACATCGGATTGACCCCGAAAGCCGCGTCCCGGGAAACAACCTGTTCCAGCGTCCGTGGTTGTTGTCGCCAGCGGGGAGCTGACAGGCGAAGACACCCGGCGCGTGCAGGGTTGTGCTGCTCGGTCACCCCGGAAGGTGACCGCCACCCTGCTGCACGAGCCGGACGATGTTTTCGATCACGGGTTGCGATCCTCTGCCGCCACGGCCCGCTGCACGCTCATATAGACCGGCACCGACTCCTACCGCTGTCAGCCCACGGAAGGCGAACGCTCGGTCACCAATCGCCGGCCGACGCTTTGCCGCGCGCCGCCGCGGCTCCCGGGCCCGGGCCGTTCTGGGCCCCGGCGTCCGGGACGGGGTTCAGCCCCGTCATGAGTTCCGCGAAGGTGCGGGCGGCGTTGCGGGAGGTGAAGAGGCGGTCGAGTCTGGCGCGGGCCAGTCCTCGCTGGAACGGGCCGGAGTGAGTGTCGTCACCGGCGTCGTGGAGGGTCCGGGTCAGCCAGTGGGAGAACTCCTGGTCGTTCCAGACCCGGCGGAGGCAGCGCTGTGAGTAGGTGTGCAGGCCGGTGTCGTCGTGGTCGTGGACAAAGTCCCGGACGGCGCGGGCGAAGAGATCTGCGTCGTAGAGCGCGAGGTTCATGCCCTTGCCTCCCAAGGGGGAGACGATGTGGGCAGCGTCGCCGACGAGGAAGAGGCGGCCGTACTGCATGGGGTCGTGGACGAGGCTGCGGAGCCGGAAGATCTCGCGGTCGGTGATCGGGCCGGGGACGAGGGCGGGGTCGGCGAGCCGGGTGCGCAGGGCGTCCCAGATGCGGCTGTCGGGCCAGGCGTCGGGATGGTCGTCGGGCGGGCACTGGAGGTAGTAGCGGCTGGCGTGCGGGCCGCGGGCGAAATGGGCGGCGAAGCCGTGCGGACTGACGGCGAGGAGGGGGCGGGCCGGGGGCGGGGCGTCGGCGAGGATGGTGAGCCAGCCGATGCCGTGCTCGAAGGTGTGGGCGGTGAGAGCTCCGTTGGGGACGGCGGCGCGGCTGATGCCGTGGTCACCGTCGCAGCCGGCGACGAACGTGCACGTGATGGCACGGAGAGTGCCGTCGGCGGTGCGGTAGTGGACGGTCGGGCGGTCGCCGGTCAGGTCGTGCAAGGAGATGTCGGCGGCCTCGAAGCGCAGGTCGCCGCCATCGGCGAGGTACACGGCGGTGAGCTTCTGGACCAGCACCTGCTGAGGACAGAGGCGAGCTCGGGGGCCTTCGGAGTCGTCGTCATCGGACACCAAGTGGCTCTCACCATCCACCCGGAATTCCATCAGGCCATCGGACGGGGCGCCGCCGAGGACTTGGTCGGCCAGCCCCCAGGAGTCGAACATCCGGACGGCGCGAGTTTCGACAATGCCGGCCCGCTGGCGCTGTGCCACGCGCTCGCGGGTCCGGCGTTCCAGGACCACGCAGTCGATACCGCTGCGCCGCAGAAGGTTTCCGACGGTCAGGCCGGCCGGGCCCGCACCGATCACCACAACGGTCGTGGACTCGGGCGACTCCCGCAACTCCGCAGGCTTTTCTGCCACTTGGTCACCTCCTATGCCAGTCTAGCCAAGTATCCGACATCCGAGCTGCTGAACCGGCAGGCGGTCAGCGCACGCCGCGGTCTGATCGTCTCCGGCCCGGCGAGCTGCGCCGCCACATCAGCCAGCCATAGGTCCGCTGAAGGTGACCTTGAGCAGGGCGTTCGCTCGCTCGGCGACTCCGTGGACGTCCCGGATCATCTTGTTGAACGCCTGCTGTGCTTCGGTGAGTTCGCTGCCCTTTGGCTCTTGGCCGGGTGGCGGAAGCCGTCGCCGGTGTTCTCGTAGCCGAGATCGGTCAGGGGCAGGATGCCCAGGGTGGCGGCGAGGCGGTTGAGGGCGTCGACCAGGCCGGGGGTGCGGGCGCAGGTGGTGTCGTGCTCACGGCCTGGGCGGACCGGGGAGACCCACAGCGGCCAGCCGTCCGGAGCGGAGACGACCTGGACGTTCCCGCCGTGATGGCGGTGCTTGCCGGACCACCACAGGTCTGCCCCGTTCGGGCCGGGGGCGGAGACGCGGTCCATGCGGATGACGGTGCCGTCCAGGTTGAGGTGGGTGTACCCGGCGGCCGCCGCCCGCTCCAGCGCGGTGGACAGGTCTGGGGCATGGTCGGCGAGCACGGTCAGTCCTTCGGGCAGGTAGCGGTAGGCCGTGGGTAGCGAGCTTCCGTTGTCCCGGGCGAGTTGGGCGAGGCGGGCGCCGTCGACGAACCACCGCAGCACGAGGACGCCTTGCTTGAAGGCCCCGAGGGCGCGGGTGTTCTTGCGGGTGCCGAGCCGTTGGTGGTGCTCGTGGAGCAGTCGGGCCAAGGTCTCAGCGGTCTCCCTGCCCACATCGTGCACAGCGGTGTAGCTGATATTGGTCAATACGTGAAGCCTTTGGCCGGGAAAGTGATCTTTGCAGACCTGTTCCTACCAGGGGCTTCGCTCACACCTGACACCGGGTCAGCTGACTCGCACCGCCCCGGCTCACGCATCGTCACGCACCGCAGCCGTCACGTTGCCGAGAACCAGCGGTCGACCGACCGCCAGAACCTCGTCCTGGCCGAGGCCGGGATCGAGGACCCGGTCGTCTTCGAGGAGCAGGCCGGCACCTCCAGCCGCCTCCACTCGCTGGAGCGCCCGAAGTTCGGCGAGCGACTCGTCTGCGCGCGGCCGGGCGACACCGTGCACATCTCCGAGATGTTCCGCCTGGTGCGCGGCACCGGACACACCCTCGACGTGCTCGACGTCCTGCACGCCGACCGCCTCACCCTGCGCATCCACGACGGCGCGTTCTCCCGCGATGGACCTCATCGCAGGCCACCCTGAGTGCGTTGGCGTCCAGTTCGGACGTCACCACCGCCGTGTCGTCGGCGATCTCGTCTGCTCACCAGGACGCCATCGGCGCCCGAATGGAGCGCCGCACCTCGGCGGCCGGTGCCTTGGTCCGCGGCGATGCTGATGCGCAGGCGCAGGCACTGGTGTGAGGCGTAAGCGGAGCGGGGGCTGTGTCAGGTTCTGATCATAGTGGCCGGTCAGGTGTATGGCGTGTCATCTTGTGTGTTCTTCGGCGAGCCATTGGGCGAGGGCGGTGAGGGTGGTTTCGACGCTGTTGGTCATGTAGCGGCGGAGTGTGTCCAGGTCGGTGCGTGTAGTGCCCAGCACCGGGTCGAGGCGGAGTAGTTTCCAGGACTGCTGGACGACTGTTCCGTGTCCTTGGGGGGTGAGGGTCCATTCCCAGTGCACGATGCCGTTGTCCGCGCCGCCGACGGCAAAGCCGAAAGCCGCCGCGGGGTCGGCTCGCACGATCTGGGAGCGGGTGGTCCACTCCTTGCCGTTCCTGTGGTTGCGGCCGCCGAACCAGGCGCCGACCCAGGGGCCGGCGCCTGGGTCGTAGGCAACGTCGTCGGCGTTGGGGCTCCAGCGGCTGATCGCGGACACATCACTGACCAGTTCGTAGACGCGGGCGGGCGTGGCGTGGACCCAGGCGCGTCTGGTGAAGGCGAAGTCGGCCGGGTCCAGAGCCTTGAAGGGGTCGTTGCCGGTGGTGGTGGTCAAGGCGGCCTCCTGGGTGTGGGCGGGGTGCCGGATTCGGCTGCCGTCATTTCATCGACGACGGCGGCGGGGGTCCAGACCCACGGTTGCCTATCCACGGCTGGGTCAGGCTGGGTTCTGCGAGGCGGCCCATACTCAGAGCCATGGACGGAAAGACACGGCTCGGGGACTTCCTGCGGGCGCGGCGTTCCCAGCTGCGCCCGGAGGATGTGGGGGTGCCCACCTATGGGGAGCGCCGGCGTGTGCCGGGTCTTCGGCGCGAGGAGTTGGCGCTGCTGGCGGGGGTGAGCACCTCTTACTACACCCGGCTGGAGCAGGGGCAGTCGCTGAGCGCGTCGCCTGATGTTCTGGATGCGATCGCCGGAGCTCTTCGGCTGGACGAGTCCGAGCGGCGGTACCTGCATGACCTGGCCCGAGTGGGCAGGCAGCGCGCCCGGGGTCGGCGGCCGGCGCCGGAACGGGTGACGGAGGCGATGCGCCAGTTGCTGGACGTGCTGGGCGAGGTTCCCGCCATCGTGCTCGGCCGGCGCAGCGATGTGCTGGCGTGGAACCGCCTGGGCCATGCGTTGTTCGCCGGGCATCTGGATTCCGGTGCCCCTGACCTGCCGGCGCAGCGTCCCAATATGGCCAGGCTGGTGTTCCTCGACTGCCATGTCCGTGATCTGTACGCGGACTGGCCGAGCAAGGCCAGGGCGGTGGTGGGGAATCTGCGTCTGGTGGCGGCCCGGCAGCCGCAGGACGCGGCATTGCACGCGCTCCTGGGTGAGCTGTCCGCGAAGAGTGCTGAGTTCGCCTCGATGTGGGCCGACCACCGTATCCAGGCCTGCACGGTCGACGAATATGAGATGCGTCATCCGCTGGTCGGGCCCCTGACCGTCATCCAGCAGACCCTGAGCAGCGGGCCGGGTCCCGTCGTGGTGGTCGCCACCACGGAAGCGGGCTCGCCCTCGGGGGCCGCGCTTGCTCTGCTCGCCCAAGCCACCAGCGAGGCCACCATGCGGGCCGGCCTCTCCTTGGACGCGGCGCGGACCCGGCCCCGCGCCGTCAGGGACTGACCCCCGTACAGCGTCACCGGGCGCTGCCGCGAGGAGCCGGCGCCCGTCCCGCCCGGGTATGGCCGCGGCCGGCCCTGTCGCGGGTCGGCTGCGGGGTGCCGCCCCGCCGGAAGAACCCACGTATCCCAAGTCATGCGTCGGTGTGTTGCTGCCGCATGCCCGAAAGCGAGAAGGAAACCATGTCCAAGAAGCTCTCCATGTCCGCTGTGGCGGCGGTCGTCCTGGCCGCGGCCGGTGCCTCGGCGCTCAGCCCCGCTCCGGCCTCGGCTGTCTCCGCGCCGCTGAGCAGCGCGCGGATCGCCGCGCACTTCGACCTGGCCAAAGGGCAGATGCCGGAGAACCTCGCCCTGGCACCGGGCGGCCGCGCGTACGTCACCTTCGCCAAGGGCCGTCAGGTCGCCGAGGTCTCCCCCCGGGGTACTGTCCGGATCCTGGCCACCCTGCCCAAGCCCGCCGACGGCGGGGTCCACACCCCGGCCATGGGATTCCCGCTGACCGCCGGGATCGTCCGGGCCCACGACGGGACCTTGTACTTCCTGTACGCCACCGGCACCGCCGACCTCACCGGCGTATGGCGGATGCGCCCCGGCGGCCGGCCGGAGCGGATCGCCCCGCTGCCGGCGGACGGTCTGCCCAACGGTCTGGCGCTGGATGCGCGCACCCACACCCTCTATGCCGCCGACTCCGTGCTCGGCACCATCTGGACGGTGCCCACCACCAGCGGCACCCCGACCGCCTGGTCCACCGCCCCCGAACTGGCCCCCACCGGCTTCCTCGGCGCCAACGGCCTGAAGATCCACAACGGCGCGGTCTGGGCCACCAATCTCGACCAGGGCACCATCGTGCGCATCCCCGTCCTCCAGGACGGAGGTGCGGGCGGGATCCAGACTCGGGCCAGCGGCATGCCGGGGATCGACGACTTCGCCTTCACCGGCGGTGGCGACCGGCTCCTGGCCGCCCTGGACGGACCGAACGAAGTCGCGCTCGTCCAGCCCGACGGCAGCCACTCCACCGTGCTGACGTCGGTGGACGGTCTGCAGAACCCCACGTCCATCGCCCTGCGCGGCGACACCGTCTACGTGCTGAGCGCCGGCTGGAACACCGCCGAGGACCCCAACCTGATCCTCGCCCACCTGGACAGGTAGGGCCGCGGGCACAAGCACGGACCCAGGCGAAGCACACCAGGCCTGGGCTGACGGGTTCGGTCGGTCCGGGCCGATGCCCGACCCGGCGGGCGAGCGCTGGGGTCATCTGCGCCGCCAGGTGCTGACCTCGCGGAACGTCCGGGGCGGGCCGGTCACCGACTGGCTCCTGGGCGGGCTGAACTACCAGATCGAGCACCACCTCTTCCCGAACATGCCCAGGCCCCACCTCAGGCTCGTACAGCCTCTGGTCCGGGAACACTGCCGCGACCTCAAGCTCCCGTACGCCGAGACCGGGCTGCTCGACTCCTACCGGCAGGGGCTGCGGCACATGCACACGGTCGGCGGTGCGGCCCGGCCGGAAGGAGAGCGCCGTCGGCCATGCCGCCTTCCTGAGGCTGTCCCGCGTGGGACTCGTGCTGTTCCAGCAGTTCAACAACCGGCGGCACCCGCGACTCCCCGCGCTGTTCACCGGCCGCAAGCGACACGTGGTAGTCGACACGCCCGGCCTGCAGCCGGGGATGATCGTCACGGGTGCGGATGCCGGCGACCGCACCGCGGCGCAGGTGCTGCTCGCGCAGGTGACCGCCGCGCACCGGCGACTGGAGTTGGCCCGGGGGCGAGGGTCACCGTGTGACGGGACACCGCGGCGCGGAGGCGGTACGCCTTCCCGACCGCGGATGGGGTTCAGAGGCCGGCTTGACGCTCCATTTGGCTAACCGCTATCTATTGGGGGTCGCAGAGAAGGGTGGCCCGTGCAGGACGTGATGCTGGCGCTGCTGGTCAAGGAGCCGTCGCACGGGTACGACCTGCGCGCGCGGCTGGTAGCGGCGCTCGGGCCATTGGGGGAGACGCTGAACGCGGGGCAGATCTATGTGACGCTCAGCCGGCTCGAAAAGGCGGGTCTGGTCGTCCAGGAGCGTGAGGACGCACCGGTGCGCGGCCCGCGGCGCAAGGTGTACGCGCCGACCGCGGCCGGGCATGAGCGGGTGGCCGCATGGATGGCCGAGAGCGCCGGACCCAGAGCGGACGTGACGGAGTTCCACCTGAAGTTGGTGGCCGCCGGTGAGTCTGGCCTGGCCGATCCGCTCGCGCTCGTGGACGCGCGGCGGCGGGAGCTGATGCGCAGCCTCGCCGAAGCCCAGCACGCTGCCCTTGCTCACGACACGGACTCGGAGGCCGGGCTGCTTCTGGAGGGCATCGCGCTCCGGTTGCAGGCCGATCTGCGCTGGTTGGAAGCGTGGGGGGGGGCCCGGGGCGCCCCCCCCCCCCCGGGGGGCGGGCGCGGGAACCGATGTGGAGAGTAAGTCCGCCGGGCCGCGGCCGCGGGCCGCGGGGGGGGTCCGGCCCCGCGGCCGGCGCCG
>NZ_JBIADZ010000032.1:0-91225 GCF_042868035.1 Streptomyces sp. NPDC007875 | reverse complement strand
GCGGCGGTTTGAGCCCCTCCCGGCGGGGGGGGGGGGGCTTTTTCGGGTGGCCAGGGGGGGCGTGGCGCGGCCCTTTGGGGGGTGGTGGCAGGGGGGGGGGGGCCCGGGGCCCCCCCCCACACCGCGGGGGAAAGGCAAGGGAAACGGATGACGAGAGACGGTCAGCGGGGCAGGGCCCGGTCGCGGCGGAGGGGTACGGACGACGGTCCGGGCGCGGGATGGGCCGGCCGCCACCCCGGAGAGGCGGCCGGGCCGGTGCTGCGCACGGTCGGCCTGGCCCGGGTGTACGGGGAGGACGAGGGCGCGGTGTGGGCCGTCGGCGGGGTCGACCTCGATGTTCCCACCGGGCAGACGCTCGCCGTGACCGGGCCCAGCGGCTGTGGCAAGTCCACACTGCTCCAGCTTCTCGGCGGTCTTGACCGGCCTACCGAGGGCGAGGTATGGCTCGGTGGGCGGCGTGTCGACGACCTCGGCGAGCGGGCGCTGGCCCGGCTGCGGCGCCGCGCCGTCGGGTTCGTCTTCCAGGCGTACCACCTGATGGACGAGCTGACCGCGGCGGAGAACGTCGAGCTGCCCGCGCTGCTCGCCGGCGCCTCACCGCGCACCGCCCGCCGCCGTGCCGCCGAAATCCTCGATCAGGTCGGACTCGCCGACCGGGCCCGGCATCTGCCCTCGGAGCTGTCCGGCGGGCAGCGGCAGCGGGTCGCCATTGCCCGTGCCCTGGTCAACAAGCCGCTGGTGGTCCTCGCCGACGAGCCCACCGGAAACCTCGACAGCGCCGCGACTCACGACATCCTCCGGCTCTTCGACGAGCTGCGCACCGCCGGCCAGACCCTGGTCATGGTCACCCACGACGAACGCGTCGCCGCCACCGCCGACCGCATCGTCTCCCTGCGCGACGGCACGCTGGCCGACGACACCCCCCTGAACACCGACAGCGGCAGCACACGGCTCGCTCGCTCTTGAGCTGGGGGGACTGACCGTGGGACATCTGCTGCTGATGTGGCGCCTGGTCCTGCGCGATATGCGCCGCCGACCCGGCGAGGCCGTCATATTCCTGCTCGCCGTCACCATCGCCGGCGCCAGCCTGACCCTCGGACTGGCGACCAACGACGCGGTGGTCAGCGGGTACGAGAAGACCCGCGCGGCCACCGCGGGGCCCGACATCATCGCCACCACGACGGCCACGAACCCGTCCCGCGTGGCCGAACGCCTCGCGGACGCGCCCGGTGTGGCCGCGCAAGCCGACCCGGTCTTCGCGTTCGACACCTACATCAAGGCGCACGGCCGAACCGCGCACTCCTCGGTCGAGGGGCGCGAGACCGCACCGTCCGCCGTGGACCGACCGCTGGTGACCTCCGGCACCTGGGTGCGTCCCGGCGGCGCGGTGGTCGAGCGCGGGTTCGCGCAAGCACTCGGCGTGCGCGTCGGCGACCGCGTCACCATCAGCGGACGCGGCTATCCGGTCGTCGGGACCGCGATCAGCGCGGCCACCGGGGTGTATCCGGGGAGTGACGCCGCGCAGGGGGCCGGGCCGTCCGACTACGGCGGCAGGATCTGGCTCACCTCAGCCGACACCCGCGCGGCGGCGGGGGAGGAGCCCAGTGTCCATGTCATCCATCTGAAGCTGGCCGATCCCACGGCGACGAAACGATGGCAGGACACCGTGTTCGGCCGCGACCGCGAGGTCGACTCCTCGGTCAACGTCCACTACTGGCAGGACGTCCTCCGGACGGACCTGTCCATGATCCGGGCCATCCAGCCTGCCCTGGTGGTCGGCGGCTGGCTGCTCGCCGTCGCCGCGCTGGTCACCCTCGCCGCGCTCGCCACGACCCGCGCCGCCCGCGACAACCGGCGTGCCGCACTGCTCAAGGCCGTCGGCGCCGGACCCGCCACCGTCACCTCCGTCCTGCTGGCGCAGTACCTGCTGCTGACCCTCCTGGCCTCCGCGCTCGGGCTGACCGCCGGAACGCTGGCCGCACCCCACCTGGTCGATCCCAGCGCCGGGCTGCTCAACACCGTCAGCCCTCCGGACTCCGGCACCGTCACCGCCGCGATCTTCCTCGCCGTCGTGGTCGCTCTGACCGGTGCGCTCGGCCCCGCGCTGCGCGCCACCCGCACCAGTACCGTCCACTCCCTGGCCGATCCGGCGCACTTGCTCACGCGCCACCGGCGCCTGAACGCCATGACGGCGCATCTGCCCACCTCGCTCCTGCTCGGCATCCGGCTGCTCGCCCGCCGGCCCGGCCGCGCCGTCCTGGCCTCGGCCGGTACGGCCACCACCACCCTCATGGTGACCGCCCTGCTCACCTGGCACACCGAACTCGGCGGGAGGCCCGACTTCAAGCGGTTCGGCCCCGTCGAAGTGCGGGTCGACCTGACCGGCGAGGTGCTGCTCGCCGTCACGCTCACGCTGGTGGCGCTGTCCACGCTCAACACCGTGCTTCTCGGCTGGAGCACCGCCGTGCAGGCCCGGCGCGCCCTGTCCATCGCCCGTACCCTCGGCGCCACACCCGGCCAGGTCGTCGCGGCGCTGTGCGTGGCGCAACTCCTGCCCGCCGTGCCCGGAGTGGCGGCGGGTATTCCGACCGGGCTCGGCCTGTACTGGCTGTTCGGCAGCACGGTCACACCCTCGACGACGTGGTTGCTCACCGCCGCCCTCGTCATCCTGCTGGCAGTCGGGGTGTTGACCGCCCTGCCCGCGTGGATCCACACCCGCAGGCCGACCGGGCGCGTTCTCAATGCCGAACCCGCCTGACGGGGCCGTTCGCTGGGGCCGCTGACCAGTCCTCGTCTTCATCGTCCTCGGCGGCGTCCGGGTCACCGAAGAGGCGTAGGCATTGGCCGGGGTGCCGCCGGCCCAGCGGTGGGTGGTCCAGGCTCGGCGGATGCGGCTACGGACGGTGATGATCCTGAGGTTGGCCGACAGAGGCCAGTTGGCCCAGGTCGGCGAGGCACCTGACGGCCGCGTCCAACAGAGGTGGGCTCGGCGGGCAGCAGCCGCAGATCCGGTGCGGGGATCCGGCCCTGGGCATGCAACACCCTATTGAGCACTGTGGGGTTGGGTTCGGTGAACGCGGCCGTCGACAGTTCCGTCAGGGCGTGCCCCGGCTCCCCGGCCCGTAATAAGGTTTCCGTCGCGCCAGGCGGTGGCTGGTCCCACGAACCGTTCCGGGACCAGCTGCGCCGACGCCAGGATGCCGCCTGCCGTCCGATCGGTGGAGAACCCGTGGCGGTTCACCTCCAGGCAGGCTACGAGCCTGTGCGTGGATCTGCGCCGAGGTGACCGAGCGAGGATCATCGCGCCGACTTCGTCGGCGGACTTGTCGATGCGGGTGGTCCACGAGCACGTCCTCGCGGCATTCGTACCGCCCGCGGATCCACCGAGAGGGTGGCGAGGTCCTTGACCTGGCGTGGGTCGAGGCCCGCGGACAGCAGATCGACCCGCTCGCGGCGGCCCGCGTGGCAGACGTCTGTGACCGGTTCGCCAATCCGGCCCGAAGACCTCTCACCTGCGATTATCTACGCGCCGAAGTCTCTTCGCGGGGCGGCGCCGTCGAGGCGCGTACCACGAGTTCGGTGGCGAGTTCGATGTGATGGGACTCGGCCTTCTCGCCTCTGGCCAGTCGGAGGGCGGTGCGCAGGGCGGCACCACCCATCTCCCGTAGTGGCTGGCGCACGGTGGTCAGTGGCGGTGAGGCCATCTGGGCGAGGCTTGTGTCGTCGAAGCCGACCACGCTCAGGTCTTCGGGGACGCGCAGGCCTCGGGCGCGGGCGGTCTCGATGACACCGAGGGCGATCTCGTCGTTGCCTGCGAAGATCGCCGTCGGTGGCTCTTGCAGGCCCAGGAGCGCCGTGGCGCCGAGCAACCCGGTCTCGTACGTGAATTCTCCGGGCCGGACGCAGGCGTCGGGTACCTGCGCTCCTTCCGCCTCCATGGCGGCACGGTAGCCGTGCATGCGTGCCTGGTTGCATACGGCCATGGTCGGTCCGCCGAGATAGGCGATGCGGCGGTGGCCCAGGGAGAGCAGGTGCTGGGTCGCGGCCAGGCCGCCGGCGAAGTTGGTCGCCCCGACGCTGTTGACCCGGCTGTCCGGCAGGTGCAGTGGGTCCAGCACGACCAGCGGCAGCCCGGCCCGGGCCAGTTCGTTCAGGTGCGCTGTGGTGTACACGCTGGTGACCGCGATGACGGCGCGGCGCCCGGCTGAGACCAGGTCCCGGGCCCAGTGTGGGGCGCGGGACGCCTGACCGATCACCACCGAGGCCCCCAATTCGGCGGCGGAGTCGATGATCCCTTCCAGGGCCTCGGCCACGTACGACTTGAGGCCGCCCTTGAACTGCACCTCGATGGTCGGGCTTTCGATGGCCTCGGTGTGGCGGAACACGGGCGCGAGGTAATGGTGCTGATGCAGCAGTTCCTGCACCCGGGCGCGGGTCCGCGGCGCCACGTCACCGCGACCGTTGACCACTTTGGACACGGTCGCGACGGAGACCCCGGCCGCTTGGGCGATGTCCGCCAAAGTGGTCCGCCTGGTGTTCGGCCGCATCGGTTCCTCCCAGCTGTACGTCCACCGGTGTGGTGAGCCGCCGGTCGAGTCGGCAACGCGGGTGGAACCGGGCAACTGTACGGCAACCGGCACCGAGTCCGTCCGGGGAGGTGCCGACGAGCCCCCCGACCTCGGCACGTCCGACGATCTGCGGGAGCTCGCGTCCGGTGAACGGTGTCCGATCGGCATGCACGCCGACCCGTAGGCGTGTGCTTGCGCCCGGCTCCAGCCGTACCTGGGCGAAGCGGGCCAACTGCCGGACTGCCCGGGGCGACCGCCCGGACGGCGTGGGATCTGCGCCCGCGACGTGCCGGTGAGCCGGGTCATCGCGTCGTCCCCCGCCCCCAACTCGGCATGTTTCGAAACATTTTCGGTCCCTCCAGGGGTTCCTCGAGAGCCGTTCTCGCCCGATACTACGCAGCCGACTGCTGGCCGACAACGTGCCTGCACATGCCTTGACAGGGCGTCAGTCCGAAACTTAATTTGCACGAACGGAGCTCAAAGAAGGTTATTTCGAAAAGTTTTCACTATGGCTCACGAGAAGCCGGTGGCTCTCAAGTGCGGAGAAAAGACATGGCGATCCCCCTCTCTCGACGTACTCTCCTCGGCCTGGCCGCCGGCGTGCCCGTCTCCGCGGCGCTCGCGGCCTGCGGCTCGTCCGGTCCCAGCAAGAGCGGTGGTGGAGCCACGTACTGGTACATAAGCGGCCAGCCGAATGAGGGTGTCAGGGGCGGCGCGGTGGACGCGTTCAACAAGGCCCACCCCAAGGAGCAGATCACAGACACCACCTTCCAGAACGACGCGTACAAGACGAAGATCAAGACCGCCATCGGGGCGGGGAAGGCGCCCACCATCATCTGGGGCTGGGGAGGCGGGACGCTGCGCACCTACGCGAAGGCGGGCCAGGTCGAGGACCTCACCTCGTGGTTCGACGAGCACCCCGAGGTCAAGAAGCGGCTGTTCCCGTCCTCGTTCGCCGCGGCGACCGTCGACGGCAAGATCTACGCGATGCCGTGCGATGTCGTGCAGCCGATCATCCTCTACTACAACAGGAAGGTCTTCGACCAGGTCGGCGTGGAGCCACCGAAGTCCTGGGACGACATCATGGCGCTGGTGCCCAAGTTCAACGCGAAGGGCATAGCGCCCTTCTCCCTGGGTGGCCAGTCCCGGTGGACGAACATGATGTGGCTTGAGTTCCTGTTCGACCGCATCGGCGGTCCGGAGGTGTTCCAGGCCATCATCGAGGGCGAGAAGAACGCCTGGTCCCATCCGGACGCCATCACCGCGCTGACCAAGGTGCAGGATCTGGTCAAAGCCCACGGGTTCATCAAGGGCTTCTCCTCGATCACCGCGGACTCCAACGCCGACCAGGCGCTGCTGTACACCGGCAGGGCCGCGATGATGCTCCACGGCTCCTGGTCGTACGGCATCCAGCAGACCGAGGGCGGGGACTTCGTCTCCAGCGGAGCGCTGGGCTACATGAACTTCCCGCCCGTTGAAGGCGGTAAGGGCGATCCGAGCAACACCGTCGGCAACCCCGCCCAGTACCTGTCCATCTCCTCGAAGGCCAGCGCCGAGCAGAAGAAGATCGCCAAGGATTTCTTCGCCACGGGCGTCCTCCAGGAGGACGAGATGAAGAAGTGGATCGGCAACGGGGCGGTTCCGATCCGACTGGGCACGGAGAAGCTGCTGGCCGCCTCCAAGAGCGCCGATTTCCTGCAGTTCACCTACGACATCGCCAGCAAGGCCAAGGTGTTCGGCCAGTCCTGGGACCAAGCGCTCAGCCCGGCGGCCGCCGAGGCCCTGCTGGACAACATCGTCAAATTGTTCCAGCTCTCCATCTCGCCGCAGAGGTTCGCCCGCAACCTCAACGAGGTCACCGGCAAATGAGCTCACTCACCGGCCATCCGCCGCGTCGCGAACCGCGCAGCATCCTGCCGTGGCTGGCCACGCCGGCGCTGGTGGTCTTCGTCGGCTTCGCCGTGATACCGCTCGTCGGTGTCTTCGTGCTGAGCTTCACCACGTGGGACGGGATCGGCGCCATCCACCCGTCGGGGCTGACCAGCTGGCGCACGGTGCTCACCGACCCCGGGCTGCCGCACGCCCTGTGGGTGACGTTCCTGGTGATGGCCGTCTCCTGGGCCGTTCAGACGCCGCTGAGCATTCTGCTCGGCACGTTCCTGGCCGGCCGCCAGCGCTACCGTGCGGTGCTGGGCGTGGTGTACTTCATCCCGCTGATGCTCAGCTCCGCGGCGATCGCGATCGCGTACAAGGCCCTGCTGGACCCCAACTTCGGGCTCGGCGCAGGGCTGAAGATCCAGGCACTCAGCCAGGACTGGCTGGGGCGGCCCGGGCTCGCGTTCGGGGTCATCATCTTCGTCGTCTCCTGGCAGTTCATCCCGTTCCACTCACTGATCTACCAGGGCGGTGTCCAGCAGATTCCGAAGTCCCTGTACGAGGCGGCCCAGTTGGACGGGGCCGGACGGATCCGGCAGTTCTTCAGCATCACGCTGCCTCAGCTGAAATACACCATCATCACCTCGTCCACGCTGATGGTGGTCGGGTCGCTGACCTTCTTCGACCTCATCTTCGTCCTGACCGAGGGCGGCCCCGGAGACGCCACCCGGGTCCTCGCACTGGACATGTACAAGCGGGGATTCCAGGCCAGCCTGATGGGACCGGCCAGCGCCATCGCGGTCATCCTCGTTCTGGTGGGTCTGACCCTCGCCCTGCTGCTGCGCCGGCTCGGGGGCCGGGACGCCGGTGCGAGCCAACTCGAGGGGGCCTGACGTGTCCACCACGCTGATCGAGCCGCGACGACCGCGGAAGGCCACCCACGGCGAGCGGCGACGCCCCTCCCGTCCGGCGGCCCGCCGGCGCAACTGGGCCGGTGGCCTGGCCGGATGGCTCTGGCTCGCCGTCGTCGCCGTCCCCCTGTACTGGACCCTGATCACCAGCCTCAAGCCCAAGAGCCGTTACTACGCGAGCAACCCGCTGGTGCCCTCGGGCGACCCCACGCTGGAGAACTACCGGCTGGTCATCGAGTCCGACTTCCTGCGCTACTTCGTGAACAGCGTCGTGGTCACCGCGGGCGCCGTGGTGCCGGCGGTGGTGGTCTCCTTCATGGCCGCCTACGCGATCGTCCGCGGCTGGCGCATGCGGGCCCTGCGCGCGATGAACGGGTTGTTCCTCATGGGGCTGGCCATCCCACTGCAGGCGACGGTGATCCCGGTCTACCTGATCATCATCAAACTGCAGCTGTACGACAGTCTGCTGGCGCTGATCCTTCCGTCGATCGCCTTCGCCATCCCGCTGTCGGTGCTGGTGCTCGCCAACTTCATCCGCGACGTGCCCAACGAACTGTTCGACTCGATGCGGGTCGACGGCGCCACCGAATGGACGACACTGTGGCGGCTGGCGGCACCGCTCACCCGACCGGCCATCCTCACCGTGACCATCTTCAACGCACTGACCATCTGGAACGGATTCCTGCTGCCGTTGGTCCTCACTCAGAGCCCTGACCGCCGGACCCTGCCCCTTGCACTGTGGACCTTCCAGGGCCAGTACGGGGTCAACGTCCCCGCCGTTCTCGCCGCCGTCGTCCTCACCACGCTGCCCATACTGATCCTGTACGCGTTCGGCCGCCGCCAGCTGCTGAGCGGTCTGACCGCCGGATTCAGCCGTTGACCGACGCCGACACCGACGCCGTGGCCGGTGGTCGGCCTGTGGTTCGGGCGGCATGCCCTGCATACCTGTTCGCCTGTCCCGCCCTGACCCAGGGTCCGGCGGGCGTGGGAGGAAAGTGAACGCCAACGTGGCCGTAGAGAACACCCCCGAAGCCTCCCTCTGGAACGACCCCACCCTTCCCGTCACCACGAGAGTCGACGCCCTGATCGACGCGATGACCCTTCAGGAGAAGACCGCCCAGCTGTACGGAGTGTGGGTGGGTGCCTCCGATCAGGGCGGTGAAGTGGCCCCCCATCAGCACGACATGGAGGAAGCCGTCGATCTTGACGCACTCCTGCCCACCGGACTGGGCCAGCTGACCCGGCCCTTCGGCACGGTCCCCGTCGACCCCGCACTGGGTGCGCTCTCCCTGGCCCGCACCCAGACCCGTATCGCCGCCACCAACCGGTTCAACATCCCCGCTCTCGCACATGACGAGTGTCTGGCCGGCTTCGCCGCCTGGGGGGCGACGGCCTATCCCGTTCCGCTGTCCTGGGGCGCCACCTTCGACCCGGACACGGTGCGGCGCATGGCCGCCGCCATCGGCCGCGACATGCGTGCCGTCGGTGTCCACCAGGGACTCGCGCCCGTCCTGGACGTCGTGCGCGACGCCCGGTGGGGCCGAGTCGAGGAGACCATCGGCGAGGACCCTTACCTCGTCGGCACCATCGGCACGGCATATGTGCAGGGCCTGGAGTCCGCCGGGATCGTCGCCACCCTCAAGCACTTCGTCGGCTACTCGGCCTCCCGCGCCGGTCGCAATCTCGCCCCCTCCGCCGTGGGCCCGCGTGAACGCGCCGACGTCCTGCTGCCTCCCTTCGAGATGGCGATCCGTGAAGGCGGCGCCCGGTCGGTGATGAACGCCTACACCGACACCGACGGCATGCCTTCCGCGGCCGACGAAAATCTGCTCACCGGGCTGCTGCGCGACACATGGGGCTTCGACGGTACTGTCGTCGCCGACTACTTCGCCATCGCCTTCCTGAAGACCCTGCATGGCATCGCGGCCGACTGGGCCGGCGCCGCCGGCGCGGCGCTGCACGCGGGTATCGACGTCGAACTGCCCAACGTCAAGACGTACGGCGCGCCCCTGGCCGAGGCCGTCGCCGACGGCCGCATACCGGAGGCGTTGGTCGATCGCGCCCTGCGCCGGGTACTCACCCAGAAGGTGATGCTCGGCCTGCTCGACCCGGACTGGGACCCCGTACCGGCCGCGCTCGACGGGGCAGACCTGGACGACCCGGCCGCCCTGCGCGGCCGGATCGACTTGGACGGTCCCAAGAACCGCGCGCTGGCCCGCACGGTCGCCGAGGAAGCGGTCGTGCTGCTGAGCAACGACGGCATCCTGCCGCTCGCGAGGCCGCGCCGCATCGCTCTGCTCGGTCCCAACGCCGACGAGCCCACCGCCGTACTGGGCTGCTACTCCTTCCCCCAGCACATCGGCGTCCGCCACCCCGGGACCCCACTCGGTATCGAGCTGCCCACGCTGCGCGACACTCTCGCCGCCGAATTCCCCGACGCCGAGATCACGGTCGCCCGCGGCACCGGAATCGACGACGGAGATCTCTCCGGCATCCGCGAGGCCGCCCAGGTGGCACGTGAGGCCGACGTCGCCCTGGTGGTGCTCGGCGACCGCGCCGGGCTTTTCGGGAGGGGCACCAGCGGCGAGGGGTGCGACGCCGAGGCGCTGGTGCTGCCCGGTGCGCAGCAGCAACTGCTCGACACGCTGCTCGACCAGGAGACCCCCGTGGTCACCGTGCTGCTCGCGGGACGGCCGTATGCCCTCGGCCGCGCCGTGGAGGAGTCCGCCGCGATCGTGCAGTCCTTCTTCCCGGGTGAGGAGGGCACGCACGCGATCGCCGGGGTGCTCAGCGGCCGTACCAATCCCTCCGGACGTCTCCCGGTCAGCGTGCCGCGCGGGCCGGGCTCCCAGCCGGCCACGTACCTCGGGGCGCGGCTCGCGCACGCCAGCGAGGTGTCCAACATCGACCCGACCCCCGCCTTCGCCTTCGGCCACGGCCTGTCCTATACGCGGTTCGACTGGGCAGACCTGAGCGTGGACGTCCAGGAGGCTCCGACGGACGGCGAGTTCACCCTCACCTTCACCCTCCGCAACGCAGGCGCACGGTCCGGAACCGAGGTCGTCCAGCTCTATCTGCATGACCCGGTCGCCTCCGTCGTCCAGCCGGTGCAGCGCCTCGTCGGCTACACCCGCGTCGAGCTGAAGCCGGGCGAGACCCGCCGCGTCCGGGTCACGGTCCCGGCCGACCTCGCTTCCTTCACCGGACGTGACGGTCGGCGCGTCGTCGAACCGGGCGAGCTGGAGGTGCGGTTGGCCGCCTCCAGCGCGGATCCGCGCCTGACGGCCAGGGTCACGTTGACCGGAGCCGAGCGCCACGTGGACCACACGCGGCGCTTGCACGCCACGTTCGGGCAGGGGGCGGTTGCCCGGCCATGAGCCGGGCTTGCGCGGCGCGCGTCGCGGCAGCGGCAGCGCCGCGCACACGGGACCGCGGGGCCAGGCATGTGGTCATCTCACAGCACGCCGCGCCGGGCGAGGTTGCGCATCAGCGCTCGTACGCCGATCGTCCACGGCGTGGCCTGCTCGCTGGGGATCACGGTGTTGACCAGAGAGCCGAGCCGCGGGCTGGAGATCCGCACGATGTCGCCGTACTCGTGGGTGAACCCCGCGCCGGGTGCCTGTCGGTCCTCGGTGGGGGCGAACAGCGTTCCGGTGAACAGCACGAAGCCGTCCGGGTATTGATGGTGCGGACCGTACGTGGCGGCCACCAGGTCCAGTACGTCGCGGCTGATCTCGCGCATGGAACTGTTGCCGTGCAGCACGTAGCCGTCCGTGCCGTCGATCCGCAGGTCGATGTCGAGCCCGCGTACGGTGTCCAGGTCGAAGCCGTCGTCGAGCAGGCGGATGAACGGGCCGATCGCGCAGGAGGCGTTGTTGTCCTTCGCACGGGACAGCAGCAGGGCGCTGCGTCCCTCGACGTCGCGGAGGTTGACGTCGTTGCCGAGCGTCGCGCCCCGTACCCGGCCGCGTGAGTCCACGACGAGGACGACCTCGGGCTCAGGGTTGTTCCACACCGAGGCGCCGAGCACTCCTATGTCGGCGCCGGTGCCGACCGCGGACAGTACCGGGGCCTTGGTGAACACCTCCGGGTCCGGCCCGATCCCGACCTCCAGGTACTGCGACCACAGTCCTTCGGAGACAAGCAGCTCCTTGGCCTTGTCCGCTTCCGGCGATCCGGGACGGATGCCGTCGAGCGCGCCGCCCACCACCTGCCCGACGCGGGTCCGCACCCGCGCGGCCTGCGCCGGATCGCCGCCCGTGCGCTCCTCGATGACGCGTTCCAGCAGACTCCGCGCGAAGGTGACACCCGCGGCCTTGATCACCTGCAGGTCGATGGGGGCGAGCAGATGCGGAACGTCACGGCGGCCGGTCGGTGCCTCCAGCAGTTCGTCCAGGCGCCAGGTGCGTCCGCCGTCGGCCTCGCGGACGACGCTCGCCGCGTCGTCGCGTTCCATCAGGTCGGAGACCGTGGGTACGACGGCCGTCAGGTCGACGACCTGATCGCCGCGGACCGCGGCCACACACGGTCCGTCCGATTCCGGGTGGTGGACCCGCGCGACGAGGGCGGCTCGGCCGGTGTCCTCCGGCAGGACGGAGCCGGCTGTGAGGACCGGACGGGGGCGCGCTGCTGCCGATTCCACGATCGATGCTCTCCTGGATGCGAGGGGTGCGGTCGCCTGGGGCGGACTCAGTGGGAGTCGCGGGGTACCTCGTGTCCACGGCTTCCGCGCAGGAAGCCGAAGTCGGCCCCCAGGTGGGCCTGTTCCACGTTCTGGGTGTAGAGCCAGGCGTAGCCGCTGGTGTGCCGCTCGGTGGGGGCCCGCCATGCCTCCCGGCGCCGGGTGAGCTCGGTGTCGTCCACGTCCAGGCGCAGGGTGCGGTTCGGGACGTCGAGGACCACGGGGTCCCCGTCGCGCACCAAGGCGAGAGGTCCGCCGACGGCGGCCTCGGGCGCCACGTGCAGCACCACGGTCCCGTACCCGGTGCCGCTCATCCGGCCGTCGCAGACGCGCACCATGTCCTTGACGCCGGCCTTCAGCAGCTTGGCGGGCAGCGGGACGTTGGAGACCTCGGGCATGCCGGGGTAGCCCTTGGGGCCGGCGTTGCGGATGACGATGACGGTGTTCTCGTCGATGTCGAGTTCGGGGTCGTCGGCCACCTCGTGATAGGCCTCGGGGGAGTCGAAGACGCGCGCGGGACCGCGGTGGGTGAGCAGGTGCGGTGACGCGGCGGACTGCTTGATCACGGCGCCGTCGGGGCACAGGTTGCCGCGCAGGACGGCGGTACCGGTGCCGGCCGGCTGGAAGGGAGCGTCGAGGCAGGTGATGACGTCGGAGTTGACGCGTTCGGCGCTCTCGGTGTTCTCGGCGATGGTGCGTCCGGTGACCGTGATCTGTTCGCCGTGCAGCAGTTTGCCGCGGAGCAGTTCGGCCATGACGGCGGGCAGCCCGCCCGCGTAGCAGAAGTCCTCCATGAGGTACGTGCCGCTGGGCATCAGGTTGACCAGGGTGGGCACCGCGCGGGCCAGGTCGTCGAAGTCGCGCAGGCTCAGCTCGACGCCGACGCGTCCGGCGATGGCGGTGAGATGGATGATGGCGTTCGTGGAGCCGCCGATGGCCGCGTTGACCCGGATGGCGTTCTCGAACGCCTCCCGGGTCAGGATCTGCGAGGGGCGCAGCTCCTCCTCCACCATCCGCACGATGCGCTGCCCCGCCGCCTGCGCGGTCTCCATCCGCCGGGAGTCGACCGCGGGCCAGGCAGCCGAGCCCGGCAGCTGCATGCCGAGCGCCTCGGCCATGCAGGCCATCGTCGAGGCGGTCCCCATCGTCATGCAGTGGCCGCTGGAGCGGGCCATACACCCTTCCGCGAAGAAGCACTCCTCCTCGGTCATCCGGCCGGTCTTCAAATCCTCCTCGAACTTCCACACGTGGGTGCCGGATCCGACGTCCTGGCCCCGGTACTTGCCGTTGAGCATCGGCCCGCCGGTGACCATGACGGCGGGCAGGTCGACGCTGGCGGCGCCCATGAGCATGGCGGGGGTCGTCTTGTCGCAGCCGGACAGCAGCACGACACCGTCGAGCGGATTGGCCCGGATCAGTTCCTCGACCTCCATGGCCATGAGGTTGCGGTACAGCATGGCGGTGGGGCGCATCAGGGTCTCGCCGGTGGCCATGGTGGGGAACTGGAGTGGCAGACCGCCCGCCTGCCACACGCCGCGCTTGACCGCTTCGGCGACGCGTGTCAGATGGGCGTTGCACGGGGCGAGTTCGGAGGCACTGGTCGCGATGCCGATGACGGGACGTCCGTCGAACACCTCGTGCCCGAATCCCTGATTGCGCATCCAGGAGCGGTAGACCATCCCGCTGCGGCCCTGTGCGCCGAACCACGCCTGGCTGCGGCGGCTCGTCCTCTGACCGTCGGTCATGTAGGCACTCCCGTGGATCTCGCGTGGTCCGCTTGCGCGGTGGGGCGATGTCGGGTGAGGCCCGCAGGCCGTACCCTGGGGGCTCAATCATTAAATGATTCGATGAATGGCGTCCAGGGGGTGAGCAGAGATCGTGGCGCACTTCCTGACCACGCACCAGCGCGTGGTCGACGAACTCGGGCGGCGCATCGTGGGTGGCGCGTGGGAGCCGGGAGATCCGTTGCCGGTCGAGGACGCGCTCGCGGCCGAGATCGGCGTCAGCCGAGGGGTGTTGCGGGAAGCGGTCAAGGCACTGGTGGCCAAGGGAATGCTGCACGTACGCCCGCGCACCGGCACGCGCGTGCTGCCCCCGGAGCACTGGAACCACCTGGACCGTGACGTACTGCGCTGGAAACAGGCCGGGGACGCCACGGCTCTGCTGCGCGATACGGGTGAACTGCGCCGGATCGTCGAGCCCGAGGCGGCCCGGCTCGCCGCCGGCCGGGCCGGCCCCGACGACGTACGAGCCCTGTACGACGCCCTGGCGGCCATGGAGGCAGCGGCGGCGGCACCCGGCCGCAGCGGCTACGTCGAGGCCGACATCGCCTTCCACCGGGCCCTGCTCGACGCCAGCGGCAACCGTCTCCTCGGATCACTGGGCCGCGCCGTCGACATCGCGCTGGAACACAGCTTCCTCGTCAGCACCCGGACCCCCGGCGCGGTGGAAGCCTCGCTGCCGGGTCACCGCGCCATCGTGGAAGCCGTCGAGGCCCGCGACCCCGCGGCCGCGGCGGCCGCCGTGCTGGCGATCGTCGAAGCCGCCGAACAAGAGATCGCCCAGTCACCCGGACTGCCGAGCGATGCCGTATGACCTGTCACGGCCGCGACCCCGCACCTTCACCACGTGGTGATGTCGTTGTCGGCCGCCACCCGCGGCGTCTGCCGTCTGCGCCACGTGGCCCAGATCTGCCGGGACCGGGTCATGGACTTCGCCCACCCGACCGTCTTCGGTGCACGCCCCGCGACAGCGGCCCACGGCTCAGTTCCCGGCGCGGCGCGCCACGCCGGTCCAAACGCGGTAGCGGACGTGGCCGCACGCGGCCGCATCGACGCCGATTCCGGGCCCTGCTGTCGGTCGGAGTGGCGCGCTGGGACGAGGCCATGGACCCGCACTACCTGGAACACCTCCGTCACCTCCTCGCCCCGCTCGCCGCCGACGGCGAGGACCTCGCCCACGCCCGGCCCGCCTGCTACAGCGGCGTCGGCTTCACTCCCGCGCTCAGCGCGGCCGAAGCCGACGGACAGGTGGTGCTCGTCGGCCTCGACCGGCTGTACCGGGAGGAATAGCCCGACCGCGGCAGCGAAGCGGGCGGTGCCCTGCGGTGATCCGTTCAGCCGGGGATGCCGCTCGCAGTCCCGGCCCGGTCAGGCTCCTCCTGGTCGGCCGGTTCCAGGCGGCCGGTCATGGAGTGCCGGCGGTCGGCGAGCATCGTCGAACGCCGGATCGTCGAACAGGTCCGGATAGCCGATCAGCCGCCCGTGGCTGATCTGGACGCCGAGTGCCGCCACGCGGGGCGGGCCGTCGAGGGCGGGGGAGGGGGCCGACCGCGCAGTCCGGCGTCCTTCGTGGAACAGTGGTGCGGACGAAGCCCCCAGGCGAACTCATGGATCAGCTGGGCGTCCGCGCCGTAGGTGTGCGTCATGATCAAGGACACGTCGTCCCCGCGTGTGGCCACCTGGCCGTCGAGGGGCGGCTCGCTGGTGATCGGCCGACAGGCAACCGGTCCACCAGCGCCGACGACACCCGGTGACCGAGTGGGCCGCAGCGGGAAGCCGGGCCTCGAGTTCGGGCCGGTGCCACTGGGCGGAGGTGATCGGTGGCGGTCGTCGTTCGCCCTGCCCGGTAAGCCCAGGACGCACGGACAGTGCGAGGGCTCTCCGAGGGGCGGACAGTGGAGAGAGGACCTGTGCCGCGAGCGTCTGAGAAGGAGCGGGACATGCTGCATCGCTTGGTCGGAGACCTCATGACCACGGCCGTGGTGAGTGTGCGGCGGGACACGAGCTTCAAGGACATTGCCCAGCACCTCGCGGATCACGACATCACCGCGGTACCCGTCGTCGACGACCAGGGCCGCCCGGTGGGCGTGGTGTCGGAGGCGGATATGCTGCGCAAACAGGAAGGCCAGGTGGATCCTGGCGGACATCTGGCCGCCGCGCACCTCCTCCCCGCGGAACGCGCCAAGGCCCATGCGCTGACCGCCGAGCGGCTCATGACCAGCCCTGCCGTCACGGCCCGGCCCCAGTGGTCGGTCGTGGAGGCAGCCCGCGCCATGGCCCGCCATCACGTCAAACGGCTGCCCGTCGTGGACGATGCCGAGCGACTGGTGGGCATCGTCAGCCGTGCCGATCTGCTGCGGGTCTTCCTGCGGCGCGACCTCACGATCTGCGAGGAGGTCAGGACGGATGTCCTGGCCCGTGCCCTCGGCCTGGAACCCGGCGCGGTCACCGTCCAGGTCACCGATGGACGGGTGACACTCAGCGGCACCATGCCACAGGAGAGCCTCATCCCCATCGCGGTACGGCTGTCCGAGAGCGTCGACGGAGTCGTCGACGTCACGAATCACCTTCGGCCCGAGAACGACACGACAACGAGAGCCGGCACACCACGGCGATGATCCGCCTCTGCGCCCAGGACGAGGGCGGCCGTCCTCCAGGTCGCCGATGGTCAGGCCGGGCGTCAGCCGTTCGCTGCGTTCCCTCAGCCGGAAGGAGCGCAGGGTGGCGGCCTGTTCGCGGGCCTGACGCCATCGCCGCCGGGCCGGTGTGCGGCCTGCGCAGCGCCACCGAGATCGGACGGGTCCAGGACGGTGCCGTGCTCGTCACAAAGACCACCGGCCCGGACTGGGAACCGGTCATGAGACGGGCGGCCGCCATCGTCAACGACCACGGTGGGCGCACCTCGCAGTCGCGGACCGTGTAGGTGCGGCAGACGTGGGCACACGGTGGACATGGTCGGTGACACCGACAACGACCGGGAAGCACGACGGCAAGGCGAGAGCGGGCACCGGACGGTGCCACACACCGCCGACGTGCGGATCGAGGCGTGGGGCGCGACCCGGGAGCACTGCTTGGCGGAGGCGGCGCTGGGGCTGGTGGAGTGTTTCGCCGACACCTCTGTGGCGCGGACGGCCGCCGTGGAGCGGATACGGCTGGCCGAGGGAAGCGACGAGGAACTGCTGACCGCACTCCTGGAAGAGGTCATCTACTGGCTCGAGGTGCCGGGCCGGGTGCCGGTGGAGGTGGAGACGGACGCCTGTGACGGTGGGCTGGAGGTGCGAGCGGCGCTCGCCGAGTTCGCCGACGTGGAGATCATCGGGGCCGTGCCGAAGGGCGTGTCGTGGCACGAGCTGCGGATCGGTCCGGATCCGTACGGCTGGTCCTGTGCGGTGACCATCGACGTATGAGATGCGGGGCCCAGTGGCGGCCTCAGCCCTTGACCACACCGAGCGGCACCAGGCGCGCCACCTTGCGGCACAGCCCCGCCGCCTCGCTCGCCGCCACCACCGCGCTCACGTCCTTGTACGCCTCCGGGGTCTCCTCCGCCAGACCGCGCAACGACTGCGGGCGCACGGCGATGCCCTCCCGTTCCAGGCGCTCCCGCAGTTCCCTGCCCGTGACCGTGCGTGCGGCCGCGTGGCGGCTCATCACCCGACCCGCGCCGTGGCAGGTGGAGAAGAACGCCTCCCCGCCTGCCACCCCGGTCAGCACGTACGAGGCCGTCCCCATGGTGCCGGGAATCAGCACCGGCTGACCGAACTGGATCAGGTCCTCGGGGAGTTCGGGATGTCCGGGCGGGAAGGCCCGGGTGGCGCCCTTGCGGTGCACGCACAGCCGGCGCCGCGTCCCGTCCACCACGTGCGTCTCGATCTTGGCGAGGTTGTGGGACACGTCGTACACCAGGGACAGCCGGGTGCCGGCCTCGCGGCGAAAGATGCGGCGGGTCTCGTCGGTGAGCAGTTGGCGGTTGGCGCGGCCGTAGTTGGCGGCTGCTGCCATCGCTCCCAGGTAGTCCCGGCCCTCCGGTGAGCCGACCGGGGTGCAGGCCAGTTGCCGGTCGGGCAGGGCGATGCCGTACCGGGTCATGGCGTGGTCCATGGCCCGCACGTGATCGGTGCAGATCTGGTGGCCCAGGCCGCGCGATCCGGAGTGGATCATCACGCACACCTGGCCGAGGGCGAGTCCGAAGGCGGCGGTGACCGTCCGGTCGTACACCTCGACGACCTGCTGCACCTCCAGGAAGTGATTGCCTGAGCCCAGGCTGCCCACCTGTCCAAGGCCCCGTTCCCGTGCCCTCCCGCTCACCCGCGTCACATCCGCGTCGGCCACCGTTCCGCCGTCCTCGCACCGCGTCAGGTCGCGCTCCTCACCGCGCCCCTGCTCCGCCACGTACCGGGAGCCGCCCCGCAGGATCCGCTCCAGCTCTCCCTTCCCGCCCGGCTTCCACAGGCCGCCGGGTCCCGCGCCGCGCGGGATCACCCGGCCCAGGCCGTCCATCACCGCGGGCAGCGCCTGCTCGATCTCCCGCCGGTCGCAGTCGGCGGCCAGCAGCCGCACCCCGCACGAGATGTCGAAGCCGACGCCGCCGGGCGAGACCACACCGCCCTCGTCCACCGCGGTCGCCGCGACGCCGCCGATGGGGAAGCCGTAGCCCCAGTGAATGTCGGGCATGGCGTAGGAGGCGCCGACGATCCCGGGCAGGGTGGCCACATTGATCACCTGTCGCAGCGACTGCTCCGCATCCGCCAGCAACTCGCGGGAGGCGAACACCACCCCGGGCACCCGCATGTCACCGTGCCGTTCGATACGGAAGCGGTAAGGACATTCCTCGACGAGTTCCATGCGCGGCCTCCTGCCTTGGGAACGTGCGCGGGGCAGGCGCCGGAAACAGCTTGGGAGATCGTTGGCATCACCCTGACCCGCGGGTCCGCGGGTCGGCGTTCCTGGCCCCTCTGATCCAGCCCGGTCGTATCGTCACCGCCAGTTCTTTCCGGTCTTCCCGGGCCGGCACCCGCACGGAGTAGGCGCGGCCCTGGACACCCCATTCCCCGATCTCGGGCTTGGCCCCGGCGTCGATCGCGCACAGGGTGGGCCGCCCGATGTGGGTGTAGACGAGCCGCCGCACACCGTGCCGTGCGGCCTGCTCGCCGACCGTGCGGACACTCGCGTGGCCACCCACGCCGCCGCGGAATCGGATCGGGCGGTTCCATCCGGCGGCCTCGGCGAACATCAGGTCGGCCCCCGCAGCCCACCCCGGGAACTCCCAGAACTCCGGCGCCCACACGACGGCCGTCCCCTGTGTCTCGATGCGGTAGCCGTAGGCGGGATGCGAGGTGTGCGCCACTGGATGGCACCGCACCCGTACGCCGCCGAGCTCCACGTCCCCGGCCCGCACCCGGACGCCGTGCGCGGCCGCGATCTCGCGCAGCCGGGACCGCAGCTCCGCCTGCTCGTCGGTGACCAGCCAGGCGTCATGGCCGTCATGGCCCCGGACCGCAGGGCGCCCCCGCCACCTGTCGGCGGGGGTACGAATCGGGCGGCCGCGCACAACGCTCGCCTGGTACGGCCCTGCACAGGAGCATTTTCACGCAGGCTCCGCACCAACGCATCCTGGCCGCATACCTCGCGGCCGCGGTGGCGCCCGGAGGGGTGTGGGTCCACGTCACGGTTCGCCCGGCGATGCTCACCGGTTTCGGCATGCGATCCCACCGCTGGACACCACGCGTGCTCCGGCACGGGACACGCGACCAGGCGGGGGGATCGTCACGCCGCACCTGGGCACTCGGCCGGCCGAGACCGCGCCGCGCATTTCAGGCCCTAGGGGCATGTGGTCAGTGAACCAGTCACCGGCCAGCTCGATGACCTTCTCCAGGGCGGCGGGCTCCTCGCCTGCGCTGCGAGAACCGCTCGTCGGCGTTCTCCTGGCGCCACCCGCCTCTTCGGGGCCGAGTCATCTGGCAGGCGCCCGCGCCGTCGCCCCCTCCGTGACCACACCGCCGTCGACTGCCACCGTGCGCCCCTTGAGCCCGATCGGTTCCCGCCCGCCCCGGTAGCGCCGGGCACGGCTCTCCGAGCGTGGTGTGCACGGACACTGTCCTCGCCGACCGCTCCCAATCCCCGCTCCGGCTGGAACGGGGATCCCGGCTTCCGCACCAGACAGACATCCAGCGGCGGCCGGAGTGCCTTGGCGACCTGGGTGGCGACCGGCCTCCTTCGCGGGACAGCCCCAGCACCACGGCATCCTCGCCTCCGACGTGCTCCAGCCGGCCCGTCGGCGTCACCGCGATCCACGAAGAACACCATCCGGCCTCTCCAGCCCGGAGGAACATGGTGGGCGCCTTCCCTCGGCTTCCGGGCCCCTGCCGAGAGCAGAGGCGCACCGTCGCCCGAACACGGACATCAAGCTGGTGCCGGAGATGATGGAGGACCACCAGATCCGGCGACCGCCCGTCGTCAACCTGCCACGTCTGGTATTCGAGCGGACCGCCACATGGAGGCGCCCGGCAAAGGTCGTGCGACGCCCGATTCCGGCTGCGGCGACGCCGTACGGCCTCAGCGCGGGCAATCGTGCCGTCCAACGGCCGCGTGCCCCCACCCACGAGGTCAACGCGGTGTCAGCTCCCGAGAGCGGTGAGGCTGAGCGCGGTTGCCGGGGTCCGGCTGCGGTGATCTACTCGAGTGAGTGGGCCAGGCGGTAGAGGCAACTTGCCCGACACCCGACGAAGCACGGCGCACGATACAGCTCGTCGGCCCGCGAGGAGGAGCCGGGCTCGCATCACCGACGGTGGTCGGCTGTCCGGCCGGAGAAGTATGACGCCGTGCCGGAGAGGAGCGCGGTAATGGCCTCTGCAGCCACGAGCAACCGTCCCGTACAGCGACTGCGCCACCAGATCACGGGAGTGGCGTCGAGCGTCGGCCAGGTGGCGATGGTGACCGGCAGGGCCGCGGTGGACGCCGTGCGCCATCCAGGAGCGACGGTCGACCGCACCCGCAGGACAACACGGGCGCTGCCGCTGATGTGGCAGTCGGTGGAGTCGGCGCTGACCGGCCACGTCAGCGACTGGCGCCGGGAATACGCCTATACGCTCGGCGAACAAGCCTTTGTCTATGGGTTCCCGTACATCTACAACGCCCAGCTTCGCCATCGGTGGGCGGCCCGGAAGCCCGACACCGATGCGACACCGTATGCCGCCGTCAACCATTTCTGGCACTCCCACAAGCTTTTCGACGCCTCCGACCGGGAGGGCCTGGCGCCCAACAATGACACGCTGTACTCGTTCGCCTGGGTCGACCTGAGCGAGGAACCCGTCATCCTCTCGCACCCGGACATGAGCGACCGCTACTTCACCTTCGAACTGGTCGGCATGACCTCCGACAACTACGACTACGTGGGCCGACGCACCACCGGACCGCATGCCGGTGATTTCGCCCTCGTCGGGCCGGGATGGACAGGAGACCTCCCCAAAGGGGTGCGCCGTACGGCGACTGCCCCCAGCCCCTGGATCCTGATCGTCGGCCGAACCCTCGTCGAAGGCGAACACGACCTCTCGCACGTTCAAACGCTGCAGCGTCGGTACCGGTTGACGCCGCTCCACCTGTTCGGCAAGAAAGGAGCGCACCTCCCGGAGCGCCGCGACGTGCTGGAACCGATCGACGCGGCAGAGGATCCTCTCGGCCCGTGGAAGACCCTGAACGCGATGCTGGCAGAGAATCCGCCACCGCGGCACCACAGGGTTCTGCTCAAGCAGTTCGCGGAGATCGGCATCGGGCCCGGGCTTGATGTCGAAGCTCAGCCCGAACCCGTCAAACAGAGCCTGATCCGGGCCGCTGCCACCGGCGTACCGATGCTCGAACGGCAACTGCTCAGTGGCGAATGGGCTCGTGTCATCAACGGCTGGCTCTATCCGCCACCACAGATGGGACGGTTCGGGGACGATTTCCTGAGGCGAGCCGCGGAGCAGTCGCTGGTCGGTGTCGCCGCCAACGATCCCGAGGAAGCGGTCTACCTGGCCGCCTTCCACGACGCGGACGGCGGCAAGCTGTCCACGGGCCAGTACGAACTGCGCTTCGAGCCAGGGGGTCTGCCCCCTGTCACGGCGTTCTGGTCCCTGACCGTCTACGGAGAGGACAGGAACCTGGTCCCCAATCCGATCGGCCGTTACTCCATCGGCGACCGCACCCCGGGGCTGGTCACCGACGCGGACGGCAGCCTGGTCCTCCACCTGCAGCCCGAGTCACCGGGCCCCACCCGCGAGCCCAACTGGCTGCCCACACCAAAGCGGGGCGTGTGGTTCATCGGCTTGCGCATGTACCTCCCGCACCCCGAGGTCATCGACGCACGATGGGAGTGTCCGCCGATCCTCCGTGTCGCCTGACGACATGACGGAACCGGATATGGCGCCGCCTTGAGTGCTGCCCTGCCCGGTGCCACGTGCCGGAACGCCCAGGTGGTGTCTGGGAGAGGACCGCCTCCGACACCGAGGCGGAGATGACCGGCGAGGGCCGTGCCGAACGGTGCGCCAGACCCGCCTCAGCAGACCGGACTCGGCCGAACCCACCCGGTCATGACGCGTGTTCCTGGGGTCGTCCGGGGAAGTCGGTGACGCGCCATCGCCGTCGAAGAAGGCAGCAGCGCCCCGGTCTTCTCCTGACGCCAGCCGCCACCACTACGTCGAAGACGTCAGCCACGTCGACCAGGAACTGCTCACCACCAGGCGGTGCCAGAAGCAGTCGATCACTGCCGACCAGATACAGGAACTCGCCGTCGCCCACCGATAGCTACGAGTGGATGCACGGGCTGGGCGAGGTCGTCCATGCCCTGACCGGAGCCGGTTGGGACATCCGAGGGCCGCGCGAGGGCCCTGAACTGCCCTGGCCACGCTGGCCCCACATGGTTCGTGGCTCCTCCGGCTGGTGGCGGCTGCCGGAGCGGGGGATCCCTCTGCTGTACGGACTTCTGGCATCCCGCTGAGCGAACGGCCACGGTGGTGACACATGCGGTGGCGGGGCTGCCGCGAGCTCGAGCCGGCGGATGCTCATGTCACGGCGCCGAGTGTCCGGCCGGCATGCGGTGCGCGGTGAGGGTCCGACCTCTGCCGTCGAGGCGGGGCCTCCGGAGCCCTATGTGTGACGGGGATCACGCCCGGGGGAAATCCTGGCGTTCGTGCCTGACGTCTAGCGGGTGTGAGATCAGTCAGGAAGACAGTGGGCGAACTGGACGAGGAGCATCTCGTCCGGCTGGTGGCCAGAGGCGACCGTGCCGCGTTCGAGGAGCTGTACCGGCGTACGTCGCCGTGGATGGCGGTGCGGTTGCGCCGCAGATGCGCGGACGAGCAGATCGTCGCCGAGGTCATGCAGGAGACGTATCTGGCGGTGTGGCGCGCCGCGGGCGCGTTCCTCGGGGCCGCGGCCGGGGGAACCGCCGTCGGCTGGCTGTGGACGATCGCGGCGCGTCGGCTCGTCGACGCGTTCCGGCGCAGGGCCCACCACGCGGAGCCGCCGCCCGCGGCTGTCCCGCGGTCCATGGCGCCCGCCGCCGAGGAGGAGGCGCTCGCGGCGACCGTCGGAGGCGAGGTCGGGGACGCGCTTCGGCGCCTCGCGCCGGAGCTCAGAGAGGTACTGCAGGCCATGGTGCTCGACGGGCTGTCCGTCCGAGAGACCTCTGTCTTGCTGGGATTGCCCGAGGGCACGGTCAAGACCCGTGCCCGCCGGGCCCGGATCGAGATGCGGAAGGCACTGGCATGAGTGTGGAACACGCGTCGATTCGGATCATCGACGCCTACGCGCGCGGCGAGACGGACCTTGCCGCCGACGAGGTGTGGGCCCTGGAGGCCCATCTGGAAACGTGCCGGGTATGCCGTGACCGGCTGTCGGCCTCCGTCACGGCGCAGACGCCCGCCGTCGCGGCGCTGGTCGGCGCGGTGTGGTCCGACCTCGAACCGCAGCTCGCCGGCACCGCCCGGGCACCGCGTCGACGGCGCTGGTCGGCGCGGCTGTCGAGGTGGATGACGCCCGTGATGGTGCCCTGGCTGGCCATGGTCGTGGGTGTGACGCTGCTCGCGTTGCTGCTCGACCTGGCCGACACCGGCACCGGCGAGGTGTCGCTGGTGCTGCTGCTCTCCCCGGTCCTGCCCGTCCTCGGTGTCGCGGCGTCGTGGTCGCGCGGTCTGGACCCGGCGTACGAGCTGACGGCCTCCGCGCCGAGGGCGGGACTGTACCTGGTGCTGCGGCGTACCGCGTCCGTGCTCGCCGTGGTCGTCCCCGCATTGCTGCTGGGCGGATGGGTGACGGGGGTGACGGCCGCGCAATGGCTGCTGCCCTGCCTGGCCTTCACCTCGACGACCCTGGCGCTCGGTGGTGTCGTCGGGGTGACCCGCGCCGCCGCCTGGCTGGTGGCCGGATGGGCCGCTGTGGTCGTGGCACCGACCCTGGCCGCCGGCCGTACGACCTTCGCCCTGGCGACGGACGGTCTGCCCGTGTGGGGGCTGATCCTCGCGCTCGGCATCGGTGTCGTGATCGCCCGCAGGGGCGCGTACTCCGTGCTGGGAGCCCATCGTTGACCATGAGAAAGGAACACCACATGATGACCGCGGTGAGCGCGGCCGACATCGCACCGACGCCCTACGCCTGGGAGATCCGGGCCACCGGGCTGAAGGTCAGGGTCGGCAGAAACCACATGGCCGTCGACGGGCTCGATCTGTCGCTGGGCACCGGCGTACACGGCCTCCTCGGCCCCAACGGGGCGGGCAAGAGCACCCTCATCCGGGCTCTGGCCACCGTACTGCGCCCCGCCGAGGGCACCCTGGAACTGCTCGGCGAGTCCGCGGGCGGCAGAGGCGAGTACCGCGCGCTGCGCCGCCGGATCGGCTACCTGCCGCAGGAGTTCGGCTACTACAAGCGCTTCACGGTCCGCGAGTTCGTCGAGTACATGGCGTGGCTGAAGGAGGTGCCCAAGGCGGACATCCCCGCGGCGGTGCAGCACGCCGTGGAGCGGGTGGGCCTGGCCGACCGTGCCGACAAGCGGATGAAGACCTTGTCCGGCGGCATGGTGCGGCGGGTGGGCATCGCCCAGGCCATCGTCAATGACCCGTCGATCCTGCTGCTGGACGAGCCCACGGCCGGCCTGGACCCGGCGCAACGGCTGCGCTTTCGCGAACTGCTGCAGGAACTGGGCAAGGACACCTGCGTGGTCGTCTCGACCCACCTCGTGGAGGACGTGGCCGCCGCCTGCACCGACGTGGTGCTCTTCGCCGAGGGCCGGCTGGTCTTCCAGGGCACCCCGGAGGACCTGGCCGCGGCGGGCGGCCCCGAACACGTGGGCGACAGCCCGCTGGAGCGCGGCTATTCGGCACTGCTGCTGGGTCCCGGCCAGGGAAGGGGCGCCTGGTGAATACGCGTGTCCTGCGAACCGAGCTGAAGCGCTCCGTCGCCCCCTGGGCCGGCGCCGTGGTCCTGACGAGCGCGTTGGCGTTGCTGTACCTGGTGGACGCCGAATGGTGGAGGGGCACTACGGCGTGGACGGCCCAGTGGACGTCCCTGGCCCTGTGGACCCGCACCCTGCTGTTCTACCTGTGGCCGCTGACCGTGGGGCTCGGCGCGGTGCAGGGCCTGCGTGACCACCGTTCGAACATGTCCGAGCTGCTGACGACCACTTCGCGTCCCGCCTGGCACCGCGCCGCCACGCTGGCGGGCACGATGGCGTTCACCCTGGCCTCGGCGTTCGCGCTGCTCGTCCTCGTGGGAGGGGTCCAGGTGCTCGCCAACGCCGAGTACACCCACCTCGGTTGGCTGCCGATCTCGCTGGTGGGGGCGCTCTCACTGGTCGCGGGAGCCGTGCTGGGCATGGGGGCCGGGCGCGCCCTGCCGTCCGTGCTGACCCCGCCGCTGCTGGCCATGGGCGCCTTCGCGTTCACGGCCGTCATGCACATGTCGCTGGGCCGGACCGAGACGGACACGGCGACAGGAATCCCGACCACGGAGCCGAACCAGGTCTCGCTGCTGTCACCTGCGGTGGAAGAGGTGCGTGACGCGTTCGTCACGCTCTCCGCCTCCGTACACGTCGGGCAGACGATCTGGCTGCTCGGTCTGGCCGCGACAGGCTTCGCACTGCTGGTCGCCGCGACCCCGCGCACCCGGCTGCTCGCCCTGGCGCCCGTCCTGGCGGGCGCGGCCGTCGCCCTGCTCGTCCTGCCCTCCGACCCGCGCGGGATGTATGTCCTCGACAAGGCCGCCGCGGAGTTGGTGTGCGATGGCCCGGTATGCGTGACCAGGACCCACCAGGCACGACTCGCCGACCTCGCGAGTCACGGCAAAAAGGCGCTGCGCCTGCTGCACGGTGCCCTGGGAAGCCAGGCGCCGGTCTCGGTCCGGGAGAACACCGCCGTGCAGCCGGAGGGCTCGATGCCGCGGTGGTCAAGCAAGACCGTGCTCATCGACTTCGACGACGACATCATCGCCGCCGCGAAGGGTGAGGAGCTGACCTGGGCTTTGATCGCCAAAGGCATGGTGCCGGGGTGTTCCCCCGTCGGCTGGAGCGGTACGGGGGGAGAGGACGTCGCGTGGACCGTCGCGGTGGGCTGGGTCCTCGGTGACCTCAATTCGATGCCCGGCCAGGAGCCACCGAACGTGCGACGCGAGGTCGGCACCCAGGCCCGCGCGGTGTGGAAGGACCTCGAAGTGCTGCCACGGGCCAAGCAGCTCCAGCGGATCAACGCCATGCGCGCCAACGCGCTCTCCTGCAAGGGAGACGCACTCGACGCGCTGACCGGCGGTGCGTACCGGTGAGATGGCTGACGCTGTACGCGCGCTCGCGTCAGGTACCCACGTCACTGGCCGCGGTGGTGATCACCACGGTGACGGTGTGGGCACTCGCCCGGGACGGCGGCGGGGGGCCGGGTGATCCGCGGCTGCCCGCGCTCGTCCTCGCCGCGGGAGCGATGGCGGTCTCCACCGGGCTCAGCGGGCAGGACCTCGCGCTGGACCGGACGGCCGCGATCCGCTGGGCACCCCGCAGGGCGGTGCACGTGCTGCTCGCCGGCGCGGTCGTCGCCGTGATGCTGCTGGCGGTGCAGGCGACGGGGAAGGACCTGGCCACCGCCGCGTTCGTCGTGCGGGACAGCGCGGGCCTGATCGGGCTCGCCGCCGCCGGGGCGGCGGTGTGCGGGGGACAGTACGCGTGGACGCTGCCGTTCGCCTGGCTCTCGTTCTCGTTCTTCGCCCCGCCTCCGACGAGTGTGCCGACGCAGGTGGCGTCCTGGATGATGCTGCCACCCGGCACGGCGGCGGGCACCTGGATGGCTCTGGTGCTCACGATCGCCGGCACCACGGCCTACGCCGTCGCGGGACCGAGGCGGTAGCCGCTGCCGCAGGCGGCAACGGCCACCAGGGCGAGCACGCGCCTGCGGCCATGGCCCGTTCCTCGTCGCGGCGGTGCGTGAGGCACGCCGGCTTCAGCGCCAGTCCGGCACGATCGGACTGCACGAACCGGTGCCGTCCCCGCGGCACCCGGCCAGGTGGGGCCGGTGCGCCCACCGCCACCACGACGAGGCCGTCGCGGTGGCGGGGCCCGGCCGCGCGTCAGCGGTCACCCGCCTGCCCGTCCCGGGACAGTGGTGGCGTCGGCGGTGAACCGCCACCAGTCCGCGTTGACCAGGTAGCCGCTGCCGCCCGCGAACCGCAGATACAGGTCCTGCGTGCCCGTGGGGCCGCTGACCGGGCAGGACACCGTCGTCCAGGTCTGCCAGCCGCCGGTGTTCGGCACGGCGCACCGGCCCACGACCGTTCCGTTGGGGCCACCCAGACGCAGTTCGATGGTGCTGCCGCCGGTCGCCGAGGCCACGCGTGCGGTGAAGGAGGACGGACCCGCGCCGAAAGCGACACCCTTGACCTTGATGTAGTCGCCGTTCTCGGTGTACCCGACGTTCATTCCTCCCTCGCTGGACGGCTCGGTCTCGATCCCGGATTCCCAGGCGATCGTTTCGGCCTCCTGGCGGATGTATGGGTCGAGTGTGCCGACCTGGGGCGCCCCCGTACTGGTCATGTTGATCGTCGGGATGGTGCCGTCGGGGTGGTAGGAGAACTTCTCCACGCCGACCGAGCGGGTGTAGCCACTCCCGCCCGGAAGCGCGCCGTTGTGGTAGAAGAAATATGAATTGCCTTTGAAGTCGACGACGCCCGGGTGGTTGGTGAAGCTGGCGCCCTGCGTGGGCATGATCGTTCCGCGGTAGGTCCACGGTCCGGTCGGGCCGGGGGCGGTGGAGTAGGCGATGAACTCCGAGCAGCACTTGGCGGCGTACACGATGTAGTACAGACCGCCTCGCTTGTAGACCCAGGGCCCTTCCTCGAACAGCGTGGGCCGGTTGGGATCACCAGTGCGGGTGCCGAAGCCCGCGGTGGTGAGTGGGATCTTGGCCGGGCTGCCGGAGTAGGAGATCATGTCGGCGTTCAGTCTGACGTACCAGAGGTTCGGATTGCCCCAGTACAGATACGCCTGTCCGTCGTCGTCGACGAAGACGGTCGGGTCGATCTCGCCGTTCCCCACCAGCGGGTGGCCGAGGGCGTCGCGGAACGGTCCGGTCGGGCTGTCCGACACCGCCACGCCGATGGCCATGCGGCCGGTTGCGCGCTCCGTTGTCGGCACGTACCAGTAGAATTTTCCGTTGCGATTGACGACCTGACCCGCCCAGGCGTTGGCGGACGCCCAGCTGAAGGAGGCCACACTGAGCGGGGAGCCGTGGTCGGTCCAGTTGACCATGTCGGCGGAGGACCACACCCGCCACTCTTTCATGGCGAAGTTGGTCGAGTTGTCCTCGTCGTGCCCGGTGTAGAGGTAGACGCGGCCGTCATGGACCAAAGGCGCGGGGTCGGCGGTGTAGATGTGCTGCACGATCGGGTTGTCCGCCCTGGCCTCCGTGGGATACATCGCGGCGGGCACGAGGACGAAGGCCAGCAGGAGACTCGCCGCCCAGGCGACCGCCCGCGTGAGTCTCGTACGAGTGGGTTGTGGTCGTCTCCTCATGCGCGGGTCCACCTCTGGTTGCCCTGACCGTTGCAGGTCCACAGGATCAGCGGGGTTCCGTTGGCGGTGCCGGCTTGATCGACGTCCAGGCACAGGCCGGCGTGGACATTGCGGATCGAACCGTTCGCGTCGAGTGTCCACCTCTGGTTGTCCTGCCCGTTGCAGGGCCAGGTGATGATGTGTGTGCCGTTGGCGGTGCCCTGGTCGTAAGCGTCCAGGCACTTGTCGCCGAAGACGCGTATCTCGCCGCCGGCCCAGGTGGTCCACAGCTGGTTGGCGGCCGTGTGACAGTCCCGGATCAGCACCCTCGCCCCGGCCGCGGTCGAGGCGTTCTCCACGTCCAGACAACGGCCGGACCCGTCACCGCGCAGCCGGGACGTGGTGGCGGCCAGCGGAGTGCCGCCGGTCACCCGGAACGCGGCGACGCCGTGTGCGGGCACACTCGCCGAGACCTGTCCGGATGTGCTCGATGTGCCGCCGGTCCACAGGTCGGTGAGGGTGAACGACCCACCGGACAGGCCGACTTGCGCCGTCGTAGCGGTGACGGTCGCCGTGCTGTTCCCCCGGTTGAAAAGGCCCACGGCGACCGAGCCGTCGGACAGGGGCTTGGCGAACACCTCGGTGTCTCCGTCGTCGCGCACCCTGCGCCCGCCCGCGCCCAGCGGGTCCTGGTTCACCGCCAGCAGGCGCGGGTTGCGCAGGACCGCGCTCACCTCGGCCGACATGGTGCGGATGTCGTTGCCCGCCATGAGCGGCGCGGCCATCAGTGCCCACAGGGCGAAGTGGGAGCGGGACTCGGTCAGCGACAGCCCGGGGCGGCCGACGACGAGCATGTCGGGGTCGTTCCAGTGGCCCGGACCCGACTGCGCGGCCAGCGGCGCGGTGACGTCCACGACGTTGCCCACGCCCATCGGGTAGCTGTTGGTGTTGCCGTTCTGCCAGATGTCGAGCAGGTCCTCGGTCGTCCGCCACAGGTCGGCGACCTCGCCCCAGTTGTATGTGTCGCCGGTGATGGCGTGGTAGCTGTTCGGGTTGATGCTGTAGACGATCGGGCGCCCGGTCGCGCGCAGTGCGTCGCGCATGAGCGTGAACCGCGCGACCTGCTCGTCCCGGGTGCCGGCGGAGGAGCACCAATCGTACTTGAGGTAGTCCACACCCCACGAGGCGAACGTGCGAGCGTCCTGGGTCTCATGACCCTTGCTGCCCGTGGAGCCCGGGTAACTGCCCCCGCCCTGCGCGCATGTGCGCTCGTTGGGCACCTGGTAGATGCCGAACTTCAAGCCCTTCCCGTGGATGTAGTCCCCGAGCGCCTTCATCCCGCTCGGAAATTTTGTCGGGTTGGCCCGCAAGTTGCCCGCGGTGTCGCGTTGCGGGTCGAACCAGCAGTCGTCGACCACCACGTATCGGTAACCGGCGTCCCGCAGGCCCGAGGAGACCATCGCGTCGGCGGCCTGACGGACCTGTGCCTCGGTGACCCCGCACCCGAAGCTGTTCCAGCTGTTCCAGCCCAGCGGCGGGGTGAGCGCCGGACTGCCCGGGGCCGCCTGGGCGGTCGAGTGGACCGAGGCCGTGGTGAAGACGGTGCCGATCAGCGCGGCAGCGGTGAGGAAGCGGAGTAATCGTCTGCGTGGTTTCGACACCAGATGGTTCCTTCCTGGAAGGATGCGGCGAGGCGATCGCCCGCGGTGCGCGGGATGCGGCGGCCGACGGATGCCGGACAGGCTGCTGACCCGGCATGACGGCCGCCGCACCCGGTGGTGCCTGGTGACCGACCGGGATGGTCACAGAAGAGGGCAGCGGCCGTCGGGAACGGGAAGCGCCCCGGTTCAGCGGTAGCCGGCCGCGGTGATATTGGCCTGCACGGCGTTCTCCGTCTGGTCGGAGGGGTAGCCGGAGACCATGGCTCCCTCGTAGAACGTTCCGGCGCTGAGGTTGGTGTTGCCGTTGCAGCAGTCACCGCCGCTGCCCAGAATGATGGCCCCCTGCTTCTTCATCGGGCTGTACCCACTGGGGAGGGAGCCGGCGTACAGGGTGGTCAGGCTCCCTGACTGCGCGTTGCTGCCCTTGATCGCGAACCGACTCGTCCCGTTGTTCTTCAGTGTCGCGGTGACGAACTTGCTGGTGAAGGCCCGCTGGTTCGGGTTCCAGGACTGGCTGCCCCCGGAGTACAGGCCCCATTCGAGGTCTGCCTGGACCCATGGGCCGTTCCCGGAACATCCGCCGAACCAGCACTGCGTGCTGAAGTTGATCGCGTCCATGGCTCCGGGGCCGTCGGCCTTGCGGGTGGTCTCGCTGTTGCCGTAGTCGAAGCAGCAGCCGCCGTTGACGTGCGTGCCGCTGGTCACCATGTACATGCCCTCGGGAGCGCTGCCGGTGGGGACGCCCGTCGTGTGGCCGTCGCGCCAGTAGCTGTTCTTGGGATTGATGTACAGCGAGTAGGCCCTGTTGCCCCCGACCGTCAGCGATTCACTCGTCGCGTTCGCGGCGATGTCGGAGCCACCGACTCCGCCCGGCCCCTGGTAGCCCAGGTTGTTGCCGTGCCCGGACTGGTCGTAGACCCAGGTGATGGCGCATGAGGTACCCGCGCAGAACGAGTCCTGGGCGGCGGCGTCGGCGACGCCGCCTGCCGTCAGGGCGCCGATGTCCCGGGTCGCGTTGTCGGACGAGCGCCTGACCTGGTACAGCTTGCCGGCGTACGAGCCATAGAGCGCCCGCACCGTGCTGTGCGCGGCCACACAAGGCGTGCCGCCCGACGCGTAGATGTCACAGGGGCCGGTGCCGGCTGCGGACGCCGGCACCGGTCGGCCGAACACCGCCACCAGTACCGCAACCAACATCAGCACCGAGCCCGTGGCCAAGGTGGCGGGCGAACGCTGTCTACGGGACACACCGCCCGGCACGGAAACCAATGAAGACTGCACCGTCTCCTCCTGGAGGGGAATCTGATCAGAGACATGACATGTCGGGCCGCGCCGCGGGTCAGCTGGATGGAGTGGGGCACAAGAAGCGATTGTTTGATATCTCGAACTGCTGTCGAAACACCGGACAGAGATGGATGATAGGGGAGCCCCGAAGGCTGTCAAGACCGAACACCGGGCGGGTGTGGAGATCGCGATGAAAACCGCAGTCCGGCGGTGGTCCCGCGGGGCGGAATCGTCGGCGACATGTGATGTCTGGCCTCTCTCGCCGCCCATGCCACAGGGCTGTCGTCCCGAATTCCGCAACAGGCGCCCGTATCGTTCGACGTCAAGCCTCTTGACAGCCCCAAAGCTCCCGTGGGACCCCTAGAGGAACATGGGATGTATCGGCGCGCTCCGCTGCCCGTCCCGTGCTCCCGCCTCCGCACGTGCCGCCGGAAGGCCATGTCATGACGATCAACAGGCGCGTCTTCCTCACCGTCCCGGGCGCGACAACGCCGGGCCGACCGCACCGCGACGGCCATCACCACCCTGGACGGCGACCACTTCGCCCTACCGCCGGGCTCGCGCCTCCGGCGGTGGCGGCCGTTCCACCGCCGGACTGACGCCCGTATCCGCCCCCCGGAGCAACCTCTGCGGGTTCCCTCTCACGCTGGCGCACCGCGCCCGTGTGCCCCGCTCACCTCTACAACAACAAGGAGTCACCAATGTCGATGCGACGGCGTACCTTACTGGGTCTCGGCGCGGCCGCGGCCACGGGCGTGGGCATGTCCCTGCTCGGCGGCAGCGCGGCCGCCGGCACCCTGTCACCACGGATGGCCTCACCGCGGCAGGCCCCCACCGCGCAGTTCGCCATCGGCGTGCGCCAGTTCAACTGGTCGCGTGGCAACCGCCAACTGACCACGAAGATCTTCTATCCGGCCTCCGGCACCGCGGGCGGCAACCCCATCCCGAACGCGCCCGTCGCCAACGGCACCTTCCCCATCGCCGAGTGGAGCCACGGCATGGGGTGCAACTCCGACTGCTACTCCTCGCAGACCCACGATCTGGCCTCCGCGGGCTTCATCTGCCCCGCCCCCTCGTTCTCCGACAACACCAACATCGGCAGCGTCTACAACGGCAACTGGTCGAAGGACGTCTCCGAGGTCCTCACCCGGACGCTGGCGCTCAACAACACCGCGGGCGACCCGTTCGCAGGGCACATCGACACCCGCGCCGGTGTCGGTGTGTCAGGTCACTCGATGGGCGGGATGACCACCCACGGACTCCTCACCTCCTGGCCGGACAATCGCATCGTTGCCGCCGTCCCGGTCGCCTGTGTGGACATGGGCAACCCCGCTGGCCTCCGCGCCAATGTGCTGTTCATCCATGGTGACCACGACCCGACCTGCGACTACAACTCGGCGCGCGCCGCATACGCGGAGCTCCCGTCGCCCAAGGCGTTCCTCACTCACGTCGGGGCGGACCACGGCCAGTACCTGACCCCGGACTACCGGTACTATGCCCAGACCAAGAACACCTTCCTGGACTGGTTCCGCTGGAGCCTGTACGGCGACACCGCCGCCCGCGACCGCCTGGGAGGCGACGCCGCCAGTAACGGCACCTCCTGGCAAGCGGCCCTCACCTAGTGAGTCGCTCTTGAGCTTGCTCGTCGCCGTGTGAGTCGTGGCCAGCGGGTTACCGACGCCCACACGACGCTGCGGGCCAACGTCGAGGCCGGAAACCTCGGCCCCGACGGGTCGAAGCGCCGTCGCAAGGCGGAGTCCAAGCCCATCGCCCGCCCGGAGGCGGCGCACACCTACGACGAGCGCTGCCTGTCGTGGAACTACGACGTGCAGAGCACAAACGGAGCCCTCCGGACTGAGTCGACAAGCTCGGTCCTTCAGGGCCGAGTAGTTGACAGCATGGCTCTCAGTAACACCGCGGTCGTCGCCCGGCCGGGTGTCAACCGGGGCACCAGAAGCAGCAGATCCAGGCACTGGAACGACGCCGCGCCGACGTGTGCCGCGCCCCACCGAACAGCCTCGGCGGGGCGGGGACCTTTCCCGACCGCTCCAGCAGGTCCGGGAAACCTCAGCATGGCCGGCCCACTGAGGGGCGTCCCGTTCACCGTCAAGGGGCCTGAACGGTGAACGTCCAGGTTCCGGAGCCGACGCGGTACGCGACCGTTTGGTCGGTGACCTGTGTCTTCCTGGCTTCGGTGGGGGCTTGAACGTACTGGCCCCTGTGCGTCAGGGGTACCCGTACCACCGCGCGGCTGTTGGCCGGGATGGTGACGGTCAGTCGCAGGGTGGCCCGTGTCTTCTTCCAGCTGCTGGCGACGCGGCCACGCACTGTTTCCTGAGAGGCGGACACCTGGTCGAGGGAGGCGGGGATCCGTGGCTCGACCGCGATGTCGCGGTAGCCGGGCTCGGTGGGCCGGATCCCGGCGAGAACGGTGTACAGCGAGGTGTTGATACCGGCGAACATCGCGTGGTCGTGGGTTTCCATCGAGGAGCGGTAGAGCCACTGTTCCCAGGTGGTGGTGGCCCCCTTGGCGAGCTGAAAGCCGAATCCGGGATACGTGCGTTGGTGGAGCATGGTCATCGCCAAGTCGATCCGTCCGGTGCGGGCCAGCGCGTCGACCAGGTAGCGGGTGCCGAAGATGCCGGTGTCCAAGTGGTTGGCGTCGTGCTCGACGATGGTCCGGGCGAGTTGGTCGCCGACGTCGTCGACCTTGTCGGCGGGCACGAGCCCGAACGCCAGCGGGAGGATGCTGGTCACTTGGCGTCCGCTGCCGTACGTGTCACCGGCCTCATTGAGGAAGTGCGCGTTGAACGCGCTCTTGATGCGGCCTGCCAGGGACTGGAAATGGCGCGCGTCCTGCCGGTGCCCGAGGACGCCCGCGGCCTTCGCAGCGGCCCGGGCCTGCTGGTAGGAGAGGGCGGTGTTGACCAGCGAGACCTCGCTGGTGCAGTCCCCGGCGGTGGGGCTGCCCATGCCGTCGTTGGCCTGCGGCCCGTGATCGGGCGGGCACCAGTCGCCGAAGCCCTTGTCCGCAGGCCAGATGAGGCCGGGAACCTCGGTGGCGTTGCGGTCCACGAACCGCTTCATGTCCGGATAGGCCGTCTCCAGTGCGTCCCGATCGCGGTACTGCTCGTACAGGGTCCAGGCCAAGGTGACCTGCCCGCCGGCCATGTCGGGGTACTGTGCCTTGACGTCGTCAGAGGGCAGCGCGGTGCCCGGCGGCAGGTCCCGCAGATACTTCGCGTAGAAGCTCCCCATGCCGAATTCGCGCGTCGCCGCGTCCCGGTAGGCCTGGACGTCCATGGCCGGAGGGGTGCGCTCGTCGCGGACCGGGGTATCGGTGGGCGTGCTCATGGAGTTGTTGAGGATGCTCCAGCGGTTGTTGTGCCAGATGCGGTTGAGAAGCTCGCTGGAGGAGCTGAAGGTGCCGGTCGACGGCACATCCGCGTGGACGACGCGTGCGCGCACGTCCCCGAGGCCTGCCGTCCCGGGGAAGCCCGTGACCTCCAGGTAGCGGAAGCCGTGGTAGCTGAAGCGCGGTTCATAGGTCTCGCGACGGCCCGTCCCCGCGAGGGTGAAGGTGTCGGTCGCCGCGGCATCCCGATTGGTGACGGTGTCCAGCGTGCCGTCGGCATTGAGTTCCTCGGCCGTACGCAGGGTGATGCGTGTGCCGGCCGCGCCCTTGGCACTCAGGCGGGCCCAGCCGGCGATGTTCTGGCCGAAGTCGTAGACGTCGGTGCCCGGTCGGATCTCGGTCACCTTCCTGGGCTTCAGCGTGTCCGTCACCCGGACCGGCGGCATGGTGTTGGACCGCAGTGAGCCCCGTGGCGCATCCACCACCGACACGTTTTCCCAGGAACCGTCGTCGAAGCCCGGCTCGTCCCACCCGGCCTGTTCCTTCCGGGCGTCGTAGGACTCACCGTCGTACACGTCATCCGCGGTGATCGGCCCGATGGACCACTTCCAGGACGGGTCGGTGGTGAGGCGACGCCGGGTACCGTCGGTGAAGGTGACGTCCAGCAGCATGATCGCCTGCCGCTGACCATTCCAACGGAAGCCGTACCGGCTGAAGTTGTCTCCGAAGCCGTGGCCCAGCCACAACCCCACGGTATTGCCACCCTTGCGCAGCGCGTTCGTCACGTCGTACGTGTCGTACAGCACCCGCCGGTCGTAGGGCGTGTTCGCCGGTGCGAGGACACGGTCGCCGACCTTCGCACCATTCAGGCGCAGCTCGTGGAAGCCGAGACCAGCCACATACGCCCGCGCGCCGGCCACCTCCTTGTCCAGGGAGAACTCCTTGCGCAGCAGGGGAGCCCCGGCCTTCGGATCAGATGGGCCGATCCACCGCGCGCCCTCCCAGTCCTCGGGCGCGCGCAGCGCCGTCTCCCAGAAGGAGGGGGCACTCCACGCCGACGCCCTGCCCTGCCCGTCCCAGACGCGAACCTTCCAGTAATAGCGCGTGCGGGGCGCGGGCAGCTGACCGCCGTAGGGCACCCCCACGGACTCGTCGGAGCGTCGTTTACCGCTGTCCCAGACGTTGCCCTGGTCGTGCGCCAACTGCTCGGCGGACGTGGCGACCAGGACCTGGTAGGCCGACTGCACGACGTTGCGCGACTCGGTGTTCAGCTTCCACCCCAGCAGAGGGCGAGCGGCGTCGACTCCGAGCGGATCTGCCCGACCATCGACAGTGGCGCCGCGAACCTGGAGTCCGCTGTCCACGGCGGCAGCCGGGCTGCCGGTGACCAGCACCGTGGCCAGGAGGAGCGCAGCGGCACCAAGCGGCGCGAGCACACCTTGGGCAGACATGAGTCTGCTGCGTCCGCACACGTTGAGGACCTTTCGCAAGGGGTATCGGCCAAATGTCGCCGACAGGGCGGCTAAAACGATTCAATCAGTGGTGTCGGTTATAGCAGCGTCAGTCGGGCGCGGCTAGTACTCCCGTTGCGGCTCGTCATCGCCGCGGTCGAGGGTCAAGGCCCGGGTGTCGAGCGACGACCGGGCCGTTGAACGGTAGGCATGGTGGGCGGCCCGTCGAGCGCGCCAATGGGTGAGGCCGTCGGATGCTTCCGGAAATTATCGATCGCAGTTGGTTCCTGTGTGGATGGCTGATTCCGCATCACATAGCTGACCTGAGGCTGTTGGATCGTGAGGGAAATGCCGTGTCGGTGTGCTGGGAGAGTCGTACTCAGCGAAAAAGAATCTAGAAAGGTTCCGGAAGTTTTCATAATGTGCTCGGCGCCCCTGGTGGCCAGTGCGTTCGATGGCGAGTGGGCGAGTCTGTGGGGAGATCGCCCGTCCTTGTGGCGCGGGGAAGCGCGCTGGGCGAGTAGGGGCGGATTTCGGCCGCCGAGCGGAGAGTGCGTCGCTCCTGGGGGTGCCTGGGAGCGCCTTGCGCCAACATTGGGCACAATATTGTCGGATGTCATGAGCATGCCTAATCTCGTGAGCGAATCTCGTGATCACTAGGAGGTGGTTGCATCATGACGGCAATCAGAACCGTGCTGGTGGCTGTCGCCGGCGCCTTCGCACTCCTCGTCTCTGGTCTTGTTCTCGCGCCGCAGGCAACGGCGGCTTCGCTCGTGGAGGTGACCAGCTTCGGTAGCAATCCGGGCAATCTGCGCATGCACGTGTACGTACCGGACTCCCGTCCGGCCAAGCCGGCGATCGTGGTCGCCATGCACGGCTGTGGTGGCTCGGGGCCGGGGTTCTACCAGAGCAGCGAGTTCGCGTCGCTGGCCGACCAGCGCGGCTTCGTCGTCATCTACCCGACCGCCACGAAGCAGACGGCGATGAGCAATTGCTTCGACGTGTGGTCCGATGCCTCGAAACACCACAACGGCGGCAGCGACCCGGTCTCGGTCATCTCGATGGTGTCTTATGTGGAACAGCACTACAACGGAGACTCCCAGCGGGTCTTCGTCACCGGCAGCTCGTCCGGCGGCATGGAGACCAGTGCGCTGCTGGCCGACTACCCGGACGTCTTCAAGGCCGGCTCGGCGTTCATGGGAGTCCCCTTTGGTTGCTTCGTGAACGAGGCCGACTTCCCACCGTGGACGAGCAAGTGTGTGAGTGGGAACATGCACAAGACGGCGCAGGAATGGGGAAACCTGGTCCGGCAGGCGTACCCGGGCTACTCCGGCACCCGTCCTCGCGTGCAGCTTTGGCACGGCACCAACGACACACTCGTGCCTTTCCAGCTCATGCAGGAAGAGACCAAGCAGTGGACGGACGTCTTCGGGCTGAGCCAGACCCCGACCTCGACGGACCAGCCGCAGCCGAGCTGGACGCGGCAGCGCTTCGCCGGGACCGACGGCGCTGTGCGGCTGGAAGCCATCAGCGTCTCCGGGGCCGGGCACCAACTGCCGATGGGTGGCATGGCGGCCGCAGCCGTGCAGTTCTTCGGTCTCTGATCCTGTTGCGCGACCTCGGCAGTTCGCCTGACCTGCTGGGTTCAAGTCCTTCCTGAGACAGCCGGACGACCGTTCCTCACGCTCGGGGGCGTCGATCGACGTCGTGCGGAGGAACGGCCGCCGGCCGAACCCTCCGGGAGCCGTCTCTCGCTCAGCGGGATGCGCCGGGCCCCGGACCGGCACGGGAACTACGTCAGCCCCGCTGTGGGGCAGCTGTTGTCGACGGGCACAGACTGGTGCCCTCGATGGCGACCGGTCCGACACGCATGACTTCGTGGACCGGGTTCCGGCGACGGCCGAGGGAGTGCGGCCGGAGGCGAAACGCTGGTGGATCGGGGATGAGTAGATCGGCGTATGCCAGCCAGGGTTCGGAGGGGGTGGGGCCGGACGGTGGCCGTCCGGCCCCAGCCACCGCGTCAGTCACCACCAGCCGAAGGCGCCCCAGGCCAGCACGGGACCGACGGCCACGGACACGAGCCCGCAGGTCAGCAACTGCCGGAAGAGCCGTGGACGGTCCTCCGGCTCAGCGGCGCCGAGGAGCAGGCCACCTGTGATACCCAGCGGGTTGATGTCGACCAGTATCGAGGCCAACGCGACCGCGAGCACGGAGCCGACCGGCGAAGCGCCTTCGGCGACCACGGCGGGAACCAGCGGCACGGTCGTCGTGAAGACGGCGATGGAGCTCGCGGCGAAAGACGTGACACCGGCGATGTAGCACAGGACGAGCAGACTCAACATCGGTGCCCCCTCCACGCGCAGCAGGTCACTGATCCGGGTGAAGGCCCCCAGGTCCTGCATCAGCCCGATGTAGGTGAGCAGCCCCCCGATCAGCAGCACGACGTTCCAGGGGATTCGGGAGATGATGTCGTTCGGCTCCAGCCGGAGGACGAGTTGCTGGAGGACCGCGGCGGTAACGCCCAGGTAGCCGATGTTGACGTCGAAGCCGACCGAGAGCACCACTACGGCCAGCAGGCACACGAGAGTGAGGACCCGGGAGGCATGGGACGTGTCTGACGGCAGGGGACGCTCGGTGGTTCCTCCGGCCGCCGGTCCGGCGGCGGCGCCGGCGCCGGACCGGCGGCCAGAGGGCGCGGGGGTGGCGTGGAGTCCGGTCGGCGTGGTCGGCGCCACGCGGCCGCGTGGCATGGCGCCGCTGCGGAACCCGACGACGAGACAACCGGCCGAGATGGCGAGGCCGGCCAGAATTCCGCCGAGGAAGAAGCTGACCGGGGCGGAGTCGGGCAGACCGATACCCAGTTTGTCCCCCAGTCGGCGCGCGGTGGTGCCGTAGACGGCCAGAGGCGAGAGGAGCCCGCTGATGATGCCCGTGATGCCGAGCACCGCTGCGAGGAAAAGGGGTATCCCATAGCGCGCGGCGAGTCCGAGCGCGAGGGGCGCGACGATGGCGGTGGCGGCGACCGGGAGTGTGCCGATCGCTGTCAGCACGCCGCCGATCAGGAACGGAACCAAGGCGACCAGTGGCGCGCGTCCACCGGCCAGACGGAGCATTCCGTCGAGGAGCCAGTCGAGGGTGCCGTTGATCTGCGCGACGGCGAACAGCGCCGTGACCCCGACGATCAGCACGAAGAAGTCGCCGGGGAAGAACGCCGTCACCTCGTCGGCGGTGCGATCCGAGGCGAGACCGACCAGGAACGCGGCCGGGAGGGCCGCCAGTCCGAGGTTGAACCTCGGGAGGACGGTCGCCACGAAGAGGGCGATGAGAACGACGATGGAGACGTCGGCCATGGACATGTGTGCCTCCTGGTTCAGACGACGCCTCGGGCGGCGAGGTCGTCGATGGCGGTCGAGGCGAGGCCGAGATCCTCCAACACGGCGCGGGTGTGCTCACCCAGGCGAGGAGCGCCGCCGTCGATCCTCTGCTCGAATCCCGAGAAACGTCCGGCGGAGCCCTGGACCAGGCGGGTGCGACCGTCGTGCCCTGCGGTCACCTCGACCACCGACCCGCGGGCTCGCATATGGGGATCGGCGCAGATGTCGGCCGCCGTGTACACCGGTCCGCAGGCCACCCCCGCCTCGGTCAGCAGTTCCGTCAAGGACGTGAGGTCATGAGCGGCCACGAAAGCGGCCACCCGGCCTTCGATCTCCGCGCGGTGCTCGATCCGGGCCGTCATGGAGTCATGGACCGCGAGATCCGGAGCCTTCATCACCATGATCAACCGCCGCCACATCTGGTCGGTCGAGGCCGGTAGAGCCAGCCAGCGTCCGTCGCCGGTCCGGTAGAGGTTGTTGGGGCTGATGTGGGGGTTCTCGTTGCCCTGACGCTCCCGGACCTCACCGGTCGCGTCGTAGTCGACGATGAAGTCCTCCATCATCCGCAACACGGGTTCGTACAGGCCGATGTCGGCCAATTGGGGTTCACCGGTACGGTCACGCTGGCGCAGTGCGAGCAAGGCGGCGAAGGCGGCGTAGATCCCGGTGACGCCATCGGCGACCGGATAGCCGGCGAACACCGGTGGACCGTCGGGGAACCCCGTTCTATGGGTCAGTCCGGCAAAAGCCTCGGCGACACGGGCGAAGCCGGGACGGTCGGCGTACGGGCCGGTGCGCCCGAAGGCGCTCACGTGCACCATGACGAGGTCGGGCCGGTAGGCGACCAGATCGTCGAAGTCGATGGAGAACCGACGCAGGGTCGCGGGACGGAAGTTGGTGACCACCACGTCGGCCGTGGCGGCGAGCCGCCCGACGAGCGCCGCGGCCTCCGGATGGTGCAGGTCGATGGTCACACTGGACTTGTTGCGACCGACGACCGCCCAGCCGACGGACACACCGTCCTCCAGCGGCGGGTAACTGCGCGCAGGGTCCCCGGTCCCGGGCTGTTCGACCTTGATCACCTCCGCACCGAACTCGCCGAGCAGGGAGGAGGCGAGAGGGCCGGCGAGAACTGTTGAGATGTCGAGGACACGCACACCGGTGAGGGGCCTGGACACGGATCTTCCTTTCACAGGCATCGGAACGTCACGGTCATTCGAGACCGATGTCACGATGTCGCAGCACCATCGCGGCGGGAAGATGCCGCTTACTGGAAGCAGTGAAAGAAAAAGGCAATAACATGGGCGGATGCGAGTCGAACGGGCCCGGTACTTCCTCGCCGCGGTGCGCACGGGATCTCTTCGGTCGGCGGCGGCAGCCTGTGGCGTCAGCCAGCCCACGATCGGACAGCAGCTCACCACACTGGAGGAGGAGCTCGACGTCGTTCTGCTGATCCGGAGCCCAGGAGGGGTCCGCGCGACGCCGGCCGGCGAGGCCCTCATCGGCCCGTTCACCCGTCTCGTGGCGGCCGAAGACGCCGTGCGCGAGGCAGCGCTGGCCTCCAACGGGACCTATCAGGGCCGGGTGACCATCGGTGGGGGATCGGCGACCGTCGAGACCATCGTCGCCCCTGTCATGGGGCGGTTGCTCACCGACCACCCGGGCCTGCGGTTCTCCGTGCGCGAAGGCTCCTCGGGCGACATCGAACACGCGGTGATGGCCGGTGACCTGGATCTCGCCGTGACCACCACACCGGACGGGCCCGCGCCGGGCGGTCTCACCCGCCGACGGCTCCTGACGGCGCCGCTCGTCATCTACACCCGACCGGACCATCCGCTCACCCGGCGGCACGAGGTCACCTGGGACGACCTCGGCCAGTGGCCGATCGTCACCATGAGACCGGGTACCGTGATGCACCAGCGGCTGCGCCGACACCTCCCGGACGCCGAGGTGATGGTCGAGGCGATGTCGGCCGGAGCGGTTCAGACCATGGCCGCCCAAGGCGCCGGGGTGGGCCTTCTGGCACACTTCGGCACCCGACCGCCCCCGGCCGGTCTGGTGCGGTTCCCCCTGGCGGACACGGAGCCCGTGGAGGTCAGCCTGGTCCAGCGGGTGGACAGCCGTCCGTCGCGATCCTCCGTCGTCGTCCGCCGGTTGATCATCGCCCGCGCCGACGAGCTTTCAGGCCACTCGGATTGAGTGATACCGACCGCCCGATGGGACCGTGTACTCATTCCCTGCTGAACGTGCCGTGGCCCCTCACCCGGCCCGTTCCTGGGATTCCATCGCCACCAGGTCGGTCGCACCTTCTACGGGCGGGGTCTGCTCGCACCGGATCGTCTTACCCGTGCGGCTGTGCCGGGTGCCCCAGCGGTCGGTCACCTTGGCGACGAGGAGCAGCCCGCGGCCTCCTTCGTCGAAGAGCTGGGCTCGACGGAGGTGTGGGGCGGTGCTGCTGGCGTCATCGACCTCGCATATCAGGCTCGCTCCCTTGATCAGGCGGAGGCGCACGGGCTGAGCGCCGTGCCGGATGGCGTTGGTCAACCATTTCACTGACCACGAACTCTGTGACGGTGCTGGCTGTCTCCCAGCCCCACAGGGCGAGTTGGCCGGTGGCCCAGGATCGGGCATGAGCGACGAATTCTGGTTCCTGCGGTATCTCGAGGGTGGCCACACGGTCCGTTCGCAGGGTGTGGGTGCGGGCGATCAGAAGCGCGACATCGTCGTGCGGGTGGCGGGGGAGCAGATCGGCGAGCACGTTGTCGCAGCGTTGCTCCAGGGATTCCGCGGACTTGCCGAGGGAACGGCGGAGTCGTTCCAGCGCCTCGTCGAGGGAGAGGGCAGGTCTCGCAGTGAACTCGTTCTCCGCTTCCGTGAACTGACGTGGGTGTGCCTCAACGCGCGGATTGGCCGCGCCGCCGAGTCCGTGACGTGGTCGCGAGGTGGCGGAGTTCGTGGGCCTCGGCGCGAAGGAGGTGGCTGCTGGCGGTCCAGGTGCAGGCGCGGTCACGCAGGCCCATTCCGGTGAGGGCGTCGACGTTCTCGGCGAAGCCGTGGGTTTCGCACAGTTGCTGGAAACGGGTGCTGATCTCGTCGGCGAGGCGGCAGCGCCCGGCGCGGCGCAGTCCGTCCTCGATGAGGACGGTGATGGGCGCCCAGATCGGACCGCGCCAGTAGCCGTTCCTTTGTCCACAGCGCGTCGAGCATCGCGGCCTGGGTCGCGCCGACGGTTCGGCTCCAGCGGCGGGCCTCGTCGGGAAGACCCCACCCGTCTGCTGTCGCGGCGAGTTCGCGGAGCTGGAGAGTGACGAACGCGGCCAGATCCGCGGTGACGACCACGCGCTCGGGATCGAAGGCCGTGGCGTTGTCCCGGCCGCTGTCGTTGCCGTGCTGGTAGTGAGGCAGAGCGGCGTGTGGTGCGTGGCGCGCGGTGAGCCAGAACTTCGTCCAGCGTTCCTGCCGGGGGTGGACCTCGGTGAGTTCCGCGCGGCCCGGCGGTTCGGGCAGCCGTCGGCGCAGCTGGGCCAGGGCCCAGCCGTGTACGGGTGGTTTGACGAAGTGGTAGAGGACCTCCGAGTGGGTCACCGAGTCGGGCAGCGCCCCGCTCTCGTCCTGGTGGTCAAACGGCAGCAAGAACTGGTCCCAGGCCAGATCGGGCGCCCCGGGCACCAGGGCGAGGGCGTTGAAGCAGTGGGCAACGTGTGGGAATGGTGCGCCGACTGGTGGGCCACGGCTCACCCCCGCACCACCGTCGACCGCGTCAACCCCACCGGCCCCCGCCACGGCACCGCCCGGGTCATGCGCGGGGGCTCCTACCTGTGCCACGCGTCCTACTGCAACCGCTACCGTGTTGCCGCCCGCACCGGCCACAGCCCCGACAGCACCGGAGGCAACACCGGCTTCCGCTGCGCGTGGGAACTGCTCACCCGCAGCGCACCGACCGCGACCTGACCAACCCGGTCACCGGACGACGAAAGCGGCCCGGCGATGGCCGATCTGGGCGGTGAGGACGAGGTCGTGCGGTTACGCGAGGCGCCCGCCTTTATGGCGGCAGTGCGGCTCGGGCTCTGGAAGCGGACGAACTTCTCGACCGCCGGCACGGTGGCGGACTCAAAGGACATAATCCCCGGTCCGCCGTGTACGTCGGCGTCCGCCGCGGCGCGGGCCGCACTGCCTGTGTCTGTGGGATGGTTCACACGCCGGTGATGGTCCATGCGTTGTTGGTGCTGGAGTTCGGAGTCCACAACACCGTGGTCGAGCCGGCCGTGGCGCTCCCACTGCCGTCAAGGGCGGTACCGGTGCCCCGATTGATGAGCTGATAGCGGTTGCCACCGAGGCTGCTGAGCGACCACTGCTGGTTGTTGCTGCCGTTCCAGACCTCCTGGCGGGCCGGAGCGCCGTTGGCGGAGTTGCCCCAGCTGTCGGCGGCCATGCCGTTGGTGCGATTCATGATGCGGCAGTAGCCGTTGCCGAGGTCGATCAGCTGCCACTGCAGATTGGTGCTCCCGTCGTAGTTCCACTGCTTGAGGTTGGATCCGGGGGCGACGTCGCCCCCGCTGTCGAGCGCCAGTCCGCTGGTCACGTTGGCGATCTTCACCCAGGTTGTTGAGCCGCCCGGCGCGCCCAGGACGGGGATCTCACCGGAGAAGGTGAGCTTGACCGTGTACGCCAGGGCGCTGAACGGTGGGTTGGACGAGGGCATGGTGAGGTGCAGGCCGGAGGCGTCCTGGACCGGTGCCGGCAGGTCGATGTAGGCGCCGGCGGTGCTGTTCAGCAGTTTGGCGCCGGTCAGGCTGCTGAGGTTGATCTGGTTCGAGTTCAGTGTCGTGATGGTCATGGTCCCGCCCTGCCAGCCCAGCGCGGTGGCGTAGAGGACCTTGTTGTCCCGGCTGCGGGTGAACCGGACGTCCTGCGGTTTGCCGGCCACCGGTCCGCTGAACGAGCCTCCGCCCATCTTGGTGGGGCCCTCGCCGTAACTGGTCCAGGAGCGAGTGGAGTAGACCGCCTCTCCGAAGCGGCCGAGCCAGTCGCCCATGGCGAGCAGGATGGACCGCTGTCCGGAGGGGATGGTGCCGTCGGACATCGGGGCGATGTTCAGCAGCATGCTGCCGCCCTTGCTGACCCGGTCGATCAGCGAGTGCAGCAGTGCCTGTGCCGAGTAGTAGCCGATGCCCTCCGTGTAGCACCAGCTGGAGGAGGAGATGCTGTCGTCGGTCAGCCAGTAGGGGGTGAGCAGCCCTGCCGGGCCGCCGCGCTCGAAGTCGAAGACCTCACCCTTGTTGTTGAGGCCGTCCTTGTAGGTCGCGACCACGTCCTTGTTCCACGAGACCGCCTGGTTGTAGTAGTGCGCGAGGAACTCGAGCCGGTAGGACTCCTGCACCAGGTTCAGGTCGAAGTCCTGCCAGACCAGATCCGGCTGGTAGCCGTCGAGGATCTCGATCAGCTTGTCGTACCAGAGCTTGTTCTCCGTGGCCGAGCCCTGCTGGGCATAGAGGACGCGGAGTGCGGGGTCCGACTGGGACGGCACGTGGTCGTAGTAGCCGTTGAAGTGGTAGGCGTGGTGCAGCGAAGCCATGAACTTCAGCCCCTGCCCGCGGATGGCCCGCGCCTGCAGACCCACCAGGTCGAGTCCGGGACCGTGCTGGACCGAGTTCCACGGGTTGGAGCGGCTGTTCCACAGGGAGAAGCCGTCGTGGTGCTCGGCGACCGGCCCGGCGAATCTGGCGCCCGCGGCCCTGAAGAGCTGGGCCCAGGCGTCCGGATCCCACTTGCCGCCCTGGGAAACCGGTTTGGGGGCGAACTGCACGTAGTTGCCGGCCTTGTCGCGGGCGCCGTCGATGAAGTTGTGGTACGGCCAGACCGAGGGGTCGCCGTAGGTGGCGATGTGGTGTCTGTTCTCGGCCGAGCCGCCGATGTACATGTTGCGCGGATACCACTCGTTCCCGACCGCGGGAACGCCGAAGACGCCCCAGTGGTAGTAGATGCCGAACTTGGCGTCCTGGAACCAGGCCGGGGCCGGGGGGTGCTGGTCCACGGAGGACCAGCTCGCGGTGTAGCTTCCTGGGCCGTCGGTCGCGGCGGCCTCGGGGGCGAACCGCAGCAGGCCGAAGGCCGTGGCCGCGCCGGCCGACGCCAGCAGTCGGCGCCGGCTGAGCGGCAGGGAAGAGGAAGACATGGGGGCCTCTCGGGGAAATGACGGAGCAGGTGCGGTAGCTGGTGATCGTCGGCGGGGCATCGGATCAGTCGCGCGTCCACTTCTGGTTGCCGCTGCCGTTGCAGGTCCACAGCTGCAGCAAGGTGCCGTTGGCCGTTCCCGCGCCGGTGGCATCCAGACACAGGCCGGACTGGGCGCCGGTGATCGTGCCGTCGGCTTTGATCGTCCACTGCTGGTTGCCGCCGCCGTCGCAGTCCCAGATGTCCACCTTGGTACCGGGGGTGGTGCCCTGGTTCGCGGCGTCCAGACAGGCACTGCCGTACACCCGCAGCTCACCGGTCGAGGTGTTCGTCCACTGCTGGTTGCTGCCGCCGTTGCAGTCCCACAGCTGCACCTGGGTGCCGGCCGTCTGTGACTGGTTCGGCACGTCCACGCAGCGCCCGGAGCCGACCCCGACGATCGGGCCGGTCGTGCCGCCGTCGCTCCCGCCGCTGCCGGGGGTGATGGACAGGTTGTCGAACTGCGCCGTCTCGCTCTGGCTGGTCGCGTAGCCGATCTGCCCGCCGGCCCAGGTGCGGTCGTTCACGGAACCGACCGTGTCGCCGTCGATGGCGGCGGTGATGGTGGTGCCGGAGAAGGTGAGGGTCAGGGTGTGCCACCGGTTGGTGCCCAGCGCGGTGGTCGTGCCACGGGCCAGGGTGGAGACGTTGCCGCCTGTGTCGGAGTTCAGGATCGACCAGGCCCCGGTGTCGCTCACCCGCAGGTGGTAGGCGTTGAGCCCGCCGGTGCTGCTGTAGTCCTGTGCGTTGGCACGGCCGATCAGCTCGGTGTATCCGGACTGTTCCAGCAGCACGTCGGACGAGACGGTGTAGTTGCTCCAGCCCACGTCACCGAGCAGGGCGTGTGGGTCGGACAGCGCGTCCCAGGTGATCGGTTTCTGCGGGCTCATCTGGCGCACGCACGTGCCGCCGCGACCGCCGCCGCAGCCCACCGCCTCGAAGGAGCCCTGCCAGTCCATGAGGTACTTGGCCTCGGTGCCGGTGGCGTAGCTGTCGAAGGAGTCACTGTACGGCAGACTCATCGAGTGCTGGGCTGGGCCGGTGGCGGTCCCCTTGCCCTGACCGGTCGTGGTGGTGAGGGTGTAGACGTGACCGGGCTGCACGATCAGGCTGAAACCGCTGCCGGAGGGCGTGACGTCCGCGGCATGCACGAGGTAGTCGGCCGTGTTGTTGGAATTGACGTCGGTCGACCAGACGTGGACGGTTCCGGTGGACAGTCCCCCGGCGAGGGTGAAGTTCAGCGTCTGGGGGCCGCCGGCGTCCATCGTCTCGATGACCGTGGAGTAGTCGGAGTTGTTCTTGGACTTCAGCGAGACGTAGCTGCCGTTGTTCCGGTTGCCGCCGAGGTAGCCGCTGGAGGCGTCGAGGTACTTCCACCCCGGGCTGGTGAACTGGCTGGTCTGTGCCATCACCCAGGCGTTCTTGCCGATCCTGTAGTGCCCGGACCACGGCTGCGCGGCCAGGGCGAGCCCCATGGTGGGGTACGGCAGGTTGGGTGTGAGCGCGGCGACCACCGGCCAGTTGAGATACGAGGTCATCCGGCCGTCGATGTATCCGCGGTTGATGCCCCGGGCCACGGCGGGGGCTCCCGCGTTGTAGTCGTCCGAGCCGTTCTCGCTGGCCCACAGCGCCTTGCCGGACGAGGTGGCGGCCGATGGCACCGAGCAGTTGGACTGGGACGAACGGTAGCCGCAGGGGTAGTGCGTGCCGATGATGTCCACCGAGGCGGCGAACGCGGGGTTGGAGTTGATGTCGTTCGCCACGGCCCAGTCGGAGTCCGCCGCCACGATCTTGGTGCTGCCGTAGCCGTTGCTGTTGAGCGCGCTGCGCAACTGCTCGTACCAGGAGACGTTGTAGCCTCGCTCGTTCCACCCGCCGAGGTAGTCGATGGTCAACCCGTGCTGCTTGGCGCAGCCCAGCCACGAGACCAGGTAGTTGATCATGTCGGTGGACCAGAAGTTCCCGCCTCCGATCCAGCCGGGCGCGCCCCAGGCGAGCCCGTACAGCTTGATGTCCGGGTTGCGGGCCTTGGCCTGCTCCATCAGCCACCATTCGTAGCCCCGGTCGCAGTTCAGGTCGGACCGGGTGTGCTGGTGACTCGGCTCGGCCCCCGAGGTGGAGTTGGTGTCGCCGCGGATCTCCGCTTTGAGGATCTGAAGGGAGGCACCGTAGCCGGGCCGGAACAGGTAGTCGAGGACCTGGCCGCGCTCGGGCTCGGGATAGTCGATCAGAAGTCTGCTGTTGCCGCCCCCGCCGCTGATCGCGCCGACGCCGTCGAAGGTGCGGCCGTCGGAGGCGCCGTCGATCGTGATGGAGGTGGCTGCCTGGGCCGGCACGGCAGCCGTGCCGACGAGGCCGCAGGCGGCCAGGACGAGGCCGGTGAGCAGGGCCGTCGAGGCGCGCAGACGCCGGAACAGCCGTCTGAATGCTGACACGGTCGGTTCCTTTCGCAGGTCGGAGGCGTCCCGTGGCCGCCGTGTCCGCCATGGGGCGCGGTGACTGTGTCGTGCTCGTGCTGCTCGTGGTGGCCGTGGCTCCACGGTTGCCGGAGGTCGCTCGCGGGCCGGCGTCCGTTCAGCCGTGGTCGGCGGAGGATGAAGGGCTGGACGAGCGGATCGAGGAGGCGATGACCCCCTTTCGAGGCGCCCTGGGCCTGTTCGACACCATTCCCGGGATCAACCGGGCGGTCGCCGAAGTGATCATCGCGGAGACCGGCGGGGACATGAGCCGGTTCGCCTCGGCCCGTCACCTCGCCTCCTGGGCCGGGGTCTGCTCCGGCCACCACGAGTCCGCCGGCCGCACCAAGAAGACCGAAGTCCGGCCCGGCAACCCGTATCTCGAGGGCGCCCTCGGCCTCGCGGCGTGAGGCGCGGTGCGAACCAAGGACACCGACCTGCAGGCCCGCTACACGTGGCTGACCGCACGGCGCGGCCCGCTCAGGGCGTTGGTCGCCGTCGAGCACTCGATCACCACCGCGAACTGGCACATGCTCACCGACAACGTCGTCCATCAGGAACCCGGCAGCGCCTGCTTCACCCGACGCGACCCGGAACGCGCACCCGCCGGGCCATCAACCAGCTGAACCAGCTCGGTTAGACCGTCAACCTCAACCCGAAGGAGCACGCTGCCTGACCGACAGGGCCAGACACCCGGCGGCCTATCGCGACCCCGAGCGCCCAACCCTGCCCACAATCACCCTGAACAGGCTCTCTTTACGCGTCAGAAGCACTTCTCACGTTGGTGATCAGGCTTCGGACAGCCCACCCGGTGAAAGCGCGAGGTCAGCGCTGCAGGGTAAGGACACCCGGCCGCCAGGGCAGTTGGTCGTAGGGGCCGCCGGCGGAGGGGGACTTGCCCTGGTAGAGGAACTGCAGGTTACAGGGGTCGATGGTCATGGTCTGGTCGGGGTTGTTGCGGACCAGGTCACCGTGGCTGATGTCGTTGGTCCAGGTGGCGCCGCTGTTGGCCTTGCCCGCGAAGGGGCTGTTCTCGCTGCTGGCCTGCGGGGTCCACGAACCGCTCAGGCTGGAAGCGGTGAACGAGCGGAAGTAGCGCCCATTCGCACCCATCGCCTCAACGATCATGAGGTACTGGTTCTGGTCCTGAACCTTGTAGACCTGCACCCCCTCGAACAGGTTGTTCGTCGAGTCGCTCATGATCGTCGTGTACGACGAGCCGAAATTGCCCGGGAAGTTCCCGATCGGCATGCTCGCTCGGTAGATCTTGCCGTTGTCACCGGCGAAGAACAGGTACATGTTCTGGCCGTCACCGATCAGGGTCTGGTCGATCGGACCGGTGCCGGAGCCGGAGATGCTACCGGTGAACAGCGGCTGCGGCGAGGACCAGCCGTTGGGGTTGGTGGGATCGCTCGACGTGCGGTAGATGAAGGGCCACGCACCCCACTGGTACGCCAGCACCCAGATGTTCTTGGGCGCGAAGTAGAACAGCGTGGGCGCCACCGCGGACTGGCTCATCCCGGTCTGGCCGGCCGACCCCATGTCCGACCAGTTCGTGAAGGGAGCGAACCTCATCGAGCCGTAGGACGATCCCGACACGTTCGACGCGTAGACCAGGTGTTTGCCGTTGTACACCACGTTGGTGAAGTCCTTCAGTGAGACCCACCCGTTCGCCGGCTGCGCCAACACACCCGTCGAACTCCACCGGTACGTCGACGGAAGAGAACACGCGCTGGTGGCCGCCTGAGCCGGGTTGGCGACGAGCGTGGCCGCCAACGAGACCAGGGCCGCGGCCGAGGCGCCGAGCATCACAGACAGACGTTTGCGGTTGAAAGTTCCTCCGCGCATGAGGACCTCTTGATTCTTGAGTAGGCGGTTCCGGCCGGCCCGGTCAGAGGCTGTCCGGACGGGTTCGCGTTGGTGCAGCTCGCCGCACGGTGACCCTCACGTACTCCGCGAGCCGTTCGAGGTCTGATCGAGACCGGAGCTCGCGCGGGGCGGTGCGGGTTGCGTTGTTCATGACCTTCCTTGGCTGAGACGGAGCTGAGGAGCCGAACGGCTCGATGGGCTACGAGACCCGGCGTGCCGCGCCTCGGAGGGCGTCCGCGCTCGCGCGCAGCCGGATGCGGCTGCCCGGAACGGGCCGCGCTCACGAGCTCGTAGCCCGGTGCTGGTTGCTGTCCACGGTCAACCCGCTGACCTTCACCACCCGGCTCGCTCCGCCCTCGCGCTTGACAGCGATCCGTGCGGAGGGGCTACGCGGTAGCGCGAGTCCGGCCCGGTCGCCGTCCCGCATCGCGGGGTGGCCGAGCTGGACCGTGGTGGTGGAGGTGGAGCCCTGGACGCGGCCGGTGGCGGCAGCCGGCGCGCGACGACGGCAGGGTTGATGCGGCCATGACATATGCATGTGCGGCGTGCTCCTTGCGGCTCGGTCGTTCCGCTGGGCGTGGCCCGGAAGTGTCCTGCTGTGCGAGTGGAGTAGCTATGCTGTGTTCGCGATATCGAACAAGGGTCGAAGTATCGAGCAATCTGGATGGTAGGGGACCGGTGAGCGGCGTCAATACCTCTCGCAAGATTCGCGGGCGGCGCCGGAATATCTCGCAGGGCTTATGGGTGGCGACGTAGCACCGCGTTCTCGTGCCGCGACGCCAAGACCTCCCCATCCTTGGCCGCGCGGCAGCGGGCACCTTGATCAGATTCCGGACCGGCGCGGTGACGGCGGAAAGTGGCATCGGCAGAGCGTCCCAGGCGCCATGCGGGCCACGCGCCCTGCGCGGAGAAGCTGCGGGCCCGACCCGGAATCGTCGTTCCGAGAGGGGCGGGGTCCGCGTAGGGCTTCGTGGCCGGAGTGTTGCGGACGGTGCCCGTGGCCCGGCCGCGGGGCAGGGGTGAACCAGGCCACGGGAGTCCTGGATCAGTAGCCGTAGACCATCTTGTAGGCGACCTCGGGGAGGAACTGTCCGGCCGAGGAGCCGGCTCCGACGCCGCAGTTGCCGTCGGACTCGCCCGGGGTCTTGATCCACAAGAGCATCTCGGCCCCTCCGCCCAGCTGGGTGGAGGGGCCGATGCGACGGCCTGAGGGGTTGCACCACTGGCCGTTGGAGCCGTTGCCGTTGCGGCTGGTGTCCACGACGAACGGCTTGGTGTAGCCGTAGCGGGCGTTGAGTTCGCTGTTGACGGCGTTGCCGTAGGCGGTGTTCTCGTTCGTGGTGAAGTAGTTGGAGACGTTGAGGGAGAAGCCGTGGGCCTGTCGGAGGCCGGCTTCGTGGAGGCGCCGGGCCATGGTCGCCGGGTCCGCCCAGCCCGGGTTGCCGGCGTCGAGGTAGACCCAGGTGTTGGGGGCCTGGCGGCTGAACTGGGCGAGGGCGCCGGTGAGCATGCCCTCGCGTTCGTCGATCTGAGCCTGGGTCATGCAGCCGTAGTCCCCTAGAGAGTCCGGTTCGAGGATGACGACGGCCGGGCGGTTGGCGATCCCGCCGGCGAACTGGGCGATCCAGGTGGCGTAGGCGGACGGCGAAGCGGCCCCGCCCGCGGAGTGTCCGCCGCAGTAGTCGCGGTTGTATATGTTGTAGGCGACGAGGATGGGTAGTTTGTCCCCATTGTCTGCTGCGCCCGCGTAGGCGCCGGTAGCGGTGTCGATGGTGCCGCTCCACGAGCCGAACCAGCGGGCCATCGGGGTATTGGCGATGGAGGCGTTGATCGCGGACGCCCGGCCGTCGCCGGGGTTGGCGGCGACCCACCTCTTCGCGCTGGAGTCGGGGTCCACGTAGAACCCGTTGGTCATGGTGGTCGGGTCGGCCGCGTGAGCGGACGGTGCGATGGCGAGCGCCAGTGGCAAGGCGAAGAGCGCTGCCATCAGGGCGCGGAGTCTGTGGCGCATGACTGTACCTCGGTTTCCTGACAGGGGTGTGTCGCACGCTCTCGGTCACGAGCGAGCGACGCGCTGAGGAAGTGCGGTGGTACGACGCCCCCCTTGCGTCGGCGACTCTCCGGCGGGGACGACGGGTCCGAAGGTCGACAGCAAGCGTTGGGAGCGCTCCCAATGGGAGCGCTCCCAATGACGCTGAGAGCACTTGAGATGTGGCCCGTATCGTGTTGCGGGCTGGTCAAGCTGTCAAGAGTCGACGTACAACTCGCCCTTCACGCAGCGAGAACAAGGCTCTACAGTCTCGTAATTGGAAGCGCTCCCAACTGGGCCGGGGCGAGACGCTTCCCGTTTGATTGAGAGGGAAGGGCTCATGGCTCATGGCGGAAGACGCGCCGCGTCGGCTGGCCGCCCCACCGGTCACCGGCGCGGCGCCACGTCCGCTCACAGGAGGCAGAAGCAGGTCGCCCATGCCGATGCCACGGCCCTTACGGGCCTCGGAGACCGGCAGGCCCGGACGCCCCCTCGCCCTGGGGCAGGAGGGCCCCGATCTCGGCCGCCGGCCGGCCGGTGTGCAAGCTGATCAGGTCGGTGAGCAGACCGTCCAAGGGCGGCCAGGGGATGGCGCCGTGGTCGTTGTAGAGGCTGACCAAACCGTGCAGGGCGGTCCAGAGCATGAGTCCGGCCTGCCACCGCTGATCCGCCGCGCACCGCTTCCGCTCCCCGGTGGTCGCAGCCGCCAGGGAGGCGACGACGGCGCCGAGCAGCTCGGCCCCGGCGCCGTGGGCCGTACCAGGGACGAGGTCGGCAGGCATCCGGCCGCCGAACAGGGTGCGGTAGTGGCCGCGCTGGTCGACTCCCCAGTGCACATAGGCCGCGCACCGGGCGACGAGGTCGGCCAGCGGGCTCGTGGCGGGCTGCGCGGCCTCGTCCATCAGCCGGGCCAGCTCCTCATAGCGAAGCCGCAGCACGTGTTCGATCAGTGCGCTCAGGTCGGGGAAGTGGCTGTAGATGCTGGCCGGCGCGACCCCGACCTCGCGCGCGACCTGCCGGAGCGTCAGTGTCTCCGGTTGATCGAGAGTGGCCAGCAGCTTGGCCGCGGCGTCCACAAGCTGGGCCTTGAGCACCTGTCCCTGCCCGCGCGGATTGCGGCGACGGGGAGCGGACCACTCCTGAGACGACACCTCGCTCCCTTCCGGCCAGGGTGAGTGGTTCAGCAACAGCTGTTCACCTTACAGGTGGCCTCACTTTGACACTGATAACCAACGGTTGTTTACTTAAGTCGCCAACAGTTGTTCAGTCAGGAAGTGGATGATCATGCGCATCGCAGTACTCGGAGCCTCGGGCCGGACCGGCGGCACGCTCGTCGACCAGGCGCTGGAGCGCGGACACGAGGTCGTGGCCCTGGTCCGCGCGCCGTCCAAGGTCACCGTGCCCGCGCCACGACAGGTCGAGATCAGGCAGGCTGATGTCACCGCCCCGCAGAGCTTCCCCGGCCTGACCGACGTCGACGTGGTCGTCTCGGCCATCGGCATTGGCAAGGGTGACGGCCCGGGCGCGCTGGTCGCCGGGGCCAGGAGGCTCGCCGCGGCGAACGTCCGCACGGTATGGCTCGGAGCGCTGGGCTCGGGCGTGTCGAGCCGGTCCGGCGGACTGATCTACGCGGGGGTGATGCGGATGTTCGTCGGATCGGAACTGGCCGAGAAGGCCGAGGCCGACGAGATCGCCCTGAAGGCCGGCGCCACGGTGTTCCACGCTCCGGACGTCACGGACGGCCCCCTCAGTCCCACCCGCCGCATCGTGCCGCTGGCGGAGCTGCGGCGCCCGCTGCTGCCGCCCAGGATCTCCCGCACCACGCTGGCCGCGCTGCTGCTGGACGAGGCGGAGGCGGGCAAGCACGGCAACGGCATCCTCGTGCCCCTCAGCTGACCGTCGGCCGACGTGACAGCCCTGGGGTCCACGGGGCGAGCGGGTTTCCCGCCGGCGACCGTGACCGCGGTCGCGCGGCCGCGGCCGGCCGCGGCCGGAACCAAAATCAGGAAGGACGGCGGGGAGGCACCGGCGGTCCGCGTCGAGATCGCCGACGAGGACGCGGTCCGGACGGCCGTCCAGCGCACGGTCGAGGCGTACGACGGCCTCGACTTCGCCGTGAACAACGCCGGCCTGCACGCGATCCCGACCTCCCCCGCCTGCGTCGCCGCCAAGCACGGTGTCGTCGGTCTGACCAAGGTCGCCGCTGTGGACTACGCGCCGCGCGGTATCCGCGTCAACGCCGTCTGCCCCGGCCGGCCCGCACACCCGGGTTCGAGCGGGTGGTGGCCGGCACCGGCATGATCGCGAGACAAGAGGCGATCACCCCGCTCGGCCGGATGGCCACATCGGAGGAGGCCGTGGCGGCCGCGGTCTGGCTCTGCTCGGACGCCGCGGCCTACGTCACCGGGATCGCGCTGTCGGTGGACGGGGCGGCGGGCGTGAGGATCGTCGCGGTCGAGGAGCGCCCGACCACCAAGAAGTCCCTGCACACCGCGCACGGCCTGGACGTCGCCGGACCACGAGAGGCACCGTCACCGTAACGGCCCCGGCATCGGTGAGCGCCGTCTTCGGTGAGCTGCCATCGCGGCTGTCGCCCGACCCGCCGCACCGAAATCCGCCTCACCGGCACCCTCCACCTCACCGGCCCGGTCCGCTGCGTCGGCCACGGCTGTTTGCTGCGCACACCGGCGCGCATCGGCTGACAGGAGACCGTCGACAGTCTTGTGTCGTGGGGCCTTCTGTTCGATGCTGACGATTCTTGATGCCTTGAGTCCGGAGTCGCGAATGAGTGCAGAGAGAAACAGTTCGAACCATCCGCGCCGTCGTACGGTGCTCGCCGCGGGCGCCCTGGCGGGTTGGGCCGCTTTCAACGCCCAGAAGTTGGCGTTCGCCGCCGAGGGCGATCCGTGGGACGCCGCCCCGCGGATCTTCCAGGTGAACCGTGAAGCGGCGCGAGCCCGCCTCGTGCCGTACGCGGGCCCGGCCGACGCGCTGCGGGGGCGGTTCCAGGATTCCCCGTACTACCGTTCGCTCAACGGAAGCTGGCGCTTTCGATGGTCGCGGAACGCGGACCAGCGGCCCACCGGGTTTCAGGCCCCGGACTTCGACGACAGTGGATGGAACCACATACCGGTGCCCTCCAACTGGGAGATCGAGGGCTACCCGGAACCGATCTACCTCAACATCAAGTACCCGTGGATCGGCTATGAGACGCCGAACCCCCCGCAGGTGCCCAAGGACTTCAACCCGGTCGGCTCCTATCGCCGCACCTTCACCGCGCCCGCCGACTGGTCGGGGCGGCGCACCCTGCTGTCGTTCCAGGGGGTGAAGTCGGCCTTCTTCGTGTGGGTGAACGGTGAGCGGGTGGGCTACAGCGAGGACAGCTACACGCCCGCCGAGTTCGACATCACACCGCATGTGCGGAAGGGCGACAACGTCCTCGCGGTGGAAGTCCACCGCTGGTCCGACGGCAGTTGGCTGGAGGACCAGGACATGATCGACCTGTCCGGGATCTTCCGGGACGTCTACCTGTACTCGATCCCCCCGGTCCACGTGCAGGACCTGTTCGTGCACACCGAACTGGACGCCGCCTACCGCGACGCCGTGCTGACCGTCGATGTCACCGTGCGGGACCGTGGCGAGGACGGCACCGCGGGGCACCGTGTCGCGGCGGAACTCTTCGATGCCCGGGGCCGCCGGGTGGTCCGCCTCTCGGGTGACGCGGGCGACGGCTCGGCGTCCCTGAAGGGTGATGTGCGGGCTCCCGCGCTGTGGTCCGCCGAGGACCCCAACCTCTACACGCTCGTCGTGACACTCACCGACACACGCGGCCGGACGACCGACGTCCACAGCACGCGGATCGGATTCCGGCAGGTGGAATGCGGGTCAGGGCGGTTCACGATCAACGGCGAGCCGGTGATGTTCCGCGGCACCAACCGCCACGAGTCCGACCCCGAACGGGGCCAGGCCCTCGACGAGGCGCGGATGATCGAGGACATCCGCCTGATGAAGCAGCACAACATCAACGCCGTCCGCACCTCGCACTACCCCAACCACCCGCGCTGGCTGGAACTCTGCGACGAGTTCGGACTGTACGTCATCGACGAGGCGAACCTGGAGACGCACGGCGTCCGGGACACGGTGCCCGGTTCCCTGCCGGAGTGGACCGACGCCTGTGTGGATCGGCTGCGGTCCATGGTCGAACGGGACAAGAACCATCCGTGCGTGGTCGTCTGGTCGCTGGGCAACGAGGCAGGGCAGGGAACGAACTTCAAGGTCATGGCCGACTGGGCGCACGCCCGCGACGCCTCGCGTCCGGTGCACTACGAGGGCATGAACTCCGTCGCCGACCTGCACAGCGAGATGTACACCAGCCCCGACGGCGTGGAGAACTACGGCAGGTCCGGTAACCAGACCCCCTTCATGCTGTGCGAGTACAACCACTCGATGGGCAACAGCGGCGGAAACCTCCAGGAGTACTGGGACGTTTTCGAGCGCTATCCCAACCTGCACGGCGCTTTCGTCTGGGACTGGGTCGACCAGGCCATCAGACTGCCGGTGCCGGGCGACTCCCGGCATATGTACCTGTCCTACGGCGGCGACTGGCACGCCGGCTATCCCACGGACAGCAATTTCTGCTGCAACGGACTGGTGGCCGCGGACCGGTCGGTCCACCCCGGGCTGATCGAGTTGAAGAAGTGCTACCAGCCGGTGGGCATCGCGGCCGACGACCTCTCCGGCGGGTCCGGGGGCACCGTGAAGGTCCGCAACAAGCATCTCTTCAGCGGCCTGGACGCCTACACGCTGCGCTGGTCCGTGACCCGGGACGGTGAGACCGTGCAGCACGGCACGCTTCCGGCCCCGGCCGTGGCTCCCGGCAGGGAAGGCGTCGTGCACATCCCGTACCGCGCACCCTCGCCCTCCGAGTCCGGGGGCGAGTACTTTCTGAACCTCTCCTTCCTGCTGCGCGAGCGGACCCGCTGGGCCCCAGCCGGGCACGAGGTCGCCGCCGAGCAACTGGCGCTGGACCGGCACGCCCCGGCCCCCGGCGACACCCCGGTGACCGGCAGGCTGGCGGTCACTGAGACCGCGACCGAGGTCACGGTGAGTGGCCGGGAGGTGGAGGTGGTGGTGTCCAAGTCCTCCGGAACCCTGGCCTCGTACACCTGGAAGGGACGGGCCCTGCTCGCCGAGGGACCCGTGCCCAACTTCTGGCGAGGCCCCACGGACAACGACATCGGCCGCGGCTTCCAGAAGACGGCCGCGACCTGGCGGGACGCGGGAATCAAGCGGACGGTGACCTCCGTGACGGCTTCGCAGCCCGCGCCCGGCGAGGTCGTCGTCGACGTCACCTGCACGCTGCCCACCTCACCCAGGACCGCCACCTGGAACACGACGTTCCGGGTGCGGGCCGACGGTGAGGTGCGGGTGCGCCACACCCTCGACGCCCCGGCCGGGCTGCCGGACCTGCCCGTGGTCGGCGCTCTGCTCACCGTGCCGGACGGCCACGAACGGCTCGCCTGGTTCGGGCGCGGCCCCCACGAGAACTACCAGGACCGCAAGACGTCCGCGTTCGTGGGTCGGTGGCGCTCCACGGTCGATCAGCAGGTCGCCCCGTACGTACGGCCCCAGCAGACGGGAAATCAGACGGACGTCCGCCGGCTGTCGCTGACCGACCGCTCCGGCGAGGGTCTGACCGTCGTCGCCGACCCCGCCGAGGGCGAGCCGCTGCTGGAGACCAGCGCCCTGCACTTCACGCCGTCGGACCTCGACGGCCCCAGGCATCCGTATCAGCTGAAGCGTCGCGACGAGACGGTCCTGCTCGTCAATCACCGTCAGATGGGTGTCGGCGGCATCGACTCCTGGGGCGCGGCCCCGCTGGAGAAGTACCTGTTGCACTCCGGGCGCACCTACAGCTACGCCTACCGGTTGCGTCCCGCCTCCGCCTGACGGACCCGTGCGGCCCTCAGCAGCCGCCCCGGGCCTGGTCGTCCAGCACGGCCGGGCCCGGGGTACGCGATCTCATCCAGGCCTGGTTCGTGATTCGTCCGTGGCCCTGGCAGCGCCCTCACCGAGGACTTGGCGGCGGCGAAGGCGGGGCAGTTCGCCTGGATCGACGGAGGCCGGCACACGCGCCGCACAGGAGCACCTGTGCGGCGGCCCGGGGGTGTACGGAGTGGACGCGCCAGTACGCCGGATCGCCGCCGAGCCGGGCGTCGGCATGGCGACCTGTCACCGCACCCACGGGGTGCCCTCCACCGCTCCGACCGCCGCTTGCTGTTCGTTCGCTTCGCGGGGGTACCGCTGTTCTGGCGACTCGATCTGGATATCCGCACCGCATGGTCGCCGATGACCGGCACTACGACGTGGGGAACCCGGCAGCGTGCGCCCGTGATGATGAGTGCTCACAGCCGGCCGGCGCCCTGGCCAATGCCATAGGCGCGGTTAAGGCGGTGGCCCGAAAGCGGGACGCTGAGGCCCGCGGTCCGCTGGACCGGGGGTTCGCCCGGATCAGCGAGGATGACCGGGCCACCGGCGACTGGGCAAACGACGTGACCCGGCTCGCGCACGCCGCCGCAGTGCGCGATTCCGCCTTGACGGACCTGGCTGCCCAGGTCACCGAGCTCGCAGCCCGGCAGCTTGGCAGAGGCCACGCCTGACACGCCCTCAATGCCTCGTGTGGTTGCCGGACGTCCAGGATCTGCCCGGGCAGTCGTGGCGGCCTTCATGGGCCGTCTCAGGCGGCCCCGCCCCTCGGGGCCGGGACCATGCGCGCAAGGGAACGGTGACCGATGTCGAGTACATGAACATCTGGCTGCGGCCCGAGCGCCCGGCCACGGGTCGGAAACCGACGGCCTCATATTTGGAAGCGCTCCCGACCCTCCGGTCCCTGACGGACCCGTACTCGTCCTCCGTCGCCCACCGGGCCGGTGGCAGCGGAATGAGCCGGGGTGAGACGCGTCCCGTCCGATCGAGAGGGAAGGGCCCATGGCTCATGGCAGAAGACGCGACGCGATCCGGGGCCGCCATGGACGTTGAGCGCGGGCTTTCCCACGGGGAGCCGAGCTGCTCGTAGTAGATGCGATTGCCATCGCCGGCTCGAGATGGCCGCTGTCGTAGGGGTTGGCCGGAGATAGAGATCAGCCATGACCGCTGGTCCGACGATTCCCGACCTGGCTCGTACAGCCGACAGAAGGCGGTGCAACCTCTCGAGGGGCCGCGAGTGTCAGAATGACGGCTCGCAGGCGGTGTTGATCGTGTGGGTGGCGTACGTGCCCCGGCAGGCGGCGAGCCCGTCGGGAGCGGGGAAGAGTGGTCGTGGTGGACAGTCGTGGGGGAGCGTCCGTGGACAGCGGGAAGCTCGCGCGGAGTGGCGGGCAGACGTCGGTGAAGATCGCGCACATAGCCGAGTTGGCGGGTGTGTCGGTGCCCACGGTGTCGCGGGTGCTCAACGGCAGGCCAGGGGTGTCCGACGAGACCCGGGCCCGGGTCGAGGAACTGATCAACGAGTACGGATACCGCAAGTCCTCGGACAACAAGCAGAGGTTCGTGGAGCTGATTTTCCGGGAGCTGGAGGGCATGTGGGTGGGGGAGATCATCCGCGGTGTCGAGGAGGTGGCCCGCAGGAACCACGCGGGCGTCGTGGTCTCCAAGTTCGGCCTGCACGACGCCGACGCCTCGGTCGACGACACCGTGGGGCGACGCCCGCTGTGTGTCCTGTCCGTGTTCCAACTCCCTGAAGCGGAACGGGAGCGATTCAAGGCGAAAGGCATCCCTTACGTCGTCTTCGATCCGGTCGACGACGTTCCCGATGGCGTGCCCTATGTCGGTGCCACCAACTTCAAGGGAGGCCAGTCCGCGACGCGTCACGCGCTGTCCCTCGGGCACCGGCGCATCTCGATGATCGACGGTCCCGATCACGCGTTCTGCCTGGCCCGGGCGGCGGGCTACCGGTCCGCTCTCGAGGCGGCCGGACTGCCCGTGGACCTGGATCTGACGGTCCGTGCCCAACTCACGCGGGAAGGCGGCCAGATCGCGGCCCGCACCCTGCTCGGCAGGCCCGAACGGCCCACCGCGATCGTCACCGCCAACGACATGCAGGCGCTCGGCGTCTATCAGGCGGCCCGCGAGGCCGGGCTTCGTGTCCCGGAGGACCTGAGCGTGGTCGGTTTCGACGACATGCCGGTCGCTGTCTGGGCAGATCCGCCGTTGACGACGGTGCATCAGCCCTTGAGTGAAATGGGCGCTGCCGCAACCGAGTTGGCCCTCGCGCTGGGCCGCGGCGAGAGGGTTCCGCAGCTCGGGCTGGAGGTCGCCACGGAACTCGTGGTCCGTCAGAGCACGGCACCGCCGAGGAGCTGAGCGCGGCTCTGTCGGCGCGTCCAGCGCGGCATGCCCGGCGCGCGGCGAGAAATTTTCACGCAATAGTTTCTGGTCCAAGGTTGAAAAAGTTGCGCACACAGGATTGACCGAGCTCCGTCAAGCGCCTCATCATTCCTATGTCCGAAGTTCCGGTCGCCGTTCGAGATATCGACCAGACTTCGTGCTTCACCGCATGCGCACCGGATGAGCCGCTATGGAGTCGCCCATGCCCTTGTTACATCGCCATGCCTATGTGGCCCTGCTCATCGCCCCGTTGGCGGCGTGCTTGGCCGTGCCCGCGAAGGGAGCGACACCGGCGGGCACCCTCCAGCGGAACCTGCCGCGCAGTTTCCGCTGGTCGTCCACGGGATCGGTGATCTCACCCCAGCAGGACGGCAGCGCCATCGGCAGCGACGGCAACCGTTACTACCGCTCTCTCACCTCCCATGCCCTGAGCGGCAGTTGGCGGCCGCCCAGCCGCCACCGAGGCCAATTCTTCGCCCGCTCAACCAACGTCACGTTCCCCGGCGGCGCCTGGACGAAGGACATCAGCCACGGTGAGCTGATCCGCGCCGGCAACGACCAGACCATGACTGTTGACCTCTGCCGGCTCCAACTCCTCTATCAGGGCCGCAACCCCAACTCCAGGGGCGAGTAATCGCAGTTGCCCTACCGGCTCGGCCTGGCCACCCAGACCAACCCCACCTGCTGAGACCTCCCTGTCCCCCACGCAAGGAGTTGCACATGTCGACCAGTCGACGCACCTTCCTCGGCCTGACCGCGGGCGCGACAGCGGGCCTGAGCATTCCCCTGCTCGGCCCGGCACCGGCTTCCGCCTCAGGCGCCGAACCGGTCGCGCCCGCCGGGCAGTTCGCCGTCGGTGTACGCCAGTTCAACTGGAGCCGCGGCGCCCGCTCGCTGTTCACCAAGGTCTTCTACCCCACCCCCGGAGCCCCCGGCGGCGCCCCCATACCCAACGCCCCTCTCGCCGACGGTGTGTTCCCCGTCGCCGAGTGGAGCCACGGCATGTACGGCAACTCCGACTCGTACGCCTCGCAGACCCACGCGATAGCCTCCGCCGGCTTCATCTGCCCCGCCCCCTCGTTCTCCGACAACACCAATCTCGGCTCCGTGTACGGAGGCGAATGGTCGAGGGACGTCTCCGAGGTCATCACCCGGACCCTGGCGCTCAACGGCAGCACGGGCGGCCCCTTCGCCGGGCACATCGACACCGCGGCCGGCGTCGGCGTCTCCGGGCACTCGATGGGCGGCATGACCACCCACGGCCTGGTGACCGCGTGGCCCGACGACCGCATCACCGCCGCGGTCCCGGTCGCCTGTGTGGACATGGGCACCCCCGCCGCCTCGGTCCGTGCGGGCGTGCTGTTCATCCACGGCGACAAGGACCCGACCTGCGACTACGCCCTGGCCCGGCGAGCGTACGAGGAATTGCCCGCACCCAAGGCATTTCTCACCCACCTCGGCGCGGACCATGCCGCATATCTGAACCCGGGGTTCCCCACCTTCGACCGGACCCAGAACACCCTCGTGGACTGGTTCCGGTGGCGGCTGTACCACGACACGACTGCCCGCGACCGCCTCCCGGCCGATGCCACCGGCGCCGGTACCCGCTGGGAATCCGCCCTCTCCTGACGGCCGCGGGCCGGACGAATTCCAGGCCCTGCACCACCACCCACCCCCATCAGAAAGGGATCCGCAATGACCGACAGATCCTCCCGAAGGCGTACCCCGCGACGCGCCCGGACAGCGATCACCGCCGCGGCGACCGGCCTCACGGCGGCAGCGGCCGTCCTGGCGTTCTCACCCACCGCTCATGCCGCCGACACCCTCGGCGGTGCGGCCGCTCAGAAGGGCCGGTACTTCGGCGCCGCGGTCGCACCCCACCTCGGTGAGACGGACTACGAGTCCACGCTCAACCGGGAGTTCTCCAGCGTCGTCGCCGAGAACGCGATGAAGTGGGACGCCACCGAGCCGAGCCCGAATCAGTTCAACTTCAGCGGCGGCGACCAGCTCGTCAACTACGCCCAGCAGCGCGGCAAATGGGTACGCGGCCACACCCTGGTCTGGCACGCCCAACAGCCCGGCTGGGTACAGGGATTGGCCGGAGACTCCCTGCGCCAGGCCATGCGCAACCACATCACCAAGGTCGCCGCCCACTACGCGGGCAAGATCGACTCCTGGGACGTGGTCAACGAGGCGTTCGAATGGGACGGCAGCCGCCGCCAGTCCAACCTCCAGCAGCAGCTCGGCAACGGCTGGATAGAGGACGCCTTCCGCACCGCGAAGGCAGCCGACCCCAAGGCCAAGCTCTGCTACAACGATTACGGCACCGACGGCGTCAACGCCAAGAGCGACGCCATCTACCGGATGGTCCAGGACTTCCGCGCCCGCGGCGTCCCGATCGATTGTGTCGGCTTCCAGAGCCACCTGGCCTCGAACTCCGACCTCGGCACCTATCGGCAGAACCTCCAGCGCTTCGCCGACCTCGGCGTGAACGTGCAGATCACCGAGCTCGACGTCGGCGGCTCCGGATCGGCGCAGGCCAATGTGTACCGGCAGGTCGCCCAGGCGTGCGTGGCCGTCGCCCGCTGCAACGGCATCACCGTGTGGGGCGTCACCGACAAGTACTCCTGGCGCGCCCAGGAAACCCCGCTGCTCTTCAACGGCAGCTACCAGAAGAAGGAGGCGTACGGCGCGGTCCTCGCGGTACTGAACAGCGCCTGAATCCGGCCGGGGCCCGGTGTTCGTTTCGCCGGGCCCCGCATCGGGACTGTCATGATCCTGGGCCCTTCGAGATCCGGGCCGCTGGCGAAGGTTCTTCACGGGTAGGGGTCGCCCGGTCCCCAGGCACCACTATGAACCGCGCACCACATCGGCAGTCCGGGCAGCCTCTGACGGGGCCATCCGGACTCGCGTACTCAAGGATGACGAGGTCCCCATGCGCAGATGAAGTATCAGCCGCGGACATCTGTCCAGGGTGTTCGCCGCTGCGGTTGCGCCCCTCCTCTTGTTGGCGGCGACGCTCGTCGCCAACCCGGCTCAGGCTGCCACCAGCGGTGCCTTGCGCGGTGCGGGTTCCGGCCGGTGTCTCGATGTACCGAACGCCAACCAGACCGACGGCACGTACCTACAGCTCGGTGAACCGCCCCGGTTCGAATGGAGACTCGATTTCATGCAAGGTTCGAGTCATGGCACGACCTCCCCGTTACCCGCTTGAGCTCCGCCGTCGTGCGGTGCGCATGGTCGCTGAGGTGCGGCGACGACTACCCGAACGAGACAGCTGCCCTGCAGGCGGTTGCGGAGAAGCTGGACATCGGCTCCCGCGAGACGCCGCGGAACTGGGTGTAGCAGCACGAGGTCGACGTGGGGACGCGGCCGGGGACGACGACGGAGGAGTCCGCCCAGCTCAAGGCGCTGAAGAAGGAGAACGCCGAGCTGAAGCGGGCGAACGAGATCCTGAAGACGGCAGCGAGTTTCTTCGCGGCCGGGCTCGACCGGCCACACACGCGCTCGTAGCGTTCATCGACGAGCACCGGGACCACTTCGGCGGCGTCGAGCCGATCTGCGGGACGCTCACCGAGCACGACTGCAAGATCGCCCCACGTACTACGCCTACAAGAGACCGCTGGAAACCCCCTCCGCCCGTTCCGTGCGCGATGAGGAACGCAAGTCGCAGATCCAGGAGGTCTACACGTCCAACTACCCCGTCTACGGGGCCCGGAAGATCTGGCGCCAGCTGAACCGACAGGGGCATGCGGTGGCCCGCTGCACCGTCGAGCGCCTCATGCGCGAGCTCGGCACCACCGGCGCCGTCCGCGGCGAGAAGGCCATCACCACGATCACCGATCCGGCCGCCGGGCGGGCCCCGGACCTTCTCGACCGCGACTTCGTGGCCGGCGCCCCGAACCGCTGCTGGGTCGCCGACTTCACGCATGCCGCCGCCTGGTCCGGTGTCGTCTACGCCGCCCTCGTCGTGGACGGCCTGCCGCCCGTCATCACCGGCCGGCCGGCGGACGAGGCCGATACGGGCGCCGCGCTGGTGTCCCGGCCTCTCCCCGCCACTGGGCCGGCTTGTGCCGGTTCCACCGGGTGCCACGGTGGTCCTCGCCGAGTACCCGCACCGTGGCGGCCAGCAGCTGCTCGTACGCTTCCAGGGCCCCGGCCACATCACCGGCCTCCGCCCGTATGTCGGCCAGGGTGAGCCGGGTGACCAGCGCGACGTCGTGGTCGGCACCCCACACCCGCACCCGCTCCGCCGCGAACGGGCGATCACCCGGCTGGTGAACCCGGCGGGCAGCCGTACGCCGTTGGCGTCCGGCGAACCGAGCGCCCCGTACGGGCCGGCGCCCGGCTGCGCCGGTGCGGCGTACGCGGCGTCGCGCCACAGGGTTCCGCCGAGAGCTGCCGAGGAGCCGCCGATGACGGCGGCGCGCAGGGGGTGCGACGTTTCACGCTGGCTCCAAGGAGTGCAGTGACCGTTTCCCGCCGCCGGCCGACGGCGGGGTCCCACGGCCCTGAACCTAAAGAGGTATCCCATAGGCGGAATTGACAGGACCGGGACACCACATGACGCGGGTGTGGGTCCTCGCGCTCCAACCGGACGCCGCGCCCTGGGGCTGTCCATCGCCGTCGTCGGCCTGCTCGCTCTCTGGTGGTCCACCGCACACTGGGGCGACGCCATCACGGTGTGGAAGCTGACGCCGTCCCTGCTCGTGACCGGAGTCGGCTCCGGGCTGCGGTTCGCCCCTTGTCCGACGTCATCCTCGGCGACGCCACCAGCGAAGAGGTCGGCACCGGAGCGGGCGTGCTCAACGCCGCCCAGCAGTTCGCCAACGCCGTCGGCGCCGCCGCGCTCGGCACCGTGTTCTTCGCGCACGTCGGACAGCCCTCCACCCCGTCCTACTTCGCCGCCGCCCAACTGGTGTTCTGTGTCTGCCGCGGGTCCACGTCCTGGCGCTGTCGCTGGTCCGGCTCCTGCCCAAGCACTCCCAGCAAGCCCGCTCACCAACTCCTGTCGGGCGTCCTGATCGGCCTGGTCCGGCACCCCCTGCCCTCCACGGCCGAACGGCGAGTGGAATGCGGCGCCCAGGAGCCGCACGGCCCGGCGGGGGCCGCATTACGCATCGGCCCCCGCCGGGCACGGGTGCGCCGCGCCGCTCCGACGAACCGCTAGGAGGCTGACGGTCCGGTCCAGCCGGCCGCCACATGGCCGATGCGCACCCGCTGCGGGTGGTCGCCGACCGACACGGACGCGGTCTTCTCGCCCGTCGTGAAGTCGATGGCGGTGACGCGGTCGGCACCGCTCTCGGAGACGATGCAGGAGGTGCCGTCGCCGCTCACCGTCGCCCAGTACGGCTTCGAGGTCGGTACCAGGGGGCCTTCCTGGAGCGATTCGCGGTCGACGACGGTCGCGTAGTCGTCCATCGTCCCGGCCACGCACAGTTTCTTGCCGTCGGGGCTCATCGACAGGCCGTGGTGGCGGGAGTCGTTGACCCAGGTGGTGCGGTCCTCGCTGGTCGCCGGGTTCTTCGGGAGGGTTTTCGCGCGGGTGATCTTGTCTTTGGCCACGTCGTACTCCAGGAACCCGTTGAAGAAGGAGACCTGGAAGTAGAGCTTGGACTCATCCGGGGTGAAGGCGACGGGCCGGACGGCGTCGGACAGGTCCTTGCGGCCGAAGGCGTCGAGCCGTTCGCGCATGTCGATGACCTTGATCTGCCGATAGGTGTTCGTGTCGACCACGGTGATGTGCCGGTCGCCCTTCGTCCAGTCCATCGACGGATCGTCCAGGTCGGTGTTGACCTCGCCGATCGACATGTTCCAGAGGTACTTGCCGCCGTCGGTGAAGACGTTCTCGTGGGGCTTGTCACCGGCGGAGAACGAGCCGAGCTGCTTCCCCGTCTCGATGTCGAGGACATGCACCGTGTTCGACGTCGAAGCCGACACCGCGACGCGTTCGCCGTCGGGGGAGACGGCCATGTGGTCCGCGCGGAATCCCGACACGGGGAAGCGCCACTTGATTTTGCCGGTCGCGACGTCGATGGAGACCACGTCGGCGAAGCTGGGCCGGGAGACGACGATGGCGGAGCCGTCCGGGGTCGAGTACATGTCGTCCACGAACTGGTCGTGGCCTTCACCTGGCCCCAGCCGGATCCCCAGGAAGAAGGCGAGCTTGATGGGGTTGAGGTAGATCTCGGTGAGCCGCTGGTCCTTGTCCGGTATGACGTTGATGCGGCCGATCCTGGACAGGTCGCCAGTGGATTTGATGACGTCGGCGGTGCCGTCCCAGTTGTTGCCCACGAACATCACTTCCCGCAGGCCGGCCGCCTTTGACTGTGCGGAGCTCACCGCCGTGGAGCCGGCCAGGGCCAGCGTCACGGCGGCGGTCAGGGAGAGGAGCATTCGGGTGGAGCCACGGTGCTCGGGGGCCATGATCACTCCATGGGAGGTGGGGGTCTGTCATCGTCGGGGCGCCACCTACCGGAAAGTAATGAAGGCGGGTACCTCTCACAAGAGTTCCGACGGCAAAAAATGACTGGCCCTCAACTTCACGGTCTACTTGGACGGTTCGGAACCAGGGGAGCGCGATACCGGTGATCCCGCCCGTCCGCCCGTCCGTCACCCGGCCCGGTGGCACGGCGCCGGGGCCCGCCCCGGCGCCGTGCCCGCCACGCTGTCCCCCGCCGCCCGCCGCGCCTTCGCCCTGTACCGGGGCTTCATGCGCGCGGGCAGCGGCATGATCCGCCGTGACCTCCCGCTGGCCATCGCGAAGAAGGTGGCCATCGCTGGGGGCTAGCCGCCGAAGCTCACGCGGAGGCTGCCGTCCGTGGCGAAGGACCACTTCAGCGCGCCGGTGTAGGACGAGCACCGGGACCCGTTCGTCCCGGACCAGAACTGGTTCGAACTGTCCGCGTCACCGATGATGCGGTCCTTCGTCCCGCTGCTGCCGCCGCGGCAGGACACATTGTCCCGGAACACCGACGTGCCGCCGTCGAACGAGAAGTTGCGCTCCCCGTTGTCGATGCCGACGTTGCCCGACACCGACATATGGCCGGGGTTGCTGTTGTAGGTGAACCCGTGCTTGCCGTTGTGGTACGCGATGCTGCGGCGGATGACGTGGTCGACGGCGATGTCCGAGCCGCCCAGCTTGTAGCCGTTGCGGTCGCCGTTGGAGTTCTGGGTGCCGTCCGAGAGGGTGCCGTTGCCGTAGGAGAGAGAGTCCTCGATGGTCACCGGGCCGATGGGGCCGGTGTCCTTCTTGGTGTAGAGGTCCCAGCCGTCGTCGATGTTGTTGTGGGACACGTCGTAGCGGAACACGTTTCCGGAGCCAGGAGCGGCTGGCGGAGTGGCTGGCCGCGGAGCTGTGCCCGGTGGAACTCTCGCGCGAGCGCCTGATGGCGGCGGTGGTGGCCCGGTGCCGCAACGACCACATCGAGCCCCCGGCCCCGGCGAAGGTGCAGCGGCTGGTGGGCCGGGCGGTCACGGACTTCGAGGCCCAGTTCTGCCGCAGCAGGGTGGAACGGATCTCGCACGCGACGCGCTCCCGGCTGGAGGACCTGGTCGTCGGCAGCGGGGATGAGGTGGGCGAGGGCGCGGCCGGTGAGGACTCAGTGGCGGGCGGCGGTCGTTCGCACTTCGCCGAGTTGAAGACCGACCCGGGCGCTCCGGGGCTGGAGAGCCTGCTGGCGGAGGTCAACAAGCTCCAGCGGGTTCGGTGGCTGGAGCTGCCCGCGGATTTGTTCGCGGACGTGTCGGAGAAGCTGGTGGAGGCGTGGCGGGCGCGGGCGTCGAAGGAGTACCCGGTGAACCTGGAGCGGATGAAGCCTGCCCGGCGCCTCACGCTCTTGGCCGCGCTGTGCCATGTGCGGCAGACCGAGATCACCGACTCGCTGGTGGACCTGTTCATCCAGCTCGTGCTGAAGATCAACACGAGGGCGGAGCGGAAGGTCGACAAGGAGCTAAACGCCGAGCTGAAGAAGATCCGGGGCAAGGAGGGCATGCTGCTGCGGGTCGCGGAGGCGGCGCTTTCCGAGCCGTCCGGCACGGTGCGGCGGGTGATCTACCCGGTGGTCGGCGGGGAGAAGACGCTGAAGGCCCTGGCGGCGGAGGCTGCGGCGAACGAGGCCCGCTACAAGGCGCGGGTGCGCACGGTGTTGCGCTCTTCGTACTCGGCGCACTGGCGGCGGATGCTCTCGCCGCTGCTGGGTGCGCTGGAATGGAAGTGCAACAACACCGCGTACCGGCCGGTGATGGACGCGATCGACCTGCTCAAGCGGTATCTGGAGCAGCCGTTGAAGGAGGGGGCGTTCTTCGATCCGGCGGAGACGGTGCCGCTCGCGGGGGTGGTGCCCGAGCAGTGGCGGGCGGCGGTGGTGGACGACAAGGGGCGTGTCGAACGCATTCCGTACGAGCTGTGCGTGCTGGTTGCTCTGCGGGATGCGGTGCGCCGGTGGGAGATCTGGGTGGTGGGGGCGAACCGGTGGCGCAACCCGGAGGACGACCTGCCCGCCGACTTCGAGGACAACCGGGACGTCCACTACGCCGCGCTGGGTCAGCCGCAGGACTCCGGCGAGTTCATCACCGCCCTGCAAGAGCGGCTCCACACCTCGCTGGACCGTTTCGAGAGCGCTTTGGCGGAGGGCACGACGGGCGGGGTGGCCATCGTGAAGAAGCACGGTGAGCCGTGGATTCGGGTCTCCCCGCGCGGCAAGCAGGAGGAGCCGGAGAACCTGGTGGCGGTCAAAGGCGAGGGCACCAGCGACCTGCTGGACATCCTGAAGTACGCCGAGTTCGACACGGACTTCATCGCCGAGTTCACCTCGGTGGCCACCAGAGAGAACCTGTCCAAGGACGTACTGCGGCGCCGCCTGCTGCTGGTCCTGTTCGGCCTGGGCACCAACATGGGCATCAAGCGGGTCGCGGTGACCGGCAAGCACGGCGAGTCCGAGGCGACCCTGCGCCGGGTGCGGCACCTGTTCGTCAACCGCGCCAACATGCGCGCGGCCCTGCGCAAGCTGGTGAACGCCACCTTCGCCGCCCGGGACGAGATGTGGTGGGGCACCGGCACCGCGTGCGCCTCCGACAGCCGCAAGTTCGGCGCCTGGTCCTCCAACCTGATGACCGAGTGGCACCAGCGCTACCGCGGCCCCGGCGTGATGATCTACTGGCACGTGGAACGGAAGTCGGTCTGCATCTACTCCCAGCTGAAGTCCTGTTCGGCCTCCGAGGTCGCCTCGATGATCGAGGGCGTGCTGCGGCACTGCACCGACATGGAGGTGGACCGGCAGTACACCGACACCCACGGCGCGTCCATCGTCGGCTTCGCCTTCGCCCACATGCTCGACTTCAAGCTGATGCCGAGGCTGAAGAACATCGGCTCCGCGAAGCTGTACCGGCCGGCAGCCGGTCAGGACGAGAAGTGGCCGCACCTCGCGCCGGTGCTGTCCACCAAGACGATCAACTGGGAGCTGATCGCCCAGCAGTACGACCAGATCGTGAAGTACACCACCGCCCTGCGCCTGGGGACCGCGGAGGCCGAGCAGGTCCTGCGCCGCTTCACCCGCGGCGGCCCCAAGCACCCCACCTACCAGGCCATCGAAGAACTCGGACGGGCAGTGCGCACGGCGTTCGTCTGCGACTACCTCGCCGACGTCGAGATGCGCCAGGAGATCCACGAGGGCTTGCAGGTCGTGGAGAACTGGAACTCCGCGAACAAGGACCTCTTCTACGGCAAGGACGGTGACCTGGCCGGTTCGGACAAGGAATCCCAGGAGGTCAGCATGCTCGCGCTGCACCTGCTCCAGTCCGCCCTGGTCCACGTCAACACGCTGCTCATGCAGCAGGTCCTCGTCGACCCGAAATGGGCCGACACCCTCACCGACGCGGACCGGCGCGCACTGTCTCCGCTGTTCTGGACGCACGTGAATCCCTACGGCCGGTTCGAGCTGGACATGAACCGGCGCCTCGACCTGGACCTGACCGTCCGGACCATGCCAGGCCCACGCACCCCCGCCGATGAACCGACCGCGGTATCGGGGTAATGGCGGAGCGTCACCTCGGAACCCCGACTGGCGTTGACCCGGTATGCGCTCCAACCGACTCGCACGGATGTCGCCCGGCGAACGCGCGACGAGCAGGAGATGATCGTGCTCTGCCTACGGATCTTGCAATCGGCCCTGGTCTACGTAAACACCCTCATGCTTCAGGACGTCCTCGGTGAATCGGAGTGGGCCGACCTCCTTACGCCCGCCGACCGGCGTGGCCTGACCCCGCGCTTGTGGTCTCATGTCCGCCCGTACAGGGAGGTCAACCTCGACATGGACTCCCGTCTCAATCTTGCTGCGGCCACCGTGCCCGGCCCTCGGTTCCCTCTGGACGACCAGCCGACCCCATCCCGGGACCGGGAGAAGGCGGAGCCGCCGATGCAGCCAAAGCGGTGGCAGGGCCGTTCCAAAACCTGCTGCCTGTGCCGGGCGGCGGAAACGGTGAGTTCCAACGGCGTGCGGGGAACTGATGGTTGTGCGGAGGCGTCCTGTGTTATCAGTGAAGTTCATCCAATGCTGCTGAGGGCCCGCGTTGGTCGGCTGCGGGGAGGGGGTGAGTGGGTGTGTCGCGAAGCAGGAAGATCACGGTCATGGTGGTCGCGGTCGTGTTGACCGTGTCGACGCCGTTCTTCTGGCTGCTGGACAACCCGGATACCGGCCAACTGGTTGCCGCCTCAGTCCAGGGCGCCACCGGTATTGCCGCCCTGGCATGGGCGCTGATGCAGTCCTCAGCCACCCCACAGTCTGAGGTCGCGGTGGTCGATACCGGGAAGGCCAAGGCCACCGGTGGAGGCCGAGCGTCCACCGGCGTGCGACGCCCGCAAGATGCCGGGAGCGGGGCGATTCGGGCGGAGCGAACCGGGGACGCCACTGCGGACGGGCCTGACAGCAGCGCAAGTACCGGTATCGACTACAGCTGATCCCTGGGCCCGCAACACGTCACGAGAGGGGACTCTTCCTGCCATGAGGTTCCGGAAGCGCCGCTCCACGCCCGACCCGGATGAAGCCGGGCCCGAAGCCGAGGGCGGTGTACCAACGCACCCGGTGGTGGTTACGGACACCGGCGACGCCCACGCCCACGACGGGGCAACCGCGCTGACCGGCTACCGCGGACCAGTTCCAGAACATGCTGGGCCTTCGACCAGCAGGCTGGTGCAGGTATCGGGGACCGGGGATGCCACCGCGTCCGGGGGCGGCACCGCCATCAGCGGGTACGTCCACGAATTGATCGTGCAACAGGCCGCCCCGCGGGAACGGGCACCCTGGCCGCACCAGGTCGGCGTGCTCCCGCCCCGCGCCCTGTCGTTCCAGCACCGGGCCGAGGTCGACGAGTTGCGGGCGGTGGTCGACAGCGGGGGTACTGCGGTGCTCAGCCAGGTACTGACCGGGACCGGCGGGGTGGGCAAGACGCAGCTGGCTGCCGATTACGCCCGCACCGCCTGGGACAGCGGCGAGGTCGACGTACTGGTGTGGATCAGCGCGAGCAGCCGCTCAGCGATCACGGCCGGGTATGCGCAGGCCAGCGTAGAGGTCCTTGCCGCCGACCCCAGCGACCCTGAGCAGGCCGCGCGGGCGTTCCTGGCCTGGCTGGAGCCAAAGGCCGGCCAGAAGCCGTGCCGGTGGCTGGTCGTACTGGACGACGTCACGGATCCGGCCGATATACGTGGCTGGTGGCCTCCCGCCAGCCCGCGCGGCCGTGTCCTGGTCACCACGCGCCGCCGAGAGGCCGCCCTGACCGGCGCCGGCCGACGCCTGGTGACCGTGGGCTTGTTCACCCCCCAGGATGCCGCCGCCTACCTCACCGCCGTACTCGCCACGCACGACCGCCACGAGCCCGTCGACCAGATCAACAGCCTCACCGCCGACCTGGGACACCTGCCCCTCGCCTTGGCCCAGGCCGCCGCCTACATCATCGACACCAATGTCACCTGCGCCCGCTACCGCCGTCTGCTGGCCGACCGGCTCAGGAAACTGGCCGACCTGCTCCCCGAACCCAGCGCCCTGCCCGACGACCAAGCCGTCACGGTGGCGGCCACCTGGTCCCTGTCCGTCGAACACGCCGACCGACTCCGCCCCGCCGGCCTGGCCCGCCCCATGCTCCAACTCGCCGCGATGCTCGACCCCAACGGCATCCCCACCGATGTCCTGACCAGCCGGCCCGCCCTCACCCACCTCACCCGCCACCGCAACCCCGACACCCAGCAACCAACCCCCGCGACAACCGAGGACGCTGCAGGCGCGCTGCACGCCCTGCACCGGCTCAGCCTCGTCACCTACGCGCCAGGCCAGCCTGTTCAGGTCCACGGGCTGGTGCAGCGTAGCGTGCGCGAGCAGCTCCGGCCGGAACTGCTGGCCCGGACCGTCCAGGCGGCGGCCGACGCCCTGCTCCAGACCTGGCCGGAGCAGGAGCGTAACTTCGCCACCGGCCAGCGGTTCCGCGCCAACACCGAGGCTCTGCGGTCCCATGACGAGCACCTGCTGTGGCCGGACAACGATGTGCACGAGGTCCTACTACGGTTAGGCCAGAGCCTCGCCCGTGCGGGGCTCTACCAGCCAACGATGGACCACTACCGGCAGCTCGCGACCACCTCCGCGCAAAAGTACGGCGCCGGCCACCCCCGCACCCTCGCCTGCCGCAGCAACTCCCTCGCTTTCCTGAAGATCACCGCAAGCCCCGCAGAGGCCGTGGCGGCGTACACGGAGCTGGCCGCGGACTGCGCCCGCCTGGTCGGACAGGACGACTACTCCACCTTCAGAGCCCGCGGCGATCTTGCCGACGCCCGGGCCATCGGGGGCGACCTGGCCGGTGCGCTGGCCGACTACGAACAACTGCTCCTCGACCACCGGCGCGTCCAGGGCCCGCACCACCGCCGTACCCTCTCGGTCCGCTCCCAGATCGCCTCCCTGCACCGCGACACGGGAGACGCGCCACGCGCCACCGCCCTGTACAAGGAGCTGCTCGGCGACTGCCGGACGTACCTTGGCCCCCTCGACGACATGACCCTGAACGTACGCATGAAGCTAGCGCACCTACAGGGTGAGGCGGGCGACCCTGCCGGGGCCCGCGATCGGCTCGGGGAGCTGCTGGACGAGCACCTGGCGGCGTTCGGCCGCGACGACCACCGCACCCTGGTGGTGCGGCACGAGCTGGCCGACTGGCGTGCCGCCGCCGGAGATCCAGCCGGGGCCGCCGCCGAGCTGTCGGACATGATCGACGACGCCGTGCGGGTCCTGGGCGCCCACCACATCGACGTCGCCAATGCCCGCTACTCCCTGGGACTGCTGCGCGATAAGGCCGGAGACGCCAACGCGGCACCGGTCGGTATAGACGAGTCGGCCCGCTTGCTGGAGCAGATATTCGGGCCTGACCACCCGTTTGTCATCGGCCACCGCGGCGTGCTCCAGATGTGGCAGCACGGACTTACGGAGAGCGATCCGGTCACCGCCGCCGAGGCCCTCAAGGAGATGATTGCCGCCCTGCGCTCATTCTGGGGCCCCGACCACTCCCAAGTGCTGGAGATGCGCCGTTTCCTCCTAGGCGTCGAGGGCGTGATCGGCGACCCGGGCCAGACAGCCGAGGCGTTCACCGCGCTGCTCGCCGACTGCCGACGGGCCCTGGGCCCCGAGCACCCCCTCACCCTGGCGACCCGCACGGAGCTGGCCGACTGGCGCGGCGAGGCAGGCGACCACTCCAAGGCAGTCGCCGACCTCCGCGAACTGCAGGAAGACATGGCCCGGGTACTGGGCCCGCACCATCCAGAGACCATGCGCACCCGCAGGCTGCTTGCCCAGAAGCTGCACGCAGCGGGCGACACGGCCGCGGCCCTCACGACATACGAGGACTTGATCACCGTGCACAGCCAAGTGCTGGGCCCGGACCACCCGGACACCCTCCGGCTGCGCAGTGACCTTGCCGACTGCCGCTCCGACGACGCGGAGGCGGACACGATGATCCCGGTCTATCAAGAGCTGATCGCGGACTATACGCGCGCCCTTGGCCCCGACCATCACCATACGCTCGACATGCGCCGCAGCCTGCTCGGCTGCCGCGCGGAGGCGGGCGACCCAGCCGGGGCGGCCGAGGAGTGTCGCGAACTGCTCCGCGACTACCAGCGGCTCATGCCTCCCAACCATGTCGAGACCCTTCCCGTCCGCGCCACCTACGCCGAGTTGCTCGCGGACAGCGAAGACTTCGCCGGGTCGGTCACTGCGTACGAAGACCTGCTGCCGGTGATCCTGCGGATCGTGGGCCCCGACCACCTCGGCTCGCTGATGATCCGCGGCTGCCTGGCCGAGGCGCGGGCCCGGCGCGACCGCGCCCCGGCCGACGGCCTCGCCGCCTTCGCCGCGCTCTTCGATGACTGCCTGCGTGTCCTGGGCCCCGGCCACCACGTCACCGAGGCCACCCGAGTCTTCCGGGACGCCCTGCGCCAAAGTGGCTCGGCACTCCCGTCCACCACGTACAACAAGCTGCTGGACCAGTACGCGAAAGCCGAGCGCTCCGGCCGCACGATGCCCCCCGCCGGATGATCCAGTCTGCGGAGCTTGGCAGCCGGTCTCGCTCCGGTTCGGCTCGAAGGGGATCTCTGTCGTGCGCCAATCATGTCTGTAAACGATCGAATGACGACAGGCACCGCAGCTGTCCAATGAACCCGGGCTTTTCGGGGCTCGTTGGCGGCACGGATCCAATCAGATCCGATGACGGCTGACGACAGGGTTTGATGACGCCCTGGGTCCGACGCGCCGACAGGAACGAGGAAGAGCGTGGCCAATCTGGCCTACAAGCGGGTGTCGACCGACCAGCAGTCGACCGACCGCCAGAACCTCGTCCTCGCCGAGGCCCAGATCGACGACCCAGTCATCTTCGAGCAGGAGCCCGGCACCTCCAGCCGCCTCCACCCGCTTGAGCGCCCGAAGTTCGGCAAGCTGCTCACGTGCGCACGGCCGGGCGACACCGTGCACATCTCCGAGATGTTCCGCCTCGTACGCGGCACCCAGCACATCCTCGACGTGCTCGACGTCCTCCACCGCGACCGCCTCGCCCTGCGCATCCACGACGGCGCGTTCTCCGCGATGGACCTCACCGCCCGCCACCCGCGCACCGGAGAACTGCTGTCCACCGTGAAGTTCATGGTGCAGACCCTCGCCGCCGCCGGCGAACTCCAGCGCGACCTTCAGCGCGAGCTGACGTACGACGGACTGCGGGCCGCCGAGGCGAAGGGCAACAAGGGCGGACGCCGCCCGGCCGTCCCGGCCCAGAAGACCGAGGCCGTGCGCACCGCGTACCTGGAAGGCCGCTCCATCGCGGCCCTCGCCCGCGACCACGACGTCAGCCGCGGCGCCATCCGTACCGCAGTCGCGGATCTCCTGCCCGAGTACACGGCCGCCGACCCGGGCACCCCGGCCCCTGAGCTGCCGGTCGTCCTTGACATGCCGGGCAAGGTGGCTGACTTCCTCCGCTCCGCCCACTTGGAGCCCGTCGAGCGCGCCGTGCTCGACCAAGGCGTGACCGTACGGCGCGGCCAGGGCTACACCCTGCGCGTCACCGCCGTGCCCGCGATCCACCTCCGACTCCTCCGCCTCTGCCAGCCCCTCGACTGCACCGCGGCGGTCCCGGCCCAGCGCAAGGCCCGCCGCGAGTACGAGAGCCGCGTCAACCTGCATGCCCCGCTCCGGACCTCGGTAGTCAGTCACGTTCCGCTACATGACGGGTAACGGCAGCTTCACGAGTACAGGGCCGTAGCGGGGCGGGATCGCCGCTCTTCCCGCCCCGCTACCGGTCCGCCGCCTGAGGTCGACCCGCCTGAAGCCCCGGACCTGCGAGCCAGGCGTTCCAGCGGCTCATGATGCCGATCCCGTCATGTCTGAGGTGCCGTCGACCGCGCGGCGGGGGCCGGGCATGGTGACTGGCAGAAGGTCGAGCCGCTTGTCCATGTCAAGGCGGAAAGTGCCGTATGGGTTGATGTTCGACCAGAACAGCGCGGTCAGGCCGCGCCGGTCCTCCTTGACCCAGGCCGGTTCGGCGAGGACCTGCTGAAGCAGCATCGTGTTGACGTGCACGAGCCCGGACTGGATCAGGTGCAGGGCGAGCATCGAGGTCTCGGCGTGTTCCTTGTCCGGGCCGGTGAGCGCCCTGATCAGCGCGGATGAGGATTCTGGCACTTACAGTGTCGGGCGAGGGCGGTGACGACGCGGGAGGGGCTCGGGCGGCCGAGGTGATGGGCCATCCACCGGCTCGTGGCCGCCAGCGCGTTCAGATCGACCCCGGTGTGGATGCCGAGTCCCCGCAACATCCACACCAGGTCCTCCGTGGCGAGGTTGCCGGTGGCGCTGCGGGCGTAGGGGCAGCCTCCGATACCGCCGGCAGAGCTGTCGAACTCGGTGACGCCCGCCGTCAGCGCGGCGTGCACATTGGCGAGGGCCTGGCCGTAGGTGTCGTGGAAGTGAAGGGCGGTCCGCTCCAGGGGGATGCCCAGTCCCCGTACGGTGTCGAGGAGTTCCAGGACATGGCCGGGGGTGCCGGTACCGATGGTGTCTCCCAGGGACAGGGACGTGCAGCCCATGTCAAGGAGCCTGTGGGCGACCGAGGCGACCTTGCGGGGCTCCACATCGCCCTCCCAGGGGTCGCCGAAGCACATCGATACATAGCCGCGTACCGGCAGACCCGCGGCACGGGCCCGGCGCACGACGGGTTCGAACATCGCCAGCACCCCCTCCACGTCCCGGGCCAGGTTGTTCTTCGCGAAGGACTCCGTCGCGCTGGCGAAGACGGCGACCTCCCGGGCACCGGCGGCCAGCGCCCGCTCCAGACCCCGGTCGTTGGGCACGAGCACCGGGAGGCGGATGTCATCGAGGGGCCCCACGGCGGTGAGCACCTCGTGCGCGTCGTCGAGTTGGGGTATCCACCGGGGGGAGACGAAGCTGGTGACCTCGATGGTGGTCAGCCCCGCGTCGACGAGGCGCCGGACGAACTCGGCCTTGACGGCGGTGGGGACGCGGACGGCTTCGGCCTGGAGGCCGTCGCGCGGGCCGACCTCGTAGATGCGGACCTGTTCGGGCATGCCCTGCTGAGGAGCGATGCGGGGCAGTGCGTCGGTGGACGAGGTGGTCTCGGATGTCATGGCGTCCCCGTCAGGCGGTGGGAAGGGCGAAGGGGGCGGGCCACGCGGAACGCCGCGGGCGGCGACGGACGTCCGGCGACGGCGGACGGCGGGCGACGTTCCTGCGTGGAGCCGTCATGCGGGGGGCTTGTTCACGTTCCGGCGGGAGGGGAAGTCGGGCGGACGGCGTTCGGCGAACGCGGCCAGTCCCTCATGGGCGTCCGGGGAGGTGAACGCCCGCTGCCCGTACAGCGCCTCACTGTGGAATGCCTGGTCCTGCGGGAGGTCCCCGAGACGCAGCACCGACTCCTTGATCGTCTCCAGGGCGGTGCCGCTGCGGGCGGTGAGCCGGTGTGCCCGGTCCATCGCCGCCTCGAGCAACCGTTCGGCCGGCACCACGGCGTTGAGCAGGCCGTACCGCAGGGCGGTGGCCGCGGTGATCCGGTCGCCGAGCAGCATCAGCTCCATGGCCCAGACGTACGGGATCTGCCGGGTCAGCCGCGTCAGGGTGCCGCCGGCCGGGACGACTCCGACACCGCTTTCGGGGAGCCCGAACTCGGCCGTGTCGGCGGCGATCCGCAGGTCAGTGGAGAGCATGATCTCGAATCCGCCGCCGAGACAGAGCCCGTTGACCGCCGCGATGACCGGCTTGAACAAGGTGGTGTGTTTCTGGTGGGCCCTGTCCCACCAGGAGATGTCGAACCGCCCCTCGGCGAGCGCGGGGATCGATTCGGTGAGATCGGCGCCGACGCAGAAGGCACGGTGCCCCGCGCCCGTGAGGACCGCGATGCCGATCGACTCGTCGTCGCGGACCTCGTCGAAGGCCGCTCCCAGTTCCTCGTACATCGCCAGGGTCAGTGAGTTCAGCTTCTCCGGTCGGTCGAACCAGATGAGCGCGACCGGTCCGTCACGGTCGAGGGTGATGCCGCTCATCTCAGACCACCCCCGCCTCGCGCAGGGCGCGGATGTGTTCCTCGGAGAGGTCCGCGAAGGCGCGCAGCAACTGATCGGTGTGCTCACCGACCTGGGGAGCCAGTCCCCGGGGCCGGGCCGGGGTGACATCGAGTTTGACCGGTGAGCCGACCATGCGCAGTGGACCGAAATCCGGGTACTCGACGTCGACGATCATGTCCCGGGCCTGGATCTGGGGATCCGCGATGACCTCTCCGATGTCCTTGATCGCGCTCAGCGGCACGAGGTCACCGGCGAGTTCCTCCAGTTCGAGCTTGGCGCGATCGGCGAACCACCTGTGCAGCAGCGGCCGTACCCGGCGCTGGTAGACCTCCGGGGTGAATCGCTTGGCCATCGTGTTGATCTCCGGGTCGGCCGCCAGCTCGGGTTCGCCGAACATCTCGCACGTCAACCGCCAGAACTTGTCGGTGTAGCCGCCGAAGAAGACGAAGCCGTCCTCGCACGGATAGAGCTCATAGGGTTTGACGAATGGATGCTCATTGCCGAGGGGAGCCGGTACCTTGCCCTCGACGGTGTGCGAGACGACCGCGTTCTCGGTCAGGCTGAGCACCGAGTCCTGCTGGGAGATGTCTACCAACTGCCCCTCACCGGTGCGCTCGGCGTGCCGCAGCGCGGCAAGCGTGCCGATCACGGCGTAGAGGGTGGCCGACAGGTCGCCGATGATGGTGCCGACCCGGACCGGCGGGCGGTCGGGGAAGCCGTTCATCGACCACAGACCGCCCGTGGCCTGCGCGCTGTTGTCGTACGCGGGCTTGCGCCGGTACGGGCCGGTCTGGCCGTAGCCGGAGATCGCGGTGTAGACCAGCCGCGGATTGACCTTCCGCAGCTCGCGGTAGCCGACGCCCAGCTTGTCCATGGTCCCGCCACGGAAGTTCTCGACCAGGACGTCCGCGCGGCTGACGAGCGTGCGCAGCAGTTCCTTGCCCTCGGGCCGGGACAGGTCCAGGGTCATGCCGAGCTTGTTCCGGTTGTACTGGGCGAAGAACGCGCTGAACGCCTCGCCCTCGGGCGACGTCAGCAACGGGGGGAACTCGCGCGCATAGTCCGGGTCTTTCGGATTCTCGATCTTTATGACCGTCGCTCCGAGATCCGCGAGCATCATCGAGCAGAACGGTCCGGCGACCACCCGTGTGATGTCGAGGACCACGACCCCGCGCAGCGCCCCGCGTGCGGGACCGCCCGGCAGGACGGCACCGAGGTCGAACTCGGCGTTGAACTCCGTCACGCGACCACACCTCCTTTTTCGAATACCGCTGTGGAATCAGCCGGTCGTGGCGGCTTCGACCCGGATGCGTGCGTCGAGCAGGGTGCCGCAGCGCGGACTGTAGAACTCCTCAAGGAGCACCCGCTGCCCGTTGTTCCGGGGGCGTACGCGGACGCCGTACTCGCCCAGCCGGTCGGCGGCCACCCGCGTGGTGACGATGGCGTCCTGCCGCCAGTCGTCCTTGATGCTGATCAGGGCACCGCTGGCCGGGCAGTACCAGCCGTCCGCGGCATGGCGGGGCGCGGAGGCCCCGGCGGCGGCGTCGGCGGCGACCGGCGCGGTCGGGTCCCCGCCGATCCGGGCGGCGCGCATCGCCTCGCGTGCGCGCGCCGTCGCGACGGCGTCCACGGCACCGTCGGCCAGCACCACCCCGTAGACGGCGGATGCCGTGTGGTCGGTGATGTACGCGTCCCGGACGTCCTCGGCGACGCGCCGCGGGTCACGCAGGAGGGGGTCTCCATACCCGCCGCCACCGGCGATCCACTGCACGAAGACATCGGCGGCCGAGATCCTTACCGAGGACTGGTTGATGGCCAGCAGGTCCCGCACATCGCAGGCGAGGCTGTCGTCGGTGGGCACGGTGCCCGCGGCGAGCAGATCGGCGATGTTGGACCGGCGCAGGATCTCGTGCCCGCTGCCCCCGCCGGGAAGCCCGCCGCCGTATCCGTCGGCGACCACTTGGGCGCTGGGGGCGAACACGGTCTGCATGGCGGAGGACGCACCGTGCAGGGTCCAGGCGAAATCCAGCCCCAGACCGCCGCGGTGGGCCCCGTGCCCGGCGCTGGCGATGTTGAGCCGCTTCCACAAGTAGAGGACGGGATAGAGCATCTCGTTCATCTCGACGTCCGGGAGCATGTTGTTGACCTGCGTCATCATCCCGGCGCAGTCCAGACCGTCGGTGTCCGGCTGGGCTCCCGCCCCCATGCCGCCGCCGTCCATGTTGAACAGCACGAAGTACTCGCCGTCGTCCGAGGTGCCGGCCGAGATGCCGCCGGTCCACGAGTCGGCCCACACACCCTGGGTGCGGCCGCGGACGGTCTCGTCCGCGCTGCCCCGGCAGGCGTCGTTCATCAGCTTGGTGACCAGCCGGCTGACGCGGGCGCCGGTCGTCAGGTGCCCGTTGCTGATCGGAGCCGGGGGAGTGGGGTTGACGATGGAGCCCGGCTCGGCGATGACCTCGAAGGCGGTCATGACGCCCTCGTTGAACGGCACGTCCCAGGCGAGGATGGGCACGACCGCCGTGGCGACGCTTCCGACGAGGGCTCCGTAACTACAGTTGACGAAGCCGTCGGTCTGCTCGCTGGATCCGGTGAAGTCGAACGTGATCTGCTCGCCCCGCTTGGTCATGGCGCAGGCGACGCGGTACAGCTCATCGGCATGGCCGTTGTGCTCGGTCCACTCCTCGGCCTCGTACGTTCCGTCGGGGATCTTCGCCACCCGGTCACGGACCACCTGCTCCGCCAGCTCGAAGCTGAGCCGGGTGTACTCGCGGAAGTCGTCGAGCCCGAACTCCCCGATCGTGGCGAGAAGCCGCTGGATCCCGGTGTTGTTGCTGGCCACCAGGGAGCGCACATCGTTCCAGAACAGCGCGGGCACCCGGACGTTGTTGAGCAGGATGCGCCGCACCCATTCGACGGGCTCGCCCTTTTCGAAGATCTTCACGCCCGGCGGGAGCCGGAGCGCCTCGCTGTAGCAGTCATAGGCCCCGGGGGCGAAGCCGCCCGGCGTCATACCGCCGACGTCGACGAGATGGGCCTGGGACTGCGCCCACCCGATCAGCTCGTCACCGTGGAAGATCGGTGAGATCACATTCGTGTCCGGCGGGTGGCTCGCACCGGCGGTGTGCGGATCGTTGCAGATGAAGGCGTCACCGGGGGCGAGTGGCTCACCGGCGATCTCCCGGACCAGATTCTGCACGGCGACGCTGCCGGAGCCGATGTGGAACTGGACGTAGTCGGAGTAGGCGTAGATGCGGCCGGTCGGGTCGAATAGCGCGGTGTTGAAGTCGCCGGCCTCGGTGATGACCGGCGAGCCGGACGAGCGGATCATCGCGATGCCCATCTCCTCGACGATGGAGTCCAGACGCATACGGATGACCTCGAGCGTGACGGGGTCGAACCCGGCGGGAAGCCGGCCGGTGGCGGATTCGGTCATGTGGGTCTCCTGGATCGGGCCGTGGCGTTCAGATGGACGGCTGGAGCCGGATGAGGAAGTGGCCGGCGTCGGTCAGCTCCACCGTGGCTCCGGTGGGTACATAGACGGTGGTGTCGGGCTCCTCCAGCAGGCACGGGCCCTTCGCCCGCGCCAGCGCGGCGAAGCCCCGGTGCACCTCCACCCCGGTCCGAGCCCCGGTCGCCGGTTCGAGGATGGTGCGGCGCAGCAGCGTGTGGCTCTCCCCGTCGGCTTCCACGATCTGCCGGACCTGCTGCACATCACTGCGGCCGACCGCGCGCACCCGGGAGTTGACCAGCAGGATGTCGGTCTCGGTCCAGGCCGTGCCGGCCCCGAACTCGGTCTCGTAGTCGGCGATGAACCGCGTGCGCAGTTCGTCCTTGTCCGCCTCGGTGAAGGTCCCGCCCTTCAGCCGAGTGGTGACCTCGAAGATCTGGCCGACGAACTTCATGTCGGCCTCGCGGAACAGTTCCCGCCGGTCCTCGGGGATGCCCTCGGCGTCGAACCACGCCCGCGCGCGCCGCTCCAGGGCCTGGAACTCGAGGTCCAGGTCGGCAGCCGGCTGCCGCATCGTCCAGGGGCTGGTCCGCACGGCCGAGAAGACGGAATCGGCGTGCATGAGTCCGTAGGCCGAGAACACCGCGGCGTTGCGGGGGATGACGAGTTCGCTCACCCCGATCTCGGCGGCGATGCTCGCGGCGAACAGGCCGCAGGCGCCGCCGAAACCGACGAGGGTGAACTCCCGCGGGTCATGGCCGCGGTTGACGGTGATCTTGCGCAGCGCGTTCGCCATCTGGGAGGTGGCGAGGCGGTACACGCCCTCGGCCGCGGCGTCCTCGGTCAGTCCGAGGGGCTCCGCGACATGTGCGCGCAGTGCCTCGCGCGCCAGGTCCTCGTACAGCTCGACGGTCCCGCCGAGGTAGTAGCCGGGGTTGATCAGGCCGAGTACGAGTGCGGCGTCGGTGACCGCCGGGCGGGTTCCGCCCTTGCCGTAGCAGGCGGGACCGGGAGTGGAGCCCGTGCTGTGCGGACCGACCCGGAGCAGACCACGGCCGTCCACCCAGGCGGCGCTGCCGCCGCCGGCGCCGATCGTCTCGATGTCGACGACGGTCAGACTCGTCGGCAGACCGCCGATCTCGGCCCGCGGGAGCAGCCGGAACTCATCATCCATGATCGCGGCGGCATCCAGGCTGGTGCCGCCCATGTCGGCGGTCAGCACCCGGCGCCTGCCCAGCTGCTGCCCGAGCAGACGTGCGCCGGTGACGCCGCCGACCGGCCCGGAGTTGAACATGGAGATCGGCGCCTTGCTGGTCTCCTCGACCGACAGGAACCCGCCGTGGACCTGCATGATCTGCACACGAGCACGCAGGCCGCGGGCGCGCAGCTCCTCGGCGAGGTGGTCGAAGTGCGAGGCGACGAGCGGTTTGACCGCGGCGTCGAGCGCCGTGGTGACCATGCGCTCGTACTCACGGTAGACCGGCGTCAGGCTGCTGGAGAGGGTGAACGGGACGTCCGGGTGGTTCTCCCGCAGATACCGGCCGATGGCCTGCTCATGGGTGGGGTTGCGGAACGACCACAGCAGACATACGGCGATGGCTTCCGCGCCCGTGGCGAGTGCGGTGTCCACCGCTGCGGCGATGGCCTCCGGCCGCAGCGGCACAAGGACCTCGCCGTGGGTGTCGACACGTTCGGCGACCTCGATGACGCGGCCGCGCTCGACGATGCCGGGCGGTGGCAGCATTTTATGCGGGTCGCGCTCATCGGTCCGCGCCGACCGGGCGATCCGCATCGTGTCGCGGAACCCCTGCGTCGTGAGGAGCGCCACCGTGGCGTACTTCTGCTCGTCGACCGCATTGGTGACGATCGTGTTGCCGAGCACGAACCGGTCGACGGCTGGGTAGAACTCCCCCTCGGACATGCCCGCGCGCTCCTGGAGCACGGCCAGTGCGCCCAGGATGCCGGTGGTGACGTCCTTCGTCGAGAACGCCTTCCCGCGGACCGCGCGGCCGTCGAGGACCGCGACCGCGTCGGTGAATGTGCCACCGACGTCGATACCAACCTGTAGTGCCATGTCTCAGCGTCTCCCTTGGCTCAGATTCGTGCAGGCGGTGGGGCGAGGCATCAGCCCTCGCCGCGCAGCTCGGCGAGGACTTTCTCGGCATGGTCGGCACGCACGGCCCGGTCGGTGATCAGCCGGGCGACCACGAGCGGCAGTTCCTCGGGGGTGGCGCCGGCGGTGACGGCGACATTGCGGGCGTGCAGCGACATATGGCCGCGCTGGATGCCCTCCGTCGCCAGAGCCCGGACCGCGGCGAGATTCTGTGCCAGGCCGACGGCGGTGATGACTTCGCCCAGCTCGCGGGCCGTGGTGACGCCGAGCAGGGCCACAGCGGCCTGCGCGACCGGGTGCACCTTGGTGGCCCCGCCGACTAGGCCGACCGCCATCGGCAGTTCCAGCGCGCCGACCAGGTTGCCGTCGGAGTCCTTCTCGAAGTGCGACAGGGACGTGTACCCACGGTACCGGCCGATCGCGTGCGAGTGGGCGCCGGCTTCGACGGCGCGGGTGTCATTGCCGGTGGCCAGCACGACCGCGATGACGCCGTTCATGATCCCCTTGTTGTGGGTGGCGGCGCGGTACGGGTCCGCCTCGGCCAGGGCGGCGGCGTGCACGATGTCGTCGACCACCTCCGGGCCTCCGAGTGCGTCGGCGTCGAACACGGCACGCGCCCGGCACAGCCGCAGGTCTGCCTTGTTGCTGAGGATCCGCAGCAGCGTGCGCCCCCGGGCGATTTCCCCGACCCGTCCGGCGATCGCCTCGGCCATGGTGTTGACGGCGTTGGCGCCCATCGCGTCGCGTACGTCCACGATCAGGTGCAGCACCACATAAGTGCCTCCGGGAGCGTCGACCAGATGCACATCCACGTCCCGGACGCCGCCGCCGAACCGGAGGAGCTGAGGGTCCTGTGCGTCGGCCAGCGCGACGAGCTCCTCACGCGCTTCGAGTAGCCGTAGCCGGGCGGTGTGCGGATCGGCGACATCGAGGACCTGGATCTGGGCCCGCATGAGCGCTTCCGTGGTCGAGGTGGTGAATCCGCCGGTGACGCGGGCGATACGGGCGGCGTTGCTGGCCGCGGCGATCACCGATGGCTCCTCGGTGGCCATGGGGATCAGATAGTCGCGGCCGTTGACGGTGAAATTGGTGGCCACGCCCAGCGGGACGCCGAGGACACCTATGGCGTTCTCGACCATGTGGTCGGCCTGCTCGAGGGTGAGGCCGTGCTCGGGATCGAGCACCTCCAGACTCTCCGGCTCGACCGCGGCACCGCGCGCGATACGGGCGCGGCGCTCACTGATCGACAGGTCTTTCACACCGGAGAGCCTGCTGTTGACTGCCATGGATCCTCCTGCTTTCGGTGACGAGCTCAAGGGGAGAGGGGCCCGGCGGGGCGGGGGAGCAGCGGCATGGCTCCCGGGGGCGTGACGGTCAGGGCGGCGCCGGGCGCCGCGGCTGTCCGGTTCACCACCTGGCCGGCGACCGGCGGCCGGGCAGGTTCCGCGGACGACCTCGCTGAGCGGGAAGCGGAATCAGCAGCTCGGCGCGGACGGCCGTGCCCTGCGAGTCCCGCTGAACCCGACACGTTGTGGCGTAGGCGTGGACCAGGCCCATCCCCCGCCCGTCTATCATCTGGTCGGGCGCCCCGGTGCCAGGGCACCGTTCCCGCCATGTGCCGGCGTCCCTGACTTCGACGGAGGCCGTGGAACCGTCGACCGTGAGCAGCAGGCTCACCTCGGAACTTCCGCTGTGCAGCACGCTATTGGTGACCAACTCCGTGGCGATCACGCGCAGTGCGTCGACGGTCTCCTCGGGCGCCCCCCACCGTGTCGCCACGTCGCGGGCGAAGGCCCGCAGAGCGGGAACCGCCCGGGGCTCCACGCCCATGGAGCACACGGCGGAGTGCCGCCGTGACGTGGCCCCGCCGTATCGTCGGCGGCAGGTGGGCTGAAGTAGCTGTTCATCGATCATGATCATGTCCTGCGGTGAAGAGTCCGTCGTCACGCCGGAAAGTCGCACTGCGGTCGAGGTGGGCACCGGACCCTGCGGTACGGCCCCGTGAACAGCAGATGTTCATTGGATGACGCCGCTGTCACACCTCAGACTTTAGATACGCCGGGTAACAGCGGCCATGTACCATGAGTACACGGTACAAAGTTTTTAATGGGTGATTCACACAGGGTGGACAGGGCGGACAGAGTGGTGGACATGGGGGCGCCCCGGGACCCCGAGCGGGCGGCACGGCAGGCCGACGTCCCGTTGGCCGCCGTCCTGGCCCTGCTCGATCTCGCCGTGAAAGGCCCCCCGGACGAGCCCGACGCCGTGACCGACCTGCTGCTCACCGAGCATCTCGACGCCGCCACGGCCACCCAGGTGGGCCGCCGGGTTCGCGAGCTCCAGGGCGCGATGGCCCGGTCGCACCGGCGCGGACAGGAACTGGCCGCCCTATTCTCCAGCGCTCGGGAACTCGCCGAACTGCACGACGTGGATCTGCTGATCACCCGGCTGGTGCGGCGCGCCCACGACCTGGCCGGAACCGATGTCACCTATCTGTCGGAGTTCGACGAGACCACCCGTGAGCTGAGGGTGCGTTCCACCGCCGGGGCGGTCGCCCCGTCCTTCCAGAAGCTGAGGGTGCCGCCCCATATCGGTCTGGCGAGCAAGATCGTCGAGTCCCGCGCTCCGCAGTGGACCTCACGCTATGAACAGCTGCGCGATGTGCCCCATGACGACAGCATCGACAACGCCGTCCGCGCCGAGGGCCTCGTCTCCATCGTGGGCGTCCCGCTGATCGCCGGCGGCCGGGTCCTGGGAGTGCTGTTCGCCGCCAATCGCACCGAGCACGCCTTCTCCCCGGAAGAGGTCTCGCTGTTGTCGGCCTTCGCCGACAACGTCGCCGTCGTACTGCAATCGGCCCGTCTGCTCACCCAGGCCCGCGACGCTGCCGCCGAGACACAGCGCGCCTATGACGCGCTGGCCGACCACGTCGAGGCGATGGAACGCGCCGGCCGGGTGCACGAGGAGCTGACCGCCGCGGTTCTGCGCGGAGGGGGCGCCGCGGATGTCGCGCGGACTCTGGGAGCGGCACTGGAGCGGCCCGTGGTCATCCTCGACGAGACCTACGCCGTGCTCGCCGCATCGGACGACCGGAGCACCTCCTCGGTGATCGACCCGCCCGCCGTCCGGTCGGCGATCACGGACAGCCTGCGCTCCGGACGCTGCACTCAGCTGGACCCGCCGACCGGCGAGTTCCACACCGCGGTCGCCGTGCTCGCCGGAGAAATGATGCTCGGCGGCCTGCTCATCGGTGACGGCACGGTCGAACTCGGCGCGGTGGAGCAGCGGACCATCGAGCGCGCCGCACAGATCACCGCGCTCCTCACCCTGAAACAGGACGCGGTCCTCCACGCCGAAGACCATGTGCGCGGTGAGCTTCTCGGCGACCTCGTCAGTCCCGACGCCCGGCGCCACGCGAGTCTGCCCGCCCGGCTGCGCGCCCGCAGACTGCGCCCGGACGACCTGCGCACCGTCGTTATCACCGTGGTGGCGCCCGAACAGCGCCGTGCCGCGCTGCGGGCCATCCAGACAGTGGCCGCGCCGTCCGGCCTGGCGGGCGAAGTGGACGGCGTCGTCACACTCGTCGTACCGGAAAGCGACCCCCAACGCGCGGCGACCGCCGTCCGCGACCGCCTCTGTGCCGCAACGGGGGTCGGCGAGGTGCTGACCGTGGCCGCGCCCCCCGTGGAGAGCCTCGACGAACTGAGCGCCCGTTTCACGACGGCCCGGGATTGCAGCCGGGTGCTGACCGCCCTCGGCATCGAGGCGGCCGCGGTCGCGGCCGACGCCTACCTGCCGTACACGACCCTGTTCGCCCACGATCCCACCAGCGTGCGGCAGTTCATCGATCGCACCATCGGCCCCGTCCGGCGCTGGGACGCCGAACGGGGGACCGATCTGCTCGCCACTCTCCGCCACTTCGTGGACTGCAACGCCAGCCCCGCCCGCACCGCGCGGCTGATGGGCGTGCACAGCAACACCGTGCTACAGCGGCTCGACAGGGTCACCCAACTGCTCGGCAGCACATGGCGGGACGCGGAGTCGTTCTTCCGTATCTCGGTGGCGGTGCGCCTGCACACCCTGTCGGAAACTCTCCGAAGCTCCTCACATCCGATCCGGCGTCCCTGACAGGAGCCCATCCAGGCGAGTGGAGCGGAGCGGCGTCAGGAGCAGAAGCGCACGTAGTCGAAGCGTGCGGTCACCCCCTCACCGGCCAGGAAGACGAGACCGATGGAGGGGTCGGAGCCGGCGGGCAGATGCCAGACCTGTGCCGTTCAGAAACTCATCGTTGCTGGTCAGACACCCCATGACGTTTGAGGTCAAGCGGCATGGGTGTGTGTGGTGCGCCCGAGCGGTCACTTCGTCGTAGTGGCTGCGGGTCTTGAGGCATCCGTGGAGGATGCCGACAAACCGGTTTCCGACCTGGCGGAGGGCGGAGTTGTAGCCGGCTTCGCGGGCTCGCTGCTTGTCGTAGTGGCGGCGGGCACCAGGTGAGACCCGCAGGGCTGAGAACGCCTGGCGCTGGAGGGCGTCGGCGAGCCGGTTGTTGCGCACGTAGCGGGCCTGGACGGTGCGGCTCTTGCCGGAGGCCCGGGTGACCGGACTGGTTCCGGCGTAGCTCTCGCGGGCCTTGGCGGATGTGTAGCGGGTGGGGCCGTCTCCGAACTCGGCGAGCACCCGGGCGCCGGTGATCTCTCCGATACCGGACATGGAGAGGTAGATCTCAGCGTCCGGGTGCGCGAGAAAATGTGCCTTCACCCCATCTTCCATCGCGGCTATCTGCTCGTTGAGGGCGACCAGGAGACGGGCGTGAGCGGTCGTGGTGGCCCCGTAGGCAGCGGCCACCGGCCCTCCAGCGGGCGGTCTCAACGCCCTCAGCCCGCTGCAGAGGTATCCGTTGTCACGTCGGTCGGCGGCGATCCTCGATGCGCCAGCCGCCACCCAGCTCATGACGCACGGACTCCAGCGCGGCGTCCGCCTGCTGCCTGAACAATTCCCATCGCTCTTCGCGCCATGGCGATGGATCTGGCGGGTACTCCCAGTCGATTGACGTTTGGTACCACTCGCACAGCCGCGCTAGCTCGGTCCGGGTAGCTGGGCTGATCGGCAAGCGCTCCAGCTCACAGGGATAGCCATACGGGCTGTCGACGTTGTCGGGCCACAGCGGGGTGTGCGGGACACCGGCTTCGAAGATAAACCGCAGGTGGTAGGGCATATTGCACCCTCTCACAGCGTCTGCCGACCCTTCGTTCGGTCCTCATCCAACACGTCGCGGCTTGATGCCGGCCCTGTGGTGGGTGGACCTGCGGAACGGCTGGCCGGTAGCGAGGACCCTGCCCACGTCGTGACGTGTGGCCCGGCGTCGGTTCTTCGTTCCCAGCGGCCGACCGGGCCGGAGGCCGGGAAGGTTTCGGCGCACCCGATGGTGATCCGCAGGGGAAGGTGCTCTGCCAGGATCACGAGCTCGCCGGGTGAACCCGCATCACACGGATTCCGCGCCGCTGGAGTCCCACGACGGTGTAGTCCTGCTGCTGCCACCTGCTGAGGGCCCCACCCACGAGGTTCTCGGCCTCTTCCCGATGCAGGGCCCGGCTCTTTCGGTTGACCAGCGGCGGCTGGTAGCCGGGCACCACGTCGAAGTCGTACATCTCACAGAACCTCTCCCGCATGCCGCCGTCGGCGGCGGCGTAGTAGCTGAGCCACCGGGCGTGGTCCTCCAGCCGGGTGGGGTGCACGCCGGGGTGGCCCAGCATCAGGTTGGCGACAATGGCCGTGGCCGCGGGGCACATGTTGGTGATGGAGACGTCGGGATCGTTGTCCAGGTCGCCCATGATGACGACCGGCTTCGGCGCGTTCTCGGGCCGGAAGACCCGCACGTGGTAGTTGGCGTGGCCGTACCAGTGCGGTGACCGGAACGGCAGCGCGTACTGGTCGATCACCAGGACGGCCTTGTCGTCCAGGGGCGGCGCTTCGGCGGACCCGCGGCGGCGGGTGAAGAAGCTCATGTCTGTTTCCTGAACAACGTGGTGATCTCGGCGCCGATGTCCTCGGTGAGCGTGCCCGTGCATGGGATGCCGAGGCTTTCCGCGAACCCTCGGCCGTGCAGGTCGACGGCCGACTCGGCGAGTTCCGCGAACGCCACGCCCGCCACCAGGCCGTCACGGCGGTGATGACGCCGACGGCCACCACAGCACCCACGGCGAGATAGCCCAGGGGACCAACCGCTGACACCGGGGCCGGCAATGCCGTCGCACACGCGGCGGGCGGGCACAGGAACGCCTCCTGGAGAACGTCGATCTCGCACTGCTGACGGACCTGGATTGCCACGCTGCAGTGGTCCTGCTCCTCTTGCACGTCGGGGCACGGCGCACCGGGAGAAAAGGGCAGTGAGCGGTGGGGAGTTGCGGCATTCTTAGCCCGGATACACCGGTAACCTTTAAAGGTGAGGACTGTCTCTCCTGGTCAGGGCTCGGACCGGGTCCTGACCGGTTACATCTGGTAAGTGCAGCCCGAAAAGCCGTCGTTCGTGGTGCTGACCTGGCGAAGTACCTTTCCTGCTGAATGACGACCCAGTGGATCCAGGCTAATACTGCAACGGTGTTTGCCGTGACTGCTGACCAGCTCGGTCGTTGGTCCGGTTATGGGTGGGGACCTTGCTGATGTCAGGTTGTGGGCCGGGGAA
>NZ_JBIADZ010000031.1:0-108932 GCF_042868035.1 Streptomyces sp. NPDC007875 | reverse complement strand
CCCCCGGCACCCACCACGAACAGCGGGCGCACCCCCCACGCACCCGCACACGGAACAACACACCCGCACCCGCCACAACGCACCCGCACCCGCACCCGCACCCAGCGGAACCCGCATCCAGCGGAACCCGCAGGACCGGCGAGGTCACCCCTCCGCGATCACCACCGCCGACGCCACCCCCGCGTCATGGCTCAGCGAGACGTGCAGCCCCCGCACCCCCAGCCGCTCCGCGCACACGGCGATCGTGCCGCGGACGGAGAGGCGGGGGCGGCCGCTGGGTTCGGTGAGGATCTCGGCGTCCGTCCAGCGCAGACCGCCGGGGGCGCCCAGGGACTTGGCCAACGCCTCCTTGGCCGCGAAACGGGCTGCCAGGGAGGCCATGCCACGGCGTTCCCCGCTCGGCAACCACAGCTCGCGCTCGACGAACAGCCGGTCCGCCATCCCGGGCGTGCGCTCCAGCGCCTCCGCGAAACGGTCGATACCGGCCACGTCGATGCCTACGCCGACGATCACGCCGTCATCCGTCGGGTCACTCCACGGTCACCGACTTGGCGAGGTTCCTCGGCTGGTCGACCTCGTTGCCGCGCGCCGTGGCCAGCTCGCACGCGAAGACCTGCAGCGGGACGGTCGCGACCAGGGGCTGCAGCAAGGTGGGGGTGGCGGGGATCTCGATCAGGTGGTCGGCGTACGGGGCCACCGTCTCGTCCCCGCGCTCGGCGATGACGATCGTGCGGGCGCCGCGCGCCCGGATCTCCTGGATGTTGGAGACGATCTTGTCGTGGAGGACCGAGCGTCCGCGCGGGGACGGCACGACCACGACCACCGGCACGTCACGCTCGATCAGCGCGATCGGCCCGTGCTTGAGCTCGCCGGCCGCGAAGCCCTCGGCGTGCATGTACGCGAGCTCCTTGAGCTTGAGCGCGCCTTCCAGGGCGACGGGGTAGCTCACGTGACGGCCCAGGAACAGGACGGTGTTCTTGTCCGCCAGGGTGCGGGCCAGCTCGCGTACCGGCTCCATGGTCTCCAGGACCTGGTCCACCTGGGTCGCGATCTCCGACAGCTCGCGGATCACGGACAGGATCTCGTCGCCCCACTTGGTGCCGCGCACCTGGCCCAGGTAGAGCGCCACCAGGTAGCAGGCCACCAGCTGGGTGAGGAACGCCTTGGTGGAGGCGACGGCGACCTCGGGCCCGGCGTGGGTGTAGAGCACGGCGTCCGACTCGCGCGGGATGGTGGAGCCGTTCGTATTGCAGATGGCCAGCACCTTCGCGCCCTGCTCCCGCGCGTGCCGCAGCGCCATCAGGGTGTCCATGGTCTCGCCGGACTGGGAGATGGCGATCACCAGCGTCCGCTGGTCCAGGATCGGATCGCGGTAGCGGAACTCGCTGGCCAGCTCCGTCTCGCAGGGGATCCGGGTCCAGTGCTCGATGGCGTATTTGGCGATCATGCCGGCGTGGTAGGCGGTGCCGCACGCCACGATCACGACCTTGCTGACCTCGCGCAGCACCGAGGCGGGGATGCGCACCTCGTCCAGGCAGAGGTTCCCGGCCAGGTCGATCCGGCCGAGCAGGGTGTCCGCGACGGCCTTCGGCTGCTCGGCGATCTCCTTGAGCATGAAGTAGTCGTAGCCGCCCTTCTCAGCGGCGGAGGCGTCCCAGTCCACGTGGTACGGGCGGACCTCGGCCGGCGCCCCCTCGAAGTCGGTGACGACCACACCCTCCCGGCGGGCCTCCACGACCTGGTCCTGGCCCAGCTCGATGGCCTCGCGGGTGTGGGCGATGAAGGCGGCCACATCGGAGGCGAGGAACGCCTCGTCCTCGCCGACGCCGACGACCAGCGGCGAGTTGCGGCGCGCCCCGACCACCACATCGGGCGCGTCCGCGTGCACCGCGACCAGGGTGAAGGCACCCTCCAGTCGACGGCAGACCTGGCGCATCGCCTCGGCGAGGTCGCCGCAGGACGAGAACGACTCGGCGAGCAGATGCGCCACGACCTCGGTGTCGGTCTCGGAGGCCAGGTCGTGGCCGCGCTCGGCCAGCTCGGCGCGGAGCGCGGCGAAGTTCTCGATGATGCCGTTGTGGACGACCGAGACCCGGCCCGCGTTGTCCAGGTGCGGATGGGCGTTGGCGTCGGTCGGGCCGCCGTGGGTGGCCCATCGGGTGTGGCCGACGCCGGTACTGCCGGTGGGCAGCGGACGGTCGGCCAGCTCCTTCTCCAGGTTGGCCAGCTTGCCCGCCTTCTTGGCGGCCGCCAGCCCGCCATCGGCCAGCACGGCGACGCCCGCCGAGTCATAGCCGCGGTACTCCAGCCGCTTGAGTCCGGCGAGGACGACATCGAGGGCCGACTGCCCTCCCACATAACCAACGATTCCGCACATGGACGCAGCGTACGGCCCTCGGGGCGGCAGGCCGACCACCGGCCACGCCCAGGCCCCTCGCATGCCGTGCATAATGCGCACAAGCGGCTGGGGGGCCGCCCTTTCACTTTCACGTCCCTGGGGGGGATCGTGCGCCGTATCACCATGCCGTCGGTCGCCGTGCTGCTCTTAGCGCTCGGCACCGGCTGTTCATCGGCTTCGAGCGAGAAGGCCCGCGTCGCCGAGGAACCGGGCGGAAAGGCCGGAGCGAAAGCGTCCGCCACGAACAGTACGGACGGCAGACCCGTCGACATCATCCGCACCGCCGTGGCGAAGGCCCGCGCCACCAGCGCGCGTATCGACGAGACCGTGGTAATCCGTGGCGGGGGCAAGGAATTGACCCTCTCCATCGCGGGCCCGTTCCACCTGGCCGCCGACCGGGGCAAGCTGTCGGTCGACTTCCCGGGCGGCGCGGTCGACCACATGGACGAGGTCTTCAACGGTGACAAGGTCTATCTCACCCGCACCGTGCCCAAGGGCCACTGGGCGGTCATCGACCGTGCCAAGGCCAGGGCCCACTCCCTGCTGCGGGCCCCGCTGAACGACCCCGAACTCGTCCTGCGCCAGGCGTCGGCCATCCGCGACGTGTCGGACCGGGGCACGACCACGATCGACGGCCGTCCGGTGCACCTCTACCGCGGCACGCTCGACTACCGGACGCTCACCCTCGGCCTGGTGGGCGAGCACCGCGAGCGGCTCGACGCGGTCCGGAAGGCGATGGGCGGCGGGCTGCCCTCGTCCGCGCGGGTCTGGGTGGACGAGGAGGGACGGCCGGCCCGGATCGAGCTGTCCGCCGCGCTGAACACGCAAACCGTCACGACCACCATGGACCTCACCGACTTCGGAAAGCCCGTGAAGGTGACGGTCCCGGACCCGTCCAGGACCATCCCGACCGACGCCGTCTCGGGCGTGCTCCCCGGGTGACATTTCCTCCGGACCCGGGCCGGGGTGACCGACCCCACGCCGGCGCACCGCTCACTCGGCCGGTCCCTGCCATGACAATGAGAGGGTGATCACGTCAACCGCGCGCGCGGCGCGCACCGTGCGCGGCCCGCAGCGGCGCAGCGGCGAGGCGACCCCGTATGTGGATCTGTCCCGCGCCGAGTGGAGCGCGCTGCGGGACAAGACCCCGCTGCCGCTGACCGCCGAGGAGGTGGAGAAGCTGCGAGGGCTGGGCGACGTCATCGACCTCGAAGAGGTGCGGGACGTCTATCTGCCGCTGTCCCGGCTGCTCAACCTCTATGTGGCCGCCACCGGCAATCTGCGCGGCGCGCTCAACACCTTCCTCGGCGACACCAAGCGGGGCAACGGCGCCCAGCCCGGCACGCCCTTCGTCATCGGCGTGGCGGGCAGCGTCGCGGTCGGCAAGTCGACCACCGCCCGGCTGCTCCAGGCGCTGCTGGCCCGCTGGCCCGAGCATCCGCGGGTGGAGCTGATCACCACGGACGGCTTTCTGTACCCCAACGCCGAGCTGCGGCGCCGCGGGCTGATGTCCCGTAAGGGGTTCCCCGAGAGTTACGACCGCAGGGCGCTGACCCGCTTCGTCGCCGATGTGAAGGCGGGCCGGGCGGAGGTGTCGGCGCCGGTCTACTCACACCTGATCTACGACATCGTGCCGGACGAGCGGCAGACCGTGCACCGCCCCGACATCCTGATCGTCGAGGGGCTCAATGTGCTGCAGCCCGCGCTGCCGGGGAACGACGGGCTGACCCGGGTGGGGCTCGCGGACTTCTTCGACTTCAGCGTGTACGTGGACGCCCGGACCGAGGACATCGAGCGCTGGTACCTGGGCCGCTTCAGGAAGCTGCGGGAGACGGCCTTCCAGGACCCCTCCTCGTACTTCCGCAAGTACACCCAGGTCTCCGAGGAGGAGGCGCTGGACTACGGCAGGATGATCTGGCGGACCATCAACAAGCCCAATCTGAAGCAGAACGTCCAGCCCACGCGGGGCCGGGCGACGCTGGTGCTGCGCAAGGGGCCGGACCACAAGGTCCAGCGGCTGTCCCTGCGCAAGCTGTGAGGAGCGTACGTACGCCATGCTGCACTTGCGGTTGATCGTCCCCGCTGACCGCACCGAGGCGGTGGTGCGCAGCATCGAGAAGACGGTCGGCACCACCCATCTGGTGGTGCTGCCGGGCGCCGCCCGCGACCCCGCGGGGGACGTCGTCATGTGCGACGTCGCGCGCGAGGCCGGGGACGGTCTGCTGGGCGAGCTGCGCGAGCTGGGGCTGGACGAGACCGGGTCGATCGCGGTGGAGAACATCGACCTCTCGCTGTCCAAGCGCGCCGACAAGGCGGAGGAGGAGGCGCCCGGCGAGGGGGCGGACGCGGTCCTGTGGGAGCACCTGTCGGACGCCACCCATGAGGAGTCCACGCTCTCGGTCACCTATCTCGCCTTCCTCGTCATCGCGACGATGATCGCGGCGTGCGGTGTGGTGCTGGACAACGCGATCCTGATCGTGGGCGCGATGGCGGTGGGCCCGGAGTTCGGGCCGCTGGCGGGGCTGTGCACCGCGCTGGTGCGGCGCGCGCCGCGGCTGGCCGCGCGCTCGGCGATCGCGCTGCTGGTCGGGTTCGCCGCGGCGATGGCGCTGACCACCGGTTTCAGCATCGTGATGGACGCTGTGGGGCTCTTCGGCAGGGACATGCTGGAGCGCGCCCGGCCCAACACGGACTTCATCTGGAAGCCGGACATGTTCTCGTTCGTGGTCGCCGTGCTCGCGGGGATCGCCGGAACGCTCTCGCTGACCTCGGCGAAGTCCGGTGCGCTGGTGGGTGTGGCGATCTCGGTGACGACGGTGCCGGCGGCGGCCAATGCGGCGGTGGCGCTGGGGTACGGGGACATCGAGCAGATGTGGGGCTCTACGGAGCAGTTGCTGCTGAATCTGGTGGGGATCGTGGTCGCGGGGACGCTGACGTTGGGGGTGCAGAAGGTCTTGTGGGGGCGGCGGGAGTAGCCCCCGGCCCCGCCCCTTCCCGCAGCATCGATATGCGCCTCCGCCGCGTGGGGGGCCGCCTCGGCCACCGGGGCTCCGCCCCAGACCCGCTCCGCAAACGCCGGAGGGGCTGGGATGGTCGACGGCGGTCCGCCCCAGGGCCCACATGACAGGCCCAGATGACGGCGGTCCGCGCGGCGGCCGCTACGAGGTGTCCGGCGGTTCCTTCCCCTCCCGCTACCAGGGGTTCCGCCCCTGGACCCCGGGGTCTGCGGGCGGAGCCCCGCACGCGGCGGAGTCGCATATCGCCAGGTGTCGGGAAGGGGCGGGGCGGAGAGCAGCGCGGCAGGCGTCAAGGTCCGTCGGACACCCCCTGGCCCGGGGCCGACTTCACGGCGTACCGAGGGGTCGGCCCGGCCGACGTGACAGTCCGCGTGAGGCCGCCGACCTCAGCGCGCACGTGACGACGGCCCGCGGGCCGAGAGCCGCTAGCCCAGCGCCGACTTCACCGCGTCCGCCAAGCGCCCGGCGACCGAGCGGGCCTGTTCGATGTCGGCGGCCTCGACCATGACCCGCACCAGCGGCTCCGTGCCCGACGGGCGGAGGAGTACCCGGCCGGTCTCGCCCAGTTCGCGCTCCGCCTCGGCGACGGCCGCGGCCAGGTCGGCGCTGGAGGCGACGCGGGACTTGTCCACGTCGGGGACGTTGACCAGGACCTGGGGCAGCCGCTCCATGACGGCCGCGAGATCGGCCAGGGTGCGGCCGGTCGCGGCGACGCGGGCCGCCAGCAGCAGACCGGTGAGCGTGCCGTCACCGGTGGTGGCGTGGTCGAGGACGATCACATGGCCGGACTGCTCGCCGCCCAGCGCGTAGCCGCGGGTTTTCATCTCCTCCAGCACATAGCGGTCCCCGACCGCCGTCTGGACCAGCTCGACGCCCTCGCGCTTCATGGCCAGCTTGAAGCCGAGGTTGGACATCACGGTGCCGACCACCGCGTCCCCCCGCAGCTCGCCCGCCTCGCGCATGGCCAGGGCCAGGACGGCGAGGATCTGGTCGCCGTCGACCTCGCGACCGGTCCCGTCCACCGCGAGACAGCGGTCGGCGTCCCCGTCGTGGGCGATGCCGAGGTCGGCGCGGTGCTCCACGACGGCGGCCTGGAGCCGGGCGAGGTGGGTGGAGCCGTAGCCGTCGTTGATGTTGAGGCCGTCCGGGTCGGTGCCGATCGTGACGACCTCGGCCCCGGCGCGTGCGAACGCCTCCGGGGAGACCCGGGCGGCGGCGCCGTGCGCGCCGTCGATGACGACCTTGAGTCCGTCGAGCCGGCCCGGGAGGGCGCCGACCAGGTGGGCCACGTAGGCGTCGAAGCCCTCCTCGTAGGGCCGGACCCGGCCCACCCCGGCGCCCGTCGGCCGGTCCCACGGCTCACCGGAGGCATGCGAGCGGTAGGTGGTCTCGATACGGTCTTCCAGCTCGTCGGCCAGCTTGTGGCCGCCGCGGGCGAAGAACTTGATCCCGTTGTCGGGCATCGGGTTGTGACTCGCGGAGAGCATCACCCCGAGGTCCGCGTCCAGCGCTCCGGTCAGATGCGCGACGGCCGGCGTGGGCAGCACGCCGACCCGCAGGACGTCCACTCCGGCGCTGGCCAGCCCCGCCACCACGGCCGCCTCCAGGAACTCCCCGGACGCTCGCGGATCCCGCCCGACCACCGCCACCGGCCGGTGGCCCTCGAAGGTTCCCGCCTCGGCGAGCACATGCGCCGCCGCTACCGACAGGCCGAGCGCCATCTCAGCCGTCAGATCGGCGTTCGCGACGCCGCGCACACCATCCGTACCGAAGAGTCGTCCCACTGGTGTCCTCCGAAGTTACGAGCTGGGGGGCAGAAGCTTGCTTGTAGGTATACGCCCCCTGGTGGCGATAGCCGAACGCCCCGGGGGCACAGGTGGTGCCGCCGGGGCGTTCGGGTGAAGCAGCGGTGCCGCGATGGGCGTCAGCGCTTGCTGTACTGAGGCGCCTTGCGGGCCTTCTTCAGACCGGCCTTCTTACGCTCGGTGGCGCGGTCGTCACGGGTCAGGAAGCCGGCCTTCTTGAGGGGGGCGCGGTTGTTGTCCACGTCCGCCTCGTTCAGCGCGCGGGCGATGCCCAGACGGAGCGCACCGGCCTGGCCGGACACGCCGCCGCCCGCGATGCGGGCGATCACGTCGTAGCGGTCGTCCAGCTCGAGCACCTTGAAGGGCTCGTTGACTTCCTGCTGGTGAACCTTGTTGGGGAAGTACTCCTCGAGAGTACGACCGTTGATCTTCCACTGCCCGCTGCCCGGCACGATGCGGACGCGCGCCACGGCGTTCTTGCGACGCCCGGTGCCGGCGGCCGGCTGCGGGTCACCGAAGCGGGAAGCGAGCGACTCGGAGGTGTACTCCGACTCGACCGTCTCAACGCTCTCGGTGGTGTACTCCTCGACATCGAGGGGGGTCTCGGCGGTGGTCTCGGCCACGATGCTCCTCAGATTCTCTTCGTCGTAAGGGGTGGCCGGGACTACTGCGCGACCTGGGTGATCTCGAACGGGACCGGCTGCTGAGCGGTGTGCGGGTGCTGGTCACCCGAGTACACCTTCAGCTTCGAGAGCATCTGACGGCCCAGGGTGTTCTTGGGGAGCATGCCCTTGATGGCCTTCTCGACGGCCTTCTCCGGGTTCTTCTCCAGCAGCTCGTCGTAGCGGATGGAGCGCAGACCACCCGGGTAGCCGGAGTGGCGGTACGCCATCTTCTGGGTCCGCTTGTTGCCGGAGAGGTGCACCTTGTCGGCGTTGATGATGATGACGAAGTCACCAGTGTCGACATGCGGCGCGTACACCGGCTTGTGCTTGCCCCGCAAGAGGGTGGCGGCCTGAGTGGCCAGACGGCCGAGAACAACGTCGGTGGCGTCGATGACGTGCCACTGACGCTGGACGTCGCCGGGCTTGGGGCTGAACGTACGCACGGTCGTAGCCTTCGCTTCTTCAGTGAGTGGGGTCTCCCCGGATCCGCTAGGACCGAGGGGACGGGTCCGGACAAGGCCACCCGGACGATCACGACAGCCTTGGCCGCACCTCGGTGACGCAACCGAGTGCCTGCCGCTGGTCATCGGCCCGGTGGACCGGCGTAACGGCCTCTCACGTGAGAACGAGCAAGCCAATACGCATAACGAACTGGCAGAATACCGGCCCGCCCCACCGCGGGTCAAAACGCCCCCACCCCACCGCGCACCCGCCCGCGGCCCGCGCGGGGCCGGACCACCGGCCGGGCCCGCGCCCCGCCGACGGCTCCCCGGCGTCACCCGGCCGGTCTAAGATGCGCGCCATGAGCTTTGGGCAAGGGGGGCCTTACGGGCCCGGGGGATCTCAGCCGCCTCAGCCGTCGACACCGGACTGGGCGGCGCTCGCCGACCAGTCCGCCGCGCGCAACCGGCGTCGCAGGCTGCTCTTCATCGGCGGCGGGGTGCTGGCCACCGCCGCCGTCGCCGCGATCGTCGCCACCGCCGTGGTCAGCAGCGGCCACAAGGACAAGAGCGGCGGCGACTCGGCCGGCCGGCTGCCCACCCCCCAGGACCTCCCCAGCGAGTCGGCGACGCCCGAGCCCACCTTCTCCGATGTCGCCCCGCCCGCGCCGCCGAAGCCGCTGGACATCATCTCCAGCGCCGGTCGGGACAAGGCGCCGCTGTCCGCGGCCACCCTCTTCCCGGAGAAGCGCGCCGCGAAGGACGACCGCTCGTACACCAAGGCGGCGTCCGCCTCCACGACCCGCTGCGCCGCCGGCACCCAGGGGGCGCTCGGCTCGGTACTGGCGAACAACGGCTGCCGCAAGCTGCTGCGGGCCACCTTCTCCCGGGACGGCGTCGCGGTGACGGTCGGCGTCGCGGTCTTCGACGGCAAGGCGGCGGCCGAGAAGGCCAAGGACCAGTACAAGCCCAATATCGCCTCGCTGACGGGCGGGGGCGTGCCGGCCTTCTGCCGCCGGACCGCCTGCCAGAGCTCGGCAAACGCGATCGGGCGGTACGCCTACTTCACGATCTCCGGCTATACGTCGGGCAAGGCGGTCACGGCGTCGGACACCGCCGCCCTCCAGGCCGGGCGCGATGTGGCCGACTACACCTTCCGCCGCATCCTGGCCCGCGGCAGTGCCCAGGCATCGGCGGAGGCGGCCGCCACCACCGCCGACTGAGTCGCCGGTCCCGCTGGCCCCCCGCCCGGCGGCGCCCGCCGGGGGATCGGGGATCCGCTACGACGCCGCGCCCCGCGCGGCCTTCTCCACCTTTGCCACCTGGGCGTCCACCAGCGCGGCCGGGACCTCGGACTTCGTGGGGTCCGAGATGTTCGTCCCGAAGAACACCATCAGCTGCGGCCCGGACCGCACCACCGTGAACTTGATGACGGCCTTGTTCTCGCTCGCGTCATACAGGCTGAAGGCCAGGGCCTCGTCCCCCGCCTTCGGCGCTTCGAGCTGCGCCACCTTCTTGACGTCCGACTTCTCCCCGGAGCCGTCCTTCGCCGCGAACCCGCCCTGGCAGGCGGTCGCCGCCTCGCGCAGGTCCTTGATCGTCCGCTCGGCGTCGCCCGGTCCGTAGGAGGAGACCCGGATCAGGCCGATGCCGCCGATCTTCGCCTTGGTGAGGTCGGTGGCGTAGGAGCGGTGGACGCTGGCCTTGGGCGCCGGGTCGTACTGGGACCCCATCAGCGCGGCCAGCGGCTGGCACTCGGCCTTCCCGGACTTGGCCGACCCGCCCTCGCTGATCTCCTTGTCGGTCATCTTCTGGATTTCGAACCCCTTGAGCTCACCGCTCGCCAGGGTGGCCCGCTCCAGGGCGGACGCGGACAGCGGCTTCGCGGCCGGGGCGGTGCTCGCGGGCTTGTCGTCCTGCTTGGCGCCGTCGGCCTTGCCGTCGCCGGAGTCGCTGCCGCATCCGGTCATCAGCCCCAGCGCCGCCACCGCCGCGATGGCCGCGCCCATGGTCCGCTTCGCACCGGACTCGTTCATTTCCCTGTCCACCCCTGGTCGATATCGGGCCCGTACGGCCACCGCACGGACACCCCGCAGACTCCCAGAACACCAGGAGGGTTGTACTCCCTTTCCCGAATGTGGTGGATCCCATATCACCATGCGCATAAGCAACCTTCGCGACCCAGACCAGTCTTACGGACCGATCGGTCCTTTCTGGCTCCATACCGGCATCACGCCGACCCCAAATCGGCCTAATGCGGCCCGGTTCGGAACCAGCACCCAGCACGGCCTCGGAGGGGAGGGCACGCCGCGGCGGATCAGCTGCGCCGGGCGTACATCACCGTGAAGATTTCTTTCCTGCTCCACAACGCCTATGGCATCGGTGGCACCATCCGGTCGACCTTCAATGTGGCCGGGGCGCTCGCCGCTCACCACACCGTGGAGATCGTCTCCCTGATCCGCACCATCGACACCCCGAACCTCCCCCTCCACCCCGCCGTGCGGCTCAGACCCCTGATCGACCAGCGACCCCACGAGGACGGAGCCCGGGCCAACGACCTCGGCCATCCGCTGCTGTCGCGGCCCAGCGCCCATATCCCGGACGCCGAGGCCAGGGGCACCACCAACTTCAACGCCCTCACCGATGAACGCGTCGCCTCCTACCTCGACCGCACCGACGCCGACGTCGTCATCGCCACCCGCCCCGGCCTGGTCATCTACCTCGCCACGCTCGGCCGCACCGGCCGCTTTCTGCGAATCGGCCAGGAGCACCGCCTCTACGGCACCCACCGCGCCGAGATCCGCGCCGCCTGCGACGCCGCCATACCCCACCTCGACGCGTACACCTCGGTCTCCGAGGCCGACGCGGCCACCCACCGGGCCCACCTCCCCGGTATCACCACCCGGCTGACCGCCCTGCCCAACGGGGTGCCCGCCACCGGGATCGAGCCCTCCGACGGCCGTGCCAAACTCGTCGTGGCCGCGGGCCGGCTGATCCCGGTCAAGCGGTACGACCTGCTGGTGGCCGCCTGGGAGACGGTCGCCGCCAAACACCCCGACTGGCGGTTGCGCATCTACGGCCGCGGCCCCCAGCTCCCCGCGCTGCGCCGCCAGATCGACGGGCTCGGACTGGCCGACCACATCACCCTGATGGGCGCCCACTCCCCCATCGAGACCGAGTGGGCCAAGGGCGCGATCGCCGCCGTCACCTCCCGCGAGGAGTCCTTCGGCATGACGATCGTCGAGGCGATGCACTGCGGGGTGCCCGTGGTCGCCACCGACTGCCCGCACGGGCCGGGCGAGATCATCACCGACGGCCGGGACGGGCTGCTGGTGCCGCCCGGCGACGCCGAAGGGATCGCCAAGGGGCTGCTGACCCTGATCGAGGACGGCGAACTGCGCCGCTCGATGGGCGAGGCGGCCCGTATCGCGGCGCGGCGGTACGCCCCCGAGCGCGTGGCGGCCGCCTACGAGCGGCTCATCGCGGAGCTCCACACCGCCCGCGGCACCGAGGCCCCGGCCGGGCGGCGCCGTAGCGTCACGCCCCTGCGCGGCCGGGCGGCCGGGACGCCGCTGACCGTCACCCTCAAGGGCGCGGTCAAGCAGCTGGTCCGCAGGCCGCTGCGGCCCGTCGCGTCCTGCCGGGTCACCGCCGAGGGCAATCTGTCGGTGCTGCTGGAGCCCGCCGAGGTGCGCGGCGGCGAGCTCGAACTGACCGTCACCCGCCGGAAGAGCGAGGAGCCTCCCCTCCGCGTTCCGCTTCTGCCCCCGGCGGGCATCGCGCCGTCCGCGCCCTGGACGGCCACGCTCGACCGCGCGACGCTCGATCTCGCCGAGGGCCGCTGGGATCTGCATGTGGTCCGCCGCTCCGACGGCGTCCGCCGCCGGGTCGGCTGCCGCTTCGCCGAGGGGCGCGGGCTGTTGGACCTGGAGCCGCTGCCCGGCTCGCCCGTCGCCTGGTGGATCCCCTACGCCACCGTCGACGGCTATCTCGCGCTGCGTGCCTGGCGCCGCCCGGTCCATGCCGAGGCCCGGGTGATCCGCATGGACGCCGACGGACTCGCCGTCGAAGGCGCCCTGTACGGGGCGCGCTTCGGGCCCGGCGCCACCCCGACCGCGGTGGCCACCCCGTCCCGCGGCCCGGCCCGCCCGTTCCTCACCGGCGCCACGGCGCTGGACGGCGGCCGGTTCCGCTTCACCGTCCCGTACGAGCGGATCCAGCAGGCCCGTACGGACGACGAGGGCGCCGCAGCCTGGACCCTGACGCTCCATAAGTCCGCCGGGTCCGAGACCGCGATCCCGATCGGCCGCATCGTCGGCGACATTGTGGACCGCGATAAAACGGACCTCTTCCCGGTCACCCACGGTGTCCGACCCCACCTCACCCGCACCGGCGACCTCACCATCATCTCCTCCATCACAGACAATTGAGCGACGTGAGCCATCGGTGCGGTGTTTGCCGCGGAGATCACCGGTAACACTCGGTGATACCAGCCTCGAGCGAGGAAATCTCTGCGGAAGGCACAGCGATGTCAACAGTCACGCTCATCATCCTGGTGGCGGCCCTGGCCGCCATGGCCGGCCTTGTGATCGCCCCCTCGGTCCGGCAGGGCCGCAAGGGCGAACTGCCGGTCCGAAGCCTGCCCTCGGAAGCCAGGGAGCAGTACGCGGCGCGGTGGGCGGGCCTGCAGGAGCGATTCGTGGACTCCCCCGGGTGGGCGCTGCGCGAAGCCGACCGGCTGCTGGGCGCCTTGGCCGTCGACCGCGGCTATCCGGCCGAGTCCGACGACAAGCGGATGGACGCGCTGTCCATCCGTCACCCCGGGGAGATCGATGGCTACCGCCGGCTGCACGCCATGGCGGCACAGGTAAACGATAGCGAGGCCGCCCAGACCGCCGACGCCGCCACCGAGCGGATGCGGGAGGCGCTGGTCGCGGCGCGGCCCCTGTTCGAGCAACTCGTGCGTGCACAGCCGCACGACGAGCGCCCGCTCCCGCCCCCGGTCCCCCGTCAGCGGGATCTTCAGCAGGGCCGTATCCCGCGGCAGCGCCTCGGCCCGGCCGCCGATCACTGACCGGTGAGCCGCACCGCCAGCGCGAGGGTGTCATCCGGATGCAGGATCACCGTGTGCATATCCTCCGCGATGGCGCCGGGGACCTCCTCGATCGGGCTCTGCAGATGCTTGTGCGCGGCCTCGATCAGGCGCCTCTCGCCCTCGATCGGGTCCCGGCGGCTCTCGGTGAGCCCGTCGGTGTAGAGCAGGAGGAGGTCCCCGGGGGCCAGCCGCTCGGTCAGCGGTGTCTCGCTCCCGGGCAGCGGAAAGCCGATCCCGCGCCCCCGGGCCTCCAGATAGCGGGCCGTTCCGTCGCGGCGCAGCAGCAGCGCGGGCGGATGGCTCCCGTTGGCCAGCCACAGCTCACCGGTGACCGGATCGATCCGGGCGAGCAGCACGGTGGCCATCACGGCCCGGTCGAAGGGGTGCAGGATCTCGTCGGTGCGGGCCACGATCGACTGGAGGCGGTGGCCCTCCAGGGCCAGAGTGCGCACCGCGTGGGTGACGTTGAGCGCGCTGCGCGTACTGGTCACCCCATGGCCCAGCGCGTCCACGATGGTGATGTGGACGGTGCCGTCGGGCAGCACGAACCAGTCGTACAGATCCCCGCCGGTCGGCGCGTCGGTGCCGGCCGGCTCGTAGTGCACGGCGAGTTCGAGACCGTCGGCCTTGATGAGCGGCGGGCGCAGCGCGTCCTCCAGCTCCCGCAGGGTCTGGCCGTGCGCGGTGCGCAACTGCTTGTCCCGCTCGTCGAGCTGGACGTAGAGCGCGAGCACCCCGCTGTTGGTCTCCTCGAGTTCGTCCTTGAGGCGGCGGTGCTCGGCGGTGAGCGCGTCGGCGGCGGCCAGAACGGCGCGCAACTCCTCCGCGGCGAGGGCCTCGTCGCCGGGCGCCTCCTCGGCGGCGTCCACCGGCGGGCCCGCCGGGAGGCGCCAGACGACCTCGTCCTCGGTCACCGCGTCGGGGGCCATCGGCAGATCCGCCGCCGCCGGGCCCGTATCGCCCGGCGTCCGCAGCACCACCGTGAGCAGCCCGGCGTCCGGGTCGTACGCCCACTCAAGGCCCGCCTCCCGCCCGGCGCCCAGCGCCGCCCCGGCGGCCTCGGCGGCGGACAGCACAAGGCGCCCCCGGACCTCCGGGTCCAGGGCATGCTCCCGGGCCAGCGCCCGAACGGCCCGGCTGAGCCCGGCCGTCGTGGCGCAGGTGAGGTTCCTCGTCGTCATGGAAGCCTTAAGGGTGACCTGGCCGCGAGCACCGTGGCGTCGTCGCGGACGCGGCGATGGCCATGGGCGAGTGCGGCGGACAGCAGGGACGGCGGAAGACGGAGCACGGAAGGGGGCGGGTCCAGCGCCCAGCGGGCGTCTATACCGTCGCTGTGCAGCACCGCCGTGGCGCCCTGGGACAGCGGGAAGCCGTGGACGCGCGGGGTGGGCATGCCCCAGCCGACGATCCCGGGCTGTCCGGTCAGCCGGTGCTCAACCCCGCCCGGGGTCAGGGCGAGGGCGCGGATGTTGCCGATGCCGCAGTAGTCGGCGCGGTCGTGGTGCAGCCGCAGCAGCCCCACGGCGGCCCCGCGGGTGTGCCGCAGGGCCCGGTTCATCCGGGTGAGCACCTCCGGCAGCGGCCGGTCGGGGTCGGTGTGGAAGGTCCGCAGCGCCGCCTGGGCCGCCTCCTCGGCCGCCCGGCCGTGGCCGAGGCCGTCGAGGACGACCGCGGTGCGGGCGGCGTCCGTGTCGACGATCCCGCGGGCGTCGCCACACGCCTCCTCCCCTTCGGCGGGCAGACAGATCGCACCCACCCCCTGCCACTCCGGCCGCTGCTCGCCCGTCGCGGTGAGGCGGGCGCAGGCCCAGGTGCCCGCGTCAATGCCGTCGGCGCTGCGCATGGTGAAGTGGGTCGCCATCCTCTTGACGGCGCCGAGCCCGACCCCCAGCGTTCCGGAGGTGGTGTAGCCGTCGGCCAGACAGCGCTCGGGGTCGTGCATACCGGGGCCGCGGTCGGCGGCGAGGATCTCCACCCCGTGGCCCAGCGGCAGCGGCTGGACGTAGAGCGTGCCGTCGCTGGCGTGCTTGTCCAGGTTGGTCGCCAGCTCCGAGGCGATCACCGCCGCCTGATCGGGCAGCGCCCCCGGCAGCTCGCACTCCCGGGCCACCGCACGCGCCGTCTCGGCGGCCAGATGCACGGCGCTGTGGTGGTCGACGCGCACCTGGGCGGTGGGCACCGTGAACGTGCGGGTCACCGTACCGCCCAGCGGGTGACGACCACGACGGTGCCCTCGCCCGGGCCGGTGCGCACGGTGAACTCGTCCATCAGCCGCCGGGCGCCGCCCAGCCCGTGGCCCAGGCCCGAGCCGGTGGTGAAGCCGTCGGTGAGCGCCGCCTCGAGGTCCGCGATGCCCGGCCCCTCGTCCTTGACGGTCAGCCGCAGCCCCCGCCGTCCGGAGGGCTCGCGCGGATAGTCGAGGGTGACGGTGCCGCCGCTCCCGTGGACAAAGGCGTTACGGGCGAGCTCGCTGGCGGCCGTGACCACACGGGTCTGGTCCACCAGGCCGAAGCCCACCGCGATGGTGGCCGCGCGCACCGCATGGCGGACCGTCAGCAGGTCCTCCTCCGTGCGCACCGGATAGGTGGCCGGCGCGGGCGGGCGCCGGCCCTCCGCCCGCGCGGGCCGCTTGGCCCCGTGGGAGGCGAGGGTGGATTCACCGGGCAGTGCCACGTCGGGCCCCTTCCAGGGGCTGCGTGGCCTGACGCCACCCCAGCGCGGCCATCCCCTGCTCCGGATTGAGTGCGGTCTCCACACCGACCAGTTCGATCCCCAGCTCCACCAGGGTGATCGCCACCGGCGGTCGCATCCCGGCCACGATCACCCGGGCCCCCAGCAGCCGGGCCACCGTGGTCAGCTCCATCAGCGTCCGGGCCACGAAGGAGTCGATGACCTCCAGCCGGGAGATGTCGATGAGCACCCCACGGGCGCCCTCGGCCGAGATCCGCTCGGTGAGCTCCTCGGTGAAGGCGATGGCGGTCCGATCGTCGAGCTCATTGAGCAGCCCCGTGACCAGGACATTTCCCAGTCGCAGAATCGGAACGCCGGGCGAGCGATGACCGTTCACCGACCATCTCCTTCGTCACCGTCGGGACCGGGCCCGTCGATCATCTTGATCGCGGCGGCCAGCGCGTCGGCCAGCGTCGCCCGCGTGAGGATGGTGGACAGATCGATGCCGAGCTGGGCGATGGTCTGGGCGATCGAGGGGCGGACCCCGCTGATCACGCAGTCCGCGCCCATGAGCCGCACCGCGTTCACGGTCTGCATCAGATGCTGGGCCACGGCGGTGTCCACCGTCGGCACACCCGTGATGTCGATGATCGCGACCAGCGCCTCATGGTCCTGGATGGCCTGGAGCAGATTCTCCATCACCACCTGGGTCCGGGCGGTGTCCAGCGTGCCGATCAGCGGCACCGCCAGCACCTGCCGCCACAGCCGCACCACCGGTGTCGACTGCTCCATCAACTGCTGGCTCTGCCGGCGGATGATCTCCTCCCGGCCCTCCACATACGTCTCGAAGGACAGCGCCCCGGCCACATCCAGCAGCCGGTTCATGAACACGGCCGAGGCGAACAGCTCCTCGGCGTCACGGGTGTCCCGCTGCACCGCCTTGAGCAGCGCCTCCTTGAGCGCGAGCACCGCGAGCGAGGTCGCCGTCGGCGTGGCCCCCGCACGCGCCCGGCGCATCGACAGCCCCACCACGGCCTCGTGCAGCCCCGGGGTGGAGGTCACCACCCGGTCCACCGGCACACCGCTCTGCAGGCCCGGAACCAGCGCCTCGATCAAGGCATCGGCCTCCTCGCGCAGCTCGGCCTCGCCGATGTCGGTGTCCAGCAGGGCCTGCTCCATCTGCAGCTCGACCCAGCGATCGGCGATTTCCTCGTCGCGCTCCTGGAGAGCCCTGGTCAGGCGCTCTCGTACAGCGGCCTCGCTGGTACTCACGCGGATCCCTTCGCGGTCGGCGACCGTTGTCGGTTGGCAAATTTTATCGATCTTCCGGAGGCCCCGGAAGTCGCATCATGCCGATTGCCCCGCCGCCTTGACTCTCTCGCCCAGTCGTCGGCACACGAGGCGCGTGGCGAGTACCCAATGATCGACCACCCACACCCGCCGATGTCAGCAGCAGCCGGAACCGATCGCCGTCGCGCCCGGCAGGGAGCGCTTGTTGCGGGACTCCCGGTTACGGGCGGCGAGTTGGTCATCGGCCGGATAGCCGACCTCCTCCAGGGTCAGTCCATGAGGACGGACGACATGGACGGCGGAGTCGCGCACCCCCGCGGAGAGCACCTCGGCCGGCCAGTCCGCGGGACGGTGGCCGTCGCCGACGAAGAGCAGGGCACCCACCAGCGAGCGCACCATGTTGTGGCAGAAGGCGTCCGCCCGCACCGTCGCCGTGATGACCCCGTCCGCCCCGCGCGCCCAGTCCAGCCGCTGGAGGGTGCGGATGGTGGTGGCGCCGTCACGCTTCTTGCAGTACGCGGCGAAGTCGTGCTCGCCCAGGAGCCGTTCACAGGCCGCGTTCATGGCGTCCACGTCCAGCGGCCAGTCATGCCACAGCACATGGCCGCGCAGCAGCGGATCGACCCCGCCGGGGTGATCGGTGACCCGGTAGGCGTAGCGCCGCCAGATCGCGGAGAAGCGGGCGTTGAAGCCGGGCGGGGCCTGCGCGACCTTCCAGACCCGTACGTCGTGGGGCAGCCGGCCGGCGAGCCGCCGCAGCAGCCTGTCCCGGTGCTCGGCCCACAGCGCCTCGGGCAGATCCACATGCGCCACCTGGCCGCGGGCATGGACCCCCGCGTCGGTGCGGCCCGCGACGGTCAGCTCAAAGGTCTCCGAGGAGCGCGTCACCGTCCGCAGCGCGCTCTCCAGCTCGCCCTGCACGGTGCGCCGCTCGCGCTGCTTGGCCCAGCCCGAGAAGTCCTTGCCGTCGTAGCTCAGATCCAGCCGGACCCGTACGAAACCGGGCGCCGCCTCGTCACTCACCCAACCGTTCCTCTCCATGCGGAACGGGCCCGCTCCCAGATTCTGGGGGCGGGCCCGTCCGTGACAACGAAAGCCGGAGCGACGCCTCAGGCGTCCTTCGACTCCTCGGCGGCCGGAGCCTCAGTCGCCTCGGCCTCGGCGGCCGGGGCCTCGGCGGCCTCGTCCTTCTTGAGGTTCGCGGCGGCCGTGTCACCGGCAGCGTCCTTGGCGGTGCGCTTGGTGGCGGCCTCGGCCTCGCCGACGGCCTCCTGCTGCACGGTCAGCGCCTCGACCAGCTCGATGACCGCCATCGGGGCGTTGTCGCCACGACGGTTACCGATCTTGGTGATGCGAGTGTAGCCACCCGGCCGGTTCTCGTAGCGCGGGCCGATCTCCGTGAAGAGGGTGTGCACGACGCTCTTGTCGCGGATGGTCTGCAGCACCAGACGGCGGTTGTGAAGGTCGCCCTTCTTCGCCTTGGTGACCAGCTTCTCCGCGACCGGGCGCAGGCGGCGGGCCTTCGCCTCGGTGGTGGTGATCCGGCCGTGCTCGAACAGCGCGGTGGCGAGGTTCGCCAGCAGGAGCCGCTCGTGCGCAGCGCTGCCGCCCAGACGGGCGCCCTTGGTGGGCTTCGGCATTGGTGTATCTCCTAGGTGTCTGCACCGGCCGTATGAGGTACCGGTGTCAGTTACCGGCGGGCGGCCGCCCGCCGGACATTTCGTCGCCCGCCGCACGGACTCGATCAAGCTCAGCAAGATCAAGCCCGTCCGGCGATTGAGGACAGCGCCTCAGCCCCAGCGGCGGGGCAGTGATCAGTACTGCTCGGTCTCGACGAAACCCGCATCCGCGTCGTCATCGGCGCCGAAGGCGTCAGCGGCGGCGGTCGGGTCGAATCCGGGCGGGCTGTCCTTGAGCGCCAGGCCCATACCGGCCAGCTTCGCCTTGACCTCGTCGATCGACTTGGCGCCGAAGTTCCGGATGTCGAGCAGGTCCGCCTCGGACCGCGCCACGAGCTCACCCACGGAGTGGATGCCCTCGCGCTTGAGGCAGTTGTACGAGCGGACGGTGAGCTCGAGCTCCTCGATCGGCAGCGCCAGATCGGCGGCGAGGGCGGCGTCCGTCGGGGACGGGCCCATGTCGATGCCCTCGGCGTCCACGTTCAGCTCGCGGGCCAGGCCGAACAGCTCGACCAGGGTCTTACCGGCCGACGCCATGGCGTCACGCGGCCGCATGGCCTGCTTGGTCTCGACGTCGACGATCAGCTTGTCGAAGTCGGTGCGCTGCTCGACACGGGTCGCCTCGACCTTGTAGGTGACCTTGAGCACCGGCGAGTAGATGGAGTCGACCGGGATCCGGCCGATCTCCTGGCCGACCTGCTTGTTCTGCACGGCGGAGACGTAACCGCGGCCACGCTCGACCGTGAGCTCCATCTCCAGCTTGCCCTTGCCGTTCAGCGTGGCCAGGACCAGGTCGGGGTTGTGCACCTCGACACCGGCCGGCGGGGCGATGTCGGCGGCGGTGACCAGACCCGGGCCCTGCTTGCGCAGGTACATCACGACCGGCTCGTCGTGCTCCGAGGAGACGACCAGCTGCTTGATGTTGAGGATCAGGTCGGTGACGTCCTCCTTGACGCCCGGCACGGTGGTGAACTCGTGCAGGACCCCGTCGATCCGGATGCTGGTGACGGCCGCACCGGGGATCGAGGAGAGGAGCGTACGACGCAGGGAGTTTCCGAGGGTGTAGCCGAAGCCCGGCTCCAGCGGCTCGATCACGAACCGGGAGCGGAACTCGTCGACGACCTCTTCGGTCAACGAGGGACGCTGAGCGATCAGCATGGGGTTTGCCTCCAGTCTTCGGCGCCCGCTATTTGACGCCGAACCCTTCAATGGTACGGGCGGTACGCGCCAAACGGCTGCGTACCGCCCGTATCGTCTTCGTCTACTACTTGGAGTAGAGCTCGACGATCAGCTGCTCCTGCACCTGGGTGTCGATCACCTGGCGCTCGGGCATGGAGTGCACGAGGATCCGCAGCTGCGACGGAATGGCCTCCAGCCACGCCGGCACCGTGCGCTCGCCCGCCTCGGCCTGAGCCACCTGGAAGGGGGTCAGGGTCCGGGACTTCGTGCGGACCTCGATGATGTCGTTCACGGTGACGCGAGCCGACGGGATGTCGGTCTTGCGGCCGTTCACGTTGATGTGGCCGTGGCGGACCAGCTGACGGGCGTGGTCGCGGGACTTGGCGAAGCCGGCCCGGTAGACCACGTTGTCGAGGCGGGTCTCGAGGATGCGAAGCAAGTTCTCGCCGGTCTTGCCGGACTTCTTGTTCGCCTCCGCGTAGTAGCCACGGAACTGCTTCTCAAGGACGCCGTAGATGCGGGTCGCCTTCTGCTTCTCACGGAGCTGCAGCAGGTACTCGCTGTCCTTGGTGCGCCCGCGACCGTGCTCACCCGGGGGGTAAGGACGGATCTCGATCGGGCACTTCGCGCTCTCGCACTTGCTCCCCTTGAGGAAGAGCTTCTGCTTCTCCCGACGGCAACGCTTGCAGTCGGCCCCGGTGTAACGCGCCATGTTTCTGTTGTCTCCTACTTCAGCCGGTCAGACGCGCCGACGCTTGGGCGGGCGGCATCCGTTGTGCGGAGTCGGAGTGACGTCCTGGATCGAACCCACCTCCAGGCCGGTGGCCTGGAGCGAGCGGATCGCGGTCTCACGGCCGGAGCCCGGACCCTTGACGAACACGTCGACCTTGCGCATGCCGTGCTCCTGCGCGCGGCGGGCGGCCGACTCGGCGGCCATCTGCGCGGCGAACGGAGTGGACTTGCGCGAGCCCTTGAAGCCGACGTGGCCGGCAGAGGCCCAAGAGATCACATTCCCGGTCGGGTCCGTGATCGAGACGATGGTGTTGTTGAACGTGCTCTTGATGTGAGCGTGCCCGTGGGCGACGTTCTTCTTCTCCTTGCGGCGCACCTTCTTGGCGCCGGCCGTCCTGCTCTTCGGAGGCATTCCTGAATTCTCCCGTGGAGGTGGTCGGTCCTACAGCTCGGACCGCTTGACAGCGTCCGGTGCGGACTACTTCTTGCCCGGCTTCTTCTTACCGGCGATGGCGCGACGCGGGCCCTTGCGGGTGCGGGCGTTGGTGCTGGTGCGCTGGCCGTGGACCGGAAGGCCGCGGCGGTGGCGCAGACCCTGGTAGCAGCCGATCTCGACCTTGCGGCGGATGTCGGCCTGGATCTCGCGACGGAGGTCACCCTCGGTCTTGATGTTGTTGTCCACGTACTCGCGGATCTTGACCAGGTCTTCTTCGCCCAGGTCACGAACGCGGGTGTCCGGGTTCACACCGGTGTTGGCGAGCGTCTGCTGGGCAAGGGTGCGACCGATGCCGAAGACGTAGGTGAGGGCAACCTCGACGCGCTTTTCGCGCGGGAGATCAACGCCTGCGAGGCGTGCCATGAATCTGGCTCCAGATGGTTGTCGGAGGTCTTCCGCAGCACCACTCCCGGCCACCGTTCGCACGGCTACCGGGTCCCCGGCCTCCGACCGGGGGTGTCGTCCCCGCGAGGCGGGAACGGGTGACTGCGTATGTACGCAAAGTTATGACGTCGCGCGAAGATGCTGCGAGTGGTGCAGGATATCCGGCCGGTGTGCGTCAGCCCTGGCGCTGCTTGTGGCGCAGGTTGTCGCAGATGACCATGACCCGGCCGTGGCGGCGGATCACCTTGCACTTGTCGCAGATCTTCTTGACGCTCGGCTTGACCTTCATGGTGTGAGGTTCTCCGGGTCGTGAGATCTACTTGTAGCGGTAGACGATCCGTCCGCGCGTGAGGTCGTACGGAGACAGCTCCACCACGACCCGGTCATCGGGCAGGATGCGGATGTAGTGCATACGCATCTTGCCGCTGATGTGCGCGAGGACCTTGTGACCGTTCTGAAGCTCCACCTTGAACATCGCGTTCGGCAGAGACTCGATCACGGTGCCCTCGATTTCGATGGCGCCTTGCTTCTTGGCCATGTCCTGCTTTCGGGATCGGCTACCTTGATCGGCCCGACACATGCGGGAGGGCATGCGTGAGCCGACGTGTCAGTCTACGTCAGGGCATCCCGAAACACGAATCCGGGGCATGATGCCCCGGAATCGAGATCTTTATGCCCACGGAGATCGTCAGGCCAGGGGATCGGGCGCGGCCTCCACGCCCAGCTCGGCCAGCTTCGCCTTGCCGCCGTCCACGGCGGTCAGCACCAGCGGGCCCTCCTCGGTCAGCGCGACCGAGTGCTCCCAGTGGCTGGACCAGGTGCCGTCGTCGGTCTTGACGGTCCAGTCGTCGGACAGCACGTGCGTCTTCGCGGTGCCCAGGCTCACCATGGGCTCGATCGCGATACAGAAGCCGGGGCCCAGCCGCGGGCCCTTGCCGCGCTTCTTGGAGACGTAGTTCAGCAGATGCGGGTCCATGTGCATCTGGGTGCCGATGCCATGGCCGCCGTAGTCCTCGATGATCCCGTACTTGCCGGAGGCCGGGCGGGGCTGGCGGCGGATGTAGCCCTCGATCGCCTTGGAGATGTCGACGAGCCGGTGGCCCTTGCGGACCGCCGCGATCCCGGCCCACATCGACTCCTCGGTCACCCGGCTGAGCTCGTACAGCTCCGGGGCGTGACCGGTGCCCACGAAGGCGGTGAAGGCGGCGTCGCCGTGCCAGCCGTCCACGATCGCGCCCGCGTCGATGGAGATGATGTCGCCGTCCTTGAGGACGGTCTCCTGGTCCGGGATGCCATGCACCACGATGTCGTTCACGGAGGTGCAGATCGTGGCGGGGAAGCCGCCGTAGCCCAGGAAGTTCGACTTGGCGCCGTGATCGGCGATGACCTTACGGGCGACGTCGTCCAGATCCTTGGTGGTGGCGCCGGGGACGGCAGCCGCCCGCGTCGCCTCATGGATGGCGGCGACGACCAGTCCCGCCTCACGCATCTTCGCGATCTGCTCGGGAGTCTTGATCTCCACCATCACTCAGCCTTCCGCGGTCCATCGGTTCAGCTCAACAGTACGGCCGCGACGCCCCGGCGGGGCATCGCGGCCGATCAGCTTCGTTCTCTAGGCCGCCTTGGCCGCCAAGGCGTCCATCGCCCGCTGGGTGACCTCGGACACCTTGCCGAGCGCCGAGATCGTCACGACCAGGCCCTTGGCCTTGTAGTAGTCGATGATCGGCTCGGTCTCGCGGTGGTAGACCTCGAGTCGTTTGCGGACCGTCTCCTCGCTGTCGTCCTCACGCTGGTACAGCTCGCCGCCACAGGCGTCGCACACGCCCGCGGCCTTCGACGGCTTGTACTCCACGTGGAACGTGTGCGAGCTGTCCTGACGGCAGGTGCGACGGCCCGCGATGCGCTTGATCACCTCGGACTCGGGGACCTCCAGGTCCAGCACCGCGTCCAGCGAGACACCGCGCTCGCCCAGGTAGGCGTCCAGAGCCTCGGCCTGGATCTGGTTCCTCGGGAACCCGTCCAGCAGGAAGCCCGCCTGTGCGTCCGGCTGGTCCAGCCGGTCCTCCGCCATGCCGATGGTGACCTCGTCCGGTACCAGTTGCCCGGCCCGCATGTACTCCTGCGCCTGCTTGCCGAGGGGGGTGCCCTGGCTGATGTTCGCGCGGAACAGGTCGCCTGTGGAGATATGCGGGATCGACAGCTTCTCGGCAAGGTACGCGGCCTGCGTACCCTTGCCGGCTCCCGGAGGCCCGACGAGGACGATTCGCATCAGCGGAGGAACCCTTCGTAGTGTCGCTGCTGAAGCTGGCTCTCGATCTGCTTCACAGTCTCCAGGCCGACACCCACGATGATCAGGATGCTCGTGCCGCCGAACGGGAAGTTCTGATTGGCGTTGAGCGTCACCAGTGCCACCGTGGGCACCAGGGCGATCAAGCCCAGATAGAGCGCACCGGGCCACGTGATGCGGTTCAGCACGTAGCTCAGATACTCCGCGGTGGGACGACCAGCCCGGATACCCGGGATGAACCCACCATACTTCTTCATGTTGTCGGCAACTTCTTCGGGGTTGAAGCTGATGGCGACATAGAAGAATGCGAAGAAGACGATCAGCAGGAAGTACGTGGCGATGTAGATCGGGTGGTCGCCCTTGACGAAGTTCTGCGAGATCCAGGTCGCCCAGCCGGCCTTCGAATTGGAGAACTGGACGATCAGCGCCGGAATGTACAGCAGCGATGAGGCGAAGATCACGGGGATCACACCCGCCTGGTTCACCTTCATCGGGATGTAGGTGGACGTACCGCCATACGAGCGACGGCCGATCATGCGCTTGGCGTATTGCACCGGGATCCGGCGCTGGGCCTGCTCGACGAAGACCACCAGGCCGACCATGGCCAGACCACAGAGGATCACCAGGCCGAACTCCAGCCAGCCCCCCATGATCTTGCCCTGCTGCTTGATGCTCCACATCGCGCTCGGGAAACCGGCGGCGATCGAGACGAACATCAGGATCGACATGCCGTTGCCGATGCCGCGGTCGGTGACCAGCTCACCGAGCCACATGATCAGCGCGGTGCCGGCGGTCATCGTGATGACCATCACGGCGGTAGTGAAGATCGAGTCGTCCCGGACGATCTGGCCGCCGACGGGGCAGCTCTGGAAGAGCGAGCCGCTGCGGGCGGTGGCCACCAGGCCGGTGCCCTGCAGAATCGCCAGCGCGATCGTCAGATAGCGGGTGTACTGCGTGATCTTCGACTGCCCGGCCTGACCCTCCTTCTTGAGGGCCTCGAGACGCGGGATCACCACGGTCAGCAGCTGCAGGATGATGCTCGCCGTGATGTACGGCATGATCCCGAGCGCGAAGATGGTGATCTGGAGCAGTGCGCCACCACTGAACATGTTGACCAGGCCGAACAGCCCCTGCTGGCCCTTGGCGAGGTCCATGCACGTCTGGACGTTCTTGTAGTCGATGCCCGGGATCGGGATATGTTGCCCGAGCCTGAAGAGCACGATGATGCCCAGCGTGAACAGCAGCTTCTTGCGCAGGTCGGGCGTCTTGAACGCCCGGGCGAACGCGGTGAGCACGGTGCCTCCTGCGCCCCCCGCGTGCGTGCGCGAGAGGTGACGGTCTTGAGGATCGACGAATACTTATCAGCCAGGACCCGCGCGGAGGCGTACCGCGCGGAAGGTAACAACGCACGCCACCTTACCGGCGACCTGGCCCCGCTTGGAACGACCAACCGGGGATGCCCCGTATCTGGAGCATCCCCGGTCGGGTGTACACCGTGCTCAGACGAGCTCGGTGACGGTGCCACCGGCAGCGGTGATCTTCTCCTTGGCGGAGCCGGAGACGGCGTCGACCGTCACCTGGAGCGCCACGGAGACCTCACCGGAGCCCAGCACCTTGACGAGCTGGTTCTTGCGCACCGCACCCTTGGCGACCAGATCGGCCACCGTGACCTCGCCACCCTGCGGGTAGAGCGCGGCCAGCTTGTCCAGGTTCACGACCTGGTACTCGGTGCGGAACGGGTTCTTGAAGCCCTTGAGCTTCGGGAGCCGCATGTGGAGGGGCATCTGCCCACCCTCGAAGCGCTCCGGAACCTGGTAGCGGGCCTTGGTGCCCTTGGTGCCACGACCAGCGGTCTTACCCTTGGACGCCTCACCACGACCGACACGGGTCTTGGCGGTCTTGGCGCCCGGGGCGGGCCGGAGGTTGTGGACCTTCAGCGGGTTGTTCTCCGCCATCTCAGTCGACCTCCTCGACCGTCACGAGGTGCCGCACGGTGGTCGCCATGCCGCGGAACTCGGGGCGGTCCTCCTTGACAACCACGTCGCCGAGCTTCTTCAGCCCGAGCGAACGCAGGGTGTCGCGGTGGTTCTGCTTGCTGCCGATGTAGGACTTCGTCTGCGTGATCTTCAGGCGGGCCATGCTCACACACCCACCCCGGCACGCGCCCGCAGCAGAGCGGCGGGGGCGACGTCCTCCAGCGGCAGACCACGGCGGGCGGCGATCTCCTCGGGGCGCTGAAGGCCCTGCAGAGCGGCCACCGTGGCGTGCACGATGTTGATCGGGTTCGACGAACCGAGCGACTTGCTGAGCACGTCGTGGATGCCCGCGCACTCCAGCACGGCGCGCACCGGGCCACCGGCGATCACACCGGTACCGGGGGACGCCGGCTTCAGCAGCACGACACCCGCGGCCTCCTCACCCTGGATCGGGTGCGGGATGGTGCCGGCGATCCGGGGGACCTTGAAGAAGTGCTTCTTGGCCTCCTCCACGCCCTTGGCGATCGCGGCCGGCACCTCCTTGGCCTTGCCGTAACCGACACCCACGGTGCCGTCACCGTCGCCCACCACGACCAGCGCGGTGAAGCTGAAGCGACGACCACCCTTCACAACCTTGGCGACGCGGTTGATCGCGACAACACGCTCGACGTAAGCGGTCTTCTCGGCGGCAGCGCCACCGTCCCGCCGGTCCTTCCGGTCCCGCCGCTCGCCGCCACCGGCGCCGCCACCGCGGCGCTGGGGTCCAGCCATTGGATTTACCTCTCTCGTTTCCGCTTTGCGTTGGAACCGGGGCTCAGAACTTCAGCCCGGCCTCGCGGGCGGCGTCCGCCAGAGCGGCAATCCGCCCGGCGTACTTGTTGCCACCACGGTCGAACACGACGGCCTCGATGCCCGCGGCCTTCGCCCGCTCGGCCACCAGCGCGCCGACCTGCTGCGCCTGGGCGCTCTTGTCGCCCTCGGCCGCCCGGATGGCGCTGTCCAGCGTCGACGCCGAGGCCAGCGTGTGGCCCGCGATGTCGTCGATGACCTGCGCCACCATGTGACGGTTGGACCGCGTCACCACGAGGCGAGGACGGACCGGCGTGCCGGAGACCCGCTTGCGGACGCGGATGTGACGCCGCTTGACGGCAGCCGCCTTACGGGCGTTGCCCTTGGCGATCTTCACACCGTATGCCATGGCTTACTTACCAGCCTTTCCGACCTTGCGGCGGATGACCTCGCCCGCGTACTTCACGCCCTTGGCCTTGTACGGGTCGGGCTTGCGCAGCTTGCGGATGTTCGCGGCGACCTCGCCGACCTTCTGCTTGTCGATGCCCTCGACGCTCAGCTTGGTCGGGGACTCCACCTTGAAGGTGATGCCCTCGGGGGCCTCGACCAGGATCGGGTGGCTGTAGCCCAGGGCGAACTCCAGGTTGGAGCCCTTGGCCTGGACGCGGTAACCCACACCGCTGATCTCGAGCGCCTTGCTGTAGCCCTGGGTCACGCCGGTGATCATGTTCGCCACCAGCGTGCGGGACAGGCCGTGCAGGGCCTTGTTCTGACGCTCGTCGTTGGGGCGGGTGACAACGAGAGTGTTGTCCTCACCCTTGGCGACATCGATCGGCGCGGCGACGGTGTGCGAGAGAGAACCCTTGGGGCCCTTCACGGCGACCGTGCGGCCATCGATGGTGACGTCCACACCAGCGGGAACCTGGATGGGCAGCTTGCCAATGCGCGACATGTGCTTCCTCCGTTCCCTGGTTACCAGACGTAGGCGAGGACTTCCCCACCCACGCCCTTCTTGCCGGCCTGCTTGTCGGTGAGGAGCCCGTGCGACGTGGAGATGATCGCCACGCCCAGGCCGCCGAGCACCTTCGGCAGGTTGGTGGACTTTGCGTAGACCCGCAGGCCCGGCTTCGAAATCCGCTTGATGCCGGCGATCGAGCGCTCGCGGTTCGGGCCGAACTTCAGCTCGAGGGTGAGGTTCTTGCCGACCTCGGCGTCCTCGACCTTCCAGCCGGTGATGTAGCCCTCCTGCTGGAGGATCTCCGCGATATGCGACTTGATCTTGCTGTGGGGCATCACGACGGAGTCGTGGTACGCCGAGTTCGCGTTTCGCAGACGCGTCAGCATGTCTGCGATCGGATCGGTCATGGTCATGATGGCCTTCGGCCTCTCTCGCCGGGGTTTCCTGTATGCGCCATCCCTCTCACCCACTCACGGTGGGCACGGGTGCGGCGCGGGGACCTACGGCGTAGTAAGGATTCTGGGCGGCGAGCGCCCAACCGTTCCACTCTACGGGAGTGGACGGGCGGGGCTCGCCATCCATTTGCTTACCGAGAGTCCGGTACCAGCCCAAAATTCCATCTTTCGCCCGCCAGGACGCCCGTTGAGGGCGGTGGCGGGAGACGACGGGTGGGCTGTTACCAGGAGCTCTTGGTCACGCCCGGCAGCTCGCCACGGTGAGCCATCTCACGAAGGCACACGCGGCACAGGCCGAACTTGCGGTAGACGGAGTGCGGACGTCCGCAACGCTGGCAGCGCGTGTACCCACGCACGCCGAACTTGGGCTTGCGGGCGGCCTTGGCAATGAGAGCCTTCTTCGCCACGGCTCACGCCTCCTTGAACGGGAAGCCGAGGTGACGCAGCAGGGCGCGGCCCTCGTCGTCGTTGGTCGCCGTGGTCACCACGGTGATGTCCATACCCCGGACGCGGTCGATCTTGTCCTGGTCGATCTCGTGGAACATGACCTGCTCCGTGAGACCGAAGGTGTAGTTGCCCCGGCCGTCGAACTGCTTCGGCGACAGACCGCGGAAGTCGCGGATGCGCGGCAGCGCGAGCGACACCAGACGGTCCAGGAACTCCCACATGCGGTCACCGCGGAGGGTGACGTGGGCGCCGATCGGCTGGCCCTCACGCAGCTTGAACTGCGCGATGGACTTACGGGCCTTGGTGACGGCCGGCTTCTGGCCGGTGATCGTGGAGAGGTCGCGGATGGCGCCCTCGATCAGCTTGGAGTCGCGGGCGGCGTCGCCCACACCCATGTTGACCACGACCTTGGTCAGACCCGGGATCTGCATGACGTTCTCGTAGGAGAACTGCTCCTGCAGCTTGCCCTGGATCTCTTCGCGGTAGCGCGCCTTGAGGCGCGGTGCAGTGGTGGTGGCAGTCATCAGATGTCCTCACCGGTCCGCTTGGCAACGCGGATCTTGTTGCCCTCGTCGTCGAAGCGGTATCCGACGCGGGTGACGACCTTGTTGCCGTCCTTCTCCACCACGAGCTGCACGTTGCTCACGTGGATCGGGGCTTCGGTCGTCACGATGCCGCCGGTCTTCGAACCACGAGCGGTCTGTCCGGCCTTGGTGTGCTTCTTGACCCGGTTGACACCCTCGACCAGGACACGGTCCTCGCGCGGGAAGGCCGCGATGACCTTGCCCTGCTTGCCCTTGTCCTTACCGGTGATGACCTGGACCAGGTCGCCCTTCTTGATCTTCATCGGTTACAGCACCTCCGGCGCGAGCGAGATGATCTTCATGAACTTCTTCTCGCGCAGCTCACGGCCCACCGGGCCGAAGATACGGGTGCCACGGGGGTCGCCATCGTTCTTGAGGATGACGGCCGCGTTCTCGTCGAAGCGGATGTACGAACCGTCCGGGCGGCGGCGCTCCTTGACGGTGCGCACGATGACCGCCTTGACGACGTCACCCTTCTTCACGTTGCCACCGGGGATCGCGTCCTTGACGGTGGCGACGATGACGTCACCGATGCCCGCGTAGCGGCGACCGGAGCCACCGAGAACACGGATGCAAAGGATTTCCTTCGCGCCCGTGTTGTCGGCGACGCGCAGTCGCGACTCCTGCTGGATCACGTCTATCTCCTGATCGTCTGCCGGTTCCCGGCAGGGGCTGGATATGTCCAGCCCCTGCCGAGCCTGGCGGAACTGTCCTGCGGACTATTGCCCGCAGGAATTACTTGGCCTTCTCGAGGATCTCGACGACGCGCCAGCGCTTGGTCGCGGACAGCGGCCGGGTCTCCATCAGGAGGACGCGGTCGCCGACACCCGCGGCGTTCTGCTCGTCGTGCGCCTTGAGCTTGTTCGTACGGCGGATGACCTTGCCGTACAGCGCGTGCTTGACGCGGTCCTCGACGGCGACGACGACGGTCTTGTCCATCTTGTCGCTGACGACCAGACCCTCACGGGTCTTGCGGAAGCCGCGGTTCTGCGTTGCGTTCTCAGTCACATTCGTCTCGCTCATCAGGCGCTCTCCACCGTCTCGATGCCGAGCTCGCGCTCCCGCATCAGGGTGTAGATCCGGGCGATGTCCTTGCGGACGGCCTTCAGCCGGCCGTGGTTCTCAAGCTGTCCGGTCGCCGCCTGGAAGCGGAGGTTGAACAGCTCTTCCTTGGCCTCACGGAGCTTGCCAACGAGGTCCTCGTTGTTCAGCTCACGCAGCTCGGACGCCTTGGTACCGGCCGCCATCACGACTCACCTGCCTCGCGCCGCACGATCCGGCACTTCATCGGGAGCTTGTGAGCAGCGCGGGTGAGCGCCTCACGCGCAGTCTTCTCGTTCGGGAAGGACAGCTCGAACATCACCCGGCCGGGCTTGACGTTCGCGACCCACCACTCCGGCGAACCCTTACCGGAACCCATGCGGGTCTCGGCAGGCTTCTTCGTCAGCGGACGGTCCGGGTAGATGTTGATCCAGACCTTGCCGCCACGCTTGATGTGGCGGGTCATCGCGATACGAGCGGCCTCGATCTGACGGTTGGTGACGTACGCCGGAGTGACGGCCTGGATGCCGTACTCGCCGAACGCCAGCTCCGTGCCGCCCTTGGCCATGCCGGACCGCTTGGGGTGGTGCTGCTTGCGGTGCTTGACCCTGCGAGGGATCAGCATGTCGGTCAGGCCTCCGTTCCAGTGCTCTCAGCAGCCGGAGCGGCGGTGGCCTCGGCCTTGGGGGCCTCGGCGGGGGCGCTCTGCTGCTGCTGCGGCTTACGGCCACGGCCACCGCGCTCGCCACCACGGCGCTGCGGGCGGTCGCTGCCACCGCGCGACGGGCGGTTGCCGGCGCGGGCGGCGGCGTTCTCGGCGCGGACCTCGGCGATGTTCTTGACGTCGCCCTTGTAGATCCACACCTTGACGCCGATGCGGCCGAAGGTGGTCTTGGCCTCGAAGAAGCCGTAGTCGACGTTCGCGCGGAGCGTGTGCAGGGGCACACGGCCCTCGCGGTAGAACTCCGAGCGGGACATCTCGGCACCGCCGAGACGGCCACCACACTGGATCTTGATGCCCTTGGCACCGGCCTTCATCGAGCTCTGCATCGACTTGCGCATCGCACGACGGAAGGAGACGCGGGAGGAGAGCTGCTCGGCGACGGCCTGGGCCACCAGCTGAGCGTCGACCTCGGGGTTCTTCACCTCGAGGATGTTCAGCTGCACCTGCTTGCCGGTCAGCTTCTCCAGCTCGCCGCGGATACGGTCGGCCTCCGCGCCGCGGCGGCCGATGACGATGCCCGGCCGGGCGGTGTGGATGTCGACGCGGACGCGGTCACGGGTGCGCTCGATCTCCACCTTGGAGATGCCCGCGCGCTCCATGCCCTTCGTCATCATCCGGCGGATGGCGACGTCTTCCTTGACGTAGTCCTTGTACAGCTTGTCGGCGTACCAGCGCGACTTGAAGTCGGTGGTGATGCCGAGCCGGAACCCGTGCGGGTTAACCTTCTGGCCCATTACCGGGTTCCTTCCTTGCTGCTGACGACCACGGTGATGTGGCTGGTCCGCTTGCGGATCCGGTAGGCGCGGCCCTGGGCACGCGGACGGAACCGCTTCAGGGTCGGGCCCTCGTCGACGTACGCCTCAGAGATGAAGAGGCTGTCGGCGTCGGTGTGGTCGTAGTTGTGCGCGGCGTTGGCGATGGCGCTGTCCAGCACCTTGCCGACCGGCACGCTCGCGGCCTGCGGGGCGAAACGCAGGACCGCCTGAGCCTCCGTGGCACTCATGCCACGGATGAGGTCCACCACGCGGCGGGCCTTCATGGGCGTGACGCGGATGTACCGCGCCTGGGCCCTGGCTTCCATGGTTGTCCCTTCGGTGTCTGTCATGAGTCTCTTCCGCCGATCAGCGACGACGCGACTTACGGTCGTCCTTCTCGTGGCCGCGGAAGGTGCGGGTCGGCGCGAACTCGCCGAGCTTGTGGCCGACCATCGACTCGGTGACGAACACCGGGACGTGCTTGCGGCCGTCGTGCACCGCGATCGTGTGGCCGAGCATGGCCGGGACGATCATCGAGCGGCGGGACCAGGTCTTGATGACGTTCTTGGTGCCGGCTTCGTTCTGGACATCCACCTTCTTGATCAGGTGGTCGTCGACGAAGGGCCCCTTCTTGAGACTGCGCGGCATCTAAACCCGCTCCTAGCGCTTCTTGTTCGTCTTGCGGCGGCGGACGATGTACTTGTTGCTGGCCTTCTTCGGCGAGCGCGTACGGCCCTCCTTCTGACCCCACGGCGAGACCGGGTGGCGACCACCGGAGGTCTTGCCCTCACCACCACCGTGCGGGTGGTCGACGGGGTTCATGACCACACCACGAACGGTCGGGCGGACGCCCTTCCAGCGCATGCGGCCGGCCTTGCCCCAGTTGATGTTCGACTGCTCGGCGTTGCCGACCTCGCCAACGGTGGCGCGGCAGCGGACGTCGACCAGGCGGATCTCACCGGACGGCATGCGGAGGTGGGCCATGGAGCCCTCCTTCGCCAGCAGCTGCACGGAGGCACCCGCGGAGCGGGCGAACTTCGCGCCGCCGCCGGGCCGCAGCTCGATGGCGTGGAGCGTGGTACCAACCGGGATGTTGCGCAGCGAAAGGTTGTTACCGGGCTTGATGTCGGCGCCGGGGCCGTTCTCGATCCGGTCGCCCTGCGTCAGGCCGCGCGGCGCGAGGATGTAGCGCTTCTCGCCGTCGGCGTAGTGCAGCAGCGCGATGCGCGCGGTGCGGTTGGGGTCGTATTCGATGTGTGCGACCTTCGCCGGGACGCCGTCCTTGTCGTGACGGCGGAAGTCGATCACGCGGTACGCACGCTTGTGACCGCCACCCTGGTGGCGGACCGTGATGCGGCCGGCGTTGTTACGACCACCCTTGCTGTGCAGCGGGCGGACCAGCGACTTCTCCGGCGTGGACCGCGTGATCTCGACGAAGTCGGCGACGCTGGAGCCACGACGGCCCGGGGTCGTCGGCTTGTACTTGCGGATACCCATTTCTCAGTCCTCGGAAGATTCCGGACTTCTGGACGTTCCGATCTCCGTTAGGAGACCGGGCCGCCGAAGATGTCGATGCGGTCGCCCTCGGCGAGGGTCACGATGGCGCGCTTGGTGTCCTTGCGCTTGCCGTAGCCGGTGCGGGTGCGCTTGCGCTTGCCCTGCCGGTTGATCGTGTTGACCCCGGTGACCTTGACCGAGAAGACCGCCTCGACGGCCTGCTTGATCTGGGTCTTGTTCGCGCGCGGGTCGACGATGAACGTGTACTTGTTCTCGTCCAGCAGCGCGTAGCTCTTCTCCGAGACCACCGGCTTGACGAGCACGTCGCGGGGGTCGGTGAAGGTCTTGCTGGTGACAGCGGTCGCCTCACTCATCAGGCGGCGCTCCCTTCGGTCTTCTCAGCGGCCTTGGGACCAGCCACGAAGGACTCGAAGGCGGCCTTGGTGAAGACCACGTCGTCGGAGACGAGCACGTCGTACGTGTTCAGCTGGCCCGGCTCCAGGATGTGCACCTGGGGCAGGTTGCGGGCGGACAGCCACGCGGCCTCGTCGCTCCGCTCGGCGACCAGGAGCAGGTTCTTGCGCTCGCTGATCTTGCCCAGCAGGGTCTTCGCGGCCTTGGTGGAGATGTCGCCGTCGACCACGCCGGTCACGACGTGGATCCGCTCGTGGCGCGCCCGGTCGGAGAGGGCACCGCGCAGCGCGGCGGCCTTCATCTTCTTCGGGGTGCGCTGGCTGTAGTCGCGCGGCACGGGACCGTGCACGACGCCACCGCCGGCGAACTGCGGCGCGCGGGTCGAGCCCTGGCGCGCGCGGCCGGTGCCCTTCTGGCGGTAGGGCTTCTTGCCACCGCCCCGGACCTCGCCGCGGGTCTTGGTCTTGTGCGTGCCCTGGCGGGCAGCGGCCAGCTGGGCGACGACGACCTGGTGGATCAGCGGAACGCTGACCTGCGCGTCGAAGATCTCCGCGGGGAGCTCGACGGTCCCGGCCTTGTCGCCAGCCGGCGAAAGGATGTCAATGGTGCTCATCGGTTACCTCAGGCCCCCTTGGCCGCGGTACGGACCAGGACGAGGCCGCCGTTCGGACCAGGAACCGCTCCCTTGATCAGGAGCAGACCCTTCTCCGCGTCAACGGCGTGGACGGTCAGGTTCTGGGTGGTGACCCGCTCATTGCCCATGCGGCCGGCCATGCGCAGGCCCTTGAACACGCGGCCCGGGGTGGCGCAGCCACCGATGGAGCCCGGCGAGCGGTGCTTGCGCTGGGTGCCGTGGCCGGCGCCGAGGCCGCCGAAGCCGTGGCGCTTCATGACACCGGCGGTGCCCTTGCCCTTGCTGGTGCCGGTCACGTCGACCTTGACACCGGACTCGAACACCTCGGCCGTGACTTCCTGGCCGAGCGTGTACTCACCGGCGTCGGTGGTACGCAGCTCCACCAGGTGGCGGCGCGGGGTCACATCGGCCTTGGCGAAGTGGCCCTTGAGGGGCTTGTTCACCTTGCGCGGGTCGATCTCGCCGAAGGCGATCTGGACGGCGCTGTAGCCGTCCGCGTCATCGGTACGGACCTGGGTCACGACGCAGGGACCGGCCTTGACGACGGTGACCGGGACGACACGGTTGTTCTCGTCCCACACCTGCGTCATGCCGAGCTTCTCGCCCAGGACGCCCTTGATCTGCTTAGCCATCTCGCGCGTCACCTCAGAGCTTGATCTCGATGTCGACGCCCGCCGGCAGGTCGAGACGCATCAGCGAGTCGACGGTCTTCGGCGTGGGGTCGAGGATGTCGATGAGGCGCTTGTGCGTACGCATCTCGAAGTGCTCGCGCGAGTCCTTGTACTTGTGCGGCGACTTGATGACGCAGTACACGTTCTTCTCTGTGGGCAGCGGCACCGGGCCCGCGACCGACGCACCAGTGCGGGTCACCGTCTCGACGATCTTCTTCGCCGAGGAGTCGATGACCTCGTGGTCGTAGGCCTTGAGCCGGATGCGGATCTTCTGTCCCGCCATGGCTACTTCGTAGTCCTGTCTCTCGTAACGCTCTGGGACCCGGTGGCGTTCGCGTCCTCCTCCACCCCACTTCCGACCCACGCGGTCGGGCGTGTCGCAGTCCTTCTCATAAATCTCCACATGGAGATCCCTGGTGAAGGGGGTTGCTGGGGGAGAAAATCACCCACCGGGCGCCTGGCTGGGGCCCCGCTGACGCTTCCCGGAAGATTCCCGTACTTCCGCCCCTGATCAGGGGCGACGAGTACCGTGGGACTCGCTTCCAGTCCTCCCGGCGAGAGGCGCGCAGCATCGGCACTCAACCGAGCAACCTGGTTAGTGTGCCATAGCGGCTGCTCCGGACGCCAATCAGGGGCCGGGAAGCGTACCCCCTGCGGGGGACCGTTCAAACTCGGCGGGTGTCCGCTCTACATGTGATCGATCGCGGTGAGGTCGATGTCGATCGTAAAGGGAACGGTCAGCTTCAGCCGCTCATGGTAGATGCCGGTATTCGTGTAGGACTTGGTCACGGGGTCCAGCTCGTAGGTGTGCACGGCCGGGCGATCGTTCTCCCCCGCCATCTCGGCCAGCCAGAAGTGGGGAATGCCCGCGGCGGCGTACTTGCCGGGCTTGGTCTCGCGGGAGCTCGAGGAGTACATGGCCTGGCACGGCGGCGAGCGGATAGTGCATCGCCGCACCGACGACCCCGGCTCCGCCTACCTGAAGGTCTCCCCGACCGGCACGATCATGATGCTGCTGCCCGTGCTGGTGGCGGCCTGCTGGCTCGCGGTACTGATCTCCGACTGAGGACCCGGCCATCGTCATGGGCGCCCGCGTGCCCCCGCGCCCCCGTGCCCTGGTAGCGAAGGACGATGTGTCCGGTCTGTGACCGATACCTCCCGGACATCGGACAACCTGTCAAGATCACCGCCCGTCCTATCACTCGGAGCAGCCGGAGACTACGCGCTGCCGAAGTGACAGGGTCACCAAATTGAACAGTCGATGGACAGTGCGGGGAACGGGCACCACCCGCAGGCAGACGCTGGCCGCGCTGGCGGCACTCACCGCGGCCGGGGTCGCCGGTTGCAGCGCCGGAGGTTCGCGCCGCATGGCATCCGTGCCCGCCGGACCCGCACGGGCCTCCGCCCCCGGGGCGGCGGAGCCCTTCGCCTCGACGGCGGGCGACAAGCAGGCGCTGCTGCTGCAGATCATGGCGCACCCCGACGACGATCTGTACTTCATGAACCCGGACGCCGAGCAAGTGCTGCGCTCCGGCGTCCCGGTGGTGTGCGTGTACGTGACGGCCGGTGAGGCCCGGGGGATCAACCACCAGGCGGGGACGCCGATCCCGCCCGCCGACAAGGCCGCCTATTCCGCCTCCCGCCATCAGGGGCTGCGGCAGGCGTACGCGCGGATGATCGGGCTGAACCAGTTCGCGCCCTGGCAGCGGTCGGTGCTACGGCTGCCCGGCGGGGTCACCGCGGAGACCAACACCCTCGCGAGCGGCGCCCGCAGGGTCCGGCTGATCTTCCTCAACATCGCGATGCTGTCGGAGGGCGGGATACGGATCCCCGCGCTGTGGAGCACCCCGGGCACCGTGATGAGCACGCTCCTGGCCACCGGCTCCCCCGTGCCGCACCCGAGTTCGTACGGCCATCAGACGTTGGTCGACGTGCTCGCCGAGATCATGGACCGCCATCGGCCCACGCTGATCCACACGCTGGACCCGGACCCCGACTTCCAGCTGCACGACGCGCTGCACCCCCAGGACAACGATCAGCCGGGGTGCTCGGACCACCGCGACCACACCCCGGTCGCGCTGTTCACCTGGAAGGCGATCGCCCAGTGGGTGGCCGCGTCCGCCCAGCGGGACAAGCACGCCCCGCGCTTCACCACCACCGCGTTCCGCGGCTACTACAACCAGCGCTGGCCGCACAATCTGCCGCCCGCGGTGCTCGCCCGGAAGGCGCGGGTCATCAAGTCCTACGGCGGCGCCCCGGACTGGGACTGCGGCAACACGGCCGGTTGCGGCGACTACAGCCAGGGCGGAGTGCGTCCGCTGCGGAACCGTAAGGGCTGGATCCGCTCCACCCACTACCGCTACCCCACCGCCCTGCCCACCCCCACCGCCGACGCCCAGGGCCGGCTCGTGGTGTACGGCGTGCTCGGCGCGCAGGCCGTGCGGTGGCGGGAGACGGCACCCGGCAGCGGGCGGTTCGGGGCGCCGCTGGGGCTCGGCGGCGGACCGCTCGCCCCGGCGCTCGCCGCGGTGCGGGACAGTGCGGGGCGTCAGGTGCTGTTCGCCCTGCGGTTCGCGGCGCTGGGGGGCCAAGGCGCGGCCGACCTGCGCGAGATCGTGGTGCTGGAACAGCGCCGCCCGGACGGCCCGTTCCGTGCCTGGACCGGACTCGGCACCCCCGAGACCAGCACCGAGCACGGCCGCCGGGTCGGCTGCCCGGCGGCGGTCGCCACCCCCGACGGCCGGGTCCATCTGTTCGTACGGACCGCGGACAAGGGCCTGGCCACCCGCGTACGGGACGGGGGCGGCCGCTGGAGTCCCTGGCAGCGGCTCGGCGGCGCCGAGGTCCAGGACGGGCTGACCGCGCTGCTGGACGCGGAGGGGCGGGTCCATGTCCTCGCCCCCGGCCGCGACACCGTCCACCACTGGGCCCAGGAGCGGGCCGGTGGCCCGGTCGCCCTGCGCCCGCCGACCGGTCTGCCGCGCCCCGGCGGCGATCCGCTGGGCGCCGCGGTGGCCCCCGACGGCTCGCTCGCGCTGGTCTACCGCACCCCCGCGGCCACCGTGCCCGCCGTCCACGGCGACACCTCCCTCACCGTGCGGCACTTCGAGGGCTACGGGGCGATCGCCGCGCACACCGTGGCCGAACCCTCCGGCCGCCGCGAGGCGAGGACGCTGCTGCTGGTCGGCCGCGACCTGGGCGGGAAGGTCCAGGTCCAGTACGGCACCGGCCCGGACGCCAGGCCCCTGCGCTCCCCCGGCCGCCTGATCCCGGTCGGCGCCCCGGCGCTGCTGGCGGACGACGGGCACCAGGGTGTCTGCGTGGTGGGCATGGCCCCGGACGCCACCCCCTGGATCTGGCGCCCACGCTCCACGAAACGGGCCTGACGGCCCGGCTTACCACCGGGTGCGGCGGGGCCGGGGACACCGTCCCCGGCCCACGCGCGACGCACGCCCCCGTGGCGCGCTCGTGGCGGTGCGCCTGGCGCCGTGCGCCTCCTGGCGGCGTGCCTGGTGCCGCGCGCCTGGCGGCGTGCCTGGTGCCGCGCTCCTGGCCATCTCCCCGTAAGGCACCTCCCAGGCCGCCCACCTGGCACCGCACACCCATAGCCATCCCCATGCTGCGGCGCTCCCCTGGGCAGCATGCCCGGTGCACGTCCCCCGTCCGCATCCCTGGCGGCTCATTCCCCGGGCGGCGTCCCCCGGTCCGCGCCCCGGTGCGGCGCCCTTCTGGGGGGGGCGCCCCCGGTCCGCGCCCCGGTGCGGTGCTCCTGGGGGGCGCCCCCGGTGCGCCTTAGGCGGCCGCCCCGGTCCGCGTCCCCAGTGCGGCCGATCCGCGTGCGGCAGACATTGCCGCCGTGCGGCATGACGGGGCCCCACCCGCCGTCTCCGGTCCGGGTGGGGCCCCGTCATGTCCGGCCCTGGGCCGGGGGCGCGTTGGTGCGCGCGCTCAGCGCCGGGCCGCGGCGGCACGCCGTCGGGGGCGGGCGGCCTCGGGTTCCTCGGCCTCCTCGGCCTCCTCGGCCTCCTCGGGCTCTTCAGGCTCTTCGTACGCCTCGGCGTCCTCCGGCTCCTCCTCGTCCTCCTCGAAACCGGATTCCGGCTCGGACTCGGCGTCTTCGGGCTCCTCCTCGTACTCCTCCTCCGGCGCCTCATCCGCATCCGCGGCCGCGCCGTCCTCGTCCTCGTACGCGTCCTCCGCCTCGTCCGCGCGCTCTTCCGCGTCGCCTTCGACTTCGCCCTCGTCGCCGGACCCGGACCGCGGCTCATCGGCTTCTCCCCCGGCCTCGTCCTCGGCCTCGGCCTTGTCGCGCTCTTCCTCCTCCACGGCCGTCTCGTGGTCCCGCACGACCTCGCCGTCCCGGATCTCGCCGCGCCAGCCGTCCGTGGCCTCGCCGCGCATCATGATGAACTTGCGGTAGAGCTTCAGGTCGAGGCGCGCCCGTCGGCCCTGGGCTCGCCAGATGTTGCCGGTCTTCTCGAAGAGGCCCTTGGGGAAGTACTCCAGGACCAGCAGCACCCGGGTGAGGTTGTCGCCGAGCGGGTGGAAGGTGACGACGCCCTTGACGGTGCCCTTCGCACCCTCCGTGGTCCAGGTGATCCGCTCATCGGGCACCTGCTCGGTGACGTTCGCCCGCCAGCTGCGGGTGGACTTGGCGACCTTCACCTTCCAGTTGCTGCTGGTGTCGTCGGCCTTCTCGACGCTGACGACCCCCTTGGCGAAGGTGCTGAACTCCTGGAACTGGGTCCACTGGTCGTACGCCTCGCGGACCGGCACCCCGACGTCGATGTCCTCGACGACCGTCACACTCTTCGACTTGCCGCCTCCGCTCTTGCCCCGGCCCTTGCCGAAGGCGCCCTTGACCTTCTCCTTCAGCGACTCCTTGAGTGAATCCTTCAGCTGGGACGAGCCGGCCTTCATCAGCGCCTGCCCCGGCGACTTGCCCTCGGCGAGGGACTGCGCGCCCTTGGCGAGGCCGGTGCCGAGGCCGGAGATCGCATGCGTCGCCCGCGCCTGGACGTAGTGGCGCAGCTCGTCCTTGAGACGGTCGGTGGCCGGGTTCCTGACGATGTCGTCCTTGAGCTTGCCCAGCGTGTCAGCCATTGCGGCCCCCCGCGGTCCTGGCGGTCTTCTTGGCCCGGTCTGCACCCGAGGCGGCGGTCTTCTTCGCCTTGCCGGAGCCGGCGGCGGCGGTCTTCTTCGCCGGACGGGCCGGGGCCTTGGCCGCCGCCTTGCGGGGAGGCTTCGGCGGCTTCGGTTTCCGCTTCGGCTCGGAGTCCGCGTCGGCCTCCTCCCGCTCGACGGGCTCCTCGTCCTCCGCGCGGTCCTCGTCCCGGGCGTCCTCGTCCTCGTCCCGGGCGTCCTCGCTCTCACCGCGCAGCGACGCGGTGCGCTCATGCAGCGAATCGGCGAGGCCGCCCACCCGGTCGGACACGGCCTTGGCCGCGGCCTGCCGGGTGGCGTCGACGAGTTCCTGGCGCACCTGTCCGTTGAGGCCGCTCAGCAGCGGCATCTCGGCGAGGGACTTCTTCAGCTGCTGCGGATCCAGGGTGATCTTCTTACCGGCCAGCAACATGCCCAGCCCGAAGGCGAGTTTCGCCTTCTTGGTGCGCCCGAGGAGGTAGCCTCCCACGACCGCGACCGTGATCTTGCCATTTGTCATCATCTGTTCGCTCCCGAAGTCGAACGCGGCTTCGATGTGGGCGGCCGGGTACCCACATACGAAAGAGCCCCACCCGCCAGTGGCGAATGGGGCTCTTTGCTCCGGGGAGCGTCAGGTCACTTGTTGATCTTGGTGACCTGGCCGGCGCCGACGGTCCGGCCACCCTCACGGATGGCGAACTTCAGGCCCTCCTCCATGGCGACCGGCTGGATCAGCTGGACGGACATCTCGGTGTTGTCGCCCGGCATGACCATCTCGGTGCCCTCGGGGAGGGTCACAACGCCCGTCACGTCCGTGGTACGGAAGTAGAACTGCGGACGGTAGTTGTTGAAGAACGGCGTGTGGCGGCCACCCTCGTCCTTGGACAGGATGTACGCCTGGGCCTCGAACTCGGTGTGCGGAGTGACCGAACCCGGCTTGATGATGACCTGGCCGCGCTCGACGTCCTCGCGCTTGATGCCGCGGAGCAGCAGACCGACGTTCTCACCGGCCTGGCCCTCGTCGAGCAGCTTGCGGAACATCTCGATACCGGTGACGGTGGTCGAGGTCTTCTCCTGCTTGATGCCGATGATGTCGACGTTCTCGTTGACCTTCAGCACACCGCGCTCGATACGGCCGGTGACGACCGTACCGCGACCGGTGATGGTGAAGACGTCCTCGATCGGCATCAGGAACGGCTTGTCGACGTCGCGCTCGGGCTGCGGGATCGACTCGTCGACGGCCTTCATCAGGTCGAGGACGGACTTGCCCCACTCGGCGTCACCCTCGAGCGCCTTGAGCGCCGAGACCTTGACGACCGGAACGTCGTCGCCCGGGAACTCGTACTCGGAGAGCAGCTCGCGGACCTCGAGCTCGACGAGCTCCAGGATCTCCTCGTCGTCCACCATGTCGGCCTTGTTCAGGGCGACAACGATGTACGGCACGCCGACCTGGCGGGCCAGGAGCACGTGCTCCTTGGTCTGCGGCATCGGGCCGTCGGTGGCGGCGACCACGAGGATGGCGCCGTCCATCTGCGCGGCACCGGTGATCATGTTCTTGATGTAGTCCGCGTGACCGGGGCAGTCAACGTGCGCGTAGTGACGCGACTCGGTCTGGTACTCGACGTGCGCGATGGAGATGGTGATACCGCGCTGGCGCTCCTCAGGAGCCTTGTCGATCTGGTCGAAGGCCGAGGCCTCGTTCAGGTCCGGGTACGCGTCGTGCAGCACCTTGGTGATCGCAGCGGTAAGCGTGGTCTTACCGTGGTCGATGTGACCGATGGTGCCGATGTTGACGTGCGGCTTAGTCCGCTCGAACTTCGCCTTCGCCACTGGGGTCCTCCTGTGGAGTGGTTCTGTAACGCATCCACGCTTTGCGGATGGGTTCAGGTTTTCTTACCGAACCGGCCAGGACCCCGAGGGGGATGCCCTTCGCCGTATTCGTCTGGGGGGCCGGCGCCAGGGGCCCCGTCGTGGAACGCGGTGGACGCGCTCCACGACGAATGCCCCGATGCCTTGTGCTTCCAGCCTAAAGGGTGAGGAATGCGGATGAACCCGCCTTACTCGCCCTTGGCCTTCGCGATGATCTCCTCGGCGACGTTCCGCGGAACCTCGGCGTAGGAGTCGAACTGCATGGAGTAGCTGGCGCGGCCGGACGTCTTGCTGCGCAGGTCGCCCACGTAGCCGAACATCTCCGACAGCGGAACCAGGCCGGTGACCAGCTTGGCGCCGCTCCGGTCCTCCATGGACTGGATCTGCCCGCGACGGGAGTTGATGTCGCCGATCACGTCACCCATGTAGTCCTCGGGCGTGGTGACCTCGACCTTCATCATCGGCTCGAGCAGGGCCGGGCTGGCCTTGCGGGCAGCCTCCTTGAAGGCCATCGAACCGGCGATCTTGAACGCCATCTCGGACGAGTCGACCTCGTGGTAGCCACCGTCGAGCAGGGTGACCTTCACACCGGTCAGCGGGTAGCCCGCGAGCACGCCGAACTCCATGGCCTCCTGGCAGCCCGCGTCCACGGACGGGATGTACTCCCGCGGGATACGGCCACCGGTGACCTTGTTCTCGAACTCGTAGCCGTCGCCCTCGAGCGGCTCCAGCGCGATCTGCACCTTCGCGAACTGGCCGGAACCACCAGTCTGCTTCTTGTGCGTGTAGTCGTACCGCTCGACCGCCTTGCGCAGCGTCTCGCGGTAGGCCACCTGCGGCTTACCGACGTTGGCCTCGACCTTGAACTCGCGGCGCATGCGGTCGACCAGCACGTCCAGGTGCAGCTCGCCCATGCCGGAGATGATCGTCTGGCCGGTCTCCTCGTCGGTCTTGACGCGGAAGGACGGGTCCTCCTCGGCAAGCCGCTGGATCGCGACGGCGAGCTTCTCCTGGTCGCCCTTGGACTTCGGCTCGATGGCCACCTCGATGACCGGGGCCGGGAAGTCCATGGACTCCAGGATCACCGGGTTCGACGAGTCGGAGAGGGTCTCACCGGTGGTGGTCTGCTTCAGACCCATGACGGCGACGATGTCGCCGGCACCCACCGAGTCGATCTCCTCACGCTTGTTCGCGTGCATCCGGTAGATCTTGCCGATGCGCTCCTTCTTGCCCTTCACGGAGTTCAGCACCTGGGTGCCGGCGTCCATGCGGCCGGAGTACACACGGATGAAGGTGAGCTTGCCGAGGTGCGGGTCGCTCGCGATCTTGAACGCCAGAGCCGAGAGAGGCTCCTCCTCGGACGGACGACGCTTGATGACCTCGTCCGGGTCCTTGACCGAGTGCCCCTCGATCGCCTCGATGTCGATCGGCGACGGGAGGTACCGGACCACGGCGTCGAGCAGGGGCTGCACACCCTTGTTCTTGAACGCGGTGCCACAGAACACGGGGGTGACGGTGGTGCCGCCGCCCTTGCCGGAGGCGATGGTGATACGGCGGATCGCCGCGTACAGCTGCTCCACGGTGGGCTCCTCGCCCTCCAGGTACAGCTCCATCATCTCTTCGTCGTTCTCGGCGACGCCCTCGAGCAGCTTGCCGCGCCACTCGTCGGCGGCCTCGGTGTGGGTGTCCGGGATGTCGACGGTGTCGTACATCTCGCCCTTGGTCGCCTCGGCGGACCAGACCAGCGCCTTCATGGTGACGAGGTCGACGACACCCTTGAAGTCGGCCTCGGTTCCGATCGGCAGCTGCATGACCAGCGGCACCGCGCCCAGGCGGTCCGTGATCATGTCGACGCAGCGGTGGAACTCAGCACCGGTGCGGTCGAGCTTGTTGACGAAGCAGATACGCGGAACGCCGTAGCGGTCCGCCTGACGCCACACCGTCTCGGACTGCGGCTCCACACCGGCGACGCCATCGAACACGGTCACGGCACCGTCGAGCACGCGCAGCGAACGCTCCACCTCGACGGTGAAGTCGACGTGGCCCGGGGTGTCGATGATGTTGATGGTGTGATCGACGTTCTCAAGCGGCCAGTGACAGGTCGTCGCGGCCGACGTGATCGTGATGCCGCGCTCCTGCTCCTGCTCCATCCAGTCCATGGTGGCAGCGCCATCGTGGACTTCACCGATCTTGTAGCTCACGCCGGTGTAGAACAGAATCCGCTCGGTGGTGGTCGTCTTGCCCGCGTCGATGTGTGCCATGATCCCGATGTTGCGGACCTTGGCCAGGTCAAGTGAAGTGGTGGCCATCTGGCTCAGTCTTCTCTCGGTTCTCGATGGGGTAGCGACTACCAGCGGTAGTGCGCGAAGGCCTTGTTGGACTCGGCCATCTTGTGGGTGTCCTCACGCCGCTTGACGGAGGCGCCCAGACCGTTGCTGGCGTCCAGCAACTCGTTCATGAGCCGCTCGGTCATGGTCTTCTCACGACGCGCGCGGGAGTAGCCCACGAGCCAGCGCAGGGCGAGGGTGGAGGAGCGGCCGGGACGGACCTCGACCGGCACCTGGTAGGTGGCGCCACCAACACGACGGGAGCGGACCTCGAGGGTCGGCTTCACGTTCTCCAGCGCACGCTTGAGCGTGATGACCGGGTCGTTGCCGGACTTCTCGCGCAGGCCCTCCATGGCGCCGTACACGATGCGCTCGGCGGTGGAGCGCTTGCCGTTCAGCAGCACCTTGTTGATGAGGGACGTCACCAGAGGAGAGTTGTAAACCGGGTCGATGATGACCGGGCGCTTCGGGGCGGGACCCTTACGAGGCATTCTTACTTCTCCTTCTTGGCGCCGTAGCGGCTGCGAGCCTGCTTGCGGTTCTTGACGCCCTGCGTGTCGAGGGAGCCGCGGATGATCTTGTAACGAACACCCGGCAGGTCCTTCACACGACCGCCACGCACGAGCACGATGGAGTGCTCCTGCAGGTTGTGCCCCTCACCCGGGACGTAGGCGGTGACCTCGATCCCACTGCTCAGCCGGACACGCGCGACCTTGCGGAGCGCCGAGTTCGGCTTCTTCGGCGTCGTGGTGAACACGCGAGTGCATGTCCCACGGCGCTGCGGCGACCCCGCGAGGGCGGGGGTCTTGTTCTTCTCGACCTTGTCCTGGCGGCCCTTGCGGACCAGCTGCTGGATCGTAGGCACCGTTTCTCCGGTTTCTGTGTGCCAGTCTCGGTAAAGCTAACCTGGAGTTCCTCCGACCCACGCGGTCGGGTGTGTCGCGCACCGCAGCCCTCTGCGAAAGTTCGGAGAGTGCGGATTGTTGGTGTCGACACCTCGGCCCCTCGCATGCTGAGGCACCTCCCCGCCGAAGGCTGGGGGCGCACACGCAAGGACCCGGGCACACCCCAGGCACAAGGTCTGAGCGTACCTACCTCATCGACTTCGGTCAAAACAAATGCAGAGGGCCCCGACACGCCGGAAATGGGGTACTCGACTTTCACCCCGGCCGGGCCGTCGGAAAACGCCGCGGGGCGGCCACCCCACCATGGGGGCGACCGCCCTGCGAACGGATCGGGACCTACTGGTTGTACGGACCGTAGTCGTAGTCCTCCAGCGGAACCGCCTGGCCGGAGCCCGTGCCGAAGGGCGAGTAGTCGATGTCGTCGTAACCGACGGCCGAGTACATCGCGGCCTTCGCCTCCTCGGTCGGCTCGACCCGGATGTTGCGGTAGCGGGACAGGCCCGTACCGGCCGGGATGAGCTTACCGATGATCACGTTCTCCTTGAGGCCGATCAGGGAGTCCGACTTGGCGTTGATCGCCGCGTCGGTGAGCACCCGGGTCGTCTCCTGGAAGGACGCCGCCGACAGCCAGGACTCGGTCGCCAGCGAGGCCTTGGTGATACCCATCAGCTGCGGACGGCCGGAGGCCGGGTGGCCGCCTTCCTGGACCACACGACGGTTCTCCGACTCGAAGCGCGAGCGCTCCACGAGCTCGCCCGGCAGCAGCTCCGCGTCGCCGGACTCGATGATCGTCACACGGCGCAGCATCTGCCGGATGATGATCTCGATGTGCTTGTCGTGGATCGACACACCCTGCGAGTTGTAGACCTTCTGGACCTCGCCCACCAGGTGCACCTGGACGGCGCGCTGGCCGAGGATGCGCAGCACGTCGTGCGGGTTGACGGCACCCACGGTCAGCGGCTGGCCGACATCGACGCGGTCGCCCTCGCCCACCAGGAGACGGGCTCGCTTGGAGACGCCGAAGGCGGTCTCGTCGGAGCCGTCGTCCGGGGTGACGACGAGCTTCTTGGTCTTCTCGGTCTCCTCGATCCGGACGCGGCCTGCCGCCTCCGAGATCGGGGCGACACCCTTGGGCGTACGGGCCTCGAAGAGCTCGACGACACGCGGCAGACCCTGGGTGATGTCGTCACCGGCCACACCACCGGTGTGGAAGGTACGCATCGTCAGCTGGGTGCCGGGCTCACCGATGGACTGGGCGGCGATGATGCCGACCGCCTCGCCGATGTCCACCAGCTTGCCGGTCGCCAGCGAGCGGCCGTAGCACATGGCGCAGGTGCCGACGGCGGACTCGCAGGTGAGCACCGAACGAGTCTTGACCGTCTCCACGCCGTGGCGGACCAGCTCGTCGATGAGCACATCGCCCAGGTCGGTGCCGGCCGGGGCCAGGACCTTCCCCTCGACGACGATGTCCTCGGCGAGGCAGCGCGCGTACACGCTGGTCTCGACGTCCTCCGCCTTGCGCAGCACGCCGTCCGCACCCTTGGACGCGATCTCGAGCTTGAGGCCGCGGTCGGTGCCGCAGTCCTCCTCGCGGATGATCACGTCCTGGGAGACGTCCACCAGACGTCGGGTCAGGTAACCCGAGTCGGCGGTACGCAGGGCGGTGTCGGCGAGACCCTTACGGGCACCGTGGGTGGAGATGAAGTACTCCAGCACGGAGAGACCCTCACGGAACGACGCCTTAATGGGCCGCGGGATGGTCTCGTTCTTCGCGTTGGACACCAGACCACGCATACCGGCGATCTGACGCATCTGCATCATGTTTCCGCGCGCGCCCGAGTCGACCATCATGAAGATCGGGTTGGTCTTCGGGAAGTTCGCGTTCATCGCCTCGGCGACCTCGTTGGTCGCCTTGGTCCAGATCGCGATCAGTTCCTGGGTGCGCTCGTCCTTGGTGATCAGACCACGCTCGTACTGCTTCTGGACCTTCTCGTCCTGCGCCTCGTAGCCCTCGATGATGCCCTTCTTGGCCTCGGGCACGACCACGTCGGAGATGGCGACGGTGACACCGGAGCGGGTGGCCCAGTGGAAACCGGCCGCCTTCAGGTTGTCCAGCGTCGCCGCGACGATGACCTTGGGGTAACGCTCGGCGAGGTCGTTGACGATCTCGGAGAGCTGCTTCTTGCCCACCGAGTAGTCGACGAACGGGTAGTCCTCGGGCAGCAGCTCGTTGAAGAGCGCGCGGCCCAGCGTGGTGCGCAGCCGGAAGCTGTCGCCAGGCTGCCAGGCAGGCTCGCCGTCCTCCGGAATCGGCGGGGTCCAGCCGCGCGGCGGGACGGTGCCGATCGGAAAGCGGATGTCGATCTTCGCCTGGAGCGAGAGCTCCCGGGCGTCGAACGCCATGGTCGCCTCGGCAGCCGAACCGAAGGCCCGGCCCTCGCCCTTGACCTCGCGCTCCTCCTCGTCGGTGGTGAGGAAGAACAGGCCCAGCACCATGTCCTGGGTCGGCATGGTCACCGGACGGCCGTCGGCCGGCTTGAGGATGTTGTTCGAGGACAGCATCAGGATGCGGGCCTCGGCCTGCGCCTCCGCGGACAGCGGCAGGTGCACGGCCATCTGGTCACCGTCGAAGTCCGCGTTGAACGCGGTGCAGACGAGCGGGTGGATCTGAATGGCCTTGCCCTCGACCAGCTGCGGCTCGAAGGCCTGGATGCCGAGGCGGTGCAGGGTGGGCGCACGGTTCAGCAGCACCGGGTGCTCGGCGATGACCTCTTCGAGCACGTCGTACACGACCGTGCGGCCGCGCTCGACCATGCGCTTGGCCGACTTGATGTTCTGCGCGTGGTTCAGGTCCACCAGGCGCTTCATCACGAACGGCTTGAAGAGCTCCAGCGCCATGGCCTTGGGCAGACCGCACTGGTGCAGCTTGAGCTGCGGGCCGACGACGATGACCGAACGGGCCGAGTAGTCGACACGCTTACCGAGCAGGTTCTGACGGAACCGGCCCTGCTTGCCCTTCAGCATGTCGCTGAGGGACTTCAGCGGACGGTTACCGGGGCCGGTCACCGGGCGACCGCGGCGGCCGTTGTCGAACAGCGCGTCGACGGCCTCCTGCAGCATCCGCTTCTCGTTGTTCACGATGATCTCGGGCGCACCGAGGTCAAGGAGACGCTTGAGGCGGTTGTTCCGGTTGATCACACGGCGGTACAGGTCGTTCAGGTCGGAGGTCGCGAAGCGGCCACCGTCCAGCTGCACCATCGGACGCAGGTCCGGCGGGATCACCGGGATGCAGTCCAGCACCATGCCGTTGGGGCTGTTGCGGGTCTGCAGGAAGGCGGAGACGACCTTGAGGCGCTTGAGCGCGCGGGTCTTCTTCTGGCCCTTGCCGGTCCGGATGATCTCGCGGAGCTTCTCGGCCTCTTCGTCGAGGTCGAAGGACTCCAGGCGCTTTTGCAGCGCCGCGGCGCCCATGCCGCCCATGAAGTACGTGCCGAAGCGGTCACGCAGCTCGCGGTAGAGCAGCTCGTCGCCCTCCAGGTCCTGGACCTTGAGGTTCTTGAAGCGGTTCCACACCTCGTCGAGACGGTCGATCTCGCGCTGGGCGCGGTCGCGCAGCTGCTTCATCTCACGCTCGGCGCCCTCGCGCACCTTACGGCGCACATCGGCCTTGGCACCCTCGGCCTCGAGCTCGGCGAGGTCCGCCTCGAGCTTCTTGGCGCGGGCCTCCAGGTCGGCGTCGCGGCGCTGCTCGATCTGCTGACGCTCGACGGAGACATGGGCCTCCAGCGAGGGCAGGTCGCGCGTGCGGCGCTCCTCGTCCACCCACGTGATCATGTAGGCGGCGAAGTAGATGACCTTCTCGAGGTCCTTCGGGGCGAGGTCGAGCAGGTAGCCCAGACGGCTGGGCACGCCCTTGAAGTACCAGATGTGGGTGACGGGAGCGGCCAGCTCAATGTGGCCCATCCGCTCACGGCGCACCTTGGCGCGGGTGACCTCGACGCCACAGCGCTCACAGATGATGCCCTTGAAGCGGACGCGCTTGTACTTGCCGCAGTAGCACTCCCAGTCCCGGGTCGGACCGAAGATCTTCTCGCAGAAGAGTCCGTCCTTTTCGGGCTTGAGGGTGCGGTAGTTGATGGTCTCCGGCTTCTTGACCTCACCGTGGGACCACTGACGGATGTCGTCAGCAGTGGCGAGGCCGATCCGCAGCTCGTCGAAGAAGTTGACGTCGAGCACTTGTCGTCAATCCCTCTTTCAGGGTCGTGTCTTCGGGTCTGACTGGGGGTCCGGGGAGAGGCCGGGGCTGAGCGTACGTACCGCCCCGGCCAGACCCGTCAGACCTCTTCGACGCTGCTCGGCTCGCGCCGGGACAGGTCGATACCGAGCTCCTCCGCAGCGCGGAAGACGTCCTCGTCGGTGTCGCGCATCTCGATGGACATGCCGTCGGACGACAGCACCTCCACGTTGAGGCACAGGGACTGCATCTCCTTGATGAGCACCTTGAAGGACTCGGGGATGCCGGGCTCGGGAATGTTCTCGCCCTTGACGATGGCCTCGTAGACCTTCACGCGACCGGTCACGTCGTCGGACTTGATCGTCAGCAGCTCCTGGAGGGCGTACGCGGCGCCGTAAGCCTCCAGCGCCCACACCTCCATCTCGCCGAAGCGCTGGCCACCGAACTGAGCCTTACCACCCAGCGGCTGCTGGGTGATCATCGAGTACGGACCGGTGGACCGGGCGTGCAGCTTGTCGTCCACCAGGTGGTGCAGCTTGAGGATGTACATGTAGCCGACCGAGATCGGCTCCGGGAACGGCTCGCCGGAGCGGCCGTCGAAGAGCCGGGCCTTGCCGGACGACTGGACCAGGCGGTCGCCGTCGCGGTTCGGGATCGTCGAGTCGAAGAGACCGGCGATCTCGTCCTCGCGGGCGCCGTCGAAGACCGGGGTCGCGACGTTGGTGCCGGGCGCGACCTCGTCGGCGCCGATGGCCTGGAGCCGCTGCATCCAGTCCTCGGAGCCCTCGACCTTCCAGCCGCGGGAGGCCAGCCAGCCGAGGTGGATCTCCAGGACCTGTCCCGGGTTCATTCGGGACGGGACACCCAGCGGGTTGAGGATGATGTCGACCGGGGTGCCGTCCTCCAGGAACGGCATGTCCTCGACCGGCAGGATCTTGGAGATGACGCCCTTGTTGCCGTGACGGCCGGCGAGCTTGTCACCATCGGTGATCTTGCGCTTCTGCGCCACGTAGACGCGGACCAGCTGGTTCACGCCCGGCGGCAGCTCGTCGCCCTCTTCGCGGTCGAAGACGCGGACGCCGATGACCTTGCCGATCTCACCGTGCGGCACCTTCAGCGAGGTGTCACGGACCTCACGGGCCTTCTCGCCGAAGATCGCGCGCAGCAGCCGCTCCTCCGGGGTCAGCTCGGTCTCGCCCTTCGGGGTGACCTTGCCGACCAGGATGTCGCCGGCGACGACCTCGGCACCGATGCGGATGATGCCGCGCTCGTCGAGGTCGGCGAGGACCTCCTCGGAGACGTTCGGGATGTCCCGGGTGATCTCCTCGGGGCCGAGCTTGGTGTCACGGGCGTCGACCTCGTGCTCCTCGATGTGGATCGAGGAGAGGACGTCGTCCTGCACCAGACGCTGGCTGAGGATGATCGCGTCCTCGTAGTTGTGGCCCTCCCACGGCATGAACGCCACCAGGAGGTTCTTGCCGAGCGCCATCTCGCCGTCCTCGGTGGACGGGCCGTCGGCCAGCACCTGGCCGGCGATCACCCGCGCACCCTCGTCCACGACGACCTTCTGGTTGAAGGAGGTGCCCTGGTTGGAGCGGGAGAACTTGGCCACCCGGTAGGTGGTGTAGGTGCCGTCGTCGTTGGCCACCGTCACGTAGTCGGCGGAGACCTCCTGGACGACACCGTCCTTCTCGGCCTTGATGACGTCGCCGGCGTCGACCGCACAGCGGTACTCCATGCCGGTGCCGACCAGCGGGGACTCCGCCTTGATCAGCGGCACGGCCTGGCGCATCATGTTCGAGCCCATGAGCGCGCGGTTGGCGTCGTCGTGCTCGAGGAAGGGGATCATCGCGGTCGCGACCGACACCATCTGGCGCGGCGAGACGTCCATGTAGTCGACGTCGTCGCCGGGGATGTAGTCGACCTCGCCGCCACGGCGGCGGACCAGGACGCGGTTCTCGGCGAAGCGCAGGTCGTCCGCCAGCGGGGCGTTGGCCTGCGCGATGACGAAGCGGTCCTCTTCGTCGGCCGTCAGGTAGTCGACGTCGTCGGTGACGACACCGTCGACGACCTTGCGGTACGGGGTCTCGATGAAACCGAACGCGTTGACCCGGCCGTACGAGGCGAGCGAGCCGATCAGACCGATGTTCGGGCCTTCGGGCGTCTCGATCGGGCACATGCGGCCGTAGTGCGACGGGTGCACGTCACGGACCTCGAAGCCCGCCCGCTCACGGGAGAGACCACCGGGGCCGAGCGCGTTCAGACGGCGCTTGTGGGTCAGACCCGACAGCGGGTTCGTCTGGTCCATGAACTGCGACAGCTGGCTGGTGCCGAAGAACTCCTTGATGGAGGCGACGACCGGCCGGATGTTGATCAGGGTCTGCGGCGTGATCGCCTCGACGTCCTGAGTCGTCATGCGCTCGCGCACGACGCGCTCCATACGGGCCAGACCCGTGCGGACCTGGTTCTGGATCAGCTCGCCGACGTTACGGATGCGGCGGTTGCCGAAGTGGTCGATGTCGTCGGTCTCGACGACCACGGACTGGCCGTTGTCCCCGACGGTCTCGGTCTCACCGGCGTGCAGCTTCACCAGGTACTTGATCGAGGCGATGACGTCCTCGACCGTCAGGACGCCCGCGTCCAGCGGAGCGGCCGAACCCAGCTTCTTGTTGACCTTGTAGCGGCCGACCTTCGCGAGGTCGTAGCGCTTCGGGTTGAAGTAGAGGTTCTCGAGCAGCGTCTGCGCGGCCTCACGCGTGGGGGGCTCGCCCGGACGCAGCTTGCGGTAGATGTCGAGCAGCGCGTCGTCCTGGCCCTGGGTGTGGTCCTTCTCCAGGGTGGCGCGCATCGACTCGTACTCGCCGAACTCCTCGAGGATCTGCTCGGTCGTCCAGCCGAGAGCCTTCAGGAGAACGGTGACGGACTGCTTGCGCTTGCGGTCGATGCGCACACCGACCATGTCGCGCTTGTCGATCTCCATCTCCAGCCAGGCACCCCGGGACGGGATGACCTTGACGGAGAAGATGTCCTTGTCGGACGTCTTGTCGATGGAGGAGTCGAAGTAGACACCCGGCGAGCGGACCAGCTGCGAGACGACGACACGCTCGGTGCCGTTGATGCAGAAGGTGCCCTTGTCGGTCATGAGCGGGAAGTCGCCCATGAAGACCGTCTGGGACTTGATCTCGCCGGTCTCGTTGTTGGTGAACTCGGCCGTGACGAAGAGCGGAGCTGCGTAGGTGAAGTCACGCTCCTTGCACTCGTCGATCGAGTTCTTCGGCGGCTCGAAACGGTGATCACGGAAAGTCAGGGACATCGACCCGGAGAAGTCCTCGATCGGGGAGATCTCCTCGAAGATCTCTTCCAGACCGGACTTGGTGGGGACGTCCTGACCGCTGTCCAGCGCAGCCTCGACGCGAGCCTTCCAGGCGGCATTGCCGAGCAGCCAATCGAAGCTCTCGGTCTGCAGCGCGAGGAGGTTCGGAACCTCGAGAGGCTCCCTGATCTTCGCAAAGGAGATGCGCAGCGGGGCGGTGCTGGCGCCATTGTTCGTATTGGCAGTCGAGGCGTTGCGCGAGGCGGCCAAGAGGGGGTCCTTCCGAGGGCTCGGACTCACTACGCGCGTACCGGTCCTACCGAGAGCCCATGGATGAAATCCCTGGTCAGGGTGTTTCCATCAGTAGTGCTCGAAGGTAGGTATGCCCCTGGTGACGGGCAGGGAGCAGCTAACAGGCAGCGCAAAGGGTCAGTGTAGCCACTTGGCACACTGATGTCCAGCGCCGAGTTTCTGAGACCGGCAGTGCCAATCTCTCCCTCCGGTGAGGGGGCGCGCCCCTCGTTGTCTTCATCCGCCCTGTCGGCAGCCCGCGCGCTCGATGCGCATATCGATACTGCCCGCTTCGCCGACGATCCATGCCTCGGACTTTTGGATCGATGTGGCGTCGCGTCCTGAGAATTGCGCGCTGCGTGCCGTTCGTCAAGGCCCCCCACTCCGGCGAGATCGTCACAGGGCGTGGCGACAGGCAACGAAGATCACCCTACCTCCACAACCCCATAAGACAATGTAGCCGTGACGGGAACGCCGAAGGGCGACCACCCGAACGGGTGATCGCCCTTGGCTGGAACCGGGCCGCGCCGCCGGACGCCCTACCGGCGTGTGGCGGCGGGCCGAGAGGTCACTTGACCTCGACGGAGGCGCCGGCGCCCTTGAGGGACTCGGCGGCCTTGTCGGCCTGCTCCTTGTTGACCTTCTCGAGGACCGGCTTCGGGGTGCCGTCGACGAGGTCCTTGGCCTCCTTCAGACCCAGGGAGGTCAGCTCACGCACGACCTTAATGACCTGGATCTTCTTGTCGCCGGCGCCGGTGAGGATGACGTCGAACTCGTCCTTCTCCTCCTCGGCCGGGGCAGCGGCACCCGGGGCGCCCGGCGCGGCGGCCACGACGGCGGCCGGGGCGGCGGCGGTGACGTCGAACTTCTCCTCGAAGGCCTTCACGAACTCGGAGAGCTCGATGAGGGTCATCTCCTCGAACTGCGCGAGCAGGTCGTCCTGGCTGAGCTTCGCCATGATGGCGGTCCTTCCACTAATTCGGCAGGTGGTGCCGGATGAACATGTCGGCGGGCTTCCCGGCCCGCTGCGACCGGAGCCTGATTACTCGGACTCGGCCTCGGCGGGAGCCGGGGATTCGGCACCGCCCTGCTCGGCCTGCTTCTGCCGGAGCGCCTCGGCGGTCCGGATGAACTTGGACAGCGGGGCCTGGAAGAGCGCGGCAGCCTGGGACTGCTTGGCCTTCATCGCACCCGCCAGCTTGGCGAGCAGCACCTCACGGGACTCGAGGTCCGCGAGCTTCTTGATCTCGTCGGCGGACAGCGCCTTGCCATCAAGGACACCGCCCTTGATGACGAGAGCGGGGTTCTCCTTGGCGAAGTCACGGAGACCCTTCGCCGCCTCGACCGGGTCACCGGTCACGAAGGCGACGGCCGACGAACCCGCGAACAGGTCGTCGAGCTGGTTGATCCCGGCCTCGTTGGCCGCGATCTTGGTCAGCGTGTTCTTCACCACACGGTACTGAACGTTCTCACCGAGCGAACGGCGCAGCTCCTTGAGCTGCGCAACGGTGAGACCGGTGTACGCGGTGACGACAGCCGCGTTGGAGGTGCGGAACTTCTCCCGCATCTCGTCGACGGCTGCGACCTTGTCAGGACTCGCCATGAGCCTCGGCCTCCTTCCGGGTGATGAGGACCGCTTCGGCCTGAAGGAAGGAGACTGGACAATGCGAAAACGCCCCGGCGCAGGCGCTCGGGGCGTAACTCGACCGGCACGGACTCACGGCCCGTTCGGGAGTTCAACCACATACACCTACGCAGGTCGCCCGCAGCTAGCGGATCCTTCAGCCACCGGACCCCTTACGGGGCACAGCGACAACCAGCGGTCTTTGGCTTCGGTAGGAGATTACGCGAACGGGCCGCGGCCAGGCAAATCGGCTCTACTGCTGGAGCATGTCCTGGAAGTCCACGGTGTCCGAGGACGTCGGCTCCTCGACCGTCACGGCGGTGCCGTAGTCCGAGTAGTAGACGGTGGAGTCGTAGGAGCCGTTGTTGCTCTGGGCCTGCTCACGCTTCTTGACCAGCAGGTTCTGGTCGTCGACCCACAGGTCGATGGTCTCGGTGTCCATGCCGGAGGTCTCCAGCTGCTTCTGCAGGGCGTCCAGATCCGACTGGCTGAGCTCCTTGGACTGCATCTTGGCGATCTCGGAGACCTTGACCGTGCCCGTGTAGTGCGTGGCCTTGACGCCCTTCACGCTCTCCGAGCCCACGCTCTTGACCTTGCCGGTGGCGAGCAGCAGCTCCACCGAGCGCGACGGGTTGTTGTTCTGCATCTGGTCCTTCAGAAAGGCGCCCGAGGGGCCCGCCTTCTGGGCCAGCACGTCGTAGTCGTACTTCACCCAGTGCTTGCCGCCGCCGGCCTGCGCGGCGAACTCGTCGCCCATGTTCAGGAACATCGCGTCCGGGGTGTAGCGCGCGTCCATCGCCTTGCCCTCGATCGGGGAGGAGGCTATGGCACCCCCGCTCTGGGTGATGGACATGTTGGCCCGGATGCCGTTGGCCCAGTCCATGGAGCCGGACATCTGCGAGTTCTGCTCGCCCATCTTGGTGGTGCCCTCGACCTTGGCCGAGTTCTTCTGGTCCGTCCGCTGCGAGGCCAGCTTGAGTGCCGCCAGCGGGCTCATCGCGGACTGGCCGGACTTGTCGCCCGACTTCTCGCCGGCCTTGTCGTCGTCGGACTTCTCGCTCCCGCACGCGGTGAGGCCGACCATGAGAACGACGCTTCCAGCGGCTATAGCCCAACGCGCACCGACATGAGTACCGCGCACGGCTCCCCCTTATTTTTATGTCTCTTTTACGTCTGCAGAGTGACTTTAGCGGAGGGGACCGACAACGGAAGACGCCGGGCCCCCGCACCTTCGACGCGGTGCGGGGGCCCGGCGGTTGCACACCGTGGTGCGCTGGTTCAGGGGCGGCCTCAGACGGCCTCTTCCTCGACCAGCAGGTTGCGGGTGCGGTTGGCGTCCAGCGGGATGCCGGGACCCATCGTGGTGGTCAGGGTCGCCTTCTTGATGTAGCGGCCCTTCGCGGCGGACGGCTTGAGACGGTTGATCTCCTCGAGCGCCGCGGCGTAGTTCTCCACCAGCTTGGTCTCGTCGAACGAGAGCTTGCCGATGATGAAGTGCAGGTTGGAGTGCTTGTCGACGCGGAACTCGATCTTGCCGCCCTTGATGTCCGTGACGGCCTTGGCCACGTCCGGGGTGACGGTTCCGGTCTTCGGGTTCGGCATCAGACCACGCGGACCGAGCACCCGGCCGAGGCGGCCGACCTTGCCCATGAGGTCCGGGGTGGCGACGACGGCGTCGAAGTCCAGACGCCCCTTGGACACCTCGTCGATGAGCTCGTCGGAGCCGACGATGTCGGCGCCGGCGGCCTCCGCGGCCGCAGCACGGTCACCGGTCGCGAAGACCAGGACCCGGGCGGTCTTACCGGTGCCGTGCGGCAGGTTCACGGTGCCGCGGACCATCTGGTCGGCCTTGCGCGGGTCGACGCCCAGGCGCATGGCAACCTCGACGGTCGCGTCGAACTTGGTCGCGGAGGTGTCCTTCGCGAGACGGACGGCCTCGAGCGGGGCGTAGTTGCGCTCCCGGTCGATCTTGGCGTCCGCAGCGCGGAGAGTCTTGCTGCGCTTGCTCACTGTTGCTCCTGATGTTGTGGAGTTCGTGGTCCGGGCCAGCGCTTGGCCCTGCCACACGTGGCTGCGGGGGCTGTGGGCCCTCGCCGTGGAGGTGTCAGCCCTCGACCGTGATGCCCATGGAACGGGCGGTGCCGGCGATGATCTTCTCGGCGGCGTCCAGGTCGTTGGCGTTCAGGTCGGGCATCTTGGTGGTGGCGATCTCACGCACCTGGTCGCGGCTGATCTTGGCGACCTTGGTCTTGTGCGGCTCGCCGGAGCCCTTCTCCACGCCCGCGGCCTTGAGGATCAGCTTGGCGGCCGGCGGGGTCTTGGTCACGAAGGTGAAGGAGCGGTCCTCGTAGACCGTGATCTCCACCGGCACGACCATGCCACGCTGCGACTCGGTCGCGGCGTTGTAGGCCTTGCAGAACTCCATGATGTTGACGCCGTGCTGGCCCAGCGCGGGGCCGACCGGCGGGGCCGGGTTCGCGGCGCCGGCCTGGATCTGGAGCTTGATCAGCCCCGTGACCTTCTTCTTCTTGGGAGGCATGCTCTCTCCGGGTCCTAGTGAGAGGTGGTTCGCCTCCGAACCGGATCATCCGGGTGGAGGCATACCGCACAACGATAACGGGTATAGGTGTGCGCCTTAAAACCGAGCAGGTCAGACCGGCCGCGAAAGCCCGTCTGACCTGTTCGGAAGGTTCCGTCGAGGAGACTTAGTTCTTCTGGATCTGGTCGAAGCTCAACTCGACCGGGGTCTCCCGGCCGAAGATCTCCACCAGGCCCTTGACCTTCTTCGAGTCGGCGTTGATCTCGTTGATCGTCGCCTGCAGGGTCGCGAACGGGCCGTCGGTGACCGTGACCGAGTCGCCGACCTCGAAGTCCAGCACCTGGACCTCGACCTTGCGGCTCGGCGCCGGCATGCCGCTCTCCTCGGCGGCAGCCTTCGCGGCCTTCTCCTCGGCCTCGGGGGCGAGCATCTTGACGATCTCGTCCAGGGTCAGCGGGTACGGGTCGTAGGCATTGCCCACGAAGCCGGTGACGCCCGGAGTGTTGCGGACGACACCCCACGACTCGTTCGTCAGGTCCATGCGGACGAGCACATAGCCGGGCAGCTTGTTCTGCCGGACGTTCTTGCGCTCGCCGTTCTTGATCTGGACGATCTCTTCCTCGGGGACCTCGGCCTGATAGATGAAGTCCTCGACGTTCAGCGAGACGGCACGCTGCTCCAGGTTGGCCTTCACGCGCTTCTCGTAGCCCGCGTAGGTGTGGATCACGTACCACTCACCGGGCAGTCCGCGCAGCTCCTCGCGGAGCGCCTCGACCGGGTCGACGACCTCGATCTCGGCCTCTGCCTCGGCCGCGTCCTCTGCCTCGTCCAGCCCGTCCGGCTCGGCCGCCGGGGCCGCATCGGCCTCGAGGGCGTCCTCGCCCTCGACATGCAGCGCGTCCTCCTCGGCGGGCACGCCCGCCGCGGCGTCGGCTGCTTCAGCCTGGTCGGAGTCCGCCGCCTCAACGATGTCGAGCTCGTCCTCACGGGACTCGACGGGCTCGGCGGCGTCGTTCAGGTTCGGGTCAGACACTGTGGCTGCTTCTTCCTGGCTTCAAGGGGGTGGAACGTGCGAAAGAGGCGACGCCGGGACGGCGGCCGCCTTTCGCGTGGGTCTCAGCCAAAGACGTACTTGATGGCGTTGTTGAACCCATAGTCAATCACGGTCACGATGCCGATCATGATGACGACGAAAACGATCACCACACTGGTGTACGTCGACAGCTGACTGCGGGTGGGCCAGACGACCTTCCGCAGCTCAGCGATGATCTGGCGGTAGAAGAGCGCGAGGCGGCCGAAGGGCCCCTTCTTCGCGCGTTTGCCACCACGACGACCCCGCTTGGTCGCCACCTCGTCCTCGGGACGACCGCTCTCAGGCGTCGCGGTGGAGCCAAGGGCTTCCGTCACTCGTCCTCACCTGAATCCGGGTCGTGGCCGTGCCGCGTCCGGCCCGGCCGCACAGCGGTGCTTGTCCTTGCGTACGCATGCACGCACCCTGATCACAAGTGCGTGTAGCAGGGCCGGAGGGACTTGAACCCCCAACCGCTGGTTTTGGAGACCAGTGCTCTACCAATTGAGCTACGACCCTTTGCGGCACCACCAACCTACCGCATACATCCGGCTGCACGGAGTGTGCGGTCGGATGCGGCTGTTGATCGGCCAACGACGGTTGAGTGTACGTGCTTGACGGCCGGGCGTCGAACGAGAAGCGCGCGAAGTCTCCGCAAACCCATGTGCCACCCATTTCGCCCGTCTGCGACGATGCATCCATGACCGCTGCTACTCCCCCCGTACAGTCCCCGACCGACCGGCGGGTATCGGCCCGGATCGGCTCGATCTCCGAGTCCGCGACCCTCGCCGTCGACGCCAAGGCCAAGGCCCTCAAGGCCGCCGGCCGTCCGGTGATCGGCTTCGGCGCCGGTGAGCCCGACTTCCCCACGCCCGACTACGTCGTCGACGCCGCGGCGGCGGCCTGCCGCGACCCGAAGTACCACCGCTACACGCCGGCCGGCGGGCTCCCCGAGCTCAAGGCCGCGATCGCCGCGAAGACGCTGCGCGACAGCGGGTACGAGGTCGAGGCGGCCCAGGTCCTGGTGACCAACGGCGGCAAGCAGGCGATCTACGAGGCGTTCGCCGCGATCCTGGACCCGGGCGACGAGGTCATCGTCCCCGCGCCCTACTGGACCACCTACCCGGAGTCGATCCGGCTGGCCGGCGGTGTCCCGGTGGATGTCGTCGCCGACGAGACGACGGGCTACCGCGTCTCCGTCGAGCAGCTGGAGGCGGCCCGCACCGAGCACACCAAGGTGCTGCTCTTCGTCTCCCCCTCGAACCCCACCGGCGCGGTCTACAGCCGTGAGCAGATCGAGGAGATCGGCCGCTGGGCCGCCGGGCACGGGCTGTGGGTGCTGACCGACGAGATCTACGAGCACCTGGTCTACGGCGACGCGGAGTTCCACTCGCTGCCGGTCGTGGTGCCCGAGTTGCGCGACAAGTGCATCGTGGTCAACGGTGTCGCGAAGACGTACGCGATGACCGGCTGGCGGGTGGGCTGGGTCATCGGCCCCAAGGACGTCATCAAGGCCGCGACCAACCTGCAGTCGCACGCCACCTCGAATGTGAGCAATGTCGCTCAGGTCGCCGCGCTGACCGCCGTCTCGGGCGACCTGGACGCCGTGGCCACGATGCGCGAGGCGTTCGACCGCCGCCGTCGCACCATCGTGCGGATGCTGAACGAGATCGACGGCGTCGAGTGCCCCGAGCCGGAGGGCGCCTTCTACGCCTACCCGTCGGTCAAGGGGCTGCTCGGCAAGGAGATCCGCGGCAAGCGGCCGCGGACCAGCGTCGAGCTGGCGGAGCTGATCCTGGAGGAGGCCGAGGTCGCGGTGGTGCCGGGTGAGGCCTTCGGCACGCCGGGCTATCTGCGGCTGTCGTACGCGCTGGGCGACGAGGACCTCGTCGAGGGCGTCTCCCGGCTGCAGAAGCTGCTGGGCGAGGCGAGCGCGTAAGGCGCGAGGCGCAGCACATAGAGGCACAGCACATAAGCGGGTTCCCGGCCACGGCCGGGAACCCGCTTATGTGTTCAGACCAGTCCTCGTTCGGAGAACGGGCTGCCTGTCCGCAGACCTGTGCGGCAGTATCTGCAGGTGACTCCTCCCCCGAAGGGGCTTCTCACTCGACCGCTGTGTGGTCTCATGACGGACAAGCCCTGCCCGGCGCCCAACGGCACGGAGTGAAGCCTAGCAGTAACGGAGAGTTGATTGGAACGCGTTCGTGATGTCCGCCGCTTGCCCAAAGCGCATCTGCATCTTCACTTCACCGGCTCCATGCGCCCCGCGACCCTTCTGGAACTCGCCGACAAGTACGGCGTCCACCTGCCCGAGGCACTGAGCGGCGGTGAGCCGCCGAAGTTGCGCGCCACCGATGAGCGCGGCTGGTTCCGCTTCCAGCGGCTGTACGACATCGCACGATCCTGCCTGCGGGACGCCGACGACATTCGGCGGCTGGTGCGCGAGGCGGCCCAGGAGGACGTGCGGGACGGGGCCCAGTGGCTGGAGATCCAGGTCGACCCCACCTCGTACGCCCCGCGCCTGGGCGGGCTGATCCCGGCGATGGAGATCATCCTGGACGCGGTCGAGAGCGCCTCCGCGGACACCGGTCTTGGGATCAGGGTGCTGGTCGCCGCCAACCGCATGAAGCATCCGCTGGAGGCGCGCACCCTGGCCCGGCTCGCGGTGCGCTACGCGGACCGCGGCGTGGTCGGCTTCGGCCTCTCCAACGACGAGCGGCGCGGATTCGCCCGTGACTTCGACCGGGCCTTCGCCATCGCCCGGGAGGGCGGGCTGCTGGCGGCGCCACACGGCGGCGAGCTGTCGGGCGCCGGCAGTGTGCGGGACTGCCTGGACGACCTCGGCGCGGCCCGGGTCGGCCACGGGGTGCGCGCCGCGGAGGACCCACGGCTGCTCGCCAAGCTCGCCGAGCGCCAGGTGACCTGCGAGGTGTGTCCCTCGTCGAACGTGGCGCTCGGGGTCTACGAGAAGCCGGAGGACGTCCCGTTGCGGACGCTGTACGACGCGGGGGTGCCGATGGCGCTCGGGGCGGACGACCCACTGCTCTTCGGCTCACGGCTGGCGGCGCAGTACGAGCTGGTGCGCGAGCACCACGGCTTCACGGACGCCGAACTGGCCGAGCTGGCACGTCAGTCGGTGCGCGGGTCGGCCGCGCCGGAGGAGTTCCGGCAGCGGATGCTGACGGGGATCGACGACTGGCTGGCGGGCTCCGACCACTCACGTGAGTAGTCGGGCTTAGAGACTCACGCCCACCGTCACCGGCTCGTTGACCAGCCGGATCCCGAACGCCCCCTCGACCCCCGCCACCACCTCGCGGGCCAGCGCCAGCAGATCCTCGGTCGTGGCCTCGCCCCGGTTGGTGAGGGCGAGCGTGTGCTTGGTGGAGATCCGGGCCGGGCCGGTGCCGTAGCCCTTGGTGAAGCCCGCCTTGTCGATCAGCCAGGCCGCGGAGGTCTTGATCAGACCGTCGCCCGCCGGGAAGGCGGGCGCCGCGGTGTCCGGGCCCAGGCGGTCGGCGACGCGGGCCAGGAAGGCGGCGTAGGCGTCCTCGGTGAGCACCGGGTTGGTGAAGAACGACCCGGCGGACCAGGTGTCGTGGTCCTCGGGGTCGAGCACCATGCCCTTGCCCGCGCGCAGTCCCAGGACGGTCTCGCGGGCGACGGCGGCCGGCACCCGGTCCCCCACCTCGACGCCGAGCACCCGCGCGGTCTCGGCGTACCGGACGGGCGCGGAGAGGCCGCCAGCGTCCTCCAGTTCGAAGCGGACCCGGAGCACCACATGGCGGTCGGGGTCGGCCTTGAAGCGGCTGTGGCGGTAGGAGAAGGCGCAGTCGGCATTCGGGATGGTGACGACCTCGTCGGCGCGGCGGTCGTAGGCGATCACCTCGGTGATCGTGGCGGAGACCTCCTGGCCGTAGGCGCCGACGTTCTGTATCGGCGTCGCCCCCGCGGAGCCGGGGATTCCGGCGAGGCATTCCATGCCGGCGAGCCCCGCCCGGACCGTACGGGCCACGGCGTCCGACCAGTTCTCGCCCGCGGCGAGCTCCAGGCGGGTGCCGTCGAGTGTGAAGCCGCTGGTCGCGATCTGCAGGGCGGTGCCGTCGAAGCCCTTGTCGGCGATGACCAGATTGCTGCCGCCGCCGATCACCAGCAGCGGGGTCCCGGCCGCGTCGGCTGCCCGGACCGCGGCGATGACCTCGTCGTCGGTCGTGGCCGTGATCAGCCGGTTGGCCGGTCCGCCGAGGCGGAAGGTGGTGAGGGGCGCGAGGGGGGCGTCGTGGAGTTCCTGCACGCGCTCAAGAGTACGGGGGCGCCCCCTGGGGCCCTGGGGTGGCCGCCCCCGGTGTGGGGAGTCCGGGGGCCGACGGGCGTGCGGCCCGTAAGGGGCTCAGCCGGGCTTCACACGCTGTGGCGTGCTCTCGTCCGTCTGGGGGCCGCTCGGGCGCGGTCGAGGGCTCAGACGAGCCGTACCACGGCGCGGGCCCGGCCCAGCACCTTCTGGCCGGCGCTGGTCGCCATGATGTCGAGGCGGACCGTACGGGCCTCGTCGTCCAGCTTGGCGGTGACCTTGGCACCGATCTCGATGAGCGCGCCCTTGTCGTCGTTGGGGACCACGACCGGCCTGGTGAAGCGGACGCCGTACTCGACGAGGGCGCCGGGGTCGCCGGCCCACTCGGTCACCACCCGGGCCGCCTGGGCCATGGTGTAGGCGCCGTGCGCGATGACGTCGGGGAGGCCGACCTCCTTGGCGAACTTCTCGTTCCAGTGGATCGGATTGAAGTCGCCCGACGCGCCCGCGTACCGCACGAGGTCGGCGCGGTTCACCCGGAACTCGCGCATCGGCACCTCGGTGCCGACCTCCACGGCGTCGTACGAGATCTTGGCCGTCGTCATCTGCTCTCCTCCACCTCTGCGTCGGCAGCGCGGGCCACCAGCGTCGTGAACGACGTCGCTACATGATCACCCGCCTTGTCGTGGACCTCGCCACGGACGGACAGGATGTCGTTGCCGGCCAGCGACTTGATCGAGTCGATGATCGAGGTGACCGAGAGGTGGTCCCCCGCGCGGACCGGGCGGGTGTACTCGAACCGCTGGTCGCCGTGGACCACCCGGCTGTAGTCCAGCCCCAGTTGCGGGTCCTCGACAACCTGCTTCCCGGCCGCCTTGAAGGTGATCGTGAAAATGAACGTCGGCGGGGCGATCACGTCGGGGTAGCCGAGGGCCCTGGCCGCCTCGGGGTCGGTGTAGACCGGATTGGTGTCACCCAGGGACTCGGCGAATTCCCGGATCTTCTCCCGGCCGACCTCGTACGCCGCGGTGGGCGGGTAGGTCCGCCCCACGAAGGACTGGTCGAGCGCCATCGGCGCACACCTCCTGCGATTGAATTACCAACGAAACGAGGCCGCCCCCCGCGAGTGGGGGCGGCCTCGAATGAGAGCTTATTGCTATCGCGTCTCACGGTGCGCGGTGTGCGCGTTGCAACGCGGGCAGTGCTTCTTGATCTCAAGACGATCCGGGTCGTTGCGCCGGTTCTTCTTGGTGATGTAGTTCCGCTCCTTGCACTCCACGCAGGCCAGCGTGATCTTCGGGCGGACGTCGGTGGCAGCCACGTGAGTGCTCCTTGACGAACGGATAAAGGATTAACGCAGAAAGAGTAGCCGATCGAAGGACCGACCCCACAATCGGCTACTGTCAGTAGCGGTGACCGGACTTGAACCGGTGACACAGCGATTATGAGCCGCTTGCTCTACCGACTGAGCTACACCGCTGTGATGCGAGTGACTCCCCGCTCGACTCAGCGTAGCCGAACGGGAAACCTCACACATCAGAGCCCCAATACGGAATCGAACCGTAGACCTTCTCCTTACCATGGAGACGCTCTGCCGACTGAGCTATTGGGGCGAGCGATGAAGACATTACACGGTCGGCCGCCGAAGGTGAAATCCGTATCGGCCCCTCGTCACCCTGGGCTCAGGCACCACACCGGTACGACTATTCGGCTCCTCCGCGAAGCCGCCCCCACCGCGTCCTAGGCTTCGGATCGCACCCGCGTGATCTTGGCTGCGCACGCATCCGACGCGTGCCCGGCGCGTTGCTCGTCGCCTAACCCATCGCGTGCTCGGCGCGTACCCGTGGCGCCCTGGCGTCACCGCCACCGCCCTCGTCACGCAACCGTCGCGCGCCCCTGTGCGCCCCGCGTACGCCCTGCGAATCCCAGGAGTGCGATGCCCGAGAGCCAGCAGCAGCCGCAGCAGCCTCAGCAGCCGCCCAGGAACGGCGGCGCGGGCCCCGAGCCCACCGCTCTGGTGCTCGGCGGCGTCCGGCTCGCCGACGGGCGCACCGTGGACGTCCGGCTCAGCGGCGGGCGGATCGAGGCCGTGGGCACGGCGGGCAGCCTCGTCCCCGGCACCCGGCTGGACCTCGGCGGCTATCTGCTGCTGCCCGCCCCCGCGGAACCCCACGCCCACTGCGACACCGCCCTTACGGCCGACACGGCGGGCCCGGTCCCGTACGCCCCCGGGGACATCCAGCGCCGCACCGTCGAGGCCGCGCTGCTCCAGCTGGGCCACGGGGCGACCGCGCTGCGCACCCATGTCCGCATCGGCGGGGTGCACGGGCTGCGCTCCCTGGAGGCGGTCCTGGAGGCCGGCCGGACCCTGCGCGGGCTCACGGAGCTGAGCGCGGTGGCGGTGCCCCGGGTGCTGACCGGCGCCGCCGGAGCGGACGGTCTGGCGATGCTGCGGGACGCGGTGGGGATGGGCGCGTCGGTCATCGGCGGCTGCCCCGACCTCGACCCGGATCCGACCGGCCACGCCGAGGCCGTCCTCGACCTCGCCGCCCGCCATGGCTGCGCCGTCGATCTGCACACGGACGGTGACGACCCGGCCCGCCTCGCCCGGCTCGGGGCGATGGCCGGGGGCCTGCGGCCGGGCGTCACCATCGGCCCCTGCGGCGGGCTGTCCCGGCTGCCCCTGGAGAGCGCGGGGAGGATCGCCGAGCGGCTGGCGGCGGCCGGGGTGACCGTCGTCTGCCTCCCCCAGGGCGACTGCGCCGGGCTGGACCACCAGGGCAGGCGGGGAGCGGGCACCTGCGCCTGCGCGCCGGTGCGGCTGCTGCGCGCCGCGGGCGTCCGGGTGGCCGCGGGCAGCGGGGCGCTGCGGGACGCGGTCAATCCGGTGGGCCGGGGCGATCCCCTGGAGGCCGCCTTTCTGCTGGCGTCCCGGGGCGAGCTGCGGCCGGACGAGGCGTACGAGGCGGTGTGCGGGCGGGCGCGGGCCGCGATGGGGCTCGCCGAGGTGCGGGTGGAGGCCGGTTTCCCGGCGGAGCTGCTCGCGGTGCGCGGGGACGGGCTCGCGGGGGTGCTCTCGCTCGCGTACAGCAGGGTCGTGGTGCACCGGGGCCGGGTGGTGGCCCGTACCAGCGCGGTGCGGGAGTACTGCGACTCGGCGGCCGCGGTGGCGCTGGATCTGCCCCGGCAGGCGCGGTAGCAGAGCGGCGGCGAGCAACAGTAGGCCGCACAGCGTACGGTCGGGATCATGCGCATTGTCATCGCTGGTGGACATGGACAGATCGCGCTGCGGCTGGAGCACTTGCTCACCGCGCGCGGAGACGAAGTGGCGGGCATCATCCGCAAGCCGGAACAGGCGGGCGACCTGCTGGCGTCGGGCACCGAACCGGTCGTCTGCGACCTCGAGACGGCCTCGCTGGAGGACGTGGTCAAACACCTGGAGGGCGCGGACGCGGCCGTCTTCGCGGCCGGCGCGGGCCCCGGCAGCGGTGCCGCCCGTAAGGAGACCGTCGACCACCGGTCCGCGGTGCTCTTCGCGGACGCGGCCGAACGGGCCGGGGCCCGCCGGTTCCTGATCATCTCCTCGATGGGCGCGTCCCACGAGCCGCCACCGGACACCGACCCGGTCTTCGCCGCCTATCTGCGCGCCAAGGCCGCGGCGGACGACGACATCCGCGCCCGGGACGGCCTCGACTGGACGGTGCTGCGCCCGGGTCGGCTGACGAACGACCCGGGCACCGGCCGGGTGAAGCTGGCCGAACACACGGGCCGGGACGAGATCACCCGCGACGATGTGGCGGCGGTCCTGGCCGCCCTCCTGGACGAGCCCCGTACGGCGGGCCGCACGCTGGAGCTGATCAACGGCGACACGCCGGTGGCGGAGGCGGTGCGGGCGATCGCCGCCGAGCGGGGCTGAGGCGCGGGAGCGGCCGGGGTAGCCGGTTCCGGCCCGACGCTCAGAAGTCCACACGGGCCGGGGCGTCGGCCCGGGCCACGGACTCCTGGGCGTACTGCCGCTCGTACGCCGTCCGGATCCGCTCGATCCGCGGGTCCTGCGTATGGGCCTCGGACGTCGGGTAGAGCAGGATCACCTCGTACGAGCGCTCCCGCTCGATCGTCCCGTTCTGGTCCCGCCACTGCCCCCGGCCGTCGTGGATCGTCAGGCCGGCGGGAAAGCGCGGGGTGATCCGCCGGTCCACGAAGGCCAGGAACTGCTTCTCGGTGACGGGCGGCCCGCCGTCGGGGCGCTCGGTGCCGAAGAAGAGCCGGGTCTCGACGTACGGCTTACCGCGGTCCACGGCGCCGGAGGCCGCGGCGGCGGGCGGGTCGTCCAGCGCGGCGTACGCGGCGACGGGGGTGGCGGCGGCGAGGGCGAAAGCCGCCCCGATGGCGGCGATACGGGCGCGTGGCTTCATGGTCGGCACGCGGGGCTGCACGGTCGGCACGTTGGGCTTCAGGGTCGGCATCGTCCGATGGTCCCGGCGCCCGGAACCCCGTGGAAGACCGCCTTACGGGGCACATCCGTGCGAGACGTGCGAGGCGCGGGGGCGTGCCAAGGAGTACGTGAACAAGAATCGCGCTCAGACCCGGCGCCACCGGGCCATCGCGAACGAGAACACCCCGAAGAGCGCCAGCCCCAGCGCCACCGCCATCAGCAGCCAGGGCCCCGCCGCCGTCCCGGCGAAGGTCCGCAGGGTGTCGTCGATGCCCTTCGCCTTGCCCGGGTCGTAGCGCACGGCGGCCGACAGCGCGAAGCCGCCCGCCACGGCGAACACGGCCCCGCGGGCCACCCCGCCGCAGACCCCCAGCGTCTCCACGGCCCGCCGCGTCCGCCGGGACATCGCGCCCACCTTGAGGTACTTGCGGAAGCCGCGCCGCAGCGCCCGTACGGCGATCCACACCCCGGCCGCGGCCACCGCGGTCCCGGCGGCGGCGACCAGCCACCGGCCGTACGGCAGGTCGAGCGCGCGGGCCGTCACGTCCCGGGACTGCCGGTCGCTGGAGCCGCTGCCCTGCTCGCCGGTGGCGAAGGAGAGCACGGAGTACGCGACGACGCCGTAGAAGACCGCGCGGGCGGCCCCCGCCAGCCGCTTGCGTGCCGCGCCCCCGTCCGGCCCCGCGGCCCCGAAGACCGCCTCGGACAGCCGCCACAGCGCCATGCAGACCAGCCCGATGCCGACCGCCCAGACCAGCGCCGCGCCGAACGGCTGCTGGGCGAGGACCTGGAGCGCCCCGCCCCGGTCGGCCTGCTCCCCGCGGTCGCCCAAGGCGATGCGCAGCGCCAGGACGCCGATGAGCAGATAGAGCACCCCCCGGGTGGCCAGCCCCCAGCGGGCCGCCGCCTCGATGGCCTGGTTGCCCGCCTGGCGTGGGGTACGTGTGCGCGTTGCCGAACCCAGTCCGCGTGCGACCGACGATGCGTTCACCGTTTCCTCCCGGTTGTCGCACATCGTGTGCCCTGGACGTAGGTGCGGAAACGGGACTTTCTCTTGTTGGTTGAAGCGATCCCCCCTACTCTGCCGCCAGAATCTGACGAACCGTCAGATCGAACGGAGCGACAGGATCACCACGAGTAGACCGGGGAGATGGCGAGATGGCCGACGAGACGAACGGCACGACCGAGCTGCCTCGGGTCATCAGCGTCGATGACCATGTGATCGAGCCCGCGCACCTCTTCGAGACCTGGCTCCCGGCCAAGTACCGGGACCGCGGCCCCAAGCCGCTGACGGCCGGGATCGGCGAACTCGCCTACGTCGGCGGCAAGTACAAGTTCACCACCGACCCGGACGGCCAGCTGACCGACTGGTGGAGTTACGAGGGCGACCTCTTCCCCTACAAGCGGATCATCGCCGCCGTCGGCTTCTCCCGCGACGAGATGACCCTCGACGGCATCACCCGCGAGCAGATGCGCCGCGGCTGCTGGGACCCCAAGGACCGGCTCGCCGACATGGACCTCAACCATGTCGAGGCATCGCTGTGCTTCCCCACCTTCCCCCGCTTCTGCGGCCAGACCTTCGCCGAAGCGAACGACAAGGAGGTCGGGCTGGCGTGCGTCCGCGCGTACAACGACTGGATGGTCGAGGAGTGGTGCGGCGACAGCGGCGGCCGCCTCATCCCGCTCTGCCTGATCCCCCTGTGGGACGTCGACCTCGCCGTCCAGGAGATCCGCCGTAACGCGGCCCGCGGCGTCCGCGCGGTGACCTTCAGCGAGATCCCCACCTACCTCGGGCTCCCCAGCATCCACAGCGGCTACTGGGACCCCTTCTTCGCCGAGTGCGAGGCCACCGGGACGGTCGTGTGCATGCACATCGGCTCCTCCTCCCAGATGCCCGCCGCCTCCCCCGACGCCCCGCCGGCCGTCCAGGCCGCCTTAAGCTTCAACAACGCCATGGCCTCGATGATGGACTTCCTCTTCAGCGGCGTCCTGGTCTCCTTCCCGCGGCTCAAGCTGGCCTACGCCGAGGGCCAGATGGGCTGGATCCCCTACGCCCTGGAGCGCGCCGACGACGTCTGGGAGGAGCACCGCGCCTGGGGCGGCGTCCGCGACCTCATCCCCGAGCCGCCGTCCACGTACTACTACCGGCAGATCTACTGCTGCTTCTTCCGCGACAAGCACGGGGTCGCCTCGCTGGACACGATCGGCGTGGACAACGCCACCTTCGAGACCGACTACCCCCACGTCGACTCCACCTGGCCGCACACCCGCCGCATCGCCGCCGAGCACGTGGCCGGGCTCTCCCCCGAGACCACGTACAAGATCCTCCGCGGCAACGCGATCCGCATGCTGGAGCTGGACCTCGACGGGGCGCGGTAGGCGGGGCGGGCGGCCAGGCGGCTGATCGGCCCGGCGGCTACTCCACGCGTGGCTGGTACGAGCCGCAGTAACGGCACCTGCGCGCCGCCTCCGGGATGTCCTCGGCGAGGCATTCCGGGCAGGTCTTGACCGGGCCCGGCTCCCCGAAGACCTCGGCACCCCGCCGGGCCTGGGTGTACTTGTAAGCCCCTGGGCACGATCCACCCTCTCTGCCCCGATACGGGGGTATCACCACCCTAGGAGCGGTCCCACGGAGCCCAGGGCGCGCCACGACGGACGGCCGCCCGTACGGCGGCAGGGGGAAACCGGCTGCCGGCGGGCCGTACCCCGTGCTCCAGGACGCCATCGCGCTGGACAACGGAGGGCCAGGTCGCGATGAGCAGTCCGCCGGGACCACTTAATCCACGCCATGAAATAAGCCGTGCCGCAAGGCTTGACGTCCTGCGGCGCGCCTCGGATCATCGCAGTCACCGAGCACCGTGAACACACCGGTGCTTCGCTGCTCAGCCGCTTCGCTGCTCCGCCGCTCCGTAGCCGTGAACACACCGGTGACCGGAGTTCCCCCCTTCCTTTTCTCCGGCCGTGACCACACCGGCCCGAGCCTGCCCGCACAGGAAAGGCACCGGTTCCATGAGATCCCTCAGATCCGTGAGTTCCCCCCGCACGACGCGCACCGCCCTGGTGAGCGCCCTGGCCGCGGTCGCCGTGGCCGTCGGCCCATGGCTGACCTCCCCGCCCGACGCCAGTGCTGCCGGTACCGGCTCGGCCAGGGCCGGCGAGACCGTCAATGTCTATCTGACCACCACCTCCGGCTCCGACGGCCGCACCGTCGTGAAGGGCCTGGAGCAGCAGGCGCCCACCCGGTTCGGCTCGGGCGGGGGTGGCAGTGTCACCGTCGACGAGTCCAGGACGTACCAGGAGTTCTCGGGCGCCGGGGCGTCGTTCACGGACACCGCCGCATGGCTGTTCAACAGCAGCGGCGCGCTGAGCCAGAGCACCCGCGACGAGGTGATGCGCAAGCTCTTCTCGCCCACGGACGGCATCGGGGTGAGCTTCCTGCGCAACCCGCTCGGCGGCTCCGACCTGGCCCGCTTCGGCTACACCTTCGACGATGTGCCGGCCGGGCAGACCGACCCCGGCCTCGCCAGGTTCTCCATCAACCACGACCTGGCCGACGTCCTGCCTCTGACCAAGCAGGCCAAGGAGCTCAACCCGGCGCTGAAGGTCATGGCCTCGCCATGGACCGCCCCGGCCTGGATGAAGGACAACGACCAGCTCAACCAGGGCTGGCTGGAGGCGCAGTACTACGGCACGTACGCGAACTACTTCGTGAAGTACATCCAGGAGTACCAGAGCCGGGGTGTGCCGATCGACTACGTGACCGTGCAGAACGAGCCCACCTGCTGCCCCGGCTACCCGTCGATGCAGTGGAACGGCTCCGGGCTGAACTACTTCACCAAGAGTGAGCTGCTGCCCAAGCTGGCGAACGCGGGCCTGAAGACCAAGGTGCTCGCCCTCGACTGGAACTGGGACCAGTGGGCGGGCTACGGGGCGCCCGTCGTGGACGACGCCGCCATTCGCAACCACCCGAACTTCGGCGGCATCGCCTGGCACGGCTACGGCGGCAACGTCGGCCAGCAGACGACCGTCCACAACCAGTACCCGAACGTGGACGCCTTCGACACCGAGCACTCCGGCGGCACCTGGATCGCCAATCAGCAGCAGGAGGACATGCACAACCTGATCGACTACACCCGCAACTGGGGCAAGAGCTGGATCAAGTGGAGCCTCGCCGTCGACCAGAACAAGGGCCCGCACAACGGCGGCTGCGACACCTGCACCGGCCTGGTCACCGTGCACAACGGCGACGGCCAGAGCGGCCGGGCCGACTACACCGTCGAGTACTACACGATGGGCCACCTCACGAAGTTCGTGAAGCCCGGAGCCCGCCGCATCGACTCCAGCGCCAGCTCCACGGTGCCGAACGTGGCCTGGAAGAACCCGGACGGCTCCAAGGCGCTGATCGCCTACAACGACACCGGCAGCCAGCAGACCCTGAAGGTCAACTGGGGCAGCCAGTCGTTCAGCTACCAGCTCCCCGCCCGGGCCTCCGCCACCTTCACCTGGGCCGGCACCCAGTCCTAGGCCCGGCGCGAGGCCGCGCCCCCGCTCCACCCTGACACAGCAAACGGCCCCTGACCGCGTTTCCGCAGTTCAGGGGCCGTTTCCCTCGTGTGGCGGCGCCAGGATTCGAACCTGGGTAGGCTAAGCCGACGGATTTACAGTCCGCTCCCATTGGCCACTCGGGCACACCGCCTGGGATGTGGCCAGGTGCCCCGCTCTCGCGGTGCTGCTCCCTGGCAACGACGTAAACAATACCTGATGCGCGGGGGTGCTTCGCCACCCGGTTGATCGCCTCTGGATCATGGCCGAGATCGCTAGGCTGGCTGGAGCGGTCCGCTGGGCCGTGCCACTGACGGATCTACGTACGAGGAGCCAACTCAAGATGGCCGACTCCAGTTTCGACATCGTCTCGAAGGTCGAGCGGCAGGAGGTCGACAACGCTCTGAACCAGGCGAGCCGCGAGATCTCCCAGCGCTACGACTTCAAAAACGTCGGCGCCTCGATCGAGTGGTCGGGCGAGCGGATCGAGATGCGAGCCAACTCCGAGGAGCGGGTCAAGGCGATCCTCGATGTCTTCCAGTCCAAGCTGGTCAAGCGCGGGATCTCGCTGAAGGCCCTGGACGCGGGCGAGCCGCAGGCGTCGGGCAAGGAGTACAAGATCTTCGCCTCGCTGCAGGAGGGGATCTCGCAGGACAACGCGAAGAAGGTCGCCAAGATCATCCGCGATGAGGGGCCCAAGGGCGTCAAGGCGCAGGTGCAGGGCGAAGAGCTGCGGGTGACCTCCAAGAGCCGGGATGACCTGCAGGCCGTGATCGCCCTGCTCAAGGGCAAGGACCTGGACTTCGCGGTGCAGTTCGTGAACTACCGGTAGGCAGCACTCGGACCGGTGCGGCAGGGGCGGTGCGGCGCGGCCGTGCCGCCCCTGGCGTTGTCGGCGGGCAGGTCAGCGGTAACCGAAGGGCTGGTCGGTGGGGACGATGTCGACGCCGAGGGGGGCCAGGGAGATCGGGATGAGCTTGAAGTTGGCCAGGCCCAGGGGGATGCCGATGATCGTGATGCACAGGGCGACGCCGGTGAGGAGGTGGCCGAGCGCCAGCCACCAGCCCGCGAGGATGAGCCACAGGACGTTGCCGACGCAGGAGGGGGCTCCGGCGCCCGGGCGGGGGACGGCGGTGCGGCCGAAGGGCCACAGGGCGAAGCCGGCGATGCGCCAGGAGGCGAGCGCGAGGGGGATGCCGATGATCGTCAGGCAGAGGAGCACCCCGGCGAAGACGTAGAGGATCGCCATCCAGAGGCCGGCGAAGAGCAGCCAGATGAGGTTCAGGAGGGTTTTCACGGCTGGTGTCCTGCCATCTGCTCGAGTCGGGCGATGCGCTCCCGCATGGGCGGGTGGGTCGAGAAGAGCTTGGCCATGCCCTCACCGGCGCGGAACGGGTTGGCGATCATCAGGTGGCTGGCGGTCTCCAGGCGGGGCTCGGGCGGCAGCGGAAGCTGCTTCGTGCCGGCTTCCAGCTTGCGCAGGGCGCTGGCGAGGGCCAGGGGGTCGCCGGTGAGCTGGGCGCCGGAGGCGTCCGCCTCGTATTCGCGGGAGCGGCTCACGGCGAGCTGGATGATGGAGGCCGCGAGCGGGCCGAGAAGCATGATCAGCAGCATGCCGACGAAGCCGGGGCCCTCGTCGTCGTCGGACCGGCCCATGGGGATCAGCCAGGCGAAGTTCACCAGGAACATGACGACGCTGGCGAGCGCGCCCGCGATCGAGGAGATCAGGATGTCGCGGTTGTAGACATGGCTGAGCTCATGGCCGAGGACCCCGCGCAGCTCGCGCTCGTCCAGCAGCCGCAGAATGCCGTCGGTGCAGCAGACCGCCGCGTTACGGGGGTTGCGGCCGGTCGCGAAGGCGTTGGGGGCCTCGGTCGGGGAGAGGTAGAGCCGGGGCATCGGCTGGCGCGCGGCCGTGGAGAGCTCGCGCACCATCCGGTACAGCCCCGGTGCCTCGAACTCGCTGACGGGGCGGGCGCGCATCGCGCGCAGGGCCAGCTTGTCACTGTTCCAGTAGGCATACGCGTTGGTCCCGAGTGCGACGACGACCGCGATGATCAGCCCGGTACGGCCGAAGAGGCTGCCGATGAGGATGATGATCGCGGACAGACCGCCGAGGAGTACGGCGGTCTTCAGCCCGTTGTGCCGGCGGTGCACTGTGTGCCCTCCCGTTGTGCCGCAGGGGAACGCTTTGCCTGGTGTCTCCACCTTCCAGTGGACCCTCCTGAAAAAGTCAACGCCAGGCGAAGGGCACCAGTTCCCTTGTGCACACGGGTGCGGGCGCGCGGCCGGTGTTGAGGCCGATGGCGGCCGTGAGGCAAACGCGGCCGCGCGGCGGACGCGGCGGCGGTTGCAGCGTCGCGGGAGCGGTTACAGCAGGCTCTCCGAGGCGAACCGCAGAACGAGCTGCGGGGCGCCGGAGAGGGCGATGCCGACGACCGCGGTGAGGCCGATGGCGGCCGTAAGGGGTACGGCGCGCGGGCGGACGACGGCCGCCCCGGCGGCGGGTGCGGGCTCCGCCCCGGCGGCGGGCTCGGGGGCGCGGAAGAGCACCGCCGTCCACTGGAGGTAGTAGTAGAGCGCCACGACCACGTTGAGCGCCATCACCACCGCGAGCCAGCCCAGCCCCGCGTCCACGGCCGCCGAGAAGACGGTCACCTTGGCGAAGAGCCCGATGACGCCCGGGGGCAGCCCGGCCAGGCACAGCAGGAAGAAGCCCAGGGCCAGGGCGGCGCCCGGGCGGGCCGCGTACAGCCCGCGGTAGTCGGTGAGGCGGTTGGCCGGGCTCGTACGGGCCACCAGGGCGGCCACGGCGAAGGCGCCGAGGTTCACGGCCGCGTACATCAGGGCGTACGCGACGGTGGAGCCGATGGCGCGGGAGGCGTCCTCGTCGGAGTCGGCGTAGCCGGCCGCGGCGATCGGGACCAGCAGATAGCCCGCCTGGGCGACGGAGGACCAGGCGAGCAGGCGTACGGCGCTGAAGGCGCGCTCCGGGCGCTGGCGCAGCGCCGCGGCGTTCCCCGCGGTCATGGTGAGGGCGGCCAGGACGGCGACGGCCGGGCCCCACACATCGGCGTAGGAGGGGAAGGCGAGGACGGTCACCAGGATGAGGCCGGAGAAGCCGACCGCCTTACCGACGACGGACAGATACGCCGCGACGGGCACGGGGGCGCCGACGTAGGTGTCGGGCACCCAGAAGTGGAAGGGCACGGCGGCGGTCTTGAACGCGAAGCCCACCAAGGTGAGCACGACCCCCGCCTGGGCGAGCGTGTCGAGCCGCGGGTCGACATGGGTGAGGGCAGCCGCGATCCGGGACAGATGGAGGCTGCCGGTGGCGGCGTAGACGAAGCTGACGCCGAGCAGCATCACGGCGGTCGCGGTGACCGAGGAGAGGAAGAACTTCAGCGCGGCCTCGGAGGACAGGCGGTCGCCGCGGCGCAGGCCCACCAGGGCGAAGGCCGGGAGCGAGGCCACTTCGAGGGCGATGACCAGGGTCGCCAGATCGCGGGAGGCGGGCAGCAGGGCGGCCCCGGCGGCCGAGGACAGCAGCAGGAACCAGAATTCGCCCGCGGGAAGTTTGAGGTCGTCGAGGGCGCTGAAGGACAGCAGCCCGGTGAGCAGCGCCCCGCCGAGCACGAGGAACTGGATGACGAGGGCGAAGGTGTCGGCCGTGTAGCTGCAGGCGTGGGCGCCGGTGGTCAGGCAGAAGGTGGAGCGGTCGCCGTCCAGCAGCGGCAGCAGGGCGAGCGCGGCCAGGGCCAGTCCCGCTATCGCTCCCCAGCCCAGCAGATGCTTCCTGCGCTCGGGCAGGAAGAGGTCCGCGACGAGGACGGCGAGGCCCGCCAGGGCCGCGATGGTGGGCGGTGCGACGGCGAGCCAGTCGACGGACTGGACGAGGCTGGTGGCCAGGCTCGTGGCGTTCGCAGTCATCGGTTGCCTCCCGCGAGGAGCTGCTGCACGGCCGGGTCGGTGAGGCCGAGGAGGGCCGCGGGCCACAGTCCGGCGAGGACGGTGAGGGCCACCAGGGGGCTCCAGGCGGCGAATTCATGACCGTGGACGTCGGCGAGGGCGGGCCGCTCGGGCTCGGTCCCGATGCGGGGCTCGATCGGATGGTCGCCCATGCAGACGCGCCGTACGACGATGAGCATGTAGGCGGCGGTGAGCAGGGTGCCGAGGCCGGCGAGCGCCATATAGGTGAGATACGCCGAGCGGCTGAGCCCGTCGGCGGGGTCGAAGGCGCCGAACATGGCGAGCATCTCGCCCCAGAACCCGGCGAGTCCGGGCAGCCCCAGGGAGGCCACGGCGCCGAAGGCGAGCAGTCCGCCCAGGCGCGGCGCCCTGCCGTACAGGGCGGCGCCGCTGGTGCCCGCGAGCTGGTCGAGGTCGGTGGTGCCGGAGCGGTCCTTGAGGGCGCCGACGAGGAAGAAGAGCAGCCCGGTGATCAGGCCGTGGGCGATGTTGGCGAAGAGCGCGCCGTTCACGCCGGTGGGGGTGAGGGTCGCGATGCCCAGCAGGACGAAGCCCATATGGCCGACGGAGGAGTAGGCGATGAGGCGCTTGAGGTCGCCCTTGGCGCCGGTGCGGGCCAGGGCGAGGCAGGCGAGGGATCCGTAGATGATGCCGACCACGGCGAACGCGGCGAGGTAGGGCGCGTAGGTGTGGGCCGCCCCGGGGGTCATCGGCAGCACGATGCGGACCAGCCCGTACGTGCCCATCTTGAGCAGCACGCCCGCCAGCAGCACCGAGCCCACGGTGGGGGCGGCGGTGTGGGCGTCGGGCAGCCAGCTGTGCAGCGGCCACATGGGGGCCTTGACGGCGAGTCCGACGATGATGGCGAGGGCCGCGATCAGCTGGGTGGTGTGGCTGAGCTCGGAGCCTTTGTCGGTGGCGAGTGCCACCATGTCGAAGGTGCCGCCCCCCAGCCCGACGAGGAGGAGGCCGAGCAGCATGACGACGGAGCCGAGCAGGGTGTAGAGGATGAACCGCCAGGCGGCACGCTCCCGTTCGCCGCTGCCCCACCGGTTGATGAGGAAGTACATCGGGATGAGGACCATCTCGAACGCCAGGAAGAACAGCATCAGGTCCAGCACCGCGAAGCTGGCCAGGGTGCCGGACTCCAGGAGCAGCAGCAGCGCGACGAAGGCCCTGGGGGACGGCCCGGAGGGCCGGTTGAAGTAGGCGTAGAGCGCGCTGAGGAAGGTCAGCAGCGCGGTCAGCACGAGCAGCGGCAGCGAGACGCCGTCGACGCCGAGGTGGATGCGGATGTCCAGCGCCGGGATCCAGCCGATGTCCGTCTGGGCCTGCATCCTGGCCGGGTGGTCGTGGTCGAAACCGGCGGCCAGGGCGATGGCGGCGGCGAGCACCACTCCGGTGACGGTCACGCCGTGGCGCAGTACGGCCTGGTCGGGTCCGCGGCCGCGCAGCCCGGGCGGGGCCGGGAGCAGGGCGGCGGCGCTGCCGAGCAGGGGGAGCACGACCAGGGCGGCGAGGAGGAGTTGCTGGACGGTGTGGTTCACGGGTCAGGCTCCCGCTGCGACGAGGACGGCGGCCACGGCCAGGACGAGGGAGCCCGCGAGCAGCGCGCCGAGGTAGGTCTGCACATTGCCGGTCTGGGCGCGGCGGACGGCCGCGCCGAGCAGGCGGGGGGCGCCGCCCGCGCCGCGTACGTACGTCTCGACGACCTCGCGGTCGAGGAAGCGGACGAGCCGGGCGGCGGCGGCCACGGGCCGGACGAACAGGGCGCTGTAGACGGCGTCGAGGTGGAAGCCGACGGCCGCGTGGCGGTGCAGCGGGCCCAGGAGCAGCCGCCCGGGGTCGGCGGGGTCGCTGGCGCCCGCGATGGAGCCGTAGGCCGCCTCATGGGTGGCGATGGCCTCGGCCTCGGAGACGGCGTCGGCGGCTTCGGGGTGGGCGGCCACCGCGCCGAGCGGGACGCGGGCGGCCCGGGCCGAGCTGTGCCGCCAGGCGCCGTACATGACGAGGGCGCCGACCAGGGCCAGCCCGGTGCCGAGGACGGAGGTGGTGAGGGTCGGGGTGAGCGTCTCGCCGTCGAACCAGTCGGGCAGCGTGCCGTAGGCGAGGCCGAGGGCGGCCGTGGGGACGAACAGCACCCACAGGACGGCGTTCATGGCCACCGGCTGCTTGCCGTGGTCGGGGACGGGCTCGCCCCGGCCGCGGAAGGCGAGCAGCCACAGCCGGGCCGCGTATCCGGCGGTGAGGAGCGCGGTAAGGAGGCCGGCGAGGAGGACGGTCCAGCCGACGCCCGCCGGGACACCGGAGGTGTGGCCGGTCGCGGCGTGCTCGGCAGAGCCGAGGACGGCCTCCTTGGAGAAGAAGCCCGCGAAGGGCGGGATGGCGGCGAGCGCGAGCAGCGCGACCGTCATCGTCCAGAAGGCGTCGGGAATGCGCTGGGCGAGGCCGCTCATCCGGGACATGGCGGCGAGGGAGTTGCTGCCGGCGGCGTGGATCACCACACCCGCGCCGAGGAAGAGCAGCGCCTTGAACGCGCCGTGGGTGATGAGGTGGAAGACGGCGGCGCCGCGGTCGTCGACGGCCAGGGCGCCCGTCATATAGCCGAGTTGGCCGACGGTCGAGTAGGCGAGGACCCGTTTGATGTCGTCCTGGGCGAGCGCGGCCAGCGCCGAGCCGACCATCGTCACGGCCGCCATGGCGGCCAGTACGGCGAGCGCGGCGGCGGAGGAGGCGAAGACGGGCAGCAGCCGGGCGACGACAAAGACACCGGCGGCGACCATGGTTGCCGCGTGGATCAGCGCGGAGACCGGGGTGGGGCCGGCCATCGCGTCCGGTAGCCAGGTGTGCAGCGGGAACTGCGCGGACTTGCCCGCGACCCCGGCCAGCAGCAGCAGCGCGATCAGGGTGGGGTGGTCCAGCGGCACCCCGGCGGTCTCGGAGGTCAGCCGGGTGTGGATCTCGCTGATGCGGAACGTGCCGGTGTCGCCCGCGAGCGCGAAGATGCCGATCAGGAACGGGACGTCGCCGAGCTTGGTGACCAGGAACGCCTTCAGGGACGCCGAGCGCGCGGCCGCAGTTTCCCAGTAGTGGCCCACCAGGAAGTACGAGCAGATGCCCATGATCTCCCAGCCGACGAGCAGCACGATCAGGTCGTCGGAGTAGACGACCAGGAGCATCGCGGCGGTGAAGAGGGAGACGAGCGCGGCGTAGGAGGGGTAGCGGGGGTCGTCCCGCAGATAGCCGGTCGAGTAGATCTGCACGCAGCAGGCGACAACGGCGACGAGGACCGCGACCAGGGCGGCGAAGCCGTCGACCTGCAGGGCGAGGTCGATGGGGACCGAGCCGGTGTCGGCGAGCCGGGTCGCGGCGGTGAGCGGGGCCGTGCCGCCGCCCGCTCCCCCGCCCTGCCGTACGGCGACGAGCACGGCGAGCCCGGCCGCGGCGAGGGTCGGCAGCACCGCGAGGGGGCGGACGAAACCGGGGGCGCGGCGGCCCAGCAGGAGCCCGGCGGCGGCGCCGAGGAAGGGCAGGAGGGGGACGAGAACGGCGGCGGTCGTGGTCGTCACGCGGTCTGCCTCCGGGCGCGTCGTGCCTGGTCGGCGTCGTTGTCAGGGGGGGCTGCCATGCTGTCGTCCATCGGGTCCTGGCCGTCCGACGGGGGGTCGGCCAGGTCCCGGAGCTTGTCGACGTCGGCGGTGCCGCGGTTGCGGTGGACGAGGAGGACGATGGCGAGGCCGATGCCGATCTCGGCGGCGGCGATGGCGATGGTGAAGAGGGTCAGGGCCTGGCCCGCGTGCAGGGTGTCGCGGAGCCAGACGTCGAAGGCGACGAGGTTGAGGTTGACGGCGTTGAGCATCAGCTCGACCGACATCAGCACCAGGATCGCGTTGCGGCGGGCGAGGACGCCGTACAGGCCGGTGCAGAAGAGGAGGACGGCGAGCACGGCGGGGTAGGCGAGGTGCATCAGCGCTTCTCCTTGCCGTGGCCGACGCGTGGGCCACTGTCGTGGCCGGTGCCTGGGCCGCTGCGGTGGTCGGCGCCTGGGCCGCTGTCGTGGCCGCTCTTGCGGGACAGGACGATCGCGCCGACGAGCGCGGCGAGGAGGAGCACGGACAGCGCCTCGAACGGCAGCACCCAGTGGCGGAAGAGGCTCTCACCGGAGACGGCGGTGGAGCCCTGGACGCCCTTGTCGAGCTCGATCCAGGTGGTCCGGAAGGCGTCCACGACCACCCACACCAGGACGCCCGCGGCGGCCACGGCCACCGCGAGCGCGGCCGGGCGGTTGCCCGAATCGGCGTCCGGGGAGGGGCCGATGGGCGCCTTGGTGAGCATCAGCCCGAAGAGGAGGAGGACGACGACGGAGCCGACGTAGATCAGCACCTGCACCCAGGCGATGAACTCCGCCGTGAGCAGGAGGTACTCCACGGCGATGCCGCCGAGCGCCACCACCAGCCAGAGGGCGGCGTGCACCAGTTGCTTGGTGGTGACGGTGAGGACGGCCGCGCCGAGGGTCGCGATGCCCACCAGCAGGAAGGCGATCTCGACACCGGTCGGCGACAGGAACCCGTGGCCGGTGGCGGCCAGGTGGACCGCGGGACTCACGTGGCGGCTCCGTTTCCGTCGGTGCCCTTGGCGCCGCCGGTGCCCTTGGCGCCGCCGCTCGCGTCGGGCCCGTCGCTCGCGTCGGAGGCGCGCTCCGCCTCGGCCTGCGCGGCCTCGGCGGCGGCCGCGGCCTCCGCGGCGGCGAGCTTGTCAGCGGCCTTACGGGCGGCGCCGATCTCCTTGGGCTCCTCCGCGCGCGGGTCGAGCGCGGGCGGCGCGGGCACCGTCCACATCCACTCGCGGAGCTTGTCCCGCTCATGGGTGAGATCGCGGATGTCCTCCTCCGCGTACTCGAACTCCGGCGACCAGAAGAGCGCGTCGAAAGGACACACCTCGATGCAGATACCGCAGTACATGCACAGGGCGAAGTCGATCGCGAACCGGTCCAGCACATTGCGGCTTCGCTCGCGCCCGCCCGGGGCGGCCGGGGGGACGGTCTCCTTGTGCGAGTCGATATAGATGCACCAGTCCGGGCATTCGCGGGCGCACAGCATGCAGACCGTGCAGTTCTCCTCGAACAGCCCGATCACGCCGCGGGTGCGGGGCGGCAGCTCGGGCTGCGCGTCCGGATACTGCGCGGTGTGCGACTTCCGGGTCATCGTGCGGAGGGTGACGGCCAGGCCCTTGGCCAGGCCGGATCCGGGGATGCCCATCAGGAGATCACCACCTTGACGACGCCGGTGAGGGCGATCTGGGCCAGGGAGAGCGGAATGAGGCAGGTCCAGGCGAACCGCTGCAGCTGGTCCTCGCGCAGCCGCGGATAGCTGACCCGCAGCCAGATCACGACGAAGGCGAGGACGGCCGTCTTCACCAGCGTCCACAGCCAGCCGAGGCCGTCGGAGAACGGACCGTGCCAGCCACCGAGGAAGAGGACGGTGGTCAGCCCGCACAGGATGACGATGCCCGCGTACTCGGCGAGCAGGAAGAGCGCGAACCGCAGCCCGGTGTACTCGGTGTACGCACCGAAGATGATCTCGGAGTCGGCGATCGGCGCGTCGAACGGCGGGCGCTGCAGCTCGGCGAGACCGGCGGTGAAGAACACCACCCCGCCGACGATCTGCCACGGCACCCACCACCACTCGAACGCCTCGAGGATGCCGGGCAGCGAGACCGTGCCCGCCGCCATCGCCACGGAGGCGGCGGTGAGCAGCATCGGCAGCTCGTACGCCATGAGCTGGGCGGCCGTGCGCAGGCCCCCGAGAAGGGAGAACTTGTTCGCCGAGGCCCAGCCCGCCATCAGCGAACCCAGCACCCCGACGCCCATCACGGCGAGCACGAAGAAGATGCCCGCGTCCAGGACCTGGCCGACAGCGCCCTCGGCGGGGCCGACCGGGATCGCGACGAGGACGAGGAGGTACGGCAGCAGGGCGACGGCGGGTGCGAGCTGGAAGATCCGCCGGTCGGCGCCGGTGGGTATGACGTCTTCCTTCTGCGCGAACTTCACCCCGTCCGCGACCAGCTGGGCCCACCCGTGGAACCCGCCCGCGTACATCGGCCCGAGGCGACCCTGCATATGGGCCATGACCTTGTGCTCCGTCTGCCCCACGAGCAGGGGCAGTACGAGAAAGGCGAGCAGGAGGGCGAGCAGTCGCAGCGCGACGTCGAGGACGTCGTTCACGCGGTGCCTCCTGGCTGGTCGTCGGAGTTGGTGTCGGGGGTGTCGGGCGTGTCGGAGGCGGGGTCGGGTTTCTCACCGCCGCGTCCGTCTCCGTCCGCCTCGGCCTCCGGTGCTTTCGATGCCTCCGGCTCGCGCGCGGACTCGGCGTCCTCGTCCCGCGCGGGGCGCGCATGATGCCAGGGGGCGTCGGACGAGCGGGTCCGCGGCGCCGGGCGACGCGGGTGCGCCGGGGACGCGGCTGCGGGCGACTCGGCCCCGGCGGCGTCATCGGCCGCGGGGGCTTCGGGCGTCGGTGGCTCGGCGGCGGCCGAGGGCTCATCGGCTGCGGCCCGCCGACTGGCGTCCGCGGCCGGGGCCGAGGCTTCCGCCGTCGGCTCCGCACCCGCCGAACGCTGGCTCGCGGACCCCTCGCCAGCACTACGGGAGCGCCGCGTCGGACGTTCGGCCGCAGGGGCGGGAGTCTCCCGCGCCGCCTCGGCGTCTGCGGGGCGTTCGGCCGCTGGGGTCTGAGCGTCCGCTGTCGGCTCCGCACCGCCCGGGCGCTGGCTTGCCGAGCCCTCGCTCACGCTGCGCGAGCGCCGCGCCGGACGTTCGGCCGCCGGAGTCGGAGCGTCCGCCGTCGGCTCCGCACCGGCCGGGCGCTGGCTCGCGGAGCCGGCCGTTGCGGTGCGGGTGCGGCGGGCGGGGCGCTCGCCCGCGGCGGCGCCCGCCGCGCGGGCGCCGCCGCGGGCCGGGCGGGCCGGGGCAGCGGGCAGCTGGCCCTTGAGAGGGCCCCACTCGTTGGGGTCGGGGACGCCCGGCGGCAGCATCTGCCGACGCTTGGGGCCATGGCCGGTGCCCGACTCCCCCGGCTCCTTCGCACCCGGCCACGCCTTGGCGACCCGGGCCGCCAGCACGAAGTCCTTGCGCAGCGGATGCCCCTCGAAGCCGTCGGGGAGCAGCAGCGGCGCGAGACCGGGGTGGCCGGTGAAGCCGATGCCGAACATCTCGTGGGTCTCGCGCTCATGCCAGGCCGCCCCGGCGTAGACGCCGGTCGCGGTCGGCAGTGCGGCCGCGTCGTGCGGCACGGTGGTGCGCACCAGCAGACCGCGCACCGCGCGCACCGCCGCGCCCCCGCCCCCGCCCCCGCCGAGAGCGACGACGTACGCGGCCACCCGGAAGCCGGTGCCCGGCTCGTCGACCGCGCTCAGCCAGTCGAAGTAGGTGCAGCCGAGGGTGTCGCGGGCCGTCTCCAGCGACACGATCCAGGAGTCGGCGGGGACGTCGACGGTGAGTAGGTCGTACGCCTCCTCCGCCGTGGCGCCCTCGCCAAACAGCTCGGTGGCGGAACGCGGCAGCCAGCCCACAGGCGGCACGGCCACCGCAGCGGGCTCCACCTCCGCGGCTTCCGCCGCCCCGGCTGGCTCCGTCGCCCCGTTCGGCTCCGTCGCCCCGGTCCGCTCCGCCGTCTCGTTCGGCTCGTTCGGCTCGGTCATGTCGTGTCTTCCCGCCCCGGAGGCGTGACCAGCCCGCTGCGCAGCGCGGCCGCGGACGGGCGGCCCGAGGCCGTGGACGTGGCGCTCCCGCGCCCCTGCCCGGCATCGGCATAGCGCTCGCTCAGCGACTCGCGCGCGATCTTCTCCTGGAGCTTGAGGATGCCTTGCAGCAGCGCCTCGGGCCGGGGCGGGCAGCCCGGGACGTAGACGTCGACGGGGATGATCTGGTCGACGCCCTTCGTCACGGCGTACGAGTCCCAGTAGGGGCCGCCGCAGTTCGAGCAGGCCCCGAAGGAGATCACGTACTTCGGCTCCGGCATCTGCTCGTACAGCCGCTTGACCGCGGGCGCCATCTTGTCCGTGACCGTGCCGGAGACGACCATCAGGTCGGCCTGGCGCGGCCCCGGCGCGAAGGGGATCACGCCGAGCCGGATGAAGTCGTGGCGGGCCATCGACGCGGCGATGAATTCGATCGCGCAGCAGGCGAGCCCGAAGTTGAAGACCCACAGGCTGTAGCGGCGGCCCCAGTTCAGGACGACCTTCATCGGCTCGGGAGCCAGCCGGGCCAGCGTGCCGAGACGGCGCGGCTCCGGCAGGTCCACCGGAGCGGAGGCGGGGACCGGCGCGGCGGCCGGCGTCGGCGTCGGGTTCGGTGTCACGTCCACTCCAGGACGCCCTTCTTCCATGCGTACAGCAGACCTACGGCGAGGAACCCGAGGAAGATGAACATCTCCACCAGCGTGGCGGCCCCGAAGCCGGGTGCCGCGAAGACCGTCGCCCACGGGAACAAGAAGATCGAGTCCACCGCGAAAATCACATACAGAAAAGCGTAGACGTAGTAACGGACCTGGGTGTGGGCCCAGCCCTCGCCCACGGGGTCCACTCCGCACTCGTAGGTCAGCAGCTTCTCGGGCGTCGGCACGACCGGCCGCAGCAGCCGCCCGGCCCCGAAGGCCACGGCGACGAAGATCACGCCGATCGCCGCCAGCAGTCCGACCACCGTATAGCCGTGGAAGTAGCCGTCCGCGAGCTGGACGCTGGTGACGCTCGTGGTGTGTACGGTCGTCGCCTCCGGCACGTCCGCCCCTCGCTCCCTGGTCTCGTGGTCCCTGCCTGCTCCTCGTCGACCTCGCGTGTTCGACGATCCGTACGGACGGGAAGTCTAGGCCCTGCCGCCGCCCGGCCGAGCGGCCCGTCCGCCATGCGGTGGGGCTAGCACCATGGCGGACCCCCGCCGGGCCGGGCAGTCTTGCTGCCATGACCTCCAGTTCCCCCGTCCACGGCCCCGACGGCGGTGGCCGTGGCCGCGGCGACGAGCGGCTGCCGCGGCCGCCCGCGTTCGCCTTTCCCGCGCAGACCTGGCAGGAGATCGCCTATCTCCTGGCAAATCTGCCGGTGGGCATCGTCTGCTTCATCCTCACCCTGGTCTGGCTGGCCGTGGGCCTGGGGCTGTCCGTCACGGTGGTGGGGCTGCCACTGCTGGCCCTGGGGCTGCGCTTCAGCCGGCTCCTCGGCCGGTTCGAGCGGAACCGCGCCAGGTCCCTGCTCTCGGTGCGCATCGATGAGCCCAGCCCCCTGCCGTACCGGCCGGGCAGCGGCGTCCTCAGCCGACTGTGGACGAGTCTGCGGGATCCGGTCGGCTGGCGTGCCACGCTGTACGCCCTGATCCGGCTGCCGTGGTCGGTGATCACCTTCGCTCTCACCCTGACCTCGCTGTTCGTCGCCTGGCCGGTGCTGCCGTGGATCGCCCGGGGGCTGACGCATGCGGATCGGGCGATGGTGCGCGGGCTGCTGTTCCCCTCCGATGAGCTGGAGCGGCGGATCGCCGAGCTGGAGTCGGACCGGGGCACGGTGGTCGACACCGCCGCCGCGGATCTGCGCCGGATCGAGCGCGACCTCCACGACGGCGCCCAGGCCCGCCTGGTCGCCCTCGCCATGGGGCTCGGTCTGGCGAAGGAGAAGCTGGACGAGGACCCGGAAGCCGCCGCCAAGATGGTCGACGAGGCCCACGGCGAGGTGAAGCTCGCCCTCCAGGAGCTGCGCGACCTCGCCCGCGGCATCCACCCCGCCATCCTCACCGACCGCGGCCTCGGCCCCGCCCTCTCCGCCCTCTCGGCCCGCTGCACCGTCCCCGTCACGGTCACCGTCGAGCTGCCCGAACGCCCGGCGCCCGCGATCGAGGGAATCGCCTACTTCACCGTCTCCGAACTGCTCCAGAACATCAGCAAGCACAGCGGCGCCCGCACCGCCGAGGTCGATCTGTGGCGCACCGAGGACCGGCTGCTGATCCAGGTACGGGACGACGGACACGGCGGGGCGACCACCGACGGGGGTACGGGGCTCGCAGGCCTGACGGAGCGGCTGGGCTCGGTCGACGGACTGTTCGCGGTGGATTCGCCGCCCGGTGGGCCGACCTCCGTGACCGCCGAGCTGCCCTGGCGCCACCGGACCGGGTCGGCGGCGGGCACGGCGGTGCGGCATTCCCGGCAAGGCGCCTGATGGGAGGGCAGAGCCAGCCTCCCGGCAAGGCGCCTGCGCGCCCCCGGAAGGTAGGGCTAACCCCCCGGTGAAGAGGCCGATCCGCCCGATGGTCGGGCCGGCCGCGCTCCGGGACTCTGGGTGTACGCAGAGCACGCGGCCCACCCCGCTGACCCGGATCGCGTGACCCACCAGGCTCCCGGAGGACGGACGAGACGATGGCCACCGCATATCGACCCTACGAGCCGGGGACTGAGCCCCGTGGCCATCTGGTGCCCGCGGCGCTGAAGGCGCCGTTCCAGGCCCGGGTCTGGCGTGAGTTCCTCTATCTCGTGATCAGCCTGCCTATGGCCATCCTCACCTTCGTCTACACGATCACGATGATCGCGCTCGGCGCCGGGCTGCTGATCACCTTCCTCGGTGTCCCGGTGCTCGGCGCCGCCCTCGCGGGCTGCCGGGCGCTCGGCGTCGTCGAGCGGGCCCGCGCCCGTGCGCTGCTGCGGCTGGAGGTGGCCGAGCCCGAGCCCGTCCTCGGCCGCAGGGGCGGCCGCGGGGGCAAGCGCGGGCCGGTCGCCTGGGTGGGCGCGCTGCTCAGGAGCGGCACCTCCTGGCGTCATGTGATCTACGCGCTGATCCATCTGCCGTGGGCGGTCTTCTCCTTCACGTTCGCCATCGCCTTCACCAGCTACGGCTGGGGCTTCGCGACCTATCCGCTGTGGCGCTGGGTCTTCCCCCGGTACATGGACGAGCCGGGCCTGCAGATCTTCGGGGACGACCACGGGCGCGCGTTCTATCTGGACACCCCGTTCGAGATCGCCGCGACCTGTGTCCTGGGTGTGCTGGTCCTGCTGCTGACCCCGTGGGTGATGCGGGCGCTGACCTCGGTCGACCGGATCATGGTGGCCGGGCTGCTCGGTCCGTCCCGGCTGGCGAGCCGGGTCTGGGAGCTGGAGTCGGACCGGGGCACGGTGGTCGACACCGCCGCCGCGGATCTGCGCCGGATCGAGCGCGACCTCCACGACGGCGCCCAGGCCCGCCTGGTCGCCCTCGCCATGGATCTGGGCCTGGCGAAGGAGAAGCTGGACGAGGACCCGGAAGCCGCCGCCAAGATGGTCGACGAGGCCCACGGCGAGGTGAAGCTCGCCCTCCAGGAGCTGCGCGACCTCGCCCGCGGCATCCACCCCGCCATCCTCACCGACCGCGGCCTCGGCCCCGCCCTCTCCGCCCTCTCGGCCCGCTGCACCGTCCCCGTCACGGTCACCGTCGAGCTGCCCGAACGCCCGGCGCCCGCGATCGAGGGAATCGCCTACTTCACCGTCTCCGAACTGCTCCAGAACATCAGCAAGCACAGCGGCGCCCGCACCGCCGAGGTCGATGTCTGGCGCACCGAGGACCGGGTGATGCTGCAGATCACGGATGACGGGCGGGGCGGGGCCGGCACCTCCGCCGGTTCGGGTCTGGCCGGGCTGGCCGAGCGGATCGACGCGGTGGACGGGATCCTCGTCGTCGCCTCCCCGCCGGGCGGCCCGACCACCGTGACCGCCGAGCTCCCCTGGCGCTGAGGGCGCACGGCCCGAACGGCCGATGCTGAAGGCGCACGACCGCACCGGCCGTACGCCCTCGGGGTCGGCCGGTTCTGCGCGACGCGGGCGGCCCAACCCTGGGATGCTGGTCCCCACGGAACAAGCGAAACGGGGGCCGAGTGAAACGGGGGCCGAGCATCGTGCCGGACAGAGTACGGGTGGTCATCGCCGAGGATTCGGTGCTGCTCCGGGAGGGGCTGACCCGGCTGCTGACCGACCGGGGCCATGAGGTGGTCGCGGGCGTCGGGGACGCGGAAGCGCTGATCAAGTCGGTGCGGGAGCTGGCCGACGAGGGCGTGCCGCCGGATGTGGTGGTGGCCGACGTGCGGATGCCGCCCACGCACACCGACGAGGGGGTGCGGGCGGCCATCCGGCTCCGCCGTGACCATCCGGGCCTGGGGGTGCTGGTCCTGTCGCAGTACGTGGAGGAGCAGTACGCCACGGAGCTGCTGGCCGGGAACAGCCGGGGCATCGGCTATCTGCTCAAGGACCGGGTGGCCGAGGTGCGCGAGTTCGTGGACGCGGTGGTGCGGGTCGCCGAGGGCGGTACGGCGCTCGACCCCGAGGTGGTCGCCCAGCTGCTGGGCCGCAGCCGCAAGCAGGATGTGCTGGCCGGGCTCACCCCGAGGGAGCGGGAGGTCCTGGGGCTGATGGCCGAGGGGCGGACCAATTCGGCCATCGCCCGGCAGCTCGTGGTGAGCGATGGCGCGGTCGAGAAGCATGTGAGCAACATCTTCTTGAAGCTGGGCCTGTCGCCGAGTGACGGGGATCACCGTCGGGTGCTCGCCGTCCTCACGTATCTCAATTCCTGAAAGCAGACTTCCGCGGGCCAAAGCGGGGCCAAAGGCTGAACGGGGGATCAGCGGAAATGACAGCACGGGGGGATGGGACACGGCATGCCAAACCATGACATATATGGTTCTTCTTTGGGCGTCCAGCATGTGATCCGGCCAAGGAAGGCCACCCTTACCGACGTACGATGGTCATGGGACAACAACCGGTCGGCACCGACTGTCCAGGAGCGCCGCCTCAAGGGAGGTCCGAAGCAGTGACCAGCCAGGTCAGCAGCCCGGCCGAGCAGGCCGAACCAGCCGATCAGCAGGGCGGGCAGACGCCCGCCGGGGGGCAGCCAACAGCAGAGGGCGGCAAAGAGGTCCGCCGCCTGGACCGGGTGATCATCCGGTTCGCGGGCGACTCGGGTGACGGTATGCAGCTCACGGGTGACCGGTTCACCTCGGAGACGGCGTCGTTCGGAAACGACCTGTCGACCCTGCCGAACTTCCCGGCGGAGATCCGCGCCCCCGCCGGTACCCTGCCCGGAGTGTCGAGCTTCCAGCTCCACTTCGCCGATCACGACATCCTCACACCAGGTGACGCGCCGAACGTGCTGGTGGCGATGAACCCGGCCGCGCTGAAGGCCAACCTCCCCGATGTGCCGCGCGGGGCGGAAATCATCGTCAACACCGACGAGTTCACCAAGCGCCCCATGGCCAAGGTCGGCTATGACCAAAGCCCCCTCGAGGACGGCTCGCTGGACGGCTATCACGTCCACCCGGTGCCGCTCACCACGCTGACCATCGAGGCGCTGAAGGAATTCGGCCTGTCCCGCAAGGAGGCCGAGCGCAGCAAGAACATGTTCGCGCTCGGGCTGCTGTCGTGGATGTACCACCGGCCGACCGAGGGCACCGAGAAGTTCCTGCGGCAGAAGTTCGCGAAGAAGCCGCAGATCGCCGAGGCGAACGTGGCGGCCTTCCGGGCGGGCTGGAACTTCGGCGAGACCACCGAGGACTTCGCCGTCTCCTACGAGGTCGCCCCGGCCACCAGGGCCTTCCCCACCGGCACCTACCGGAACATCTCCGGAAACCTGGCCCTGTCGTACGGGCTGATCGCGGCCTCCCGCCAGGCGGATCTGCCGCTGTTCCTCGGGTCGTATCCGATCACCCCGGCCTCGGACATCCTGCATGAGCTGTCCAAGCACAAGAACTTCGGTGTGCGCAGCTTCCAGGCCGAGGACGAGATCGCCGGGATCGGCGCCGCGCTGGGCGCGGCCTTCGGCGGCTCCCTCGCCGTGACCACCACCTCCGGCCCGGGCGTGGCGCTGAAGTCGGAGACCATCGGGCTCGCGGTGTCGCTGGAGCTGCCGCTGCTGGTCATCGACATCCAGCGCGGCGGCCCCTCCACCGGGCTGCCCACCAAGACCGAGCAGGCCGATCTGCTGCAGGCCATGTACGGGCGCAACGGCGAGGCCCCGGTGCCGATCGTGGCCCCGAAGACCCCGGCCGACTGCTTCGACGCCGCGCTCGACGCCGCCCGGATCGCCCTGACCTACCGCACCCCGGTCTTCCTGCTGTCGGACGGCTATCTGGCCAACGGCTCGGAGCCCTGGCGGGTGCCGGACGTCGACGAGCTGCCCGACCTCCGCGTCCAGTTCGCGACCGGGACCAACCATGTGCTGGCCGACGGCACCGAGGTCTTCTGGCCGTACAAGCGCGACCCCAAGACCCTGGCCCGCCCCTGGGCCGTGCCGGGAACGCCCGGTCTGGAGCACCGGATCGGCGGCATCGAGAAGCAGGACGGCTCGGGGAACATCTCCTACGACCCGGCCAACCATGAGCACATGGTCCGCATCCGCCAGGCCAAGGTGGACGGCATCACCGTGCCGGACATCGAGGTGGACGACCCGACCGGCGACGCCCGCACCCTGGTCCTGGGGTGGGGGTCGACGTACGGCCCGATCACCGCCGCGGTGCGCCGCGTCCGCACCGCGGGCGACCGCATCGCCCAGGCCCATCTGCGCCATCTCAACCCCTTCCCCGCCAACCTCGGCAAGGTGCTGGCGGGTTACGAGAAGGTCGTGGTGCCGGAGATGAACCTGGGTCAGCTGGCGACGCTGCTGCGCGCCCGCTATCTGGTCGACACCCGCTCCTTCACCCAGGTCCGCGGGCTGCCCTTCAAGGCCGAACAGCTCGCCACCGCCCTCAAGGAGGCCATCGATGACTGACACCCTCGCCGAGGGCGCGGCATCGGCTCGAAGCGCGCTCTCCCTGGTGCCCAAGAGCGACACCAAGCAGACGATGAAGGACTTCAAGTCCGACCAGGAGGTCCGCTGGTGCCCCGGCTGCGGTGACTACGCGATCCTCGCCGCCGTCCAGGGCTTCATGCCCGAACTGGGCCTGGCGAAGGAGAACATCGTCTTCGTCTCCGGCATCGGCTGCTCCTCCCGCTTCCCGTACTACATGAACACCTACGGGATGCACTCCATCCACGGCCGCGCCCCGGCCATCGCCACCGGTCTGGCCGCCTCGCGGCAGGATCTGTCGGTGTGGGTGGTCACCGGTGACGGCGACGCGCTGTCGATCGGCGGCAACCACCTGATCCACGCGCTGCGCCGCAATGTGAATCTGAAGATCCTGCTCTTCAACAACCGCATCTACGGCCTGACCAAGGGTCAGTACAGCCCCACCTCCGAGGTCGGCAAGATCACCAAGTCGACCCCGATGGGCTCCCTGGACGCGCCGTTCAACCCGCTGTCGCTCGCGCTCGGCGCCGAGGCGGGCTTCGTGGCCCGCACGGTCGACTCCGACCGCAAGCACCTGACCGAGGTGCTGCGGCAGGCGGCGGCCCATCCGGGTACCGCGCTGGTGGAGATCTACCAGAACTGCAACATCTTCAACGACGGCGCCTTCGAGGCCCTCAAGGACAAGGACCAGGCCCAGGAGGCCGTGATCCGGCTGGAGCACGGGCAGCCGATCCGCTTCGGCGCCGACCAGGCCAAGGGCGTCATCCGCAACCAGAGCACCGGCGACCTCGAAGTGGTCACCGTCACCGCCGGGAACGAGCACCAGGTGCTGGTGCACGACGCCCACGCCGCCTCGCCCACCACGGCGTTCGCACTGACCCGGCTCGCCGACGCCGACACGCTCCACCACACCCCCATCGGGGTGCTGCGCGATGTGGACCGCCCGGTCTACGACACCCAGATGTCCCACCAGCTCGACAACGCCGTGGAGCTGAAGGGCAAGGGCGACCTCGGCGCGCTGCTCGCGGGCGGCGACACCTGGACCGTCGTGGGCTGACCCCCACGGGTCCCGCCCCGCCGACGGGCACCTTCGTACAGCCGGCGGGCACATTCGTACATACGGGCACAGGCGGGTGCCCGGCCGGAGCGTCTGACCACGCCCCGGCCGGGCACCCGCTCTGCTATCCGCATGGCCGACCCCGCCGCCCCGATCCAGCCGCCCGACCGCCCCGCCTACCGACTCAAGCGGCTGCTGCTCGGCCCGCCCCTGGTCACCGAGCGGATCCGGCGCGAGAAGCTGGGCAACCCGGCCGCGCTGGGCGTGCTGGCCTCCGACTGCATCTCGTCGACGGCGTACGGCAGCGAGGAGATGCTGCGGGTGCTGGTGCCGGTCATCGGGGTCGCGGCGTTCTCCCTGATCCTCCCGGTGACCGGGGCGATTCTGCTGGTGCTGCTGCTGGTCACGCTCTGCTACAGCGATGTGGTGATGATCTACACCCGGGCGGGCGGCTCGTATGTGGTGGCACGGGAGAACTTCGGCCCGGACATCGCCCAGATCGCCTCCGTGGCGCTGCTGGTGGACTACATCGTCACCGTCGCGGTCCAGGTCTCGGCGGGCACCAACGCCATCATCTCGTTCGCCCATCTCGTCGGCGGCACCTGGACCGGCATCGACCATCTCCAACTGCCCCTCAGCGCCCTGGTGATCCTGATCCTCGCCTACGGCAATCTGCGGGGACTGCGCGAGGCCGGACGGGTGTTCATGGTGCCCGCCTATCTGTTCATCGTCGCCGTCGGCCTGATGCTGGTCGTCGGCGTGGTCCGCGGGCTCACCGGGCGGCTTCCGCACGCCGATGTGCACGCCGCGGGCGCCGTGCCCCTCGGCACCTCGGGCAGCGGCTGGCTCTACGGCGCCTCGCTCTTCATCGTGCTGCGCTCGTTCGCCAACGGCGGTTCCTCGCTGACCGGGCTGGAGGCGATCTCCAACAGCGTCTCGGTCTTCCGCGATCCCAAGGGCCGCAACGCCCGCCGCACGCTGATCACCATGAGCTGCATCCTGGGCACACTGGTCCTCGGGGTCTCCGCCCTCGCCCACTTCACCCACGCCATCCCGTACCGGGACGGCACCCCGACCGTCCTCGCGCAGGAGGCCCATCTGGTCTTCGGCGGCGGGGTGGTGGGCGCCCTGGGGCTGGCGTTCGTCCAACTGGCGACCGCGCTCATCCTCTACACGGGCGCCAACACACCGTTCACCGGCTTCCCCTTCCTGGCCAGCTTCGTGGCCGAGGACCGCTTTCTGCCCCGGCAGCTGACCCGGCGCGGCCACCGGCTGGCCTTCTCCAACGGGATCGTCGCACTGGCCGTGGTGGCGCTGGCGCTGCTGGTGGTCACCGAGGCCAATGTGGACCGACTGGTGGCGCTGTACGCGATCGGGGTGTTCACCGCCTTCACCATGGCCGGGGCCGGGCTGACCGCCTATCACCTGCGGCGGCGGGAGCCGGGCCGCGGCTGGAAGATCGCGGTCAACCTCACCACCGCGGCCGTCTCCGCCGCCGTGGTGCTGATCTTCGGGATCACCAAATTCACCGAGGGCGCCTGGCTGGTCGTGGTGGTCTTCCCGCTGGGGGTCTGGGCGCTGATCCGGATCAACCGCGAGTACCGCGCGGAGGCGGCCGCCCTGGAGGCGGTGCCGCGTCCGGGGGACGATGTCCCGCGCTGGCGGCGCCATGTCGTCTTCGTCCTGGCGGACAGCATCGACCTCGCGACGGTCAAGGCGCTGCGCTACGCCCATGAGCTGCGGCCCGACGAGGTCCGCGCGGTGCACTTCATGGTGGACGAGAGCCATGCCCGCCGGCTGATGGCGCGGTGGGAGGCCACGGCGGGGGTGACGGTGGCGCTGGAGGTCGTGGCATGCCCGGACCGGCGGCTGCGCCATGCGGTGATGGAGCTGGCGGCCCGTACCACCGAGGACGGGCAGACCGCGCTGACCCTGCTGGTGCCGCGCCGCACCTATGCCTCCCCGCTGGGCAAGCTGCTGCACCGGGGCACGGCGGAGTCGCTGGCGAAGGCGCTGGAGCACCTGCCGGGAGTCGCGGTGACGATCCTGCCGTTCGCGGTCAGCCTCGCGGCACGGGAGAGCGAGGCCCCGGAGTGACCCGGATCCGGCCCCGGACCCCGACTTGGCCCCGGACCCGGATGAACACACGTACTTAACCGGGAAGTACCTTTCTACTGGTTAGCGCTTCCCTTAAGGTGGGTGTGCCGATACCGAACAGGAGAGTCACACCTATGAGCATTGTCGTCACCGGAGCCACCGGCCACCTCGGCCGACTCGTCGTCGAGGGGCTGCTGGAGAAGGTTCCCGCCGACCAGATCACCGCGGTCGTGCGCGACACCGCGAAGGCCGCCGGCCTCGCCGACCGGGGTGTACGGCTGCATGAGGCCGACTACAACCGGCCCGAGACCCTCGCCGGTGCCTTCGCCGCGGGCGACAAGGTGCTGCTGATCTCCGGCAGCGAGGTCGGGCAGCGCGGTCCGCAGCACCAGGCGGTCGTAGACGCCGCCAAGGAGGCCGGTGTCGCGCTGCTCGCCTACACCAGCGTTCTGGGCGGCCCGGCCGCCGACTTCACCCTGGCCGACGAGCACCAAGTCACCGAGAAGGCGATCACCGACTCCGGTCTGCCGTACGCCCTGCTGCGCAACGGCTGGTACAACGAGAACTACACCGAGAACCTCGCCCCGGTCCTGGAGCACGGCGCCGTCGTGGGCGCCGCGGGCGAGGGCCGGGTCGCCTCCGCCTCGCGCGCCGACTACGCCGCGGCCGCCGTCGCCGTCCTGACCGGCGAGGGCCACGAGGGCAAGGCGTACGAGCTGTCCGGCGACACCGCCTGGAGCTTCGCCGAGTACGCCGACGTGATCGCGGGGCAGACCGGCAAGGAGATCGTCTACGGCGCCGTCTCCCCGGCGGAGTACCAGACCATCCTCACCAGCGCGGGCGTCCCCGAGCCGCTCGCCGTGATCCTCTCCGATGTCGAGGCGGCCATCGAGCGCGGCCGGCTGGCCGCCACCCCGGGCGATCTGTCCCGGCTCATCGGCCGCCCGACCACGCCCATCGCGGACTCGGTCGCGGCCGCCCTGAAGGGCTGACCGGCCCCGTGCGCACCACGGCCCGCCTGTCATGACCGTATCCCGATACGGAAATGACAGGCGGGCCCCACCGGCGCTACCTTCGGACCCTCGGAACGGGCCCGCCCTGGGCTCGCCATGCCATCGGGGAGGGTGCCGTGACGCCGCAGGACCAGCAGGACCGCGCCGATCGCTCCGGTCTCCTCTACGGCTTCGCGGCATACGGCTTCTGGGGGCTGGTGCCGCTCTTCTGGCCGCTGCTGGAGCCCGCCGGCGCGGTGGAGATCCTCGCCCACCGGATGGTGTGGTCGCTGGCGGCCGTCGGTCTGCTGCTGCTGGCGCTGCGCCGCTGGAGCTGGATACGGCCGCTGCTGCGGGAGCCCCGACGGCTGGGCATGATCGCGCTCGCCGCGACCGTGATCTCGATCAACTGGGGCCTGTACATCTGGGGCGTCAACAGCGGCCACGTGGTGGAGGCCGCGCTCGGATACTTCATCAACCCGCTGGTCAGCATCGCCTTCGGGGTGCTGCTGCTGCGTGAGCGGCTGCGGCCCGCGCAGTGGGCGGCGGTCGGCGTCGGGGCGGTGGCCGTGGCCGTACTGGCGGTGGGCTACGGCAAGCTGCCGTGGATCGCGCTCACGCTCGCCTTCAGCTTCGCGACATACAGCCTGGCCAAGAAGCGGGTAGGGCTGGACGGGCTGGAATCGCTGGCCGCCGAGACCGCCGTACAGTTCCTGCCCGCGCTGGGCTTCCTGATCTGGCTCGGGGCGCGCGGCGACAGCACGTTCGCGAGCGAGGGCGCCGGACACGCGGCGCTGCTGGCGAGCTGTGGCTTCGTCACGGCGCTGCCGCTCATCTGCTTCGGGGCCTCGGCCGTGCGGCTGCCGCTGTCGACGATCGGGATGCTGCAGTACGTGGCGCCGACCTTCCAGTTCGCCCTCGGCATCACCGTCTTCCACGAGACGATGCCACCCGAACGGTGGGCAGGCTTCGCCCTCGTCTGGCTCGCCCTCGCGCTGCTCACCTGGGACGCGCTGCGTACCGCCCGGCGGGCGCGGCGGGAGCTGGCCGACGCCGCCGCGCGGGCGGCCGCGCTGTCGGCGACAGTGGAGGCCGGTGTCGTTCCGGAGGCCGGTCTCGTTCCCGAAGCCGGTCTCGTTCCGGAGACTGTCATATCGGACGTGGCTGTATCGGATGTCGCCGTAGCGGATGCCGCCGCGCCCGAAGCCCGGCCGGGATCGATATCCGGCGGGTGATGTCCGGTTCCCGCCCTTGACGCGGAGTCAGCCACACCCGGAGCATCAGCCTCGCGTCATCACCGCTTCAGCGAACCGCAGGTTCGCCGCTCCATCGCCCCCACGGGCACGTGCACCACACAGCGTCACGTCATTCCGTCCTGTCCCCGTTCGGAACCGGAGCCCCCCATGTCGTCATGCGCTGAGCGTCGCCCCCGAAGATCCCTGATACGCCGGACGGCCGCCATGGCCGCCGCCGGTACGGCCGTCGCCGCCCTCGTGTCGGCCGCCCCCGCCACCTCCGCGGCCGCATCGGCCCGGCCCTCGGCGGACGCCCGTACCGCCCTCGCGGCGCCGGACATCTCCGTGGCCAATGTGAAGGCCCATCTGACCCAGCTGCAGTCGATCGCCACCGCCAACGGCGGCAACCGCGCCCATGGCCGCCCCGGCTACAAGGCGTCGCTCGACTACATCAAGGGCAAGCTCGACGCCGCCGGTTACACCACCACCGTGCAGCAGTTCACCTCCAGCGGTTCCACCGGCTACAACCTCATCGCCGACTGGCCCGGCGGCGACACCAACAACGTGGTGTTCTCCGGCGCCCATCTCGACTCGGTCACCGCCGGCCCCGGGATCAACGACAACGGCTCGGGCTCCGCCGGAATCCTGGAGACCGCGCTCACCGTCGCCCGCCAGGGGGCGAAGCCCACCAAGCATCTGCGGTTCGCCTGGTGGGGCGCCGAGGAGCTGGGGATGGTCGGCTCCCGCTACTACGTCAACAACCTGCCGTCAGCCGAGCGGGCGAAGATCGACGGCTATCTCAACTTCGACATGATCGGCTCGCCCAACCCCGGCTACTTCGTCTATGACGACGACCCCGGGATCGAGTCGGTGTTCAAGGCGTTCTTCTCCGCCAAGGGCGTTCCCACCGAGATCGAGACCGAGGGCGACGGCCGCTCCGACCACGCGCCGTTCAAGAACGTGGGCGTCCCGGTGGGCGGTCTCTTCAGCGGCGCCGACTACATCAAGACCTCCGCCCAGGCCCAGAAGTGGGGCGGCACCTCCGGTCGGGCGTTCGACAGCTGCTACCACCGCTCCTGCGACACCACCAGCAACATCAACGACACCGCCCTGGACCGCAACAGCGACGCCATCGCCTACGCGGTCTGGACGCTCGGCGGCGCCTGATCCCGGTTGACGTGCCGTGTTCGGCTCCGTCCTCGGCTCCGACCGGCTCAGGCCGTGATGTCCTTCGCGGTGAACCGGGCCCAGGCCGCCGAGCCGAACACGGCGACGTACAGCCCCTGCAGCCCCAGATTCTTGACCAGCTCGTCCCAGTAGACCGGCTCGCGCAGGAGATCGGCGAAGCTGAGCCAGTAGTGCGGGAAGAGATACGGGTGGATCGCGTGCAGCTGCGGGATGCTGTCGAGGATCTGCGCGGTGACCACCAGCCCCACGGTCGTGGCCATGGCCGCGATACCGCTGTTGGTCAGGGTGGAGATGAACAGCCCCACCGTCGCGATCCCCACCAGCGACAGGGCCACCAGGGCCGCCACGCCGAGCGCCCGGAGCAGCGCTTCCTCGAACGAGACGGTGATGCCCGAGATCAGCGTGACATCGCCGAGCGGGAAGAGCAGCGCCCCCGTCACCAGGCCCGAGAGCACCACGATCAGGGTCGCGATCAGGCAGAACGCCATGGACGTGGTGAATTTGGCCAGCAGGAGACGGGTCCGCCCGGCGGGGGCCACCAGCAGATAGCGCAGCGTTCCGGCGCCCGCCTCACCGGCGATGGCGTCACCGGTGATCACGCCGATCACCATCGGCAGGAAGACGGGCAGCGTCGCCGCCAGCGACGCGAAGACCAGGAAGATCCCGTTGTTAGTGATCTGGGAGAAGAAGGCCGGGCCCTGCCCGTCTCCGCCACGGCCGCCGCCGAGGCCGTCGCCGTCGCTCGTCTCGATCTTCACGGCGACGCCGATGAGGATCGGGATCAGCGCGAGCACCCCGAGCAGGGCCAGGGTCCGCCAGCGGCGGAGGGTGGTGGTCAGCTCGGAGCGGAAGAGCGCCAGGGCCCACAGGGGGTTCGGGCGGGGCGCGTTCGGGGCTCTCTCGCCCGTCCGGGTGGCCGGTGCGCCGGTGCCGACCGGGTCCGGTGCGTCGAGGTCAACCGTTCCTGATCTCTCGGCCCGCGCCCGCGGCCCCAGTTCCTCAGCCCGCGACATCGAAACCCTCCCCGGTCAGCGCCACAAAGGCGTCCTCGAGCGAGGCGCGTTCGGCCCCGAAGGCCCGGACCCGCACCCCGGCGCGGACGAGGTCGGCGTTGAGATCGGCCAGCTCCAGCGGTGCGTCGTCCGCGCCGGGGCCGGGCACCGGCAGCTCGCCGGAGACGCGCTCGTCCAGGATCACCAGATCCGTCACACCGTGCTCCTTCAGGATCCGGACCGCGTCCGCCGGGTCCGGGGTGGTGACGACCAGCCTGCCGCGGCTGCCCGCCGCCAGCTCGGCCACCGTGCCCTGGGCGATCAGACGGCCCTGGGCCATCACGGCGGCGTGCGTGCACACCTGTTCGATCTCGTCGAGGAGGTGCGAGGAGAGGAAGACGGTGGTGCCCTCCTCGGCCAGCTCGCGCACCAGGGAACGGATCTCGCGCATCCCCTGCGGATCCAGGCCGTTGGTCGGCTCGTCCAGGACGAGCAGCTCACGCGGCTGGAGCAGCGCGGCGGCCAGGCCCAGGCGCTGCTTCATGCCGAGCGAGTAGGCGCGGGCCTTCTTCCCGGCCGCGGCGGCCAGCCCGACCCGGTCCAGGGCGGCCTCGACGCGGGGGACGCGGGTGCGGGGGTCGGCCGTGGGGTCGGCGGCGTCGTAGCGCAGCAGATTGTCGCGGCCGGTCAGAAAGGGGTAGAGGGCGGGGCCCTCGATGAGGGCGCCCACCCTGGGCAGCACACTCCGGGCAGCGCGCGGCATCGGCTCGCCGAGCAGCCTGGCTCTGCCCGAGGTGGGCTCGATCAGGCCCATGAGCATGCGGATCGTCGTCGTCTTCCCCGAGCCGTTGGGCCCGAGGAAGCCGAAGACGCTGCCACGCGGCACGGACAGGTCGAGTGCGTCGACCGCGAGCTGTCCGCCCCGGTAGCGCTTGGTGAGCCCGCGGGTCTCCACCGCGGTGTCGTTCCCCTCGGTGGACCGCTGCTCCACGGGCTCCCCTTCGTCATGCGTCGTGTTCTACGCCGTGCGCGCCCAGCGCCTCACTTGGCCGCGTTGGCGGCCTTGACCAGGGCGTCCTTGTCGACCGCGCCGACGAACACCTTGCCGTCGTCGGTGAGCAGCGCGTTGACCAGACGGGTGCTGACCACCGTGCCGGAGCCGAAGTCCCCCTTGACCTCCTTGCCGAAGCCGCCGAGGAGTCCGGACGCCGCACCCGGGCCGCTGTCGCCGCCGGGGGTCGTGGACGCCGCGCCGCCGGGGGTGTCGAGCCGGGCGACCGAGTCCCAGCCGTCACCGACGACCTTCAGCCTGGACAGGGCGCCCTGGGCGTCCTTGAAGTCCTTGGCGCCGAAGTCCTTGGCCTCGGGCCGGTCGGCCTTGGGCTCCTCGGTGACCTTGGCGCCCTTGGGCGGGGTGAAGTCGAAGGTGCCGGCCTTGGGCTTGCCGAAGTCGACCTTGGTGTAGCCGACGTCGATGGCCGCCTTGCCGCCGCTCTTCGGGGAGAGCGTGAACTTCAGCGGGACACCGTTGTCCGCGTCCACCGCGATACGGACGGATCCGATCGTGGAGTCGCTGTTCGCCTTGGGCTTGATCAGCAGGTCGTACGCGTCCCGTCCGGCGACCCGGGAGGTGCCGTCGACGGTCACATCCGTGGTGTCGTCCACGGAGGCGAGCACGGTCTTGGCGATCTCCTGGGGCGTGGCGCCGCGCAGGTCCTTCGGCAGCTCCTGCCGGTGGTCGCCCTTGGCCTTCGCCTCCTTGGGGGCGGTGGCGTGGTAGGCGGAGTTGCTCCCGCTGTCGTACGCCCAGATCTCGTCGCCGTTGTGGATCATGCTGTACTCGGCGGCGTTCTCGACGATCGACACCCGCTGCTTGCCGGGGCCGTCGGTGGCCACCCGCAGGGTGTGGGAGCCGGAGACCAGCTCCATCAGCCGGGAGTCGGGCGAGGCGGACGCCTCGCCGCCCTGCGCCCCGCCGAGGTCGGCGAGGGAGCCGCCGCCGGGGAGCGAGGGGATGCCCAGATCGGTGGTGATCTTCACCGAACCGGACAGCTGCTGGGCGTCCGATGCCGCCATCTTGCTGATCAGCTCTTGTGCCGAGATCTTCGGCAGGTCAGGGTCACCGGTGCTGGCCAGCGCCGGGACCAGTCCTATGGTCGCCGCCGCGATGCCCGCGACCGCGACCGGGACGGCGTACCGGGCGGCCTTCTTCCCTCGGGATGGCCGCTCGTCATCCCAGAAGCCGTCGTCGGCGACCTGTGTCGGTCGGATCCGTGCCATGTGTGCTCTACCTCCGTCGTCGGCGGCGGTTCGTCAGCTTGCACTCGTCCACCCTCTCGGGCCATTGTCACCCGATCCCGCCATGTGGTGGTCTTTTCATCCCACCAAATCGTGTGACGTGACGCGTCAGCCCGCAGGATCACCTGGGTGTACTGCTCGGGGATGACACCGCTCCCCCGGGAGTCAGGGTCGGCTCCCCGGAGCCGGGGGCCGATCGGGGCGGAGCGGGCGCCGGGCGGGCGTCAGCCGACCCGATGGGCGGGGCGTATGCCGACCGGCGGGTGAGGCGTATGCCGACCGGCGGGTGAGGGCATAAGCCGACCGGCGGGTGAGGCGTCAGCCAACCGGTGGGTGAGCCGTCAGCCGGCTCGGTGGACCACCGCGTCGCACAGCCCCTCGAGGGCCGCCTTCGCCGGGCCCTCGGGCAGCGGTGCCAGCATCGAACGGGCCTCCGCCGCGTAGCGGACCGTGACCCGGCGGGCCTGCTCCAGCGCCGGATGGGCGCGCAGCCGCCGCAGCACCTCGGCGAGGCGCGCGTCATCGGTCAGATCGCCCGCGAGCAGCTCGCACAGCTCGCGGTCCTCGGCCGAACCGGTCGCCTCGGCCCGCTCCCGCACATAGAGCACGGGCAGGGTGGCCACGCCCTCGCGCAGATCGGTGCCGGGGGTCTTACCGGACTCATGGCTGTCACTGGCGATGTCCAGCACATCGTCGGCGAGCTGGAAGGCCATGCCGAGCCGCTCGCCGTACTGGGTGAGGATGCTGACGACGGACTCGTCGGCACCCGACATCATCGCGCCGAACCGGCCGGAGACGGCGATCAGCGAGCCCGTCTTGCCGGCCAGCACATCCAGATAGTGTTCGACCGGGTCACGGCCGTCGCGGGGGCCCGCCGTCTCCAGGATCTGGCCGGTGACCAGCCGCTCGAACGCCTCGGCCTGGATCCGCACCGCCTCGGGGCCGAGATCGGCCAGGATGTGCGAGGCCCGGGCGAAGAGGAAGTCACCGGTGAGGACCGCCACCGAGTTGCCCCAGCGGACGTTGGCGCTGGACACGCCGCGCCGCACCTCCGCCTCGTCCATCACATCGTCGTGGTACAGCGTCGCCAGATGGGTGAGCTCGACGACCACGGCCGAGGGCACCACTCCGGGTGCGTGGGGATCGCCGAACTGCGCGGCCAGCAGCACCAGCAGCGGCCGGAACCGCTTCCCACCGGCCCGCACCAGGTGCTGGGCGGCCTCGGTGATGAAGGGCACATCGCTCTTGGTGGCCTCCAGCAGGCCCTCTTCGACCGCCGTCAGCCCGGCCTGGGTGTCGGCTTCCAGAGTCCGGTCCCGCACGCTCAGCCCCAAGGGCCCGACGAAGCTCACGGGGTACTCCTGTCTGCCTACGAATGACGCGAATGTCGACGTGTCGCTGCCTCCACCAACAGGCAGCGTATCCGGTCGGGTATCGATCACTGTGGGCGCCTTCCCGCCTTGTACGCCTCTCACCGTTCTCTCCCGAACCGGCTACTTCACATCGCAGTACCGCGATCGCAGCAGATCATTCATCCCCCGGCCCCCGACAAGTCAGCCCACCCGGCCCGCTGACGGGTCGACCGACCCGGCCTGCTGACCGGTCAACGGGCCCGGGCCCGGGCCGGGGCCGGGGCCGGGGACGGGGACGGGGACGGGGACGGGGACGGGGACGGGGACGGGGACGGGGACGGGGACGGGGACGGGGACGGGGACGGCCATCGGCCAGGTAAGACCAGGGACCGGGTCGGGCCAGGGACCGGGTCGGGCCAGGGACCGGGTCGGGCCAGGCACCAGGGCAAGCACTCAGCCAGGCAAGCCATCGGCCAGGGCGGGCCGATGGCCGCGGGCTCGGCGGCCGGTCATCCGTGCGCGGCGGCCACCGCCTTCGCCAGCCGTGGCGACGCGTACTCCGTGCCGCAGACGAACCGCATCACCGGACCGAAACTCGCCGCCGCGGGCAGCCCAGTGAAGTACAGCCCGGGGACCGAGGAGCCGTACCCGGCGTCGAGCCAGGGTCCCCCGGCGCCGGTGACCAACTCGGAGCGGAGCCCGGGCCCGAGGAAGTCCAGCGCGGCGACGCTCATCCGGTAGCCCGTCGCGGCCATCACATGGTCGGCGGCCAGCTCACCGACCCGGCCGCCCCCGCGCAGGCTGACCACCGGCCGGCCGTCGGCCCGCACCGTGACCCGGCTGATCTGCCGCCCCTGGGTGACCCGCACCCGTCCGGCGAACCGATCCCTCAGCCACCAGGCGCCCTTGGGCCCCAGCACCCTGCGGACCAGATACTCCCGGGTCGGTGCGGGCAGCCGCCGGAAGCCCACGGCGTGGTACGACAGCGCGTACAGCGACCAGGCGCGGCCGAACGGCGACTCGGGCCGCAGCCTGGGCTGGTGGTCCGGCGGGGCGCCGAAGGCGACCGCGCGCGGTCCGCGGGCCACCACCCGCACCGCGGCAGCGCCTGCCTCGGCCAGCAGCACCGCGCTCTCCAGCGCCGACTGCCCGGCTCCGACGACCACCACCTCACGCCCCCGGAAGCCCCCGAGGTCACGGTGTTGCGAACTGTGCGAGACGGGGCCGCCGGGAGCGGGCCCGTCCGGTACGGCGGCGGCCAGCTCACGGGGGAGGTGGGCGAGCCCGCTGAGGCCGCTGGCGACGACGACGGCGCGGGCCGTGAACTGCTCCCCCGAGTCCAGCTTCAGCTCGAACCGGCCGCCCCGCCGGTCGACCGAGACCACCCGCACCCGCTCCAGCTCCGGCACCAGCCGCTCCTGGAACCACAGTCCATAGGCCGAGAAGGTCTCGACGGGGATGAGGTCCCAGTCCGACTCATAGCGCGGGCCGCCCATCGCATGGCAGAAGTCCAGCAGGGTGTGCCCCGGCTGCGGTGCGTCGATGTTCGAGGCGACCGGTGTGGACTTGAGCAGCATGCCCGCGGGCATCCGCTCGCGCCAGCTCACCATCGGATCCCCGAAGACACGGACCGGCAGCCCGCGGGCGCGCAGATGAGCGGCGGTCGACAGACCGTACGGACCGGCCCCGATGACCACTACCGGATCGTTCATGAATCCCCCCAAGGTGTTCAGTGTTCACTTGGCGCGCCACAGCCGGTAGAGCTGGGCGGCGCCGGGCCGCAGCGAGCGGGCCAGCATGGTGAAGAACGGCTTCATGTCGTCCCGCGCGGCCCAGGCGAGCTCGGTCCCGCTCGCCCTCGCCGGGGCGTGCGGGGTGGTGTATCCACTGCGGCGATAGGCGAGCAGCGCGGGCAGGTCGATGTTCTCGACCGTGAACCGGCGGTCCGGCCGCTGTCCGGCCCCGGGGACCGCGCGCCCCGTCAGATCGAGATGCTGGGCCCGGACGACATCGATCCCCACCGCACTCTCGAAGAGCCGGAACTGGGCGCCCATCCGCGGATTGAAGTCCAGCAGCTTGTACCGTCCGTCGCGCCGGTCGAAGCGCCAGTCCAGATCGACGATGCCGCTGAAGCCGATCCGCTGGACGAACTGGGCCGCCATCCGCGCCAGCTCCTCGTTCTCCACCGCATAGGCGCATGCCGTCATCCCCGCGTGCGGCGGCCAGGACCGCACCTTGACCCCGGTGAACATCGCCAGCGGTGTGCTCCCGGTGTCGAAGTACCCATGCACGATCCAGTCCTCGGCGTCCTCGCGCGGCAGATACTCCTGCAGGACCACCCCGGGCCGCGGCCCCCACCGCCGCGCCAGCTCCATCAGCTCCCGTGGGCCCTCGATCCGGGTGGTGCCGCCCACCGCGGGCTTCTTCCGCCGCTCGAACGCCTCCCGGTTCTTGGCGACCACCGGAAACCGCGCGCTCGCCGCGAACGCCTTGACGTCGGCATAGGTGTCCGGGAAGGCGCCCTCGGGCGTGGGCACCCCGTGCTTGACGCACAGCTCGTGCAGCCCCTGCTTGCTCGCCAGCCGCCTGGGCAACTCGGTCTCGGCGCGCGGGAAGAGGAAATCGCCCTCCCCGGCGAGCCGATCCGCGTGCTCGGCGATCAGCACCGCCGCTTCCTCGTCCGTCGGCAGCAGAACCGTCGGCCGGCCGATCGCCCGCCCTATCCGCAGCAGCCCCTCCACCAGCCGCTCCGGCCGCTCGCTGCCGGTGGTCGGCCAGACGAAGGCCCTCTCCAGATAGCGCGAGAGCGCGGCCGGGGTCCAACGGTCCTCGGTGACCGCGTACATGGGGACGCCGAGACGCCCCAGGGACCGGATGGCCCCGACGCCACCGTGATGCAGCGGATAGTGGCCGATCTTCACGACCAGAGCGGGTACGGAACGGTCCACCGCGAATGGCACGGCACTGCTCGCCACGAGCCCCCCTCGGTCACCGCAGCGCAGTGGCCCCCCCACTGTGCGTGACCCCGAGGAAGGACGCTACTTCGGAATCGCCGCCTCCAGCAAGGATTTTCCGGACATTGCCATCTCTTTAGGGGGTAGCCGACACGGTGCCACCTTCCTTTCTTCCCCGCACTCCCCTCGCCTTAGGGTGTGCTGCACCCCCAGCAGTGACCAGGAGAAGGCGAGGCAGCCCCGATGCCGCAGCGATCCCCGCTGGACCTGCCCGAAGGCGACCCCTTCGGCCCGCACAACCTCCCCTATGGCGTCTTCACCACGCCGCACGCTCCTCATCTGCGGAAAATCGGGGTGCGCTACGGAAACCATGTGCTGGACGCCGGCGCCGCCGCGGCCGCCGCCGCCTCTCCGCACGCCGAGCAACTGGGCGCCGACACCCTCAACCCGCTGATGGCCGCGGGCCGCCCGGTCTGGCAGGCCGTCCGCGCCGAGGTGCTCGACTGGCTCACCGACCCGGCGCACCGGTCGACCATCGAGCCCCTGATGCACCCCCTCCCCACGGTCGCGCTCCATCTCCCCTTCGAGGTGGCCGACTACGCCGACTTCTATGCGAGCGAGCACCACGCCACCAACACGGGCAGGATCTTCCGCCCCGACGGCGACGCGCTCAGCCCCAACTGGAAGCACATGCCGATCGGCTACCACGGCCGGGCCGGCACCCTTCTCGTCTCGGGCACGCCCATCGTCCGCCCACAGGGCCAGCATCTGCCCCCGGCCGATACCTCCGCACCACACGCTTCCTCCCCCACTCCGGTCTTCGGCCCCTCCCTGCGCCTCGACTTCGAGGCGGAGGTGGCCTTCGTCGTCGGCGCCCCTTCCACTGTGAATACACCGGTGACGCTCTCCGGGTTCCACGACCACGTCTTCGGTGTCTGTCTGCTCAACGACTGGTCCGCACGCGACATCCAGGCATGGGAGTACCGCCCGCTCGGCCCGTTCCTCGGCAAGTCCTTCGCCACCTCCCTCGCCGCGTGGGTCACGCCGCTGGAGGCCCTCACCGCGGCCCGTACCGGCCCGCCCGCCCGCGACGTCCCGCTCCTCCCCTACCTGGACGACAGCGCCGCCGAGCCCGGCGGGCTCGATCTGCGCCTCGAGGTCGCCCTCAACGGCCACACGGTCTCCCGCCCGCCGTTCTCCGCCATGTACTGGACCGCGGCCCAGCAGCTCGCGCATCTGACGGTCAACGGCGCCTCGCTGCGCACCGGCGACGTCTTCGCCTCCGGCACGGTCAGCGGCCCCCGCCCGGACGAGCTCGGCTGTCTCCTCGAACTCACCTGGGGAGGCCGCCGGCCCCTGCGTCTCCCCGACTGCACCCGGACGTTCCTGGAGGACGGTGACGAAGTGACCATCACGGCCTGGGCGCCGGGCCCGCAGGGGGTCCGTATCGGCCTGGGCGAGGTGACCGGCCAGGTCGTCCCGGCCACGCCCTGACACGGCTGCTAATTTGTCGTGCTCCCGCCCTGACGATCGAGGAGAGACACGTGAACAAGGCAGTGGGCATCGCCGGCACGGTGGCGGCGGCCGCCCTGCTACTGACCGCATGTGGCAGTGACGGAGGCGACGACAAGAAGGACACCTCCAACGCCCCTTCGTCCGCGTCGAGCGCCCCGGCGGAGGGGGGCGCGGACGCGAAGGTCTCCGGCACCTATGTGGCGAAGTCCGGTGACGAGGCCGTCATCCTGTCCATCAGCGGCAAGCAGGCCGTCCTGATGGCCGGCAAGCACATCTGCAACGGCGAATACGCCGACATGGGCGGAAAGATGCTCATGCTCAAGTGCGCCGACGGCAACACCGAGCGCAGCGCGGGCAAGGTCACCCTGGGCGCGGACGGTAAGACCCTCACGGTCGACTGGGACGCGCTCGCCAAGAACGACACCTTCGTCAAGGCGACCTCGCCCAGTGACCTTCCCTCGGGCCTGCCGACGTCGCTCCCCTCCGGCATCCCGACCGATCTCCCGAGCGGCATCCCGACCGATCTCCCGACCGGCTGAATGACGGCGCCGGCCCCGTCCGGCGCCCCGGGCCCCTGGCGCACCACCGCGCCGGGGGCCGCCGCGCGCAGTGGCAGATCTTGCCGCCGCGGCGGCGAAACCGCAGGCGGCAGCGGTACGAAAGCCGCCGTCAGGTGGCGCAACACTTCGGCAACACCATCGGCTCGGCCCCGTCGGTATGGTCCCCGTACGACCCGCCGACCAGCAAACCCCGGAGCCGGCCGATGCCAGCCGAACGCCCCCGCGAGCACGCCCCGCCGGTCGCCGCCGCGCGCCGCCGCCGGCTGCGCGCCGACCGGGCACGGCAACTCGCCGATCTGATCCGCCACCAGGTCCTCACCGGCGGCTTCCCCGCAGGCGTACTCCCCCTGGAGGACGCGCTCGGCCAGGACTACGGCGCCTCCCGCAACACCGTGCGCCAGGCGCTCGACCTGCTGCGCGCCGAGCGCCTGGTGGAGCGGCAGCCCGGGGTGGGCACGGTCGTCGTCGCGGGGAAGTACCCGCACGGCCTCGACCGGCTGATGGGCCTGGCCGCTCCGGCGCCTGGTCAACGACTACGCGGCCCCGCCCAAGAGCGGCGCCCGGCTCTCGCTCGCCATCGAGGCGTTCGAGCGGATGCGCGGGGACATCGCCACGATGGGCGCCGGTACGCCCCATGAACTGATGCGCTGCGCCGAGGTGACCTTCATCCGCGACTGCGCGGAGACGGCCGCGCGCTCCTCGCCGGCCAGGACGGAGAGCCGGTGGGGGCTCTATCACGAGCGCACGGACCATCCGCTGCGCGACGACGAGGGCTGGCTGCACCATCTGGATCTGCGCAAGTCGGCGCCGGGGGCCATGGAGTTCACGGCGCGTCCCGCCCGCCGTATCTCGTCCCGGTGGCGGAGTACGCGCCCACGGGCGGGCCGTCCCGCCCGCTGGGCGAGGTGTGGCCGGAGCAGGTGGCCACGGCGGGGCCGCGCGAGAGTGCTCCGCGGCCGGGGACGGGACGGGTGGCCGAGGGCCGGGCGCCTCGGCCGCCCGCTCGGCCGGCTCCGCCGCCTCGCCGCGCATCCTCGAACTCCTCGCCCTCGCCGAGGAGCAGCCGGAACTCCCCGCTCTCCAGCCCTATCCCGCCGACCCCGACCCCGCGGTGCGCCGGGCCGTCGTCGCCACCCTGACCGAGACCGCACCACCGGGCACCGGCCCGGCCCTCGCGGCGGCCCTGGCCGACGCGGACAGCGGCGTACGTGCCGATGCCGCGGCCTCGCTTCGGGAGCTGGACGAGGTGCTGCCGCCGGACGCCGCTTTGCGTGAACCCCTGGTCCACGGGCTGGACGTGGCCGAGCCGGTGGTACGGGCGGCGGCGCTGGACGTCCTGCGCGCGCTGGGCCTCGGCGACGCGGAACTGTTCGCCCGGGCGCTGACGGACGCGGCGATCGGGGTCCGTATCCAGGCCGTACGGGGGCTGGTGTCGGTGGCGCACTCACCGCGCTGGAGCCGTGAGCCGCGGACGCGTCGCGAGAGGTGCGGGTGGCGACGGCGGGGGCGCTGGGCACTCTGGCGCCCGGCGGCGGACGCCCGGCGGCTGCTCACGCCGCTGCTGCGGGACCCGGACGTCCTCGTGCGGGCCGCCGCCCTGGAGGCCCTGGCCCCGGCGGGGTGTCCCGCGCCGCTGGACGCGGAGGTAGTGGCGGCGTTGGGCGACTCCGCCTGGCAGGTGCGCAAGGGGGCGGCGACGGCGCTGTCCGCCGCGGCGCCGGAACTGGGCGTGCCCGCACTGGGCCGGGCCCTGGCCGACCCGCATGCCGATGTGCGGAAGGCGGCGGTGCTGGCGTTGCTGCCGTTGGCGGAGCGGGAGGTGGGGGCGCGGGAGGCGTTCTCCTCGGTTCGGTCCGACCCGGACGCGGAGGTGCGGGCCTATGCGGCGAGGGCGAGCGCGACGGCCTAGCGTCTCCTTCCCCATCCCGCCCCTTCCCGCAGCATCCGAGATGCGGCTCCGCCGCAGGGGGACTGCGCCCCCAGCCCCCCGCCGGGGCTCCGCCCCGGACCCCGCTCCTCAATCGCCGGAGAGGCCGGGAGTCGGCCTCAACCGCCGGAGGAGCTGAGTTGCTCTTGCAGGAGGGGCTGGACATGCTTCGGCCGGGGGGGGGGGCCCCGGGGGGGGGGGGGGGCCCCCCCGGGGGGGGGGGGGGGGGGGGGGGGGGGGGGGGGGGGGGGGGGCGCCCCCCCCCCGCCACTCGGCAGCTTCGCGCACGTCCAGCAGCACGGCATCGCCGTCATTGACGCGGGCGTTGGCCTGTTCGGGGGCAAGGCGGCCAAAGCCG
>NZ_JBIADZ010000030.1:55929-108933 GCF_042868035.1 Streptomyces sp. NPDC007875 | reverse complement strand
ATGCTCATAATCGAGCTTCCCGATCCGAATTCCGGCATGCCGAAATCCATCCCGATGAGGGGCCGTGCAGAAGTGGTTTGCCGCCGGTGCGGCTCGAGTGGCTGCCGCGTTTCCCCGCAGGGCCCCGTGGCAACCCGGTGAACAGTACACGACGCCCCGAGGACCATCAAACTCATGGCCGGACGCCCCGTCAGGGCGTACCGTCTAGGGCATGACGAGCGCATGTGTACACCCACGGTGGTGGGCCGCCTGACGGCGGCCGCCTCTACCACCACATGCGCAACCACGGCCGCCGCTCCGGCGGCCGTTCGCGTATCTCCTCCCCGCGAAGCCCGGCCGGCCGGGTCGGCGGTCCCGACACAGCGGGAGATGGCAGAGAGATGACGGAGACGAAGACGGCACGGCACCGGATCTTCAGTGGCATCAAACCGAGCGGGCATCTGACCCTCGGCAACTACCTCGGGGCCGTACGCCGGTGGGTTACGGAGGACCAGCACCGTGCCGACGCGCTGTTCTGCGTCGTCGATCTGCACGCGCTCACGGTGGAGCACGATCCGGCGCGGGTGCGGCGGCTCACCCGGCAGGCCGCCACGCTGCTGCTGGCCTCGGGGCTCGACCCCGAGCAGTGCACGCTGTTCGTCCAGAGCCAGGTGGACGAGCACGCGCGGCTGTCCTATCTCATGGAGTGCACGGCCACCGACGGCGAGATGCGGCGGATGATCCAGTACAAGGAGAAGGCCGCGCGGGAACAGGCGAGGGGGCGGAGCGTACGGCTGTCGCTGCTCACCTATCCGGCGTTGATGGCGGCCGACATCCTCGTCTATGGCACGCATGAGGTGCCCGTCGGCGAGGACCAGACGCAGCATGTCGAGCTGGCCCGGGATCTGGCGCAGCGGTTCAACCAGCGGTACGGACCGGTCTTCACCGTGCCTCGGGCCACTCAGCCGCGGGTCTCGGCGCGGGTGATGGATCTGCAGGACCCCACCTCGAAGATGGGGAAGTCGCATGCGGAGACAGCGGGCATCGTCTATCTGCTCGATGAGCCGGATGTGGTGCGGAAGAAGATCATGCGGGCCGTCACGGACAGCGGAACCGAGGTGCGGTACGACCGGACGGAGCAGCCGGGGGTGGCCAATCTGCTGGATGTGCTCGCGTCGTGCACCGAGGGAAAGCCGGAGGTGCTGGCCGAGGAGTTCGGCTCGTACGGGGCGCTGAAGCGGGCCACGGCGGAGGCGGTGCTGGAGCTGCTGCGGCCGCTTCAGGCCCGGCACGCGGAGCTGTGCGCCGACCCCTCTTATATGGACGGGGTGCTGCGGGCCGGGGCCGAGCGGGCGCGCGGGCTGGCCCGGCCCCGGGTGGACGAGGCGTATGCGGCGGTCGGGCTGCTGCCGCCCGCCTGACCAAAGCGCGGGGCGCCGGTCGGCTGGCCGAAGCGGCGGGGGCCCGGTCGGTCGGTGTCAGCCGTTGCCGGAGGCGAGCTCGCGACTGCGGTCGCGGGCCGCCTCCAGCGCGGCGATCAGCGCGGCGCGCACACCGTGGCTCTCGAGTTCGCGGATGGCGTTGATCGTGGTGCCCGCCGGGGAGGTCACGGCCTCCCGCAGCTTGACCGGGTGCTCATCGCTGTCGCGCAGCATCACCGCCGCGCCGATGGCCGCCTGGACGATCAGGTCATGGGCCTTGTCGCGGGGCAGGCCCAGCAGGATGCCCGCGTCGGTCATGGCCTCGACGAGGAAGTAGAAGTAGGCCGGGCCGGAGCCGGAGAGGGCGGTCGCGGCGTCCTGCTGGGACTCGGGGACGCGCAGCGTCTTGCCGACGCCGCCGAAGATCGCCTCGGTGTGGGCGAGGTGCTCCTCGGTGGCGTGGCTGCCCGCCGAGATGACGGACATGGCCTCGTCGACCAGTGCGGGGGTGTTGGTCATCACCCGGACGACCGGGGTGCCGGCGGCCAGGCGCGCCTCGAAGAAGGAGGTGGGGATGCCGGCGGCGCCGGAGATCACCAGCCGGTCGGCGGGGACGTGCGGGGCGAGCTCGTCGAGCAGGGCGCCCATGTCCTGCGGTTTGACGGTGAGGATGAGGGTGTCGGCGGACTTGGCGGCCTCGGCGTTGGAGACGGCCTCGACGCCGTGGCGCGAGCGGAGCTCCTCGGCGCGCTCGGGGCGGCGGGCCGTGACCAGGAGGTCGGACGGCGACCAGCCACCTCGGATCATTCCGCTGAGAAGGGCTTCGCCAATCTTTCCCGTGCCGAGCACGGCGACCTTCTCCGTCATAGTGCGGCTCTCCTCATACCTGAGCGGCTCGTGCTGTGCTGCATGGGTGTTCTCCGCCATCTTCCCACGGGTGGCTCATTCTCCCTGGCTCTTATGAATTACTTATTCATCATTCGATGAATAAGTATTTTTGGCGCCATCCGGCGTGCCCAGGAGGCCGCTTTGCGCCCGCGCCCATGAGGGCGCCCGGAACCAAGCAGTCCTGTTCGATGACTCCGAGTTCACAAGTCGGTTACATATCGACTTGCAAATGGTCACAGTCTCATGGCCACAATAGGGGTCGGTGTCTATACGTACGGGAAGGGGGCGATGGTGAGGAGCATTCGGCATACCGCTCACGCACTGGTAACGGCGGTAGCCGTGTTGCTTGCCCTCTTCATCGCGGCTGATTGCGCGTCCGCGCAGGTCATCCATCCCGAAACGAGCAGCGTCACCGCTTCCGCCGATCCGCGGCCGGCCACGGAATCATCGGTCTCCGCGCACGGCGGCAACGGAACAGAAGACTGCAAGGGGCTCCGCGGACGGGCCCCGCTGACCGCTCCCACCCCGAGCGGCAAATACGGATGTGTGTGCGGTTGCGACACTGGTGTTTCGGTGCCGCGTACCGCCATCTCCACCTCGGTCACCGGACGGCAAGCCGTTCCGGTGTCGAGATCGGGCGAGCTGCCCGTCATCCTCCAGATCTTCCGCTGCTGAGAGCTACACCGCCGTAGCCCGGCGGTTCGTCTCGGACACTTCTCGGCGCTTTTCACGCTTCTCACAGCAAGCGATCTCAACCGCCAGCGACCGATTCCATCGATCCCACTGACGTAGCGCTATGCCGTGCCCCCGCCTGCCCATGAGCCGGTGACGGGGCGCACTGGAGGCAACCCTCATGCGAAACTCTCTCCTTGACCGTTTCCGTGGTGCCGGAGGCACCTCAGGCTCATCCGGCGCCAAAACATTCCGCGCCGACTTCACCGCTTCTCTCGTCGTCTTCCTCGTCGCCGTGCCCCTGTGCGTGGGGGTGGCGGTGGCCTCGGGTGTTCCGGCCGAGCTCGGCCTGATCACCGGCATCGTCGGCGGGCTGGTCACCGGTTTCCTGCCGGGCAGCAGCCTGCAGGTCTCCGGCCCGGCCGCCGGTCTGACTGTGCTGGTGTACGAGGCCGTGGAGCAATACGGCGTCGCCGCACTCGGCGTCCTCGTCCTGATCTCCGGACTGCTGCAGCTCGCCATGGGCGCGCTCGGCCTCGGCCGCTGGTTCCGGGCGATCTCCGTCGCCGTGGTGCAGGGCATGCTCGCGGGCATCGGCCTGGTGCTGATCGCCGGACAGCTGTACGCGCTCGCCGACGCCAAGGCGCCGACCAGCGGGCTCGACAAGATCTTCGGCATTCCGGAGCTCATCGGGGACGTGGCCGGTTCCGGGGACGCCCTGAAGGCGCTCGCCGTGGGCGTCGGCACCATCGCCGTCCTGGTGCTGTGGCCGCGTTTCCGCCAGGGCGCCAAGGTGCTGCCCGCTCCGCTGGCGGCCGTCGCGCTCGCCACCGCCTCGACCGTGATCTTCGACCTGCCGATCGCGCGGGTCGAGGTCAAGGGGCTGCTGGACGCCATCCAGCCGCCCGGCGGCGGTGAGTTCCAGGCGCTCGCCGAGGTGGGCGTGATCGGCACCGTTCTCGCCTTCACGCTGATCGCCTCGGCCGAGAGCCTGTTCAGCGCCGCGGCCGTGGACCGGCTGCACGACGGTCCGCGCACGAACTACGACAAGGAGCTCATGGCGCAGGGCGCGGGCAACGCGGTGTGCGGTGTCCTCGGCGCCCTGCCGATGACCGCGGTGATCGTGCGAAGCGCGGCCAATGTACAGGCCGGCGCCAAGACGAAGGCGTCACGGGTGCTGCACGGTGTGTGGCTGCTGATCTTCGCGGTGCTCTTCCCCTCGGCCCTGGGCATCATCCCGGTGGCGACGCTCGCCGGTGTGCTGGTGTACTCGGGCTGGAAGCTGATCCCGACCAAGGACCTGGTGCCGCTGTGGCGGGCCCACCGCGGTGAGGCGATCATCCTGGTCGTCACCGCCGGCGCGATCGTGATCACCAATATGTTCGAGGGCGTGATCATCGGTCTGCTGATGGCCGTGGCCAAGACGGCCTGGGAGACCTCGCATGTGCATGTCGAGGTCAGCGGGCGCGAGGACGGCGACGGTGCCGACGACAAGCCCCTGCATGTCCGGGTGCGCGGTCACGCGACCTTCCTGCGACTGCCCAAGCTGCTGGACGAGTTGGAGGGGCTGCCCCGTGAGCGGGAGGTCGAGCTCGACCTGACCGGGCTGCGCCATGTGGACCACGCGTGTGAGCTGGCGCTGGCCACCTGGACCGAGCGGCACAACGCGGTGGTCAAGCGTGACGCCGCCCTCGAAGAGCGGGTCCCGGCGTAACGACGCCGCTTGAGGGGACACGCCCCCTCCGTCACCTGGCCCCCGGCGCCGCCCTCGCGGCTCCGGGGGCCGGCTGCGCTCCGGAGGTGGGTCAGCCGCAGGGCACGGTGACGAAGCCGTCGCTGCCGGTCCTCACATACGCGTCGGACACGTACTGGCCCGGGGCGATGCTGTCCCAGATGTCCGTGGTGCCATACGGTCCGGACACCTTCTCGCCGTGCCGCTGGCAGCGGATGGGAACGCGGGTGTTGTACGGCAGCACCTTGACGACTCTGTGGTTGGTGCCGGGCCCGCTGCGGACGTTCACCTGGTAACCGGGCGCGGTCGGATAGGTGATCGCTCCGGCGGCGGTCTCTACGGCGTCCGTGCCGTCCGCGGTGTCGGCGGCGTTCGCGGTGTCGGTCGTGGCAATAGTTTCGGCGGTCTCTTCCATGGCCATGGCGGCCCCTCCCCCGTTGAACTTCTTTCCGAAGTTGTGCACATGTCGTGTGAAGTGACACGACATGCGGAGGCTAACAAGGCTCGCACGTGTCATCGACTAGGCTCGCCGAGTCGCGAATGCGGCCGAATTCACGGGGGTGGGGCATGCCGCCGGTGCACAGAGCCGGGACGGGCCCGGAAGCGGAGGATCCGGAATACGCCGGGCAATACCGGCTCGAGGCGCGCCTCGGATCGGGTGGCATGGGCGTGGTCCATCTGGCCCGCTCGCCCTCGGGACGGCGTCTCGCGGTGAAGGTCGTCCATGCCGAGTACGCCGAAGACCCCGAGTTCCGGGCGCGGTTCCGGCAGGAGGTGGCGGCCGCCCGGCGGGTCAGCGGCGCGTTCACGGCGCCCGTGGTGGACGCCGATCCGGAGGGGCCGAGGCCCTGGATGGCCACCCTCTACATCCCCGGCCCGACCCTCGCCGAACACGTCAAGCGGAGCGGCCCGTTGCCGCCGGACGAGACGGTGCAGCTCGCCGCGGGGCTCGCGGAGGCGCTGCGGGACATCCATCGGGCGGGCGTGGTGCACCGCGATCTCAAGCCGAGCAATGTGCTGCTCGCGGCGGACGGCCCGAAGGTCATCGATTTCGGCATCTCGCGGCCGTCCGACAGCGAACTGCGCACTGAGACCGGGCAGTTGATCGGCACTCCGCCGTTCATGGCGCCGGAGCAGTTCCAGCGGCCGCGTGCGGTGGGCCCGGCGGCGGATGTGTTCGCGCTGGGCTCGCTGCTGGTGCACGCGTCCACCGGGCGGGGGCCGTTCGAGTCCGAGAGCCCGTACATCGTGGCGTACCAGGTGGTGCACGACGAGGCGGATCTGGCGGGGGTGCCGGATGAGCTGCTGCCGCTGATCCAGCGGTGTCTGGCCAAGAACCCCGAGGACCGCCCCACGCCCGACGCCCTGATGACGGTCCTGCGCGCCGTCCGCGGCCCCCATCCGCCGATGCCCCGCGGCCCCGTCCCGCTGGTGCCGCAGCAGCGGACACCGGAGCCGCACTCCCTGCCGGGCGGGCGCGGGGAGCAGGTCGGCGGCGCCACGGATACGCGTGTGAAGGCGGCCCCTGAGCCCGCGCCCCGGCTCATGAAGGGCATGAAGGCCGAGCCGGAACCGGTGGCGGACGAGCCCGAGTCGGTGACGAGCGGGCCCGTGACGGATGGGCCCGTGGCGGACGAGCCGGTGGCCGACGGACCGGTGGCGGACGAGGCCATGGCGGACCGGCCGGTGGCGCGGCGCCGGGGAACTCGGCGGTGGGCCCTGTCCGGGCTCGCGGCCGTCGTGCTGCTGGGCGCGGGCACGGTCGTCGCGCTGCGCCCGTTCGGCGGCGCGGACGCGTCCGGCGGGCAGCAGCCGCGGAACAGCGCGGCGACCGCGGAGGCGTGGCGCCCCTGGACGACGGGGCTGGACGTCGGAAAGGCCGCGGGCTCGGGGGTGCGGCCCGCGTTCTGCTCATACGGAGCGGGCGCGCTGTACTGCAGTCGGCGCGGTATCGAGGCCGCCCGGGTCGATCCGGACGGCGGCCGGGTGGTCTGGTCGCGGCCGTCCGCGGCGGGGAGTCCGGGTGACGGCGAGGCGATCTCCCCTCCCGTGTTCTCCGGCGGTCTGGTGCAGACGGTCTCCCCGGACGGCGAGCGGCTGCGGGCGCTCGACCCCACGACCCACGACGTCCGCTGGAGCCGCGAGGTGTCCCGTTACGACGGCGGGGTCTACGCCTCGGGCGACACCGTGCTGCTGGCCGCGCCGGACGGCACGGTCACGGCGGTGAACGGCGCGACGAACAAGGAGCGTTGGAGCCATCGGCTGCCCGGCCACGCCCGGCCCGCCTTCTTCTCGTACGGTGACGGCCGCACGGCGTACGCCGTGACCACCGCGGACGACGGCGCGCACACGCTGGTCACGGCGGTGGACACGGTGCGCGGCGACACGCGCTGGCGCGCCTCGCTCAGCGGCAACCTCACCCCGGCCGGGAGCGGCCCCGGGGGAGTGCTGCTGCTGACCGAGACGGACACCCAGACCCGTACCACCGCCGTCGTCCGCTACGACCCCGAGCGGCGTACGGCGCGGCGGGTCGCGCTGTCCGCGCCGGTGTCCGCGACCAGTGCCGTCACCAGCGGCGACCGGGTATATGTGCTGGGCGCGGACGGCGGGTTGGTGGCCGTCGACACCGGGCGCGAGGGTTCGGCGCAGGCGCGGCTCTGGCGCCTGGAGACCTCGGTGGCCAACGCGTCGCCGCTGGTGGCGGCGGACGGCCGGCTGTATTTCTCGGCGGCGGACGGACGGCTGCTGGCCGTGGACGCCGAACGGGGCGAGGTGATCGGCGAGACCCGCTCGCGCGGGGGCGCGGCCGGTCGCGGCTTCCTGGACCTGATGCCCGCGCCGGTGGCGGCGGACGGCAAGGTGTTCGCGACGGCCCCGGACGGCACGCTGTTCGCCGTGGACGGACGGAATCCGGCCGGCTGGTGAGCCACGACAGGGTCCCCGGGGCGGCCGGGGCGACGGGGTGTCCGGCCCCCGCCGGGGCTCCGCCCCTGGACTCCGCTCCTCAATCGCCGGAGGGGCTGGATTACGTAGACCACCGGATCGTGGGTCGTTGGGGGTAGAACAGGAATGGCACTGCGCGCCGGGGACCCGGAGTCCATCGGAGGCTACGCACTCCAACGGCGGCTCGGCCGCGGCGGGATGGGCACCGTGTATCTGGCCCGGTCGCAGTCGGGGCGGCGGCTGGCGCTGAAGGTGGTGCATCAGCAGTTCGCCGACGACGACGAGTTCCGGGTGCGGTTCCGGCAGGAGGTCGCGGCCGCCCGGCGGGTCAGCGGCGCGTTCACCGCGGCCGTCGTGGACGCCGACCCCCACGCCGTACTGCCGTGGATGGCGACCTCGTACGTCCCCGGCCGCACCCTCGCCGAGCGGGTCGCGGCGGACGGTCCGCTGCGCGGCGCCGAGCTGCGGCGGCTGGCGATCGGGCTGGTGGAGGCCTTGCGGGACATCCATCGGGCGGGCGTGGTGCACCGGGATCTGAAACCGGCCAACATCGTGCTGTCCGAAGAGGGCCCCCGCGTCATCGACTTCGGCATCTCCCGGGCGGCGGACCACCAGACCCTGACCATGACGGGCCGGGTCATGGGCACACCCCCGTTCATGTCCCCGGAGCAGCTGCGCGATCCGCGGGAGGTCGGACCGGAGTCCGATGTGTTCTCGCTGGCGACGGTGGTGGTGTTCGCGGCGACCGGCCAGAGCCCGTTCGACGCGGACAGCCCGTATATGACCGCCTATCACGTGGTGTACGAGCCGCCGGAACTGGACGCGGTGACCGGGCCGTTGCGCGACGCGGTCGCGGACTGCCTCAGCAAGGAGCCGTCCGCGCGTCCCGGGCTGGACGAGCTGCTGGAGCGACTGCGGACGCTGCCCGACGAGGACGGTACGGACGCGGACGATACGGACGCGGACGATACGGACGCGGACGGCGCGAACCCGGACGGCACAGGCGCCGCCGCTGCAGAGGGCGTCGGCGCCGTGCCGACGGAGGTCGGCCGCGCGCCCCGCCGCACCCGTCTCACGCGCCGCCGCGCCCTGGTGGCCGCCGGAGCGGCCGCGGGCCTGATCGCCGCGGTCGCGGGAGCGGTCGTCATCCTCAAGGCCGGATCCGGCGACCGGCCGGACGCCCGCCCCGCCACCGGCTCATCGCCGGACGCCTCGCTCCCGTCCGGATGGCGCCCCTGGCAGCGCACGCTCACCGAGCCCGGCGACGACGACGTCGTGACCCGCCTCGAAGGCACTCCGCAGACGGTCAACGGGCTGAGCGGCCGCCGCTGTCTCGCCTCGGGCACCGATCTGTACTGCGGCGGTTCCGGGATCGCCCTCACCCGGCTCGACGCCCGGGGGCGTGTGACCTGGCACCGGCCGACGAAGCCGGACGCGCTGATCGGTGTGGCCGAGGGCCTCGTCCTGGGCACCGTCGGACTCTCGGACGGAACGGCCCGGCTGGAGGGCTACCGCACCGGCGACGGTGAGCGGGTCTGGAAAACCGATATCGGCGGCGCGGACCAGGGCGCGGTGTTCCGGCGGGGCCACCACCCCGCCGTGCTCACCCAGAGCTGGGACGAGGAGACCTTCCAGGCGGTGGACGCGCGCACCGGCGACACACTCTGGTCGCGCCGGGTCGGCCGCGGGCTGACCTGCTCCCCCGAGGTGGTGGCCGGACGCCCCCTCGCCGACTGCAGACCGATGGAGGATCGCGGCGACCCGGACACTCCGAGCCGGCTCTACGCCCTCTCCCCCACCACGGGAACGCCCCGGCAGATCGGCACGCCGAATACGGGCGTATCGCTCGCCGAGCGCTCGGGCGACCTTCTCTATCTGGAGCAGGGCGACCACGACAGCTTCGACTACACCGATCTGCTCTTCCTCTCCCCGGACGGCGGACCGGCGCGCCGGGTGAAGCTGCCCGAGGGGCTCTCCGCCCAGCAGACCAGGCCCACCCTGGTGGGCGACACGCTCTACTTCGTCCGGCAGAACGGCGAGGTCACCGCCGTCACCACGGCCGGAAAGCGGCTGTGGAGCGAGGCGACGCAGGTGGAGTGGCTGGGCTCGCCCGTCGTGTCCGCGCGCCGGAACGCCCTGTATCTGGCCACCGCCGCGGGCCGGGTGGTCGCGCTGGACCGCGGGGACGGCCGGGTGCTGTGGCGGGGCAAGGCGCGTACGGACCCCGGTGGCGTCACCGCCGAGCTGACGCTGAACGGTGACGCCCTCACCACGGTCTATGGATACGACACCGTGGAGGCGGCCGGGACCGACGTCAGCCGAGGCGGCTGATGTCGCGGACCGCGCCCTTGTCGGCGCTGGTGGCCATCGCCGCGTAGGCGCGCAGTGCGGTGGACACCTTGCGCTCGCGGTTCTTCGGGGCGTAGACGCCGCCGAGCGCCTCGCGCCGGGCCGCCAGCTCCTCCTCGTTCACCAGGAGTTCGATGGTGCGGCCGGGGATGTCGATGCGGATCCGGTCGCCGTCCTGGACCAGGGCGATGGTGCCGCCGGACGCCGCCTCGGGCGAGGCGTGGCCGATGGACAGGCCCGAGGTGCCGCCGGAGAAGCGGCCGTCGGTGACCAGCGCGCAGGCCTTGCCCAGGCCCCGGCCCTTGAGGAAGGAGGTGGGGTAGAGCATCTCCTGCATACCGGGGCCGCCCTTGGGGCCCTCGTAGCGGATGACGACCACGTCGCCCTCCTTGACCTGCTTGCCCAGGATCCGCTCGACGGCCTCCTCCTGGGATTCGCAGACCACGGCGGGGCCCTCGAAGGTCCAGATCGACTCGTCCACGCCCGCGGTCTTCACCACGCAGCCGTCGACGGCCAGATTGCCCTTGAGGACGGCGAGGCCGCCGTCCTGGGAGTAGGCGTGCTCCAGGTCGCGGATGCAGCCGCCGGCGGCGTCGGTGTCCAGCGTGTCCCAGCGCTCGGACTGCGAGAAGGCGGTGGCGGAGCGCTTGCAGCCGGGGGCCGCGTGCCACAGCTCGACGGCCTCGGCGGACGGTGAACCACCGCGCACGTCCCAGGTCTTGAGCCAGTCGGCGAGCGAGGAGCTGTGCACGGAGTGGACGTCCTCGTTCAGCAGCCCGGCGCGGAACAGCTCGCCGAGGATCGCCGGGATGCCGCCCGCGCGGTGCACGTCCTCCATGTAGTACGTGCCGCCGGGGGCCACGTTCGGGGCGACCTTGGCCAGGCAGGGCACCCGGCGGGAGACCTCGTTGATGTCGTTCAGGTCGTAGTCGAGACCGGCCTCCTGGGCGGCGGCCAGCAGATGCAGGATCGTGTTGGTCGAGCCGCCCATGGCGATGTCGAGCGCCATGGCGTTGTCGAAGGCGGCGCGGGTGCCGATGGAGCGCGGCAGAACGGTCTCGTCGTCCTGCTCGTAGTGGCGCTTGGTGATGTCCACGACCGTACGGCCGGCGGTCTCGTAGAGCGCCCTGCGGGCGGTGTGGGTGGCCAGCACCGAGCCGTTGCCCGGCAGGGAGAGGCCGATCGCCTCGGTCAGGCAGTTCATCGAGTTGGCGGTGAACATGCCGGAACAGGAGCCGCAGGTCGGGCAGGCGTTGTTCTCGATGCGGAGGATGTCCTCGTCCGAGACGTTCTCGTTGACCGCGTCCGAGATCGCGTTGATCAGGTCCAGCTTGCGGACGGTGCCGTCGACGAGCGTGGCCCGGCCCGCCTCCATGGGGCCGCCGGAGACGAAGACGGTCGGGATGTTGAGCCGCATCGCGGCCATCAGCATCCCGGGGGTGATCTTGTCGCAGTTGGAGATGCAGATCAGCGCGTCGGCGCAGTGCGCCTCGACCATGTACTCCACGGAGTCGGCGATCAGGTCGCGGGAGGGGAGGCTGTAGAGCATCCCGCCGTGGCCCATGGCGATGCCGTCGTCCACGGCGATGGTGTTGAACTCGCGCGGAATGCCACCCGCCGCGTGGATCGCCTCGCTGACGATCCGGCCGACCGGCTGGAGGTGGGTGTGGCCGGGCACGAACTCGGTGAAGCTGTTGGCCACGGCGATGATCGGCTTGCCGAAGTCCTCGCGCGCTACGCCGGACGCCTGCATAAGGGCGCGGGCGCCCGCCATGTTGCGGCCATGGGTGACGGTGCGAGACCTCAGCTCGGGCACGGTGCTCGGCTCCCTCGTGATACGTGCGTCCAGCGAATGGGACGCCCGGCGAATCGGATCGGAGTCTTCTGAGCCTACGCCTGTGTCCATGGATCCGGATGGTCCGTCCGGATCCAGAGACGGTGGGGTCACTGTGTGGAAACCCTCGATCAGCTCTCGGTCAGCGCCGGCCGGTCCTCGGTCAGCGCACGGCCGTCCTCGGTCAGCGCACGGCCGTCCGCGATCAGCTCTCGGTCAGATAGCGCTGCAGGGTGGGCCCCACCATGGCCACGATGTCATCGACCTCCGCCGAGGCCATCGGCTCCATCCGGATCACATACCGCAGCATCGCGATCCCGATGAGGTGCCCGGCCGCGAGCTGGGCACGGAACTCGGGGTTCGGAACGTCCAGCTCACCCGCCATCCGCAGCAGCACCCGGCGCTCGATCATGCCGCGCAGCACCACGGCTGCGGCCTCATTGGTCAGCGCCGAGCGCATCACGGCGAGCAGCGGCAGCCGGCTGACGGGGTTCTCCCAGATGCCGAACATGAAGCGGGCCATCCGCTCGCCCGCGCCCTCCCGGCTGCCCTGCACCGCGTCCGGGGCGGCCATGGCGGGCGCGAAGATCAGCTCGATGGCCGCCTCGAAGACCTGCTCCTTGGTGCCGAAGTAGTGGTGGACCAGCGCCGGGTCCACCTCCGCCGCCTTGGCGATGCCACGGATCGAGGTCTTGTCGTAGCCGCGCTCGGCGAACTCGTTGCGCGCCGCGGCCAGGATCCGGTCGCGGGCGCCGGGGCCGTCGGAGGCGCTCGTACGGGCCGGGCGGCCACGCTTGCGCGGGCCCGTGGCGGGCCCGGACGAGGCGGGGGTCATGAACCGGGCACCACCCTGCTGGGCGGATTGGCCGAGGTCGGCGAGGCGAGATGCAGCCGGGTGAACGCCAGGGCCTCCGCCAGGTCGGCCTCGCGCTCGGCGGTGGACATGGCCCGCCGGGTGTTGACCTCGACGACCACATTGCCGTCGAAACCGGTGGCCGCGAGCCGTTCCAGCACCTCGGCGCAGGGCTGGGTGCCGCGCCCCGGCACCAGGTGCTCGTCCTTGTTGGAGCCCTGGCCGTCGGCGAGGTGGAGATGGGCCAGCCGGTCGCCCATGCGGTCCACCATCTCCATCGCGTCCGTACGGGCGGTGGCGGTGTGCGACAGATCGATCGTGAAGTGGCGGTAGTCGTCCCGGGTGACGTCCCAGCCCGGGGCGTACGCCAGCATCTCGCGATCGCGATAACGCCACGGGTACATGTTCTCGACCGCGAACCGCACATCGGTCTCATCGGCCATCCGCCAGATTCCGCTGACGAACTCGCGGGCGTAGGACCGCTGCCATCGAAACGGCGGGTGGACCACGACGGTGGACGCGTCGAGCTTCTCGGCGGCCGCTCTCGCCCGCTGCAGCTTGACCCAGGGGTCGGTCGACCAGACCCGCTGGGTGATCAGCAGACAGGGAGCGTGCACGGCGAGGATCGGCACCTGGTGGTAGTCCGACAGCCGACGCAGCGCCTCGATGTCCTGGCTGACCGGATCGGTCCACACCATGACCTCGACGCCGTCGTAGCCCAGGCGTGCCGCGATCTCGAAGGCCGTCGCCGTCGACTCCGGATAGACCGAGGCTGTGGACAGCGCGACCTTCGCATCCGGGATGCGCACCACTGGCTCTGTCACGAGGGACAGCGTACGGCGGCTGCTCTCCGCAGCCGAACCGCGGCGGCGCTTGCGGCTGAACCACCGCCGCTTTCCGGCCCGGCCACCTCTGCTCTCGGGCCCGGCCAACAGGGCTTTCCCGCCCGGTCACCGCCGCTTTCCGACCCGGCCACCGGGGCTTTCCGGCCCGGCCGCCACCGCTCCCGGCCCCGGTGACGCTGCGTGGTCACGTGGGCAGGTGGTCCAGGCGGCGGAGGATGACGCCCTCGCGCAGCGCCCACGGGCAGATCTCCAGCTGCTCCACGCGGAACAGATCCAGTGCGGCCTCCGCCACCAGCGCCCCGGCCGGAAGCTGTCCGGCCCGGCCCTCGGAGACGCCGGGCAGCCCGGCCCGTTCCTCGGTGGTCATGGCGGCCAGTTTCGGCACCCACTCCACCAGCGCCCGGTGGGTGAGACGGCGCTCCACGTACGGCCCCTCGGCGGAGCGCGCGGCGCCGGTGATCCTGGCCAGCTGCTTGAAGGTCTTGGAGGTGGCCACCACATGGTCCGGCGCCCCATGACGACTGAAATCGCCGACGCTCCGGGCGATCTCGGCCCGCACATGGCGCCGCAGGGCCCGTACCTCCGCCGGGTCGGGCGGGTCGCCGGGCAGCCAGGAACCGGTCAGCCGGCCCGCCCCCAGCGGCAGCGAGACCGCCGCGTCGGGCTCCTCGTCCATGCCGTACGCGATCTCCAGCGAACCGCCGCCGATGTCCAGGACCAGCAGCTTCCCCGCGGACCAGCCGAACCAGCGGCGGGCGGCCAGAAAGGTGAGCCGCGCCTCGTCCGCGCCGCTGAGCACCTGGAGCCGCACGCCGGTCGCCTCGGCGACCCGGGCCAGGACCTCATCGGCGTTGGACGCCTCGCGGACGGCGGAGGTCGCGAACGGCAGGACATCCTCGACGCCCTTGTCCTCGGCCGCCTCCAGCGCCTCCTTGACCACCGCGATCAGGCGGTCGACGCCTTCGGGGCCGATGGCCCCGGCGCCGTCGAGGAGTTCGGCCAGCCGCAGCTCGGCCTTGTGCGAGTGCGCGGGCAGCGGGCGCGCGCCGGGGTGGGCGTCCATCACCAGCAGATGAACCGTATTCGAACCCACGTCGAGGACACCGAGTCTCATAACGTGAACGCTACTGCTCCCCCCTCGGTGTCATGCACAGATCCCCCACGATCGCGCGCCCGGGCGGCCGATCCCGGGCCCGGACCGCGCCGCCGGGCCGTGCGCGGTCCCCACGTCCGGCTTTTGGCCGAGGGGCCTACCCTTGCACCGTGGCAAAGACGAAAAAGGCGAAGCAGGACAAAGGCCGGAAGACCGCCTCGGAGTGGGCGGCCGAGGAGCCGACGCCGTCCGGGGCCGAGGCCGCCGAGGACGAGGTCGGTCTGGACTTCGCCCGCGCATGGGTCGAATTCCCCGATCCGGCCGACGACGAGCAGTTCTTCCGATGCGATCTGACCTGGCTGACCTCCCGGTGGACCTGCATCTTCGGCCAGGGCTGCCAGGGCATCCAGGCGGGGCGGGCCAGCGATGGCTGCTGCACGCTGGGCGCGCACTTCTCCGACGAGGAGGACGAGGAGCGGGTCGGTCGCCATATGGCCCGGCTGACCCCCGAGATCTGGCAGTTCCACGATGTGGGGCACGCCTCGGGGTGGGTACAGGAGGACGACGACGGCGAGCGGCAGACCCGGCGCCACAAGGGCTCCTGCATCTTCCAGAACCGGCCGGGCTTCGCAGGCGGCGCGGGCTGCGCCCTGCACATCCTGGCGCTGCGGGAGGGGCGCGAGCCGCTGGAGACCAAGCCGGACGTGTGCTGGCAACTGCCGGTGCGCCGGTCCTACGACTGGATCGACCGGCCGGACGACACCCGGGTGCTGCGGGTCACCATCGCCGAGTACGACCGGCGCGGCTGGGGGCCGGGCGGCCACGATCTGCACTGGTGGTGCACGTCGGCCACCTCGGCGCACGGGGCCGGGGAGCCGGTGTTCCGGTCGTACCGGCCGGAGCTCACGGAGCTGATGGGCAAGGCCGGATACAACCGGCTGGCCGAACTGTGCGAGCAGCGCCTGGCGTCCGCGCTGCCGCTGGTGGCCCCGCATCCGGCGGATCCGGCGGACTGACGCGGCGGCGACGGCGTAAGGGCCCTGCCGCGCTGGCGGCTGTCAGCGCGTACGGGCAGTCGTCAGCGCCTCGTGCGCGGTCAGCGCCTCGTGCGCGGTCAGCGCCTCGTGCGCGGTCAGCGCCTCGTGCGCGGTCAGCGCCTCGTGCGCGGTCAGCGCCATGTCCGCCGTCAGCGCCTCGCGGCGGCCGAGCCGGACGGGGTGGACGACGGGTCGGTCGGGGTCGGGGTCGGGTTGCCGGAGGGGTCCGTGGGGGTGGGCGTGGGCTCGGGGGTGGTCCCGCGGCCCTCGATCAGCACCACCGCGCCCGCCGGGTCCACCGAGACCCGCGCGCTCCAGTGACCGGCCGGCTCCCGGCCGTGGTCCACCGAGACCGTGATGGTCGTGGAGTCGCCGGGCCGCAGCACCCCGCCCGTGTGGTTCAGCTGGAGCCAGGACGCCCCGGCGGAGGCCGACCAGTGCACCGGTGAGCCGCCGGACGCGGTGAGGGTGATGACCGTCACCTCCCCCTCGGGGTGTGCCGTGACCGTGAGCCGCCCCGGGCCAGGGGCGGGCCGGGACGGTCCTGAGCCGTCCCCGGGGCGGCCGCCGCCGGCCGGAGAGCCGTCCGGGCGGGACGCTTCCCCGCCCTTGCGCCCCGGCCGCTCCACCGCGCCGTCCACGCCGATGACCTCGACCGACACATCCGATGCCCCACGGCCCGCCTTGGCGCTCCGCGGGCCGGAGCCGATCTGGGTGCCGGAACGGTCCTGCGCGCTGCCGCCGCGCTCGTACGAGCGCCGGGCGGGCCGGTCCTGACCGGCCGGGGCCTGGTTCGTGCCGTCCGCCTCGGCGGCGGCCACCGAGTCCGTATCACGCTCGTCACCGGCGAGCGGGGCGCTCCGGTAGGCGGCCCACAGCGCGAGCACCGGGGCCGCGACGACCGTCGCCACCACCGTCGTCGTCAGCGCGCGGCTGCGCATCCGGCTGCGGCGGGCGGCCCGGTCCTGGGGCTCCAGCGGGAAGCCGCGCCGGTCGAACCGCGGCCCGGCGCCCGCGCGGGCGGGGCGTCCGCTGAGCGCGCTCAGCAGCGCGGCGTGCACGGCGGCGCGGGGGGCCTCCACCACCGGCAGCGCGGCGGGCGCGGCCGCCGTACCGGGCCAGGGTCCGTCGGCCGTGGCCCGCTCGGCCATCCGGCGGCATTCGCGGCAGTCGTCCACATGCCGCACCAGCTCGCGGCGGAGGGCGGCGGAGAGCAGCACCTGGGTGTCGCCCGCGAGCCGCGCGACGACCGGGCAGTGGCCCAGCTCGACGACGGCGAGGGCGGCGCGGGTGCGCTCCACCTCGCAGGCGGCGCTGGAGAGCAGGGCGCGGGTCTCCTCCTGGTCCTTGCCGAGCACGGCGGCCACCTCGGAGGGGCCCAGCCGATGGCGCACCGCGAGCTCGAGCGCCTCGCGCTGCTCGGCGGTGGTCCCGGCGGCCTCCGGCCAGGCCAGCGCGGCCAGTTCGCGACGGCGCTGGGCGGCGATGGGCTCGGGCAGCTCGGCCCCGGCGCCGTCGCCCGGGGTGTCCGTCCCCGTACGGCCGCGGCGCTCGGCAAGCTTGCGCAGACAGGCCCAGCGGGCGACCGCGTAGAGCCAGGGGCGGGACAGCTCGCCCTCGGCGGTCACCCGCCCCCGTCCCCGGCCGGGGCGGCGCTCGGCCACCGCCAGCACGTCGCCCACCGCGACGGCCGCCGCGTCGTGCTCGCACAGTGCCGACAGGCAGTAGGTGAACAGGCCGTCGAGATACGGCTCGTAGCGTTCGGGAGGGCGCTGGGGACGGGTGGTGGTGGAGCGGGGCGCACGGCGCCGCACCCGCTGTGCGCCGGTGGTCTGTGTCGAGTGCTCGGACCTGCTGCTCATCACCCGGCGACGGTAGGCGGATGATGCAGACTTCCTCGCGCCACTTGCACTGTTTTAACCCTTACGGGTGACCATCTCCCTCATAAGGGGACAGGTGTCCCCCTCCGGTGGCCCAAACCTGCTATGCGCCCGGCGCCCTCCGGCGAGGCCGGTGCGGGGGCCGTGCCGGGGCCCGCGAAGGAGCCGCCACCGCCGCCGTTCGGCTTTGTCGGTGGCCGACGCTAGCGTTACGGCATGGCTGCCCGTAGCTCCTCCCGCTCATCCGCCAAGGACCGCCCCTCCTACCGCTGTACGGAGTGCGGCTGGACCACCGCCAAGTGGCTCGGCCGCTGCCCGGAGTGCCAGGCATGGGGCACGGTCGAGGAGTACGGCACGCCCGCGGTGCGCACCACCGCGCCCGGCCGGGTCACCTCGGCCGCCCTGCCCATCGGTCAGGTCGACGGCCGTCAGGCCACCGCGCGGGGCACGGGCGTGGACGAGCTGGACCGGGTGCTCGGCGGCGGGCTGGTCCCCGGCGCGGTCGTGCTGCTCGCCGGGGAGCCCGGGGTCGGCAAGTCCACGCTGCTGCTGGACGTGGCGGCCAAGGCCGCCTCCGAGGAGCACCGCACGCTCTACATCACCGGTGAGGAGTCGGCGAGTCAGGTGCGGCTGCGCGCCGACCGCATCGGCGCGCTGAGCGAGCATCTCTATCTCGCCGCCGAGACCGACCTCTCCGCGGTCCTCGGCCATCTCGACTCGGTCAAGCCCTCGCTGCTCGTCCTGGACTCGGTGCAGACCGTCGCCTCGCCCGAGATCGACGGCGCGCCGGGCGGGATGGCGCAGGTGCGCGAGGTGGCCGGGGCGCTCATCCGCGCCTCCAAGGAGCGCGGCATGTCCACGCTGTTGGTGGGCCATGTCACCAAGGACGGCGCCATCGCCGGGCCCCGGCTGCTGGAGCATCTGGTCGATGTCGTCCTGCAGTTCGAGGGCGACCGGCACGCCCGGTTGCGGCTGGTCCGCGGCGTGAAGAACCGTTACGGGGCGACGGACGAGGTCGGCTGCTTCGAACTGCACGACGAGGGCATCACCGGGCTCGCCGACCCCTCGGGGCTGTTCCTCACCCGCCGCGACGAACCGGTGCCGGGCACCTGTCTGACGGTCACCCTGGAGGGCCGCCGGCCGCTGGTGGCCGAGGTGCAGGCGCTCACGGTCGACTCCCAGATCCCCTCCCCGCGCCGCACCACCTCCGGTCTGGAGACCTCCCGGGTCTCGATGATGCTGGCCGTTCTGGAGCAGCGCGGCCGGATCAGCGCGCTGGGCAAGCGGGACATCTACAGCGCCACGGTGGGCGGGGTGAAGCTGTCCGAGCCCGCCGCCGACCTCGCGGTGGCGCTCGCGCTGGCCAGCGCCGCCAGTGACACCCCGCTGCCCAAGAACCTGGTGGCGATCGGCGAGGTGGGTCTCGCGGGCGAGGTCCGGCGGGCCACCGGAGTGCAGCGGCGGCTGGCGGAGGCGTCCCGGCTCGGCTTCACCCACGCCCTGGTGCCGAGCGACCCGGGCCGGATTCCGGACGGAATGCGGGTGCTGGAGGTCGCCGACATCGGGGACGCGCTGCGGATGCTGCCGCGGCGGCGGGAGCGGGGCGAAAAGGCGCGGGCGGAGGCGGAGGAGCGCGGCTGAGGTGACAGGCCGTGGGCTGCGGTGTGTGCTGGTGAGGGCGTACGCAAGGGGGCGGTGGGCCGGGTGGTGCGCGGCACAGGGGGAGCCGCGCTCCGTTTCACACCTACGGGCGTACGCCGGGAGACCCCACGGGAGGCCGGTGGCCGCCGGTAGACTTTGCCCTGGTCTCGCCCATACGTGGCCTCGCACACCGGCATGGCAGGGCGACTCGCGGCACCGACAGACCTTGCGACGGAGGAGTGCAGTGGCAGCAGGCGACCGGGCAACGGCACCCGGCAAGGCCGACGGTCTGATGCGTGCCTCCCTGAGCGCGGTCGCGCCCGGCACGGCGTTGCGCGACGGCCTCGAGCGCGTCCTCCGGGGAAACACCGGCGGGCTGATCGTGCTCGGTACCGACAAGACCGTCGAGTCGCTGTGCACCGGCGGCTTCGTGATCGACGTCGAGTTCACCGCGACCCGGCTGCGCGAGCTGTGCAAGCTGGACGGCGCGCTGGTCCTCGACAAGGACATCACCAAGATCGTGCGGGCGGGGGTGCAGCTGGTTCCGGACGCGGCGATCGCCACCGAGGAGACCGGCACCCGGCACCGCACCGCGCAGCGGGTTTCCATCCAGACCGGATTCCCGGTGGTCTCCGTCAGCCAGTCGATGCGGCTGATCGCGCTGTATGTGGACGGCCAGCGGCGGGTCCTGGAGGACTCGGCGGCGATCCTCTCCCGCGCCAACCAGGCGCTGGCCACCCTGGAGCGGTACAAGCTCCGCCTCGACGAGGTCGCGGGCACGCTCTCGGCCCTGGAGATCGAGGACCTGGTCACCGTCCGGGATGTGAGCGCGGTCGCCCAGCGGCTGGAGATGGTCCGGCGCATCGCCACCGAGATCGCGGAGTACGTGGTCGAGCTGGGTACCGACGGCCGGCTGCTCTCCCTCCAGCTGGACGAGCTGATCGCGGGCGTGGAGCCGGAGCGTGAGCTGGTGGTGCGCGACTACGTCCCCGAGCCGACCGCCAAGCGCACCCGTACGGTGGCCGACGCGCTCACCGAGCTGGACCGGCTGACCCACGCCGAGCTGCTCGAACTGCCCATCGTGGCCCGGGCACTGGGGTACACCGGCTCGCCCGAGACCCTCGACTCGGCGGTCTCGCCACGCGGTTTCCGGCTGCTGGCGAAGGTGCCGCGGCTTCCGGGCGCCATCATCGAGCGGCTGGTGGAGCATTTCGGGGGCCTGCAGAAGCTGTTGGCGGCAAGCGTGGACGATCTGCAGATGGTCGACGGTGTGGGCGAGGCCCGGGCGCGCTCGGTCCGCGAGGGCCTGTCACGGCTGGCCGAGTCGTCCATCCTGGAGCGGTACGTCTAGCCCGCCCTGAGCCGCCGTACGTCTGCGGGGTGTCGGGCGGGTCTTGGCGCCTGCAGCGGACTGCTCCCCGCCCCTTCCCACAGCATCGATGTACGGCTCCGCAGCGTGGTGGGGTTCCACCCCGGACCCCGGCCAGACGGCCCGGATGTGCGCGAGCGTCCGCCCGGTCATGCGCCGCGCCGGCGGGCTGACCGCGATCAGCCCGCCGGCGCAGGTGTTCACGGCGGCGACGGTCGGCTCGTCGACCCCCGCGGCCCTGGGGCTTCGCCCCTGGACCGCGCGGAGCCGCATACCGATGCCGCGGAAAGGGGCGGAGCCCCGGTCCGGGGTCTGGGGCGGAGCCCCACCACGCGGCGGACGCCCCGTAGCCGCGGTATAGCCGGTGGGCGGGGCGCCGCCCGCGTAACGGCGCCCCTAAAAGCCGCTGGTCAGCCCTTGCGCTGGTCAGTCCTTCTCGAGGACGAACGACACCTTGGCCGTGCCGAGGCCGTCCACCTTCACCTCGACCAGATACGTGCCGGGCTTGGCCGACGCGCTGCCCGACGGGGTGGCGCAGTGCTCGGCGCTGCGCTTGCGGTCCCACTCCACGGTGCGCTTGGTCTCGCCGGAGCCCTTTACCTCGACCAGCGCGCTGGCACTGCCCTCCGGGCAGTCGCCGGAGGCCCAGACGTGGGCGTTCTTGGCGTCCGTGATGGTCAGCGAGGCCGCCGAGCGGCCGAAGTCGACCTTGCAGGAGCTCGACTTGGTGTTCTTCACGACGATCTCGAAGGTGGGCTTCTCCCCCGGCGCCCAGGTGTTCTTGACCTTGGAGTCCTTGACGCTGCGCACCGTCAACTCCGCATCGCCGGGGCGGCAGTCCGGCAGGCTCGACCCGGCGGGCAGACCCTGTCCGGTCCCGGTGCCGATGCCACCGCCACCCGCGCCACCACCCGAGGAGCCGCCGGAGCCGCCGCCGCCCGCGCCACCGTCGCTCGCGCCGCCGGTACCGCCGTCGTCCGAGCCGCCCCCGCTGCCGCCGGAGTCGCCGGAGCCCGAGCCGCCGTTGTCCGACTCATCGCGCCCGCCCGGCCGTTCGCTGTTCACCGGCCCGGATGAGGAGGGCCCCGGGGTGATCGTGCTCGCGGGTCCCCCGCCGCCCGATCCCTTGCCCTCGTCACTTCCGCCACCGCCCGAACCACCCCAGCCGAAGGCCCAGATGACCAGAAGCACGATGACGACGAGCAGGGCCAGCGCAACGATCCTCCGCCGCCAGTAAATGGAGGAGGGAAGCGGCCCGATCGGATTGCGCAGAGATCCCACGTGGAAACTCTACGAGAGATCGGGAGCTCTACCGGCCAATAACCCCCGCCCCGTTCCCTTCTTTTCTCATGATCCGACCGGATCCCGCACATGAGACCGCCATAAGTCCGCCACCAGGCCACCACGAGTCGCCCCAAGACGCCCCTCAGACGCCCCTGAATCGCCCCGCGGCCACCCTGAGGGGGCGGAAAGACCGCACCCGGGCGCGGTAAGCGGCCATCCGTTCCCGCACGGACGCCCGTATTGCACGATTTGGCAACGACTGGCGCGGCTCGACCCGAACGCCCGCGCCCAGCGCGCCCGCAAACCGTCCCGTCGTGCCAGGATCGAGAGCGATGACTGCCATTTCCGCTTCCGCCGTCCCGGCCGCCGCATCCCCCGACCCCGACGGAGCCGTCCTGCACCGGCCCGTCATCGACTGGTTCGACGCGCACGCGCGCGACCTCCCCTGGCGTCGCCCCGAGGCCGGTGCCTGGGGAGTGATGGTGAGCGAGTTCATGCTCCAGCAGACCCCGGTGAACCGGGTGCTGCCGGTGTACGAGCAGTGGCTCGCCCGCTGGCCGCGCCCGGCCGACCTGGCCGCCGAACCGCCCGGTGAGGCGGTCCGCGCCTGGGGCCGGCTCGGCTATCCGCGCCGGGCGCTGCGGCTGCACGGCGCCGCGGCCGCCATAAGGGAGCGGCACGGCGGTGACGTACCGCGCGACCACGCCCAGTTGCTGGCGCTGCCGGGGGTGGGTGAGTACACGGCGGCGGCCGTGGCCTCGTTCGCCTACGGCCAGCGCCATCCGGTCCTGGACACCAATGTCCGCCGGGTGTTCGCGCGCGCGGTCGGCGGTGCGCAGTACCCGCCGAACGCCACCACCGCCGCCGAGCGCAAGCTGGCCCGCACCCTGCTCCCCGACGACGAGCCGACCGCGGCCCGCTGGGCGGCCGCCACGATGGAGCTGGGCGCGCTGGTCTGCACGGCCCGCACCCCCGACTGCGCCCGCTGCCCGATCGCCGCGCTCTGCGCCTGGCGCCAGGCCGGTTCTCCGGAGCACGACGGACCGCCGCGGCGCGGCCAGACCTACGCCGGTACGGACCGCCAGGTGCGCGGCAAGCTGCTCGCGGTGTTGCGGGGGACGGTGACACCCGTACCGCAGGCGACGCTGGACCAGGTGTGGGACGAGCCGGTGCAGCGGGCCCGCGCGCTCGACGGCCTGGTCTCCGACGGGCTGGTGGAACCGCTCTCGGGCGGCCTCTACCGACTGCCCCTGACCTGAGAAATTTCCTCGTCACGGCCCTGTCTGTGACAGACCTGTGACACGCCCAGGACCCGGTTCTGACACTCGGTCGAACCGGGTTCCGTTGTTACACAACCTATGGGTAGCTGTGCATTCGCCGAGGCCCGGATGCGCATGGCGCCGCAACAGCGCCTCCGTAGCGTCCTTCTCGCGCCGACCGACAGGGCGGCACATCAACGGCGGGGAAACAGCGGGATGGAGGCTGCATCATGGGCAGCAATGTTCTGGACTTTGAGGAGTACGTGCGGAATCGGCAGGACGCGTTGCTGCGCAGCGCCCGTCGGCTGATTCCGGACCCGGTCGAGGCACAGGATCTGCTCCAGACCGCCTTGGTGCGCACTTACGGCCGCTGGGACGGCATAGCCGACAAATCGCTCGCCGATGCCTATCTCCGGCGCGTGATGATCAACACCCGTACCGAGTGGTGGCGCGCCCGCAAGCTGGACGAGGTGCCCACCGAGCAGCTTCCCGAGGCGAGTGTCGAGGACGGCACCGAGCAGCACGCGGACCGCGCCCTGCTGATGGACATCCTCTCGGTGCTGGCTCCCAAGCAGCGCAGTGTCGTGGTCCTGCGACACTGGGAGCAGATGACGACGGAAGAGACCGCGGAGGCGCTCGGAATGTCGACCGGAACGGTCAAGAGCACGCTGCACCGGGCGCTGGCCCGGCTGCGGCAGGAGCTGGAGAGCCGCGATCTGGACGCCCGCGCGCTCGGCCGTCGGGACGAGGAAGGCAAGCGGGCCGGGAGCGTCCGGCAGCACACGGGTCGGGTCCGGCGCGGCCGCCAGGAGCGGGGGCAGGACCGGTGCGCGGCCTGACCAGGGCCTCTCCCAGCAGGACAGCCGTGATCACCGGCGGTGCGGTCGTGGGCCTCGCGGCTGCCGGCGGCTGGATGCTGGCCGGATGCGGCGCCGCGAGCGAGGGTGTGCGCAAGGAGGGACCGGCGCGCACCGAGTGGGCCTCGGCCGCCGCGGACTCGGGCTCGTACGCAGGGGGCCACGCCTCGGGACGGCCGTCACCGGCCGGGCTGAAGGTCGACGCGATCAAGCTGGTCAAGACGGATCCGCAGGTCAGTGACGATCTGAAGGCGAGCCTCAAGCCCTGCCCCAAGGGCAAGGAGCCCGAGGGCAAGCAGCCGATCAAGGGCTACCCGGTGGACGTGACGTACGGCAAGCTGACCGGCTCCAGCGCCTCCGACCTGGTGATCAACGTGATGACCTGCGGCGATGGCTTCGGTATCGGCTCGTATGTGTACCGCAAGGCGGGCGACCGGTACGAGAACGTGTTCAGCGACGAGCAGCCGCCCGTCTACGCCGACATCGCCAAGGACGAGCTGCGGGTGACCAAGCTCTCCTACGCCTCCGGGGACTCGGTCTGCTGCCCTTCGAGCGAGGCCGTGATCACCTACCGCTGGACCGAGGCGGACAAGGCGTTCGACGTGCTGTCCCGTAAGCACACCGACTACAGCAAGAATGTGCCCACGGAAGAGGCGACCCCGGCGCCGTCCATGAGCGCCGACGACGGAACGGAAGGCTGAACCGAGGCTGTGGCCGAGACCCATGTGCTCTTCGTCGAGGACGACGATGTGATCCGTGAAGCCACGCAGCTCGCCCTGGAGCGCGATGGCTTTCTCGTGACGGCCGCACCCGACGGGTTGACCGGTCTCGAGTGCTTCCGCGCCGACCGCCCCGATATCGCGCTGCTCGATGTGATGGTTCCGGGCCTGGACGGGGTCAGCCTGTGCCGCCGGATCCGCGATGAGTCCACCGTTCCCGTGATCATGCTCTCCGCGCGCGCCGACTCGATCGATGTGGTGCTCGGTCTCGAAGCCGGCGCCGACGACTATGTGACCAAGCCCTTCGACGGCGCCGTGCTGGTCGCCCGCATCCGGGCCGTGCTGCGCCGCTTCGGCCATGCCAGCGGCCCCGGTGGGCGGGGCGCGGAGCCCGTCCCCGAGGAGCCCGACGGCGGGGTGCTGTGCTTCGGCGATCTGGAGGTCGACCCCGAGGGCATGGAGGTCCGCAAGGGCGGCCGGCAGGTCGCGCTCACCCCGACCGAGATGCGGCTGCTGCTGGAGTTCTCGGCCGCGCCCGGCACCGTGCTCTCCCGTGACCGGCTGCTGGAGCGGGTCTGGGACTACGGCTGGGGCGGGGACACCCGGGTCGTGGACGTCCATGTGCAGCGGCTGCGCGGCAAGATAGGCCAGGACCGGATCGAGACGGTCCGCGGCTTCGGCTACAAGCTCAAGGGCTGACCGGCGTTGGGGCGATTCGCGCTGCGCAGCGGCCTGCGGTGGAAGGTCAGTCTCGCCATCGCGGCGGTGAGCACGCTCGTCGCGGTCGTGCTGAGCCTCGTCGTCCACAACGCGGCCCGCGTCTCGATGCTCGACAACAGCCGCACCGTGATGGACGAGCGGGTGAAGGTCGCCCAGAGGTGGTACGAGCAGTCCCGGGTGCTGGGTTTCGGCGCCAAGCTGGATGACCCCAAGCTGCCGGAGCAGCTGAAGAAAGAGGCGTGGCGCGGCCAGCGTGCCACCTATCTGGAGGACTCCGGCACCGGCACCCCCGAGGTGTGGGCCTCGGTGCCGCTGCGGAACGGCAAGGTGCTGTCCGTCCACACCAAGTTCCAGGACCGCTTCGCCGTCCTCAACGACCTCGACCGGGTGTTGCTCATCGGCTCGGTGGCGGTGGTGATGGGCGGTATCGCACTCGGCGTGCTCATCGGCGATCAGCTCTCCCGGCGGCTGCGCAAGGCGGCCACCGCCGCCCGCAAGCTGGCCGAGGGCGACTCCGAGGTCCGGGTGCGCGAGGCGATCGGCGGCCGGGTGCGCGATGAGACCGACGATCTGGCGCGGGCGGTCGACGGCATGGCCGAGGCGCTGCAGCAGCGGCTGGAGGCCGAGCGCCGGGTCACCGCCGATATCGCGCACGAGCTGCGCACCCCGGTCACCGGACTGCTCACGGCCGCCGAACTGCTGCCGCCGGGCCGCCCCACCGAGCTGGTACGGGACCGGGCGCAGGCGATGCGCACCCTGGTCGAGGACGTGCTGGAGGTCGCGCGGCTGGACGGCTTCGCGGAGCGCGCGGAGCTCCAGGAGATAGCCGTGGCCGAGTTCATCGCCCGCCGGGTCCGGGCGGTGGCCCCCGACGCGGTGATCAACGTGGCGCGCGACGCCCATGTCTCCACCGACCCCCGGCGGCTGGAGCGGATCATGGGCAATCTGCTCGCCAACGCCGCCCGGCACGGCAAGCCGCCCTTCGAGGTCACCGTCGAGGGACGGGTGCTGCGCGTCCGCGACCACGGCCCCGGCTTCCCGGAGGAACTGCTGAAGGACGGGCCGAGCCGGTTCCGCACCGGCAGCACGGACCGCGCGGGCACGGGGCACGGCCTGGGGCTGACGATAGCCGCGGGCCAGGCGCGGGTGCTGGGCGCCCGGCTGACGTTCCGCAACGCCGATCCGGTGCTGGACGGGACGGACGGGATGGACGGAACGGGCGGCACGGACGGCGAGTGCCGGGGCGCGGTCGCCGTGCTCTGGCTGCCGGAGTCCGCGCCCACCAACACCGGCAGCTTCCCGATCATCGAGGTGCCGGACTGAGCGCTCAGTCCGAGACGCAGCCGTCCCAGGGCTTGCTGAAGTCCATCTCCTCGCGGGGCTGGGTGAACGAGAACCAGTTGCCGGAGTCGTCACGGAAGAGCGCCTCGGTGCCGTACGGACGCTCCTGGGGCTCCTGGACGAACTCCACGCCCTTGGCCTTGAGCGCCTCGTAGTCCCGGTGGATGTCATCGGTGGTGAACACCCCGGCGCCGAGCACGCCCTTGGCGACCAGCGTCCTCAGGGCTTCGGCGGACTCCTTGTCGAGCCCCGGCGAGCTGGGCACCATCAGGGTGAGCTGCACATCCGGTTGGTCCTTGGCTCCGACCGTCAGCCAGCGCATACCGCCGCCCTCGCCGTCCCCGCCGATGCTCATGTCGGTGCGGACCTCGAGGCCCAGCTTCTCGGTGTAGAACGCCTTGGCCCGGTCCTGGTCGAGGACCCAGACGGTGACGATGGACATCCCCTTGATCATTGCTGCCTCCGGAGGTATCGGGATGGATCGCGCGTCGTCGCGACATCGCCACCGTAGGCAGCAGGGGGTCCGGCCCGCTTCTCAAGAATTGCTGTCCTCGGCGCCACCGGCCACGGCACCACCGGCCACGGAGCGGATCGCGGGGGCGTCGCGCCCGCCGTACCACAACATGGCGTAACACCCCGGTATGACCGCCGCGGCCCGGCCGACGTACTGGTCCCGGTAGGCGCTGGGGGTGAGCCCGGTCTGCTTCTTGAAGCTCGTCGAGAACGTGCCGAGGCTGCTGAAGCCGACGAGCGAGCAGATCTCGGTGACCGAGAGATTGGCCGAGCGCAGCAGCTCCTCGGCCCGCTCGATGCGGCGCCGGGTCAGATACTGGCCGGGCGTGGATCCGTAGGCGCCCTTGAAGGCACGGATGAAGTGATAGCGCGAATAGCCGGCATGCGCGGCGACCGCGTCCAGGTCGAGCGGCTCGGCCCAGTCGCGGTCCATCACGTCCTTCGCGAGGCGCAGCCGGCGCAGATGCGCCAGCCGCGCCTCGTCCGGCGAGGTCACCATGGGGCCGATGCTGTCATGCCCCACTGACAGGGAGGCCGTCGCTCAAAGGCCGTCGAACAGAGGCCGTCGAACAGAGGCCGTCGATCAGACGGTCTCGGCGACCGGTGCCGCCTGGGCCGTGGCCTCGTCGCCGTCGGCGGACTTGGCGGCGCCCCCGCGCAGCGGGACCTCCTTGACGAACCACGCCGCGAGGAATCCGATGATGCTGATCAGCGCGCCCCACAGGAACACCTGGTGCGCACCGCTGGCCACCGCGTGGGTGTACGCGTCCCGGATCCCCGGCGGCAGCTTCTTGAGGCTGGCCGGGTCGAGCTGGGCGCTCCCGGAGGTGACGGCCGCCGCCTTCCCACCGGCCCGCTCGGCCATGGTGTCGTTCACCTGGCTGGTGAACAGGGCGCCGAGGATGGCGACACCGAAGGAGCCGCCCAGGGTGCGGAAGAGGGTGGCGGAGGAGCTGCCGACGCCCATGTCCTTCATCTCGACGCTGTTCTGCGCCACGAGCATGGTCGTCTGCATGAGGCAGCCCATGCCCATGCCGAGCACCGCCATGTAGAGGCCGGAGCTGAAGCGGGTGGTCTCGGTGTCCATCGTGGACAGCAGGAACATCCCGACGGTGATCAGGAGACCGCCGATGATCGGGAAGATCTTGTACTTGCCGGTCTGGGTGGTGACCCGGCCCGCGACCAGCGAGACGACCAGCATGCCGAGCAGCATCGGAAGCAGCAGCAGCCCGGAGTTGGTGGCCGTGGCGCCCTGGACGGTCTGCTGGTAGAGCGGCAGGAAGGTGGTCGAGCCGAACATCACGAAGCCGACGAGGAAGCCGATGGCGGTGACCAGCGTGAAGTTGGCGTTACGGAAGATGTGCAGCGGCAGCACGGGCTCGGCGACCCGCTGCTCGACGAAGACGAACGCGACGAGCGAGAGGACGCCGAGCGCCCCGAGCCCGAGAATCTGGGCCGAACCCCAGGCGTACTCGTTGCCGCCCCAGGTGGTGATCAGCACGAGCGCGGTGATGCCCACGGTCAGCAGGGCCGCACCGGTGTAGTCGATCCGTCCCTCGGCGCGCTTCTTCGGCAGGTGCAGCACCGCGGTGATCGCCGCGAGGGCGATGGCGCCGAGCGGAAGGTTGATGTAGAAGATCCAGCGCCAGCCGAGGTGGTCGGTGAGGGTACCGCCGACCAGCGGGCCACCGATCATGGCCACGGCCATCACACCGGCCATGATGCCCTGGTAGCGGCCACGCTCCCGGGGCGGCACCAGGTCACCGATGATCGCCATCACGCCGACCATCAGGCCGCCCGCGCCCAGGCCCTGGATGGCCCGGAAGCCGATCAGCTCCCCCATGCTCTGTGCCATGCCGGACAGCGCCGAGCCGCCGAGGAAGACCGCGATAGAGGTGAGGAAGACGCCCTTGCGGCCGTACATGTCGCCGAGCTTGCCCCAGATGGGGGTCGAGGCGGCGGTGGCCAAGGTGTACGCGGTCACCACCCAGGAGAGGTGGTCGAGGCCCCCCAGCTCGCCGACGATGGTCGGCATCGCGGTGCCCACGATCATGTTGTCGAGCATCGCGAGCAGCATCGCGATCATCAGCGCGAAGATCACCACGCTGGTGCTGCGCTGCTTCGGCTCGGCCTTGCCCTTGGGCTCCTTGGGTATCTGGGCCTCCTGGGCGGGCTGAGCCGGTGTCGAAGCGGATGGCGCTTCGTCTTCTGATGGTTTCCGGAACATGTTCTCCGTCTCCCCCTGGGTGATGAGAGCCCTGACGCCCACTTACTTGCCGCCCGGCTAGTTCAGTACAGTGGAGACGGTAAGGCGCCAACTAGCCGGGCGTCAAGTAAGTTACGTTCGGCCTGCCGAGGGCAGCCAGACCACCAGCACAGGAGAGCACCATGGGCAGCACATCGCGGCGGGGAGACACCCGTCAGCGCATCCAGGACGTGGCCCTGGAACTCTTCGCGGAGCGGGGTTACGAGAAAACGTCACTGCGCGAGATCGCCGAGCACCTTGAGGTCACCAAGGCAGCGCTCTACTACCACTTCAAGACCAAGGAAGACATCGTCCTCAGCCTGTTCCAGGACCTGGGCCGGCCGCTCGACGAGCTGATCGTCTGGGGCGAGCAGCAGCCGCGCACGCTGGAGACCAAGCTGGAGCTGCTGCGCCGCTACAGCGCGTCCCTGGACATCGCCGAGCCGCTGATGCGCTTCATGCAGGAGAACCAGGCGACGGTGCGCGAGCTGAGCATCGGCCAGATCTTCAAGAAGCGGATGCTCGCGATGTCCGCGCTGATCCGGGACCCGGAGGCGCCCATGGTCGACCAGGTCCGGAGCGTCACCGCCCTGTTCAGCATGCATGCGCGGATGTTCGCGCTGCAGGCGATCGAGGGCAACGCCGAGGACAAGCGCAAGGCTGTCCTCGAGGTCGCCCTCGATCTGGTGAAGCAGGCTCATGCGTCATCGACGCATGGCTGATACGCGCGCAAAGCGCATGAATTGGGTCAGACCTTGACGCCGTGGTCGCGGAGGAACTTGAGCGGCTCGACGGCGGTGCCGTAGTTCGGCGTCGTACGGATCTCGAAGTGCAGGTGCGGGCCGGTCGAGTTGCCGGTGCTGCCGGACAGGCCGATCTGCTGGCCCTCGGTCACGGTCTGGCCGATCCGCACGTCGATGCGGGACAGGTGGGCGTACTGCGAGTACGTCGCGTTGTCGTGCTTGATCACGATCGCGTTGCCGTACGCGGGGCCGTCACCGCCACCGTTCGGGCCCGCCTTGACGACGACACCCTCGTGGGCCGCGTGCACCGGGGTGCCGGTCGGCACGACGAAGTCCTGACCGCTGTGGTTGTGCGACCACAGGTTGCCCGCCAGGCCGAAGGCGGCGCCTATCGAGAACTTGTCGACCGGGGTCTGCCAGTCCTTCGCGGGGGCCTTCTTGGCCGGGGCCTTCTTCGCCGGGGCCTTCGCGGCGACCTGCTTGACGGACGGGGCGGCGGGGGCCTCGCCCGCCCCCACGGCGAACGCCGTTCCGGCGCCCAGCGCGAGCGAGGCGCCCAGGCCGACGGCGACCACAGTGGCGCGCCCCTTGGATACGGACGTAAGCGAGAAACGGCGGTTTGTGGCGCGCGGGGCCATGGGAAGTACCTCCAGAAGCGTCTTCGGACGCCTCTTGTTATCCCGTTCTCGTGAATAGGCCAAGGCGTTCTTCTACTAAGTGGCTACGTAGCGAATTAGTTATGTGAAGCGTTTCCCGCACGAAATTCCCGGAAACCCCCATCACGCCCCTGACCTGCGAGATCCCCTATTTACCGTAGTAGACGCCGAAGGGCCTGTGCGAGAAGTCACCTTCGCAGGGACTTTCGGATGTCCGATTCGGGACCAACGTCCTTACCCCGCTGTACGCTGTCCGGTCAGGGACACACAACTACCGGGGGGAATGGGACGTGGATCCCGCAGTCATCGGCGCGCGCCTGGCGTCGAGCGTCGTCGCACCGCTCGTCAAGAAGCTGTTCGTCAAGGAGGGGCCGGGCGCCGGGCTGGTCAACCAGCCGGTCCGCATTTCCTCCCTCGTCTCGTTCCGAGGCGAGAAGCGCACCCTGACCGAGAAGGACCTCGACAAGCTCGCCGCGGAACTGGTCGCCCAGGCCACCCGGCACGCCGGCCCCGGCGAGCGTCCGTGCCCCGCCGACGAGGACGAGCTGGTCGCCGAGCAACTGGCCACCACGCTGTACGCGCTCGGCGACCTCGATATGAACGACGTCCAGGCGGTGCAGCTCGGCCACCAGGGACTGGCCTACGAGCTGGCCCACGCCACCCGCACCCGGGGAAGGGCCACGCTGCGTCTCAGCCAGGGCGGCACGCTGCTCTACGAGCGCCTGCTGGACACCGCCTGCCTGCATATCCTGCACTTCTTCACCCAGCGCTCGGCCTTCGTCCCCCGCACCCTCGTCGAACAGAGCGGCCGGCTCAGCGAGCTGATCACCAAGATCGACATCCTGATCGAGCGCATACCGTCCCAGACCGCGCAGGACGCGGGCTTTGAGCGCCGGTACGCCGAGTACATGATCCGCAAGCACTCCACGCTGACCATCGTGGGGATCGACCTCAGCCACGCGGAGGCCACGTGGCCGCTGGACGCGGCGTATCTCAGCCTGGAGGCGGTCTCCTCCTCCGGCGAGGAGCGGCCGCTGGGCGCGTTCGCCGGGGAGCCCGGTGGGTCCGGTGGGCCACCCGCTGCCGAGCAGCACGCCGCTCTCCCCTCCGTACTTCCCGCCGACCGGGCGCTCTCCGGCCATCAGCGGGTGCTGCTGCGCGGGGTCGCGGGCTCCGGCAAGACCACGCTCGTCCAGTGGCTCGCCGTGTGCACCGCACGGCAGGAGTCGCTGCGCGGCCTGGAGCAGCTCATCGGCCGCGTCCCCTTCGTCCTTCCGCTGCGTACGATCGCCCGCCAAGAATCCCTGCCCTCTCCGGCCTCGTTCCTGGCCTCGGTCCACAACCCGCTGGACGGCGCCCAGCCGCCCGGCTGGGTCGACCGCGTCCTGAACGCCGGCCGCGGGCTACTGCTGATCGACGGCATCGACGAGATCCCCGAGCACGACCGCGAGCGCACCCGAGCCTGGCTGGCCGATCTCCTCATCGCCTACCCGGACAATCTGTGGCTGGTCACCTCCCGCCCCTCGGCCGTGGCCGACGACTGGCTGGGGGCTCAGGACTTCGCCGAGTTCACGCTGTCCCCGATGAGCCGCGAGGACATGGCGGCGTTCATCGACCGCTGGCATGAGGCGGCGCGCCAGACCTGCCGTACGGAGGAGGAACGGACGGCGCTGGGCGACTACGAGTCGGCCCTGCACACCGCCGTCCGCACCAAGCAGGACCTGAGCCGCCTCGCCACGAACCCGCTGATGTGCGGGCTGATCTGCGCCCTGCACCGCGCCCGGCGCGGCTATCTGCCACCGGGCCGCAAGGCTCTGTACGACGCGGCGCTGTCGATGCTGCTGACGCGGCGCGACACCGAGCGCCACATCTACGCGCCGGGTGACGTCCAGCTCGACGAGGAGCCTCAGATCCAGCTCCTCCAGCGGCTCGCCTACTACCTGATCCGCAACGGCGAGGCCGAACTGGACCGCGACCGCGCGGAGTACCTCATCGAGGAGGCCCTCCCCTCCGTCCCCGCCGCCCGGGCCCTGGGCGACGCCCCGGCCATCCTGCGCCATCTGCTGCTGCGCAGCGGGCTGTTGCGCGAGCCGTCGGTGAGCACGGTGGACTTCGTCCACCGCACCTTCCAGGACTACCTGGGTGCGAAGGCGGCGGTGGAGGCGTGGGACGTCGGCCTGCTGATCCGCAACGCGCATGACGCGCAGTGGGAGGACGTCATCCGCATGGCGGTCGCGCATGGGCGACCGCGCGAGCGGGCGGAGCTGCTGCGCAAGCTGCTGGTGGAGGCGACGCGGTGGGACGCGCGGTCGTCGCTCCGTCTGCACCTGCTGGCCATGGCCTGCCTGGAGCACGCGCCAGATCTGGACCCGGGGATACGGAACGAGGTCACGCAGAACGCGATGGAGTTCGTCCCGCCTGTGACCATCCCGCAAGCACGGGAGCTGGCCGCGGTGGGCCCCTTGGTGCTGGAACTTCTTCCGGGGCCGGAGGGGCTGACGGACGAGGTGGCGCAATGCTGTGTGGTGGCGGCTTCACGCATACCGGTGGACGCGGCCATCCCATATCTGGCCCAATTCGCCGACCACCCCGCGGTCGAGGTGCGCGCGCAACTGGCGTCGAGCTGGGGCCGGTACGACATCGAGCGATACTTCAACGAGGTGATCCTCCGCCTGGACCGGGACGACCTGTATTTCGTGGCCGAGTCCATGGAGCAATTGCGCATACTGCTGGATACGGGTCCGCGTCCGTGGCTGATCCTGCGCGGGAATTTCACGGACGACGAGATCAGGGACAGCCTCAATGGTGAGGAGGTGACTGGGCTGCGGCTCAACCGTAACCACGTGGTGGAAGACCTCGGCGCCGCGATCGGCCACCTGGCGAACCTCGAAACGCTCTATCTGACCGACTGTCTTGGTGGGGGCCTCTTCCTCACCGGCCTGTCCGACCTCCCCCTCCGCACCTTGGTCGTCGAAACATCGGGCCTGTCAGGCGTGGACGTGCCCTATGGCCTGGAGAAGCTCACAGCACTGGAGCGGCTGAAGGTCACGATCGGACACGCAAGCATGGAGCGCGACTTCCCGCCCAGCATCACCTGGTTGGATCTGCATATTCTGCACGAGTTCCTGGACACCGCCTGGATGCCCTCGGCATTCCCCCGCCTTCGTCACCTGAACATCCTCTTTCCCCATGGCGCCGACCGCCCCATCGATCTGTCCCCGCTCGCGGCCCTCCCCGACCTGGAGACGGTCACCATCAACGCGGAGATCAGCGGTGCCGCATCGCTGCACGGCGTCACGGTGACGGCTTTTCCCTCCGCCGCTCGGCCTTCAGCAGGCGCTGATAGTCCGTGAGCACGCGCAGCAGCGCGAAGCCGGTGCCGAGGGGGACGGTGCCGAGTCCCAGGTGCGGGTCGCGGGGGTCGCTGAGGTCGGCTCGTATGTCGGGGAGCCGTACGCCTTGGGCGGCGAACTCGTCGGGGAGGATGGCGGCCCGCTCGGCGGGGGTGGGGTTCATGCGGGGCTTTTCGCGTACGTGGACGGGACGTTGAACTCGAACCAGACCGCTTTGCCGGTGCTTTCGGCGGATTCGTCGAGTGTCATGCCGCAGACATCGGAGAGGGCCGTGACCAGCTGAACTGGAATCGCGCGCGGCCCACCTGCAAAGCCACGAGACACTGCTGATCCCCGGGCTCTGACCGGCCATCGGGTGACTTGAGGCCGTCCGTCGAGTTTGTCGCCCGCATGACCGCGGTGGGCAACCTTGACGGACACTTCTTGTCTGTCGCCGGTCATGGTGCAGCAGGTCCGCATGCGCCTGGTCGTCCTGAAAGCAGACGGTCTGCGTCGCGTGCCACCTGCAGCGAGACTCCATGTCGGGTGCCAGGCTTCACCTGGCGCGACTACACCCAGCTCGGGAAGTTCATGCTTGTCTGCTGCTCGATCGCCAGCCGACCGTATGGCTCGGGTGGGCCGGCCGTTGTGGATCACGGGCGCGGAGCCTTCGGGAGCCCTCCGATGTTCTCGGAGTAGGGCCGGGTGGTCTGACCGGCCAGGCGGTGTTCACTGGTGGTCCCACCGGCTGCCGTTGTGCGGTCGTGGCCGGTGGGGACCTGGAAGCGGCTCACTGCGGGAGGGGTTGTCCCTTGGTCTCCGGCCCGACGAACCAGACGGTGGCGATGGCGATGACGTACATCACCACTCCGACGACCGTGGCAGCGGCCGTGATCCCGCCGAGCAGGCTGATGAGCATTCCGGTGCCGAGGGTGACCAGCGCGCCTGCGATGCGCGCGGAGTTGAACACCGCGGAGATCGCTGTGGCGCGACCCGAGGTGGGGAACAGCTCGGGCATGTAGATGGGCATCCAGGCGAACTGGCCCAGGATGAAGAACCCGGCCACGGCTGCCACGGCCAGTGCCGCCTGCGGGGTGTGGACGGCGAAGAAGAAGACCGGGACGACGGCCGCGGATACGGAGTAGTAGAGGAGCATGGTGGGTTTTCGGCCCCAGCGGTCGGCCAGGTAACCGAGCAGGAGGTAGCCGGGTACGGAGGCGCCGTTGAACACCAGGCCGGCGTTGGCACCCCATCGGGTGCCCGTCTCGCCGATGTCCTTGGCGAGTTGGGCGGTGTATGCGGGGATCCAGGCCGACACGGCGTACAGGCCGATGACCGACACGACAGTCAGCACGAGCAGCCGCAGCCCGCGACGGCGTAGGTGGGCGTGGCTGAAGACGGCGGTGAAGGGGGAGCGCAGGAGTTCCCTGTCTGCGGCTGCGACGGTGTTGCCGGCTTCTTGGGCGGCTTTGGCCTTGCGCCGCCGGTCGCGGACCGAGGTCCACATCTCCGGGTCGCGGACGGCCCGCCGTACGTAGAGGACGATGAGTGCCGGGAGCGTGCCGATCAGGAAGAGGTAGCGCCAGGCGTTGTCGCCCACGGGCTCCAGCAGGTACCAGGCCAGCGCGGCGAAGACAGCGCCGACACCGAAGCCCGACTGAAGTACTGCGGCGGCTCGTCCTCGTGAACGGTCCGGCCAGAGTTCGCCGATCAGGGCGGTGGCACTGCCCCACTCCGCTCCCAGTCCCATGCCGGTGATGAAGCGCAGGGTGAGCAGCCACCAGTAGTCGGGTGCGAGTGCGGTCAGACCGGTGAAGAGGGCGTACCAGAGGATGGAGAGGATGAGGGTGCGGCGTCGGCCGAGTCGGTCGGCCGCGAAGCCGGCGAGGATCCCGCCGAGCGCCCAGCCGGCGAGGGTGGCCGCAAGCAGGCCGCTGACGTAGGTGGGAAGGTCTGCCAGCTGTGCTTCGGTGCCCACCGCCATGACGGCTGTGGGGCCGACGAGGACGAGGGCGTAGGTCTCGAACCCGTCGAAGGTCCATCCCAGCCAGGACGCGAACAGCGCACGGCGGCTGCTTTTGTCGATGTGGCGCACGGCTGGGGACGGGCCGAGAGTTCTGGGGGGCGACACGTCGTTTTGCAGGTCGGACATGGTGCTCTCCTTTGAGCGGTCGCGCGACGTCGTGACGTGCCCGTCGTCAGCCGATGACGTTGACCGGCCTGAGGACGGAAACCTCGACCGGTTTGGCGAGGAGGTCGGACAGCTGGGCGCGGTACGCCTTGTAGTGGGCCGTCGTGCGGTGGGCCTCCAGGGCTGCGGAGTCCTGGTAGCGCTCCAGGAGGACGAAGTCCGAGGCTTCCGTCTCGGTGGTGTAGAGGTCGTAGGAGCGGCATCCCGGCTCGGATCGGGTCGGGGCGATCATTCCTTCGAGCAGGGCCTGCAGCTGCGGAGCGCGGTCTGAGGCCGGGGTGAAGCGGGCGATCACGGTCACGTGGTTCTGGTCTGGCACGGGGGCTCCTTTGATTCCCGGCGGGGGCTACTTGCGCCCACCAGATGTAAGACGTTATAAAACGTCTTATGACATGCGTCAAGGGTTCGGAGCCCCCGCCGACCGTGACACCCGAAGGAGTTGTTACGCGTCCGGGCCTGCTGCCGGGTTCAATACGACTTATGACATCTGACATGGGCAACGAGCCCCGCTTCGACCTGTCGGCCGCCGGATTCCGGATCGAACGGGGCCGGACATCGGCGACGACGCAGCTGGCGGAGCAGATCAAGGCACTGATCCTCAAGCAGCAGCTGCCGCCGGGAACGCGGCTGCCCACGGAACGGGAGCTGATGGCTGAGACCGGTCTGAGCCGCATCACGGTCCGTGCCGCCGTGGGTGCACTGGAGTCGCAGGGCTGGGTGGTACGCAAGCAAGGACTGGGCACCTTCGTCTCCGAACCGGTGGACCAAGAGCTGTCCTCCGGCGTGCGCACCATCACCGAGGTCCTGCTCGAACAGGGCGTCACACCGCACATCGACGTCCTGGGCTTCGGGGTCGAATCCGCTGCGCCCCACGTCGCGCAGGTCCTCGGGGAGTCCGAGGTACTGACGATCCGGCGCCGGTACGGGGACGGGGAGAAGCCGGTCGCGCTCGTCACGATCCACCTCCCGACGCGGGTGCTGGAGGCGGCCGGGCCGCTGCGCTCCGGCGAACCCGCCACCGAGACCACGTACACGATGTGGGAGCAGCGCCTGGGGGTGCGGATCGCGCAGGCCCGGCACCAGATCCACGCGGCCGCAGCTTCTCCGGACGTCGCCGCGGCGCTGGAGATCGACGAGTCCGCACCCGTGCTCGTCCTGGAGCGGGTCAGCTTCGGCCACGACGACCGTCCACTGGAAGTCGTGATCTTCCACTACCGCCCGGAACGCTACGGATTCACCGTAACGCTTCCCCGCACCGTCTCCGGTGCCCCGGTCGGCATGACCGACATGACAGAAAGGCGACGTCCATGAACGACGACGATCCCTCCGGCGCGGGTCCCGCCCACGAGCCCGAGCCGCACATCGGGCTGATCCTGGCCCTGACCATCCGCGGCCTCGCCGTGGGCAACTATCCCGACATGGTCCGCGCCGCGCAGGCGGCCGAGTCCTATGGATTCGACTCCGTGTGGCTGTGCGACCACTTCCTGACCCTCAGCCCCGACGACTACGTCCGGGACGCGGGCATCACCGCCGGACCCGAGAGCGACGGCGACGCCCAGCAGAGCCGCTCGTCGTCGGTCCCGCTGCTCGAATGCTGGACCGCGCTGTCGGCCCTGTCCCGCGACACCACCACCGTGCGCCTGGGCACCAGTGTGCTGTGCAACTCCTACCGCTACCCCGCCGTGCTCGCCAAGATGGCCGCCACCCTCGATGTCATCTCCGGCGGCCGACTGGACCTGGGCATGGGAGCGGGCTGGTTCCAGCAGGAGTACGAGGCATACGGCATCCCGTTCCCCCCGACCGGGGACCGGGTCACCGCGCTCGGCGAGTCGCTCCAGGTGATGCGCCAGGTGTGGACCGACCCGCACCCGACCTTCCACGGCGACTTCTACAGCATCGACGGGGCGGTCTGCGATCCGCCCCCGCTCCAGCAGCCGCATCCGCCCCTGTGGGTGGGCGGCGAGGGGCTGCGGGTCCACCGCATCGCCGCCCGGCACGCCAACGGCATCAACGTCCGATGGTGGCCCGCCGAGAAGTGCGCGGAGCGCCGCGCGTTCCTGGACCGTGAGTGCGAGGCGATCGGCCGCGACCCGGCGACCCTGCGCCTGTCGATCACCACCCTGCTCGCACCGACCGACTCCTCGGCACAGCAGGACGAGCTGCGTACCCGCTTCCAGTCGATTCCCGACACCGGACTGATCACCGGGACGCCGGAAGCCTGTGTCGAGCGCATCCGCGCCTACCAGGACGCCGGCATCGACCACTTCCTGTTCACCATCCCCGACGTCGCGGACTCGACCTATCTCGACGTCGTCGGGGAGCAGATCCTGCCCCACATCAAGCCCGCACGGCACACGCAACCCACCTGACCCAGCCGCGCGACCACGACGCCAACGACTCAACGAAGGGCTACTCCGTGACCTCCGAGACGACCGCGCACAACGAGCTCACCACCATCGACGAGGCGTACCTGAGGCCGACCGCCTACATCGATTCCGACCACCCGCTCGTGGTATCCACTGCACGAGAGCTGACGGACGGTGCCACCACCGACAGCGAACGACTGGGCCGCATCTACCACTACGTCCGCGACCTGCCCTACGACATCCTCGCCTCGTTCCGCTATCTCGCCGAGGGCGAATCGGCGGCCAGCGACGTCCTCGCCCACGGCGTCGCCTTCTGCATGGGCAAGGCGAGTTCGTTCGTCGCCCTGTCCAGGGCCGCCCGCATCCCTGCCCGCATCGCGTTCCAGGCGCTCCACGCCCCGAAGATGGAATTCCTCTCACCGGAGGTCCGCACCCTGTGGGGAGGGCCGGTCGGACGGCCACTGCCCTGGCACTCGCTCGGCGAAGCCTTCCTCAACGGCCGGTGGATCAAGCTGGACGCAACCATCGACGCGCCCACAGCGACCCGTCTGGGCAAGCCCTACACCGTCACCTACGACGGCGTCACGGACATCCCGACCGTCGAGGGGCCCGTGCTGCGGGAGAACGGCAGCTACGCCGACTATCCCGCCGAAGTGGCGCGATGGTACGAGCAGGTCGCCGGCGAAGTCCTCGAAGCGCTTGCCTCGCCCGCCGCGCACGAGCGGGTCGCCGGCGACGACGTGCTGTGGAGCGGCCCCGATCCGGAACTGGTCGGCCGCACTTCCGTCGCCTGATCCGGCCACGCGAGGAGCGCCCCGAGACACCGACCGGCGGACATGCCCGCCCTTCGCGGACCATCACGTCAACCCCCAAGGAGTGAGGCCACCATGGCCGTTCACCAGATCAACTCCGTCAACCCGGCCACCGAGGAAGTCATCGCCCAGTTCACCCCCCACTCGCCGACAGCTGTCGACGCGGCAGTCGAGCGGGCATCCCTCGCCGCCAGGAGGTGGCGGACGATACCCGTACCGGCACGGGCCGAGCACCTCAAGCGGGCCGCCGCGCTACTGCGCGCCGAACGCGACCAACTCGCCGCACTCATCACCGAGGAGATGGGCAAGCCCATCGCCGAAGCGGAAGCCGAGGTCGACAAGTCCGCCTGGTGCTGCGAGTACTACGCGACGCAGGGACCGGAACTACTGATGCACCAGCCCGTGGCAACCGGGGCCGCCCGCAGCCACGTCGCCTTCGACCCGCTGGGCCTCGTCCTGGCAGTCATGCCCTGGAACTATCCGCTCTGGCAGGTGTTCCGCTTCGCGCCGCCCGCGCTGCTGGCCGGCAACGGTGCCGTGCTCAAACACGCCTCGAACGTGCCGCGTTGTGCCCTGGCCATCGCCGACATCTGGAACCGGGCCGGCTGCCCGCCCGGTCTGTTCACCACGCTGCTCGTCGGCCCCGACGCGGTGCCGGACCTCATCGCCGATCCCCGCATCCACGCCGTGACCCTCACCGGATCGACCGAAGTGGGCTCTGCCGTCGCTGCTATGGCCGCGCACCACCTCAAGCCACAGGTCCTCGAACTCGGCGGCTCGGACCCCTTCATCGTCCTCGCCGACGCGGACGTCCCGGCCGCCGCCGCGGCGGCGGTCAGCGCACGCATGCACAACACCGGGCAGAGCTGCATCTCCGCCAAGCGGTTCATCGTCGAGGAAACGGTCGTCGAGGAATTCACCGACGCGTTTGCCGCCGGTGTCGCTGCCCTGACCATGGGCGACCCGTTCCGCCGAGACGTACGGATCGGCCCGCTCGCCCGGTCCGGTCTTCGCTCCGACCTCGTCGACCAGGTCGAGCGCAGCACCGCAGCGGGCGCCCGAGTCGTCACCGGCGGCACGGTCCTCGACGGCCCCGGGTATTTCTATGTGCCTGCCGTCCTCGACCAGGTCACCCCGACGATGGCTGTCGCGGCGGAGGAGACGTTCGGGCCGGTGGCCGCCGTTGTCTCCGCGAAGGACCCGGCCCAGGCCGTCGACATCGCCAACGCCACCGAATTCGGTCTCGGCGCCGCGCTGTGGACAACCGACCTGGAGCGCGCCGATCGCCTGATTCCCGGCATCGAGGCCGGCGCGGTGTTCGTCAACGGGATCGTCGCCTCCGATCCGCGGCTGCCGTTCGGCGGCATCAAGCGCAGCGGCTACGGGCGCGAGCTGGGTGTCTTCGGACTCCGTCAGTTCACCAACGTCAAGAGCGTGTGGATCGGCCCCGCACACAACGCACAGAGCCACCCCCTCAGCGAATGACCAGCATTCTGTCTCCCGAACCAGCCGACCGAAGGCGATCACCCATGACAGTCACTCAGCCGGACTCGCTCCCCGCCACAACAACGCACCACGAGAACACCGTCGCCATCGTCGGCGGCACCGGCGCCCTCGGTCTTGGGCTCGCCACCCGGTGGGCCCACAGCGGCGTCAACGTCCGCATCGGATCCCGGCGTGCAGAAGCGGCGCAGGGCTGCGCCGACAAACTCCCCGGAGCGGTCGGCGGGGACAACACCACAATGATCGAAGGCGCGGCGGCGGTGGTCGTCGCTGTGCCCTTCAGCGCACACGTCGAGACGATGCGCGCCATTGCGAAAGTCATCCAGCCCGGACAACTGGTCATCGACACGACCGCGCCCCTTCTGCCCGTCGGCCCCCGCGGCCTGCGCCCCATCGTCCCCTGGGCCGGTTCTGCCGCCGAACAGGCCCAGGCCCTGCTGCCGGACGGCACAGGCGTGGTCTCGGCTCTGCAGACGGTCAGCGCCGCCACCTTGCAGGACATCGAGCTCCGGCTGGACGAGGACGTATTGCTCTGCGGCGATCACACGGCCGACAAGGTCCTGGCCGCGGATCTCATCGACCGTATCCCCGGGCTGCGCACCGTCGACTGCGGCCTGCTGGACATGAGCGGTGTCTGCGAGCGGATCACCGCGCTGCTGATCGGGATCAACAGGCGTTACAAGACCCACGCCGGCATTCGGCTCACAGGTCTCCCCGAGCCTCTCGCCCGATGAGCTTGTTCTCTTTCTTCCGGCCTCGAACGGTGTCTCGAACTGAGCCGCTCACCTGGGGGTTCGCCAGACGCGGGGGCGGCCTTCGTCTGATCATGTGCTCCGACCAAGGTGCACGTGATCACGACGAAGGCCGTGAGGGTGAGTCTGCTGCCTGATGCTGTCCGGAGGGAAGCGTTGGCGGAAGCTTCACGCTTCCGGGGCGAGTTCTACGAGTGTCTGACCGCTCGGCGTGACGAGTTGTTCGCTTGAGCAGCGGCGCAGGGCGCGTTGCCGACCGGCGGGCCGGTGGGGGTGCGGCCCTCCCCGGTACCCCCCTCTCGAAATCGCTTGATCTAGCACAACTAATACATCAAGCGATTTCGAGAGGGGGTGGCCGGCCTCGGCGAACATCGATACAGCGGTCATCGGTGGGATTGATCTTGACGGAGGCCGGGCCGATCCGCTGGGCGGCGTGTCCGGGGCTCGCAGGTAGCCCCCGCTCGGCACGATGGCGACACCGCGCTCGGCCCGGATGCCGAATCTACGAGCGGGTTCACCTGGCCGGACCGGTGACGGCATCGGCACCTTCGACGGCCACCTGTCGGTTTGTGTGACAGCCCCGGGGCCGGCCGGATGGCGGCCCTGCCCGACATGTCGAGGGTGACCGGCAGCTCCCGGGCCGGGACGTCCTCGATCCCGGCCTCGTGAAGGACGAGGTTCTGCCGGGCGGTCGACTGCTGGTCGGTCGAGACCAATGATCGTTCTCACCGATAACCGGTGAGAACGCTCAAGGAACTGGGGTACGGAGTTCGCGTAGCGGATCGCGGTCTTCTCTTCGAGGGTGTCGGGCCAGCGTCAGCGCCGGAGTTCCAGCCAGGCACCGAGGGTTCGCCGTCGCGCCTCGGGTTACAGCAGACGTGCGAGAGGCAACACCGCGATGTCGGAAGCGGGCCGGGAGACATACAGGTCGGTGTGGTAGTAGCCGTCCGCTTCCTTGTCTGCCGTGTGCAGTCCGTTCACAGCCAGGGCGTCGAACGCCGCGTACCGTTCGGCGCTGTCGGCGAAGCGGCGCTGCCGGAAGGTACGGGTGGGCAGCTTCTCCGTCACCAGGCCCGAGCGGGCGAGCAGATCGGCGATCGGCTGGTAGGGCACGGTGCGCAGCACGAACGCCGCGACCCACGGCGGGGTCGGCATGGAGTCGAGAAGCCTGGTGAAGGTCCGGGTGAAGATGTAGCCGACGCCGCCTGTGACGGTGATGAGGTCCGTGCCCGCCAGTGTGCGGCGCAGGGCGGGGCTCGGTTCGGTGACTTCGAGGTTCTCCGCGAAGGCGTGGTCGAGCAGGCCGACGGCGCGGGCGTATCCGACGGCCCGGGCCGCCGAGTCGATGCCTGTCGCCCTTGCGGCTTCTGGGCGGCGGCGCGCTGCGAAGAAGGTCCGGTCTTCGGCCACGAGGTGCCGGGCCGGCAGGGCGGAGAGGTGGTGGGAGGTGTACCGGGTGGACAGGTCCGCCAGAGTGACACGGTAGTTGAGGAGAGCTGTGTTGATCCCGTAGGAACAGCACAGATCCACCACGTTCAGTGGCGTCCGGTCGGGGTGCAGGCGGCGCAGGGCATGGGCCAGTGCCCGGAAGACGGCCTGGCCATGGTGGGGTATCTGGTACCCGAGGGGTCGCAGGGTTGCGAAGTACGGGCGTGGGTCGGGACAGTCGTAGATGTCGTTGAAGTTCGCTTTGCCCCAGTCGTCATTCGCGGTGGTGTTGCTCGCTCCTGCCGCCATGAGTGGTCTCCTGACCTGCGTTGGCCGGGGGAAGAACCCGATGCCGCAGGGATAAGGCCAGCGCCTGTGCGCTCGGCGGGCCGCGCCACGGCCCCACTCTGCCCTCTCCGGCGCCCGGTGGCAGCCTGAAGGAGCCGACAGGGTGATGACGGTACGTAATCGGCCGCACAGGCGCCCCGGCAGGGGCTTCGCCCCCCCGGAGGCGGCCTCCGGTATTTGACCCTCACGTTGACGTCAGGTTTTAGCTTGGCCGGGCAGCGCGATTCCACGCTGTGACGACGCATGGTCAAGGAGTATCAACGTGTCCATAAACGGGAGTGCTGAGCGCGCGGCCCAGGTTCTTTCCCGGCCGTTCACCGTGGGCGGGCTGACCGTGCCCAACCGGATCGCCATGGCGCCGATGACCCGCATGTTCTCGCCCGGGGGCGTGCCCAATGCCGATGTGGTGGCGTACTACGCGCGCCGCGCGGCCGGTGGGGTGGGGCTGATCATTACGGAGGGGACCTATATCGAGCACCCCTCGGCGGGGCTGAGCGACAGCGTGCCGCGCTTCTACGGGGAGGACGCCCTGGCGGGGTGGGCCGAGGTCGTGAAGCAGGTGCATCTCGCGGGTGGGCGGATCGCGCCGCAGATCTGGCATGTGGGAGTGTCGCGGGAGGAGGGCGCGCCGCCGCGCCCCGAGGCGCCCGTGCTGAGCCCGTCGGGGATCGGGCTGAACGGCGAGCCGGTCGGGCGGGCGATGACGCAGGACGACGTGGACGCGGTGATCGCGGCCTTCGCGGAGGCGGCGGCCAACGCGGAGCGGATCGGTTTCGACGGGGTCGAACTGCATGGCGCCCATGGCTATTTGATCGACCAGTTCCTGTGGGGTGCGACCAACCGGCGCGGCGATGCCTATGGCGGCGACTCCGCCTCCCGGGTCCGGTTCGCCACCGAACTCGTGGCCGCTTGCCGTAAGGCCGTCTCGGCCGAGTTCCCGATCATCTTCCGTATGTCCCAGTGGAAGCAGGACCACTACGACGTGCGGATGGCCGAGACCCCGCAGGAGCTGGAGGCGCTGCTCACCCCGCTGGTGGAGGCGGGGGTGGATGTCTTCCACTCCTCCACCCGGCGCTACTGGACACCGGAGTTCGAGGGTTCGGATCTGAACCTCGCGGGGTGGACGAAGAAGCTCACCGGGAAGTCCACGATCACGGTCGGCTCGGTCGGGCTCGACCAGGACTTCCTGCCGACGTTCGTCCCCGGGACCGGCAGTGAGCAGGCGCGGGTGGCGGACATCGAGAATCTGCTGGATCGGCTGGAGCGGGACGAGTTCGATCTCGTCGCCGTCGGCCGCGCCCTGCTCGCCGACCCCGAGTGGGCCGCGAAGGTACTCGGCGGGCGTACGGCGGAACTGGTGCCCTTCTCCAAGGATCAGCTCGGCACGCTGCACTGAGCCGTATGACCGGTTCAGCCCATGCGGATGGCCCGTTTCATGCCTCGCTGAGACGATTGACACGGTTCGCTGCACTGGGGACCACGGAGAACAAGGAGAGCCGGTCATGTCCAAACGACTGCATGTGGGCAACTTGAGCTACCAGACGACGACAAGGGACCTGGCGACCCTGTTCGGGCAGTTCGGCGAGGTGCTGGACGCCACCGTGATCACCGACCGGGAGAGCGGCCGCTCGCGGGGGTTCGGGTTCGTGGAGATGGACGAGACGGCCGCGGAGAAGGCGATGGCCCAGCTCGACGGCACGGAGATGGACGGCAGGGCGGTCACCGTCACCGAGGCGAGGGCGGTCTCACGCGGCACGCGCTGAGAAACGCCACGTGCACGGAGGGCGAAATCGGAACGTGCGGTTCGCCACGTATCGCCGCTAGGACTTGCGGGTGGAGCAGTGTGCCGTGGTGGTATGGATCAATGCGATCCCCCACACGCATATCTTCACCCCAGCCCTCGCATCCTCACAGCGGTTCACCTGCTGTTCATTACAGCAACCCCTATGAGGAACTCGCCGAGCTTGCCGATCCGTACGATCCGGACGATCCCCTGGGCCTCGGCCTGGCGTCGGATGACGACGACGCCGATGGCGGCGGGCGCAGGGGTGAGCCGGTCGGCTCGGGGTCCGGCTCAGGCTCCGAGGACGACGGCGCGGCGTGGTCACCGCCCAACCACCGCCGTTCGTCCCGGCGTCGGCGCGGCCGCTTCAGGGGGATACCGCTCACCGCGAAGGCGCTGATCGGGTTGCTCGTGCTGGGCCTGCTGCTGGTGCTGGGCGACCGCTGTGCCGTGATGTACAGCGAGCGCAAGGCCGAGCAGGAGCTGCAGAAGAAGCTGGATCTGGCCACGGCGCCGAATGTGACGATCCACGGCTTCCCGTTCCTCACCCAGGTGCTCGGCAAGGATCTGCAGCAGGTCGACATCGCCGTCCCCGATGTGGCAGCCGACCGGGTCTCGCTCGCCGAGGTGCGCGCCCAGGCCCAGGACATCCGGATCGTGGGGGATCTGCCCAGCTCCTTCCGGGGCGCGACGGTGGGCCGGATGAAGGGCGATGTGCTGCTGTCCTTCGAGGACCTCAGCCGTGAACTGGGCGCCTCTCAGGTGCGGTTCCAGGCGCTGGGGCCCAGTTCGGTGCGCGCGGACGGGAAGCTTCCGGTCGCCGGCCAGCAGGTGTCGCTGCACGCCCAGGCACACATCCGGCGCCAGGGAGACCGTGGGATCTCCACCAGCGTCACCGATATGCGGCTGGACATCCCCGGGATCGCCACCTACCGGCCCGGCCCCGAGCCGCGCGCCGGGCTGTATCTGCACAAGAAGGCGGCGCGGCAGATCAGCGAGGACTCCGAGAAGGCGCGGGCGCTGCTGTCGATCCCCTCGGTGGCGGAGAAGCTCGGGGTGTCGCCGGCGGAGGCCGGGCAGGCGCGGAACGACGACCGGATGCTGGACCGGATCACGGGGGCGCCGCGCTTCGTCCCGGCGCTGCTCGCGGTCAACCTCGTCCAGGCGGCCAACGACCATCCCCAGCTGGCCAGGAAGCTCGGCATCGATCCGACGGTGGCCGCGGCGCTGACACGGATGAAGGTGCCGGAGCTGACGGAAAAGCTGGAGCTCTCCTTCCAGCTGCCCCAAAAGGCCAAGGGCATCAAGCTGGCGAACATCGGCGTCTCCCCGGAGGGAATTCGGGCCGATCTGACCGGCGCGGGGCTGACATTCGGGAAGACCCGCTAAACCTTGTCGCGGGCGCGGGCCGCGACCGGTCCCGTGCGCCACCGCCGTGCGTCACCGCGTCGTCGGCAGCCGTACCTCGATACGGAGGCCGCCCGCAGGGACCGGGGCGGCGGTGACCGTGCCGCCGTGGGCGGTGGCGATGGAGCGGACGATGGACAAGCCCAGGCCGTGGCCGTGAACGGCCGTGCGATCGCGGTCGAGGCGGCGGAAAGGTTCGAACAGGCTGTCCACGCGGGTGGGGTCGATGCGGGGGCCGGTGTTGGTCACGGTCAGTCGGCGGGCATCGTCGATGCGCACGGTGACCGTGCCCTGCGGGTGGTTGTACTGGATGGCGTTGCGTACCAGGTTGGAAGCCAGGTGCTTGAGGAGCACCGGGTCTCCGTTCACGGACAGGGGCGTGGTGTGCACCGTCGTGACGACGGTGCGTTCGGCGGCGAGGGAGCTGAGTTCGTCGGCGGCCTGCCGGGTGAGTTCGGCGAGGTCGGTGTCCTCGGTCTCGTCGAGCCCGCGGTCGCTGCGGGCGAGCAGCAGGAGTGCGGCGATGAGGTGTTCGGCCTCGCGGTTGGTGATGAGCAGGTCCTCGCGGACCGGGATCAGGTGGGCGGGCAGCGGGTCGGCGAGGCCGACTTCGATGCTGGTGCGCTGGGCGGCCAGGGGGGTGCGCAGTTCGTGGGAGGCGTTGGCGACGAACCGGCGCTGGCTGGTGAAGGACCTCTCCAGGCGGTCCAGCATGGTGTCGTAGGTGTCGCCCAGTTCCCGCAACTCGTCTTGTGGTCCGGTGAGTTGTAGGCGTTCGTGGAGGTTCTCCTCGCTCATCCGGCGGGCCGCGAGGATCACTTTGCGTACGGGGCGCAGGGCTCGGCCGGCCAGCCACCAGCCCATGGCGCCGGACAGTACGGCCATGACGGCCAGACCGACCGCCGACCACACCACCATCTGCCGTACGGCGGTCTCCTGGAGCCTGTTGTTGACTTCCACCCTGGCCAGCCGGGCGTCCTCGGCCTTTTGCCAAGGCTCCGTCGAGGCGGCGGGGCCGGGACCCGGCGTTGAGGCGGCGCGGTCGGGCCCCGGCGGACTCACGGGGGCCAACGAGGTCGAGGAGGTGGGTTGGGGAGCGGTTGGCCCGCCGGTATGGTCCATCGTGATGCGGGCGAACTGCTCCATGGTTCCCTGCCGGGCCAGCACCGTGACGAAGATCAGCAGTGCGGCTCCGGCGCAGAAGAACAGCGCGGTGAAAGCGGCGGTGAGTTTGGCGCGGAAGGTCAGGCGGTCGCGCAGCGCGGCCCGCAGGGCCGGCGGGCTGACGAGGGACAGGGGATTCAGCACAGCCGGTAGCCTTTGCCGTCGTCCATGGAGATCGCTTCGGAGCGGCCGAGTTTGCCACGCAGCCGGCTGACGGTGGCGCGTACGGCGCTGGTGCGCGAGTCCATGTTCTCGTCCCACACCTGGTCCAGAAGGGCACGGTGGGTCACGGCGTCGCCGCGCGCCTCCATCAGGAGCTGAAGGACGGCGAATTCCTTCGGGCTCAGTTCCACCGGCCCCCCGTCGATGCGGACTTCGCGACGGCCCCGGTCCAGCTCGATGCCGCCGTGCCGAAGGATCATCAGCGGGGGTGTGGGCACGCGCCGACTCAACGCTCGTATGCGTGCGAGGAGTTCGGCGAAGTCGAAGGGCTTGGCCAGGTAGTCGTCGGCGCCGAGATCGAGCCCGGCCACTCGGTCCTCCACCGAACCGGCGGCGGTGAGCATGAGGATGCGGGGCGGGTCCTCGAGCGCGCGCAGGCGCAGGCACACCTCGTCGCCGCTCATGACGGGCAGATCCCGGTCCAGGACGATGATGTCGTAGGCGTTGAGCAGGCACATCCGCTCGGCCACGTCCCCGGAGCCGGCCAGGTCGACCGCGATGGCCTCGCGGCGCAGGCCGGTGGCGATCGTACGGGCCAGGATGTGGTGGTCTTCGGCGATCAGGACCCTCATGGGGGAGCTTCCTCGGGGTGGTACGCGGCAGTTACTGAAGGTAACAAACCGGGTGGATCGGACCCCGGCCCAGCCATGCAAGCAGGGAGGCGATTGCAGAGGGATAAGCGTGGCGGGGCGCGACGGCCTCCCGCGCTTACCTCCCTGCGCACGGCCGGCTGGTTCTCTCATGGCGCAAGCACCGGCTCTTACCCCCAACCGTGAGGTCCCCATGCCTGTCCTCTCCCTGCGTAAGCACTGTGCCCTGGCCTCGGCCACCCTGGGCATGGTCCTCGTCCTGACGGCCTGTGGCGGAGGCGGCGGTGATGACGATGTCGCCAGCGCCGGTGGCGGGAAGAAGCCGTCCGCGGGCGCTTCCCAGAAGGAGAAGAGCCCGGAGGAGATGCAGAAGGCCCGGCTGAAGTACGCGTCCTGCATGCGCGAACAGGGCATCGACATGCCCGACCCGGACGCCGACGGGGCGAACTTCGTCCAGCCCTCCGACCCGAAGAAGTTCCAGGCGGCGCTCGATCAGTGCAAGCAGTTCATGCCGAACGCCGACGGCCAGGCCCCGAAGTACACCCCTGAGCAGAAGGCGAAGGACGTGAAGCTGGCCAAGTGTCTGCGCGACAAGGGAGTCGAGGCCGAGGACCCGACCGACGAGGGGAGGATGAACATCCCGGACAGTGAATCGAAGAAGACGCAGGACGCCCTCGAGGCATGCGGCGCCATGTCCAGCGGTAAGGCCGGCCTGTGACCGCCGCCACGGAGAGCGGCACCGTGCCGCAGAGCGAAGAGAGCGGGGACGACTCCCCCGACGCCGCCCCGCGCCACCGGCCACGCGGCCGCCGGCGCCGCGGCCACTGGATCATCGCGGCCGTCCTGGTCGCGGCGGTCGGCGGCGGCGTGTACTACGCGACCGCCGACGTCGGCACCGCCCCGGCGGCGGGCTCGGACAAGCCGACGCAGCACACGGACAAGGTCACCCGCCAGACGCTCATCAACAGCAAGCAGGTCGACGGAACGCTCGGCTTCAAGGGCAGCACCTCGGTCATGGGACGGCTGCCCGGGACCGTCACCGGCCTGCCGGGCATCGGCAGCACCGTCTCCCGCGGCGAGCAGCTCTACGGCGTGGACGGAAAACCCGTGGTCCTCCTGTACGGGAAGTCGCCCGCGTACCGGGACATGAAGAGCGGAGACAAGGGCGAGGACGTACGCCAGCTGGAGGAGAACCTCCAGGCCCTCGGCTACCGCGGCTTCACCCCCGACAGCGAATTCACCGACCTCACCGCGCAGGCGGTCAAACGCTGGCAGAAGGCTCTCGGCCTTCTCCAGACCGGGAAGGTGGAGGACGGCCGGGTCGTGTTCGCCTCCGGAGCCCTGAGGATCGGCGGGCACAAGGCCCCGGTCGGCTCGGACGTCCGGCCGGGCGGACCCGTGCTGACCGGCACCTCGTCCAAGCGCCAGGTCCATGTCGACCTGGACATCGGTGACCGGTCGCTGGCGAAGAAGGACGGCACGACCACCGTCACCCTCCCCGACGGCAAAACGGTCAAGGGCACGATCACCAGTGTCGGTACGACGGTGAAGAAGACGCCGGGCACGGACGGCGCCGCGGACAAATCCACCATCCGCGTCGACATCGAGCTGGACGACGGCGTCGCGGACATCACCGAAGCGCCGGTCACCGTCGGGCTCCAGAGCGCGAAGAAGGAGAACGTCCTGACCGTGCCGATCACCGCACTGCTCGCGCTCCGTGAGGGCGGCTACGGCGTCGAGGTCATCGGCGCCGACGGCAAGGGCACAGTCAGCGCCGTGAAGCTCGGCATGTTCGCGAACGGCAGGGTCGAGGTCAGCGGCAGCGGCCTCACGGCCGGCACCACGGTAGGGGTCGCCGCATGACGCCGGCCCTGGCGGGGCCCGTGCCGACCGGACCCGGGCCGGCCGGACCGGCGCCAACAGAACCGGCGCTGGTGGAGCTCGAAGACGTCGGCCATGTGTATCCGGGCGGGGTACAGGTGCTCCATCAGGTGTCCTTCCGCGTCGACCGGGGCGAACTCCTGGCCGTCGTCGGCCCGTCGGGCTCCGGAAAATCCACCCTGCTCAACCTGATCGGCACGCTGGACGTGGCGACGTCCGGCACCGTACGCATCGACGGTCACGACATCGCCGGCCTGAGCGAGAACAGGCTGTCCGCGCTGCGGGCCCGGTCCATCGGCTTCGTCTTCCAGCAGTTCTTCCTGGCCGACGGGGTCAGCGCGTTGGACAACGTCGCCGACGGACTCCTCTACCTGGGCGTCGCCCGCAGGGAACGCCGCGCGCGGGCCGAAAAGGTCCTGCGCCGGGTCGGCCTCGGGCACCGCCTCGACCACCGCCCGAACGAACTGTCGGGCGGCGAGAAACAGCGCGTCGCCATCGCCCGCGCGGTGGTCGGAGACCCGCCGCTGCTGCTGGCCGACGAGCCCACCGGAGCGCTCGACACCACGTCCGGAGCGTCCGTGGTGGAACTTCTGCGGGAACTCAACGCGGCCGGCACGACCGTCCTGATCATCACCCACGACCAGGAACTGGCCGCCGCACTGCCCCGCCGCATCCGCGTACGCGACGGCAGGATCACCGAAGGGGTCCTGCGGTGAGCCGCCGCCTCGACCCGCGGCGCCTCACCGCGGCCCGCCCCACCCCCCGCAGGCTCAGCTTGGCCGACACCCTGCGGGTGGGCAGCGTGGGACTGCGCACCCGCCCCACCCGAGTACTGCTGTCGGCGCTGGGTATCGCGATCGGTATCGCCGCGATGGTCGCGGTGGTCGCCGTATCCGCTTCCAGTCAGGCCGCGTTCAACGCCCAACTCGCCTCGGTGGGTACGAACATGCTCACCGTGACGCCCGGAAAGGACTTCGTCGGCGACCCCGCGCCACTGCCCGAAAACGCCGCCGGGATGGTCAGACACATCGCCCCGGTCGAGAACGCCGCTGCCACGGGCAGCGTCAAGGACGCCAAGGTCTACCGCAACGACCGCATTCCCAAGGCCGCCAGCAGAGGCATCGGTGTCCTCGGGGCCGGACTCGACCTGCCCAGGACCGTGGGGCTCCACATGGCCGCTGGAACGTGGCTCAACGGCGCCCAGAGCCGCTACCCGGCCGTCGTCCTCGGCACCACCGCGGCCGAGAACCTGGGCATCACCACCCCCGGTGCCCAAATCTGGCTCGGGGAGCAGTGGTTCACCGTCACCGGAATCCTCCAGAAGGCGCCGCTCGCCCCCGAGCTGGACTCGGCGGCGCTCATCGGCTGGGACGCGGCCAAGACCCACCTGGGTTTCGACGGCCGCCCCACGATGATCTACACCCGCACCGCCGACAGCAAGGTCGACCAGGTACGCGGAGTCCTCGCCGCCACCGTCAACCCCGAGGCGCCCAACGAGGTCACGGTCTCCCGGCCCTCCGACGCGCTGAGCGCCAAGCAGGCCGCCAACCGGGCCTTCACCAGCCTGCTCGTCGGCATCGGCGCCATCGCCCTGCTGGTCGGTGGTGTCGGCGTGGCCAACACCATGGTCATCGCCGTCCTCGAACGGCGTGGCGAAATCGGCCTGCGCCGTGCGCTCGGCGCCACCCGTGGCCAGATCCGCACCCAGTTCCTCACCGAGTCGGTCATGCTCTCCGCCCTCGGCGGCATCAGCGGCGCCGCCCTCGGCGCGGGAGCATCGGCGGGATACGCACTCTCCCAGAACTGGCAGGTGGTCGTTCCGCCCTGGGCACTGGGCGTCGGAGTCGGCGCCACCATGGCGATCGGCGCGCTCGCCGGCCTGTGGCCCGCCGTACGCGCGGCCCGGCTCGCGCCCCGGGCCGCACTCTCCGGGCCGTAGGCGGTGCGGTTCCCCATCCGGCATGAGAATTCCTTGAAATCGTTCTTGGTAAACGCACAGCTCAGCCCGATTCTCCTCACGGATATCGCTCCTAATGTCTTCCGTGTCGAAGCCGAACGGCTCCGGCAAAGGAAAAGAAACACCGAATTCCGAGAGGCAGAATCATGAGCTTCCACAAGATCGTCCCGGTCAAGCCCGCCCGCAAGGCCGAGCCGAAGAAGAAGCACCACGCCCCGAAGCCGGACCCGAAGAAGGGCCCGAAGAAGCCCCACCGTCGTCCCATCGGCGGCTGACCCACACCCCGGAGGCGGGGGGGGGGGGGGGGGGCGGGGGGCGCCGGGGGGGGGGGGGGGGGGGGGGGGGGGGGGGGCGGCCCGGGGGGGGGGGGGGCCCCGAACCCCCCCCACCGCCCC
>NZ_JBIADZ010000030.1:0-55920 GCF_042868035.1 Streptomyces sp. NPDC007875 | reverse complement strand
AAAAAAAACCCCCCCCCCCCCCCCCCCCCCCCCCACCGCCCCCCCCCCCCCCCCCCCCGCCCCCCCCCGGGGCCCCCCCCCCCCCCCGGGGGGGGGGGGGCGGGCCCCCCCCCCCCCCCCCCCGCCTCGGCCGTGTCCGGAGCCGACTGGGAGAGACCGACCGTGACCTCGTACGAAGACCAGCCCACCATGCAGCTGCGCGCGCTCGGGGCCGACCCGGCCACCGGCCTCGGCCGGCATCGGCGCGCCGGGCGGCCGCGCCCTTACGGTCGTCACCAGCCGAAGGCGTCCCCGCAGCTCCCCGAGGAGTACCTGCCTGTAGACCCGGGGGACGGCGAGCCCGGCGGCGAGGGGGCCGCCCCGCGGCTGCCCGCGCGGCAGGCGTTCCGCCGGTTCTGGCCGCTCACCAGGGGCGACCGGCGCTGGCTGGTGCTCATCTGCGCCTGTGTCATCGCCGCGGCGCTCGCCGAGACCGCCGCCATCCTGCTGTTCTCCGATCTGACCGACAACGCCTTGCGGCAGGGCTCGCTCGGTGCCTTCTGGGTCCCCGCCACGCAGTGGCTCGCGGTCGCGGTGCTCGGCGCGGCCGTCGGCTATACGGGCAACTCGCTCGCCGTATGGACCGCCGAGCGGTTCGTACTGCGGCTGCGGGCCCGGGTCTTCGCGCATGTGCAGGATCTGCCGCCGCACTTCTTCCAGCGCCACCGCCAGGGCGATCTGGTCGAACGCCTCACGGGGGATGTGGAGTCCATCGAGCAGATGGTGGTCTCCGGGGTGGTGAGCACCGTCTCCGCCCTCTTCAGCACGGTCTTCTTCTCCGTCGCCGCCTTCCAGCTCCGCTGGGACCTGGCGCTGGTCACCTTCGTCCTGGCACCGCTCTTCTGGCTGGCGGCTCGGCGTTTCTCCGGGCGGATCGGCTCGGTGGCGAGGGACGAACGGGTCGCCGACGGCGCGATCACCTCCGTCGTCGAGGAGTCGCTCGGCAACGTCGTGCTGACGCAGGCGTACAACCGTAAGGACGCCGAGGAGCGGCGGCTGGGCCGGGAGGCGCGTGCGTGGATGCGGGCGTCGGTGGCCGGTGCCCGGATGAGCGAGCTGTACGAGCAGTTGGTCGAGGTCATCGAGACGCTGTGCGTGCTCGCCGTGATCGGGCTCGGCGCCTGGGAGATCTCCCAGGACCGGATGACCATCGGGCAGCTGCTGGCCTTCGCCGCCTTCCTCGGCTATCTCTATCCGCCGATCCGCAACCTCGGACAGCTCGGTCTCACCCTTACGGCCGCGACCGCGGGCGCCGAGCGGCTGCTGGAGATCCTCGACGCCGAGCCCGCCGTGAGCGATCCGCCGCCGGGGGCCGCGGTGGCGCCGTGGCGGGTGCACGGCACGGTGGAGTTCGACCGGGTCGGCTTCCGCTACCCAGGCGGCGACCGGCGCAGCCTGGCCGGCGTCTCGTTCACCGCCCGGCCGGGTGAGTTCGTGCTGATCACCGGGGCGAGCGGGGCGGGCAAGTCCACCGTCTCCAAGCTGCTGACGCGCTTCTACGACCCGGCGGAGGGATATGTGCGGCTCGACGGCGTCCCGCTGTACGCGATGCCGCTGGGCTTTCTGCGGGCGAACGTGACGCTGCTGCCGCAGGAGACCCTGATCCTGCACGACACCATCCGCGAGAACATCGCCTGCGGCCGCCCCGGGGCCGCCGAGCACGAGATCGTCCGGGCGGCGCGGGACGCCGCCGCGCACGACTTCATCACGGCCCTGCCCGCGGGCTACGACACCCGGATCGACCCGCATACGGCGCGGCTGTCCGGCGGCCAGCTGCAGCGCATCGCCATCGCCCGCGCGATGCTGCGCGACGCGCCCGTCCTCCTCCTGGACGAGCCCACCACCGGTCTGGACGCGCTGGCCGCACGGCGGGTCGCCCGGCCGCTGCGGCGGCTGATGTCCGGCCGCACCACGCTCATGATCACCCACGATCTGCACCTGGCCCCGGACGCGAACCGCATCCTGGTGCTGGACCACGGACGGGTGGTGGAGACCGGCACGCATCGCGAACTGCTGGCACTGGACGGCGCGTACGCCCGGCTGCACGGCTCCGGGGACGGCGCTCTGGAGGACTCCTTGGAGGGCCGCTCATTGGAGGGCCGCTCATTGGAGGGCCCCGTGGGCGGCTCCCCAAGCGACACCGGGCCTCAGCCGACGCTCCGGCTCGGACCGATCTGACGGAAACGGGCTGGGGCCGCGCTCAGCCGACGTCGATCCCCGGCGGAGCCGTCGGCGCGCCCGGGAGCTTGATCCAGGCGACCGTGCCACCGCCCGGGGCCGCCTCCAACCCCACCTGACCGCCCGCCTGCTGGACCGTGCGGGCCACGATCGACAGGCCGAGGCCCGAACCGGGCATGCTGCGGGCGGACGGGGAGCGCCAGAAGCGCTCGAAGACATGCGGCAGTTCCTCGGCGGGGATGCCGGGGCCATGGTCGCGCACCCTTACCTCTCCGTTTCTGAGGACGACGTCGACCACACCACCCGAAGGGCTGAACTTCACGGCGTTGTCGAGGAGATTGACCAGCGACCGCTCCAACGTGGCCGCCTCGCCGCGGACGTACCAGGGCTCGATCGAGGCGTTGATCGTGAGATGCGCACCGCGCAGCCGGGCCCGCTCCAGGGCCGTCCGCGCCACCTCGTGCAGGGCGATCACCTGCGGGGGTCCGCTGCCGGGCAGGGCGTCGGGCCGGGACAGCTCCTGCAGATCGCCGATCAGCGCGGCCAGCTCGGTCATCTGCGCCTTGACGCTCCCCATGAGCGCCTTACGGTCGGCGGGCGGCAGCGCGCGGCCGGTCTCCTCGCTGCGGGCGAGCAGTTCGATATTGGTCCGCAGCGAGGTGAGCGGGGTGCGCAGCTCATGTCCGGCGTCCGCGATGAGCTGCTGCTGACGGTCGCGGGAGGAGGCGAGGGCCGCCGTCATGGAGTTGAACGACCGGGACAGCCGGGCGATCTCGTCATCGCCGTCCGCCGGAATGCGGACGGCCAGATCCTCGGTGCGGGCCACGTGCTCGACCGCCTCGGTCAGCCGGTCCACGGGCTTGAGCCCGGTCCTGGCGATCCACAGGCCCGCGGCGCCCGCGCCGACGACGCCGACCCCGGCGACGACGGCGAGGACGAGGGTGAGCGTGCCCAGCGGATGCTCGACCTCGCTCAGCGGGCGGGCCATGGAGACGGCGATCCCCCGCGGCAGCGGGCTGCCGGGGCCCTCGGTCGGCCGGTAGGTGTACACCCGCATGTCCCCGCCGCCCGCGCCCGTCGCGTCATGCAGCGCGCTCGGCCGCTGTCCGACGGCCACCTCCACATCGGCGGTGGTCACCGGGAGCTGGGTCGCCCCGGGCTGGGTGCAGCGGCTCCCGTCGGCCAGCACGATCTGCACGGAGTACGAGCCGAGGGCGCGCGGGGTGTGGCCGTCGGCGCCCCCGGGGCTCTGGCACGCCTCCAGGATGCTCAGCACATTGCGCTCGTCCACCTTGACGTTCCGGAGGGAGGAGTCGAGTTGGGCGCTGAGCTGTTCCCGGACGATCAGCCAGCACGCGAACGCGGACACCGCCACCGCCACCGCGACGGCCACCGCGGTCAGCAGGGCCAGCCGCGAGCGCAGCGGCAGTCTGTGGAACCTCACGAGGGATCGCCCTCCGCGGGCCGCAGCACATACCCCACCCCGCGCACGGTGTGCACGAGTCGCGGCTCGCCGCCCGCCTCGGTCTTACGGCGCAGATACATCACGTACACGTCCAGCGAGTTGGACGACGGCTCGAAGTCGAAGCCCCACACCGCCTTGAGGATCTGCTCACGGGTGAGCACCTGACGGGGATGGGCCAGGAACATCTCCAGCAGGGTGAACTCGGTACGCGTCAGCTCGACGCGGCGCCCGCCCCGGGTGACGTCGCGGGTGGTCAGGTCCATCCGCAGATCGCCGAAGGCCATCACGTCCCCTTCGGGGAGCGCCGCGCCCTGCCGGCCCGCGTAGGAGCTACGGCGCAGCAGGGCGCGGATGCGGGCCAGCAGTTCGTCCAGTTCGAAGGGTTTGACGAGGTAGTCGTCCGCGCCCGCGTCGAGCCCGGTGACCCGGTCGCCGACCGTGTCCCGCGCGGTGAGCATGAGGATGGGCAGCGTCACCCCGGTGGCGCGCAGCCGCCGCGCGGCGGTCAGCCCGTCCATCCGGGGCATCAGCACATCGAGCACGATCAGCTCGGGGTCGTAGGAGCCGACCTTGTCCAGCGCGTCCAGTCCGTCCACGGCGGTCTCGGTCGCGTAGCCCTCGAAGACGAGGCTGCGCTGCAGGGCTTCCCGGACGGCCGGCTCGTCGTCGACGATCAGGATGCGGGCGGGCTGATCGCCGTGGTCGGCGGGGCTCATGGGTCGATTTCCTTCACGATCACGATGACGGTGGGCGGGGAGGTGGCCGCGCTGCCGAGCGAGCCGCTCCGCGGGAATGGCTCCGTCGCTGCTCCGCCGCGCTGCTGCCAGCCTCGCACGTGGGTCGGTCAGACGTTGCCGTCACTGCCGCCCGAGCGCAGGGAGGCGAGATCGGACTTGACCGTGTTGATCGGGATCGAGAAGCCGAGGCCGACGCTGCCCGCGCTGCTGGAGCTCTGGCCCGAGGCCGCGGAGTACATCGCGGAGTTGATGCCGATGACCTGGCCGCTCATGTTGATCAGCGCGCCGCCGGAGTTGCCCGGGTTGAGCGAGGCATCGGTCTGGAGGGCCTTGTAGGTGGTGGTCGACTCGCCGACGTCGCCGTTGTACCGGCCGCCGCCGAACTCGAAGGGCCACTGACCGCCGCCGCCCTGCCCCTGACCGCCCTGGCCCTGGCTCTGGTCCGTGGAGACGGTGACGTCGCGGTCGAGCGCGGAGACGATGCCGCTGGTGACGGTGCCCGTGAGCCCCTCCGGCGAGCCGATGGCCACGACCTGGTCGCCCACGGTGACCTTGCTGGAGTCGCCGAGGGCCGCGGCCTTGAGCCCGCTCGCGCCCTCCACCTTGATCAGCGCGAGGTCCTTCTTGCTGTCGGTGCCGACGACGGTCGCGGTCTTCTTACTGCCGTCGCTGAAGGTCACCTTGATCGAGTCGGCGCCGGAGACCACATGGTTGTTGGTGATGACCTCGCCGCCGCTGGTGATGACCACGCCGGACCCGGTGGACTGACCGCTGGTGCCACTCGCGCTGACCTCCACGATGCTGGGGCTGACGGCCGCCGCGACCGCCGAAACCCCGCTGCTGCTGGTGGATTTGGCGTTGACCACCGGGGTGGAGACCGTGGTGTCGGACTTCTGCGTGGCGTTGGTGACCAGCGCGGCCGCCCCACCGCCCACGAGCGCCGAGACCGCCGCCACGGCCGCGATCAGCGCGACCGGACGCGACGCCCGCGCCCTGCGCCGCCCTCCACCACCGTGCGCCCCCTCACCCGCGACCGCACCGCCCTCCCCTCCGACCCCGCCCCCACCACCACTGCCACCACTCGGCCACACGGTGACCCCGGACGGTGTGGTGACCGCCTGCTGAGGCTCATACGCGGGCGGATCGGGATACCCCGCACCACCGCCGTACGAGAAGGGATAGGGCTCGTCTGCGCCGCTACGGCGTGTGCTGTCCGTCATGTCTATGACTGTGCGGCCGAAGTATGAGAGTCCCCTGAGTGCCCGCTGAGAACCCCACCAGAAGTCGGTATGCCCGACATAAGGCGGCGAGCAGGGGCGCGCCTGCGGGCGCCGAGGAACGTCGTAACCCTCGGGCTCCGCCGCCCCCGAACCCCTCAGTCGCACCGCAGGTCAGCGAGGTCCGTCCGCAGAACATGGACGTCGCGCCCCACCGGCACGCCGCCGTCAGACGGACACTCCGCCCCGGAGGGCGCGGCGCCTCCTCGAACGTCGGGACCCAGCCACGGAACGCCGGGATCACCAGCCTCGCCAGGCGCGAATCTCCCCGCCGGGGAGGCCGCTGGGCGGGCGCGCGCCGCGCATGGCACCCGTTCGCGGGGGCGCAGGGCCCCACAGCGCGCGGGCGCAGCCCGCCGGGAAAGCAGCCCACACCGCACAGCACAACCGGCCCGCCGGGCCAATCCCGCCGGACGGCGAAGACGACAGGGGGCCGTCGGGGCCCCAGGGCCCCGACCCGGGCAGAAGCGCTCCGCGCTAGGCGCAGCCGCAGGAGTGACGGACCACCAGTGCCGACGGGAACTGCTTGACCCGCTCGCGGCGGGAGCTCGCCAGGCGGACGCCGTCGTCCAGCACCAGATCGACCGCGGCGCGCGCCATCGCGGGGCGGTCGGAGCCGACCGTGGTCAGCGGGGGGTCGGTGAGGTGGGCTTCCTTCACGTCGTCGAAGCCGGCCACCGCCAGCTCCCCGGGGACCTCGATCCGCAGCTCACGCGCGGCCCGCAGCACCCCGAAAGCCTGGTCGTCGGTGGCGCAGAAGATGGCCGGTGGCCGGTCGGGGCCGGCCAGCAGCTCGAGGGCGACCTTATAGGCGTCGTACCGGTTGTACGGGGCCTGGAAGAGCCGCCCCTCCGTGGGGCGGCCCGCCTCGTGCATCGCGCGGCGCCAGCCCTCGACGTGGTCGGTGACGGGGTCGCCGACGGTCGGGGTTATCTCGGTGCCGCCGAGGCAGGCCACGTAGTCATGGCCGTGCTCCAGCAGATGCCGCACCGCCAGCTGCGCGCCGCCGACGTCGTCCAGCACCACCGCCACGTCGTCGATCGCCTCGGGCCGCTCGTGCAACAGCACCACCCGGGCGTCCCACGCCTCGATCTCGGCCGCCGCGTTCTCACTCGGGCCCTGGCTGATGAGGATCAGCCCGGACACCCGCATCCCCAGGAAGGCACGCAGATAGTGCACTTCGCGCTCGTCGAGGTAGTCGGAGTTGCCGACCAGCACCATCTTTCCGCGCTCGGCGGCCGCCTGCTCGACGGCGTGTGCCATCTCCGCGAAGAACGGCTGCCGGGCGTCCGGAACGATCAGCCCTATGAGATCGGTCCGGCGGCTCGCCATCGCCTGCGCGACCCGGTCCGGCCGGTAGCCGAGCTCCTTGATCGCGGCAAGCACCCGCTCGCGCGTGGCCGGGGCGACCGGCCGGGGTCCGTTATTGATGACGTAACTGACGACCGCGGTCGAAGTCCCCGCAAGCCTTGCCACATCATCCCGCGTCACCTTGGCCACGCGCGAAGTCTACGCGGGTCCAGCTAGCTGTTGGCCGGTCGTGCGGCAGCGGCCCTCGCCGCGGAGCCGGACGCCCCGTCGGGCTGCTCGCCCCGCGCCGTGTCGCCCGCGGCCACGCCCCGCGCCGCGGCCTTGGCCCGGGCCTCCTCGGCGGCGCGCTCGACCTTCTCCGGCGCGACGAAGCGGTAGCCCACGTTCCGCACGGTGCCGATCAGGGACTCGTGCTCCGGGCCCAGCTTGGCGCGCAGCCGCCGGACATGGACGTCCACAGTGCGGGTGCCGCCGAAGTAGTCGTAGCCCCAGACCTCCTGCAGGAGCTGCGCCCGGGTGAAGACCCGGCCGGGGTGCTGGGCGAGATACTTCAGCAGCTCGAACTCCTTGAATGTGAGATCGAGCACACGACCCTTGAGCTTGGCGCTGTACGTGGCCTCGTCGACCGACAGATCGCCGTTGCGGATCTCCATCGGGCTGTCGTCGGTGGTGATCTGCTGGCGGCCCATGGCCAGCCGCAGCCGGGCCTCGACCTCCGCCGGGCCCGCGGTGTCCAGCAGGACGTCGTCGACGCCCCAGTCGGCGGTGACGGCGGCGAGCCCGCCCTCGGTGACCACCAGGATCAGCGGACAGCCGGGGCCGGTGGACCGCAGCAGCTGGCACAGGCTGCGCACCTGCGGCAGGTCGCGGCGGCCGTCGATCAGGATGACATCGGCTCCCGGCGTGTCCACCAGGGCCGGGCCTTCGGCGGGAGCCACCCGCACGCCGTGCAGCAGGAGGCCGAGGGCGGGGAGCACCTCCGTCGAAGGCTGGAGTGCGTTGGTCAGCAGCAGGAGGGAACTCATCGTCCACCACCCGCCCCGGCCATGTTCTCGAGGTTGTGCACGCTTCGCTCGCCCATTACGTCGGTTCCTCCTCGGTCCCTTGCGAGAGGGGCACCTCCCGGGCAGCGCCCGGGGGAGTCTGCGGCTACTACTTCGTACGGTCACGCTCCGCACCCTTGGAGCGACGGTGCGCTCAAACGCGCATCACGCCCCGAAAGCACAAAAGGACCCGGGGGCTACGTTGCCCGGATCCTCTTCACAGCAGAATAACCCACATGACATGTGCCCGAGAGGCTCAATCTGCTCCGCGTTGTCCTTCCAAGGTCATCACGAGGGAGCTGCGGGCCACGCTGCTGACCGATGACGGCGTCTCGATCGAGGCGCTGTACGAGCCTTCCCCGACGCCCGGCACCGAACCCTGCGACCATCTCGTGACGGTGGTCGGGCACGGGTTCACCGGCGCCCTGGAGCGCCCCGCGCTGCGGCGGGTGGCGTCGGCGTTTGCCCAGCGTACGGCCGTGATCACGTTCTCGTTCCGGGGCCATGGCCGGTCCGGCGGACGGTCCACGGTCGGCGATCGCGAGGTGCTGGACCTGGCCGCCGCGGTGCGCTGGGCGCGCCGCCTCGGGCATCGGCGGGTCGCCACGGTCGGCTTCTCGATGGGCGGGTCGGTGGTGATCCGGCAGGCGGCGCTGTACGGGAAGAACAATAAAATCCAGCCGGTGCAAATCGCACACGATGGGGAGCGCACAGGGCGCTCACCGGGGCGCACGGACCCGGCACCCGCGGAGACGGACGGGGAGGCGCCGGGCGCGCCCGGCCAGGCGGCCGACGGTGCCGCGCCCGATGCCGTGGTCGCGGTGAGCGCACCCGCCCGCTGGTACTACCGGGGCACCGCGCCCATGCGGCGGGTCCACTGGGCGGTCACCCGGCCCGCGGGCCGCCTGGTCTCCCGCTACGGGCTGCGCACCCGGATCGACCCCCGCGGCTGGGACGTCGATCCGCTCTCCCCGGTGGCCGCCGCGCCGCTGATCGCGCCGACGCCGCTGCTGATCGTGCACGGCGACCGGGATCCGTACTTCCCGCTGGACCATCCGCGGATGCTGGCGTCGGCGGCGGACCCGTCCGCCTCGGAGCTGTGGATCGAACCGGGCTTCGGCCACGCCGAGACCGCCGCCTCCCCCGCCCTGCTGACCCGCATCGCCGACTGGGCGGCGGCCCACGCCTGAGGGGGCGGCCCCACCTATTCGGCCTCCGCCACCGGCTCGGCGAACTGGGACGCGTACAGCCGGGCGTACGCACCGCCCGCCGCGAGCAGCGCGTCATGCGAGCCCTGTTCCACGATCCGCCCCGACTCCATCACCAGGATCACGTCCGCGTCCCGGATGGTCGACAGCCGGTGCGCGATCACGAAGCTGGTACGGCCGCTCCGCAGCGACGCCATCGCCCGCTGGATGAGGACCTCGGTACGGGTGTCGACCGAGCTGGTGGCCTCGTCCAGCACCAGGATCGACGGCTCCGAGAGGAACGCCCTGGCGATCGTGATCAGCTGCTTCTCCCCCGCGCTGACATTGGAGCCCTCCTCGTCGATCACCGAGTCGTAGCCGTCCGGCAGGGTCCGTACGAAGCGGTCCACATAGGTGGCCTTCGCCGCCTCGACGATCTTCTCGAAGCTCGCCCCTTGCGCGCCGTACGCGATGTTCTCGGCGATCGTCCCGCCGAACAACCAGGTGTCCTGCAGCACCATCCCGATATGGGAGCGCAGCTCCTCCCGCGACATCTCGGCGATGTCCACCCCGTCCAGCGTGATCCGCCCGCCGCTGACCTCGTAGAACCGCATCAGCAGATTGACCAGTGTGGTCTTTCCGGCGCCGGTCGGCCCGACGATGGCCACGGTCTGCCCCGGCCGCACCGACAGCGACAGACCGTCGATGAGCGGCGTGTCCGGCTGGTAGCGGAAGGAGACCTCCTCGAACGCGACCTGCCCCCGCACCGCCTCCGGCCGCCGCGCGTCCACCGGCTCCGCGCTCTGCTCCGGCGCGTCCAGCAGCTCGAAGACCCGCTCGGCGGAGGCCACGCCCGACTGCACCAGGTTGGCCATCGAGGCCACCTGGGTGAGCGGCTGGCTGAACTGCCGGGAGTACTGGACGAACGCCTGGACATCGCCGATCGACAGCGCACCGGAGGCCACCCGGAGCCCGCCGACCACGGCCACCAGCACATAGTTGAGGTTCCCGATGAACATCATCGAGGGCTGGATCAGCCCGGAGATGGACTGGGCCCGGAAGCCGGCCGCGTAGAGCTTGTCGTTCTGCTCCCGGAACAGCTCCGCGGACTCCTTCTCCCGCCCGAAGACCTTCACCAGCGAGTGGCCGGTGTACATCTCCTCGATATGGGCGTTGAGCTTGCCCGTGGTCTTCCACTGGGTGACGAACTGCGGCTGGGCGCGCTTGCCGATACGCGTCGTCACCCACACCGAGACCGGGACGGTGATCAGCGCCACCAGCGCCAGCAGCGGCGAGATCCAGAACATCATCGCCAGCACGCCCACGATCGTCAGCAGCGAGGCCAGAATCTGGCTGAGGGTCTGCTGCAGCGTCTGCTGGATGTTGTCGATGTCGTTGGTGGCGCGCGAGAGCACCTCACCGCGCGACTGCTTGTCGAAGTACGACAGCGGCAGCCGCGCCAGCTTGTGCTCCACGTCCTCGCGCAGCCGGAAGACGGCGCGCTGGACGATGGCCGTGGCCACCCGCGCCTGCACCAGGCCCAGGAGCGAGGCGACGACGTACAGCGCCGTGGCCCACAGCAGCACGATGCCGACCGCGTGGAAGTCGATGCCCTGGCCGGGGGTGACGTCCATCGAGGCGACCATGTCGGCGACCGTGCCCTGGTCCCTGTCGCGCAGCCACTGGACGGCCTGCTCCTTGCTGGCCCCGTCGGGAAGCTGCCGTCCGATCAGGCCCGCGAAGATCAGGTCGGTCGCCTCGCCGAGGATCTTCGGACCCATCACCGCGAGCGCGACGCTGCACGTGCCCAGCGCGAGCACCAGCAGCGCGATACCGCGCTGGGGGCGGAGCCGGGCCAGCAGCCGGCGGCCGGAGCCGCGGAAGTCCAGGGACCGCTCGGTCGGCTGCCCGCCCATGAAGCGGCCGGGCCCGGCGGCGGGCGCCGGGCCCCTGCGGGGTGCCGAGGTGCCGCTCATGCCGTGCCCCTTGCGTTCGCCCCGCTGCGCCGGCAGCTGATGTGACGGTCGCCCACGCGGCTCAGAGGTGCGACTTTCGTCGTCTTCTGCGGCTCAGTGGCCGCGCGTGCGTCGCTCATGCCGCTTCCTGTTCGGTGAGCTGGGAGAGCACGATCTCGCGGTAGGTCTCGTTGCCGGCCATCAGCTCGCCGTGGGTACCGGCGCCGACGATCCGCCCCGCGTCGAGCACCACGATCAGATCGGCGCCCCGGATGGTGGACACCCGCTGGGCGACGATGACGACCGTCGCGTTCTCGGTCTCCTCCACGAGCGCCGCCCTCAGCCGGGCGTCGGTGGCGTAGTCGAGCGCGGAGAAGGAGTCGTCGAAGAGGTAGACGGACGGCTTGCGGACCAGGGCGCGGGCGATCGCCAGCCGCTGCCGCTGCCCGCCGGACACATTGGTTCCGCCCTGGGCGATCGGGGCGTCGAGCCCGCCCTCCATGGACTCCACGAACTCCCGTGCCTGAGCGGTCTCCAGGGCCCGCCACAGCTCCTCGTCGGTGGCGTCGGGATTGCCGTACCGCAGGTTCGAGGCGACGGTCCCGGCGAAGAGATATGGCTTCTGCGGGACGAGCCCGATGGTCCGGGTCATCACCTCCGGGTCCAGGTCGCGCACATCCACCCCGTCGATGTGGACGCTGCCGTCGGTCGCGTCGAACAGCCGCGGCACCAGCCCGAGCAGGGTCGACTTACCGCTGCCGGTGGAGCCGATGACGGCGGTGGTCCGGCCGGGCCGGGCGATCAGCGAGATGTCGCGCAGCACCGGCTCGTCGGCGCCGGGGAAGCGGAACTCCACGCCCCGCAGCTCCAGCAGCCCCTGTCCGGCGTCGGAAGGAGTGGCCGCGACGGGCACGAGCGGCGGTACGACACTGGTCTCGGTGTCCAGCACCTCCTGTACGCGCTCGGCGCACACCTCGGCCCTCGGCACCATCATGAACATGAAGGTGGCCATCATCACGGACGACAGAATCTGCGCCAGATAGCTGAGGAACGCGGTCAGCGCGCCGATCTGCATCCCGCCGCTGTCGATCCGGTGCCCGCCGAACCAGACGACGGCCACGCTGGAGACGTTCACCACCAGCATCACGGCGGGGAACATCAGCGACATCAGCCGTCCGGCCCGCAGCGAGACGTCCATCAGCCCGGTGTTGGCGGCGGTGAAGCGGTTGCGCTCATGGGTGTCGCGGACGAAGGCGCGGATGACCCGGATACCGGTGATCTGCTCGCGCAGCACCCGGTTGACCGTGTCGATGCGCTCCTGGACATGGCGGAACAGCGGCCGCATCCGGCGGACGATGAACGTGACGACCACGCCCAGGACCGGAACGATGAGCAGGAGCAGCCCCGACAGCGGAACGTCCTGGTTGAGTGCCATGACCACACCGCCGACGCACATGATCGGCGCCGAGACCATCAGGGTGAACGCCATCAGGCACAGCATCTGCACCTGCTGCACATCGTTGGTGGTACGGGTGATCAGGGACGGCGCCCCGAAGTGGCCCATCTCACGGGCGGAGAAGGACTGAACCCGGTCGAAGACGGCGGCCCGCACATCGCGGCCGAGCGCCATGGACGTGCGGGCGCTGAAGTAGACGGCTCCCGCGGCGCACACGATCTGAACAAACGTGACGGCGATCATCAGCCCGCCGACTCGGACGATGTAGCCGGTGTCGCCCTTCACCACTCCGCCGTCGATGATGTCCGCGTTCAGCGCGGGGAGGTAGAGAGTGGCGAGGGTCTGCACCAGCTGCAATAAAACGATCAGCGTGATCGTTCGGGTATAGGGCCTCAGATACGCCCGTATCAGTCGTACCAGCACACCGAAACCTTAAGTGACTCACGCCCCGAACCGGCCGTATTTTCGACGAACCGCGCGTGGTCCATGGCGCGGGCCCGCACCCGTCATCATGGAGGCGGCAGATGACGGGAAAGGGATCGCGATGGCGATGAAGAACACGCCCGCCGGGACCATCCGGTACTGGGCCGCAGCCCGCGCCGCGGCCGGTACCGCGGAGGAGCCGTACACCGCGCGGACACTGGCGGAAGCACTCGAGGTGGCCCGGGAGCGGCACACCGCTCGGCCGGAGTTCGCGCGGGTCCTGCTGCGCTGTTCGTTCCTGGTCGACGGAACCCCGGTCGGCACCCGCGACCACAAGACGATCCAACTCGCCGAGGGCGGCACGGTCGAGGTGCTCCCGCCGTTCGCAGGAGGGTGAACCCCGAGCTCATGAGCAACCAGCCGCACCAGCCCAACGAGTCCCACGAGCCCCACCAACAGAACCAGCAGCCGCCGCATCCCCCGTACGGGTCGTACGAGGCTCCTTACGGCGGATACGACCAGAACGCGCATCCTTACGGCGGCAATCGCGGCCCGGGCAACGGCGACCACGGCCAGGGCGGCGGCCAGCAGCCGGCCGACTGGCCGGGGTACGAGGGCCATCCGCAGCAGCAGGGGTACCCCCGGGCCCAGCCGCAGCAGTACCAGCACCCGCAGCAGCAGTACCAGCAGCAGCAGCCGTACGCGGATCCTTACGCCGCCCAGCAAGGGCACCAGGGCCAACAGGCGCACCAGGGGCAGCACCCGCAGCAGGGACACCAGGCGCACCAGGGGCAGCACCCGCAGCAGGGACACCAGGGCCACCAGGGCCACCAGGGCCACCAGGGCCAGTACGCCCAGGGCTGGGATCAGCAGCAGCACCCGTACCAGCCCGCCGCCCAGCACCAGGTCCAGCCCCGGCACCCGGCACAAGCCCAGCACGCACAGACGCAGCACGCACAGACGCAGCCACAGGCCGCGCCCGCCGCCGCGACGGCAACCGCGACCGCCGAGCCGCCCGCCCCGCAGCCGGACCGGCCGCTCACCGCCGCCGAGAAGGCCCGCGCCGAGGGCCGTCCGCAGATCCTCCCCCCAGGGTTCGTCCCCGCCGCCCTGACCGCCGTGCTCGCCGGCCTGCTCGCGGCCACCGCGCCGCTGGGCCGCCCGGCGGTCGCCGTCGTGGTGGCGGTGCTGCAGGCGGTCACGGCGGCCGGCTGGTTCCGGCTGAACGGCATGTGGCCCGCCCGGCAGGGCATCGCGCTCGCCTACGCGGGCGGTCTGGCCGCCAGCATCGGCCTGCTCGCCACCGAGCCCGCGCACGCCCCGACGGTCCTCATCGGCACCATCGGCGTCTGGCTGCTGCTGGTGGTCATCCTCCAGCTGCGCAGCCACGCCTCCGCGGACGAGCGGCTGTACGGGCTCACGGCCGCTGTGGCGTCCACGGCCCTTACGGTCCTCGCGGCCGGCCATCTGGCCGCCGTCGCCGAGTCCTCGGACGCCGTCGTGGTGGGGGCGGCCGCCGTCGCCGTGGCCGTGCTCGTCCGGGCGCTGCCGCTGCCGACCGCCGCCGCCGTCGTGGTCGCGCTGGCGGCCGCCACGGGCGCTGGGGTCGGGGCCGGACAGCTCACCGGAACGGGCACCTCCACTGCCGCCCTGCTCGGGTTCGCGGCCGGGGCGTGCGCGCTGATCGGCCACCGGGTCGCCAGCTACGACTACCCCTCGCGCTTCGTTCACATGACGGCCGGCGTGGCGCTGCCGCTCGCGGCCGCGGCCCCCGTGGTCTATGTGATCGGCCGCGCACTGGGCTGACTCCCCGGCTCCCGCTCGGCCGCTCCGGATAGGCTCGCAGCCTCAGGCGAGGGCCTGAGCAAGAGCCTGGGGGACCCACGCACATGCGCGCACTACGCATCACCTTGATCGTCGTCGTGATACTCGGCGGCCTCTTCGTGGCCGCCGACCGCATCGCGGTGTACATCGCGGAGTCGAAGGCCGCAGACAAGATCAAGAGTTCGCAGGGCCTGACCACCACGCCCAATGTCTCGATCAAGGGCTTCCCCTTCCTCACCCAGGTCGCGGGCAAGGAGCTGGACGAGGTCGACGTCGATGTGGACGGGCTGACCACGGCCACGGGGGACGGCCGCAGCGTCCGGGTCACCGAGCTCGACGCGAAGCTGCACAACGTCCGCATCTCGGGCAGCTTCTCCTCGGCCAGCGCCGACCGCGCCACCGGCTCGGCCCACATCAGCTACGCGGACCTCTCGCAGGCCGCCGGTCCGGGGGTGACCGTCGGCTACGACCCGTCGGGGTCCAACAAGGTCAAGATCACCGGCAGTCTGCTGGGCCTCAGCCTCACCGCCCACTCCCAGGTCACCATCGTGAACGGGACCACCATCCGGCTGCACGCCGAGTCCATCCCGGGCGGCAGCATCCCCCAGTGGGAGGACAAGGTGCGCGAGAAGGCCGACATCGAGCGGAAGATCGAGGGACTGCCCACCGGCATGCGGCTCGACAAGGTGGAGACCACCAAGGACGGCATAGACGTCTCGGTCACGGGTAATAACGTCCAACTGACGGGCTGACGCGATCAGCACCAGGGCGCCCGATCTCGCTCCTGGTCCATTCACTGAGACGATCTCGTCCGCATACATGACCGTCCGCGGCCTTCGCCTGCCCGGGCGACCCCGCCCCCAGGGCGTTCACCCCCCTCTCATCTCGCTCTCCGGACAATAATGTCTCACCATTCGACACGCCGGTGACATGCCCGCCTGTCCGTCCCTACGATCGGATGCATGAAGCGACAGGCGGATCTCACGAAGCGGCGGGCAGTCGACCTGTGCCGCGTCGCCGCCATGCTCTGTCGCCCCGTCTGAACGGGACGCGGTCCGGCACGCCTCGGACCGGCCCCCTCCTCGGCCCGTCAGCCGGGCCTTCCCGCACTTTCGCTCGTACGCTCGCCGCACGCCTCGCGTGGCGCCGCGTCGCGAGCGTGCCCGTACCGCCGCAACTGCCCCGGAGGAGAGAACATGAGCCGCAGTGACGTCCTGGTGGACGCCGAGTGGGTCCAGGCCCGGATCGACGACCCCAAGACGGTCATCGTCGAGGTGGACGAGGACACGTCGGCCTACGACAAGAACCACATCAAGAACGCCGTCCGGATCGACTGGAAGCAGGACCTCCAGGACCCGGTGCGCCGTGACTTCGTCGACCAGGCCGGCTTCGAGAAGCTCCTGTCGGAGAAGGGCATCGCCAACGACGACACGGTCGTCCTCTACGGCGGCAACAACAACTGGTTCGCGGCGTACGCCTACTGGTACTTCAAGCTCTACGGCCACCAGGACGTCAAGCTGCTCGACGGCGGCCGCAAGAAGTGGGAGCTCGACTCCCGCGACCTGGTCGCCGAGGTTCCGACCCGCGCGGCGACCGAGTACAAGGCCAAGCCGCAGGACGCCTCCATCCGCGCCTTCCGCGACGAGGTCGTCGACGCCATCGGCTCGCTGAACCTCGTCGACGTGCGCTCCCCCGACGAGTTCTCCGGCAAGCTGCTCGCCCCGGCCCACCTCCCCCAGGAGCAGTCGCAGCGTCCGGGCCACGTGCCGAGCGCCCGCAACATCCCCTGGTCGAAGTCGGCCAACGACGACGGCACCTTCCGGTCCGACGACGAGCTCAAGGAGATCTACGAGAGCGCGGGCGTCGACCTGGCGAAGGACACCATCGCCTACTGCCGCATCGGTGAGCGCTCCGCTCACACCTGGTTCGTCCTGCACGAGCTCCTGGGCCAGACCAACGTCAAGAACTACGACGGCTCCTGGACCGAGTACGGCTCGCTGGTCGGCGTGCCGGTCGAGCTCGGCGCCGACAGCTGACCCCTCTCCCCCGAAAGCGCCCCCGAACGTAAGGACAGACATCCATGTGTGGAGCCAAGGCCGGCGGCCCCGACGCCTCGACGATCAAGCCCGGTGAGACCACCATCCAGGGTTCGGTGACCCGCGACGGCGAGCCCGTCACCGGCTACGTCCGGCTGCTGGACAGCACCGGCGAGTTCACCGCCGAGGTCCCCACCTCCGCGACCGGACAGTTCCGTTTCTACGCAGCGGAGGGCACCTGGACGCTGCGTGCCCTGGTTCCCGGCGGCACCGCGGACCGCACTGTTGTCGCCCAGAAGGGCGGGCTGGCGGAGGTCGCCATCGCCGTCTGACGCGTGACGGCGCGTCGTGACACACGGCCGGAGGGCCGCACCCCGGGGTTGGACGCCTCGGCGGGGTGCGGCCCTCCGTCTGTCCGCGCCCGCCGCCGCGGGGGCCCTCCGCCTGCCGGCGCGGGTCCTTGGTCTGTGGGCGCGGGGGTCCTTCCTCTGTCGGCGCGGCGGTCCCGGACGTACGCTGGAGATATGTACGCGCGACGCCGCCACGCATATTTTTTCCTGATGGGCGCGTGTCTGACGCTCTTCATCTCGGCGTGGGCCTTTGTGCGCTTGTGGTCCGTACCCGCCGCGGTCGCGATGTGCATCGTCGCCATGGTGATCCCGCCCTTGGCCGCCATAGTGGCCAATCGCCGGGGCCCGGACGACCGGTGGTGGGACGAGTCGGGGGACGAGGAATCCGACCGGTGGTGGCGGGAGCTGGACGAGCACAACCACCGGCATTGACCACCAGCACAACCGCCCCGGCCGATCGGGGCCCGGCAGGGGTCACTGACCGGGCCCCGGCCGGGGCGCTCAGGACCGCCCTGGTATCCGGGGCGTTCAGGACCGCCCTGGTATCCGGGGCGTTCAGGACCGCCCTAGTACACGAGCGCCTGGACGCCGTCCGGCATGATCTCGCTCACGAAGACCTGAGCACCCGCGATCCGGGCCCCCTCGATCAGATCCTTCTCCTCGATCTCCCGGCGCGCCGCACACTGGGTGCACACCGTGATCGTGCCGCCGCCCGTAAGGATGCCGTCGATCAGATCCGGCAGCGGCGCCGCATGCGGCAGCTCGAACTCCGCCGCCCGGCCCGGCAGCGCGAACCACGTCGACTCCCCGGTCAGCCAGAGCGAGACCTCGACCCCGCTCGCCGCGGCCACCGCCGCCACCGTGAACGCCTGTGAGCACCGCTCGGGAGCGTCCGCGCCCGCCGTCACCTTGATCACCAGCTTCTTCGCCATACGCCAACCTTAGGGTCGGCACGGCGGGCCGGGCGCCGCACGGCGACCTGTCTCCACCGGGCGCCCCGGCGCCGACTAGACTCGGTGCCGTCCGTCATCTGTTCCGAGGAGCGCGCTCGTGCTTGAGGCTTTCTTCACCACCCTGATGATCCTGGTCGCCGTGGCCACGCTCGGCTTCGCCGCGCTGACCTGGAAGAAGCTGTACCAGGGCCAGCGCTGACCCCCTCCCGCCCGGCCGTCACGGCTCGACTCTCGACAGATCGCCTGAATTCATGATCCAGATTCCCTCCGACCTCCACCCGGACCTCGTGCCGCTCGCCTTCCTCCTGGGCAACTGGGAAGGCGCGGGCGTATCGGACTTCCCCGGGGCCGAGAAGTGCAACTTCGGCCAGGAGGCCACCTTCACGCACGACGGCCGCGACTTCATCGAGTACGTCTCGCACACCTGGGTGCTGGACTCCGAGGGCAAGAAGGTGCGCCCCCTGGAGACCGAGTCCGGCTACTGGCGGATCGACAAGGACCGCAAGGTCGAGGTCGTGATGAGCCGGGACCAGGGCATCGTCGAGGTCTGGTACGGCGAGCTCGCGGAGGGCAAGCCGCAGATCGACCTGGCGACGGACGCGGTGGCGCGCACCGCGCACGCGGCCCCGTACGCGGGCGGCAAGCGGCTGTACGGCTACGTCAACAGCGATCTGATGTGGGTCGGCGAGAAGGCCACCCCCGAGGTCGAGCTGCGCCCGTACATGTCCGCGCATCTGAAGAAGGTCGTGGACCCCCGGGAGTGGGCCAAGGACCTCAAGGACCTGCCGGACGACGGGATCGCCTTCTTCCGCTGAGCGCTTGGGCTCTTGGGCTCTTGAGTGCTTCCGGGCTGTTCCGTCCTGGAGTACGTCCGGGCCGTTCCAGCTGCCGCCGAGCCCGGCTCTTCCGTGCCGCGGCCGGTTCTGCTCCTGTGCGTCCGGCCGGTAACCGCGTGCCCGCCTACACTTGCACCGTGGCGACCACCGACTGGAAGAGCGATCTGCGGGAGCGCGGCTACCGGCTGACCCCGCAGCGCCAGCTCGTGCTCGAAGCCGTCGATCATCTGGAGCACGCCACTCCGGACGAGATCCTCACCGAGGTGCGCCGCACCGCGAGCGGCGTCAACATCTCCACGGTCTACCGCACGCTGGAGCTGCTGGAGGAGCTGGGCCTGGTCAGCCATGCCCATCTCGGCCATGGCGCCCCCACGTACCACCTGGCCGACCGGCACCATCACATCCATATGGTGTGCCGCGACTGCACGGATGTCATCGAGGCCGATGTCTCCGTGGCCGACTCCTTCACCCGGCAGCTCCGGGCGGACTTCGGCTTCGAGACCGATCTGAAGCACTTCGCGATCTTCGGCCGGTGTGCCGCGTGCTCCGCCCGACAGCGCGGTGGAGACGACGGCCAAAACGGCTCCGGTGAGGGCCGAGCCCGCAGGTCGTAGGCTGAGTTCATGAAGAGCCCTTTGCTGTCGCTGCCCGGCGCCGTCCCCGGCGAGGGCCCCGACGAAGGTGTCGCCGCCCACTATGGCGACCTGTTCCGCGAGCAGCGCGCGCTCGCCGACGGCACCGGCTTCGTGGACCTCTCGCACCGCGGAGTGGTCACGGTCAGCGGTGCCGACCGGCTGAGCTGGCTGCACCTGCTGATCACCCAGCACGTCAGCGAACTCCCGCCGGGCCAGGCCACCGAAGCCCTGATCCTCTCCGCCCACGGCCATATCGAACACGCGCTCTATCTCGTCGATGACGGCGAAACGACCTGGGCCCATGTGGAGCCCGACAGCCAGGGCGATCTGATCGCCTACCTGGAGAGCATGAAGTTCTTCTACCGGGTCGACATCGCGGACCGCACCGACGACTACGCGGTCGTCCACCTCCCGGCGGGCAGCATCACCGAGGCCCCCGAGGACACCGTCGTCCGCGAGACCCCGCACGGCCGGGATCTCTTCCTGCCGCGTGCGCGGCTCACCGACTTCGCCGAGGCGAGCGGGCCGGCGATCGGAGTGCTGGCGTACGAGGCGCTGCGGGTCGAGGCCCACCGGCCGCGGGTCGGCCTGGAGACCGACCACCGCACCATCCCGCATGAGCTGGGGTGGATCGGCTCCGCCGTCCATCTGCAGAAGGGCTGCTACCGCGGCCAGGAGACCGTCGCCCGGGTGCAGAACCTGGGGAAGCCACCGCGCCGGCTGGTCTTCCTCCACCTCGACGGCAGCGAGGTGACACTGCCGTCCCACGGCGCGCCCATACGGCTGGCCTCGGAGGGCGAGGAGGGCCGTCAGCTGGGGTTCATCACCTCCTCGGCCCGCCACCACGAGCTGGGACCGATCGCGCTCGCGCTGGTCAAGCGCAATGTGCCGGTGAACGCGGAGCTGATCGCCGACTCCACGGCCGCCGCGCAGGAGACGGTCGTGGAGCCGTGAGCCCGGTGCGGTCGCGCTAGACCTCGATCAGCACCGTGAACGGGCCGTCGTTCGTGAGCGAGACCTTCATGTCCGCTCCGAACCGGCCCGTTTCCACGTGCGCGCCCAGCTTCCGCAGCTGGGCCACCACCTCGTCGACGAGCGGTTCGGCGACCCCGCCGGGCGCCGCCGCGTTCCAGGTGGGACGGCGCCCCTTACGGGCGTCGCCGTAGAGCGTGAACTGGCTGATGACCAGCAGCGGGGCGGCCGTGTCCGAGCAGGACTTCTCTCCCTGGAGGATCCTTACGGACCACAGCTTGCGGGCGAGCTGGGCCGCCTTCTCCGGAGTGTCGTCATGCGTCACCCCGACCAGCACGCACAGCCCCTGGCCGACGATCTCGCCGACCGTCTCGCCGTCCACGACGACGTTTGCCCCGTCCACTCTCTGTACCACAGCACGCATACCGACCATCATGCCGTGCGTCCATCCGGGGCCGATCGGGTGGAGAGCCGCTGCACAGGGAGCATCACTGGTGGCACGATGCGTGCAGGCGGTGCAAGCGGGCAGGAACTGCGGGAATGACGCATCGCTGGAGGGGACGGACACCAATGACCACACCGGGCACCGGCCAGCCCATGGCCACCGAGGGCCTGCTGCCGTCACGGCCGCCGAGCCAGCGCGGGGGGCGGCTGGCCGACTCCGCCGCCGTGACGGCGCCGACCGTGGCTCCCACGTCCGCGGCGGCGAGCGGACTGCACGCACTGCGGCTGCCGGAGCTGCGGGCGCTGCGCCGCGCGGCACAGGGCGAGGAGGCGGATCTGAGCTATCTGCGCAGACTGCTGCAGGGCCGGATCGACATCCTCCGCGCCGAGCTGGGCCGTCGCCGTGACCCGGCGCCCGCGGCCGCCGCGGCGCAGCCGTCCGCCGCGCTGGTGGACCGGCTGCCGGAGATCCTCGCGGACCTCCCCTCACGGCACCGTTCCTCGGCCCGCCATGTCACGCTCGGGACGCCGCAGGGCGCCGAGTACGAGCGGCTGGCCGAGGAGATGCTGGCCGAGGTGGGCCTCTCCGATCTGCGGGCTCGTACGGACGAGGAGCTGCGCGGCGCGATGGCCCGCCTCGTCGGCCATGAGCAGCAGGTGTCGCGGCGGCGGCAGGAGCTGCAGCGGACGGCGGACGGCTGCAGTGCGGAGATCGCCCGCCGGTACCGCGAGGGAGAGGCGCAGGTGGACGACCTGCTGGCCTAGGCGTCCGCGGGGTGCTGCCCAGCCGTCCATCGGGCCTCCCATCGGAGGCTCGCCGAGGCGTCCATCGGGGGCTCGCCGAGGCGTCCACAGGGTGCGGTGTGATGAAAGGACCTGGTCCACAGGCTGGGGAAATCGGCGTGCGGCCGGTGGCGGCTGACGCCTAGCGTGTGGGCATGGCCGTCGAACTCCGCACCCCGCTCTCCGATTCCGATCTGACCAGCTGGACCATCGCGCTCAACACCGGCTTTCTGCGTCCGCCGGCGGCGCCGAAGGAGGAGGTGGAGCTGCGGCGGGAGCAGATAGACCTGTCCCGTACGCAGGGGGTCTTCGACGGGGACCGCTGTGTCGCCACCTTCCGCAGCTTCGCGCAGCGGCTGACGGCGGTCGGCGGGGCGGACGTCCCCGCCGACGCGATCAGCAATGTCGCGGTGTCGCCCACCCACCGCCGCCGGGGGCTTCTCAGCCGGATGATGGAGCACGATCTGCGCGCCGCCAAGGAGCGGGGCGACGCGGTGGCCACCCTGATCGCGGCCGAGTACCCGATCTATGGGCGGTACGGCTTCGGCCCGGCCACCTGGATCACCGAATGGCAGGTGGACGTTCCCCGCGCCGGTCTCGACCCGCGCCACTCGGCTCCGGTGGACGGCGGCCGGGTCGACTTCGCCGACGCCGACGAGGTGCGGAAGCTGGGCCCCGCACTGCATGAGCGGCTGCGCGCCCGGCAGCACGGCGTCATCGACCGCCCGGACGGCTGGTGGCGGACCAGCACCGGTCAGCGGCGGTTCCCCAACCGCCCCTGGACCGAGCCGTTCCATGTCCTCTACCGCTCCCCCGACGGCTCGGTGGACGGACTGCTCGCCTACACGGCGGACGACCGCTGGGAGGGCAACAAGCGGCCGCACAACACCGCCACCGTGCTCGAGCTGGTGGGAGTCACCCCGGCCGCCGAGCGGGCGCTGTGGCACTTCCTGCTCTCGGTCGACTGGGTGACCCGGGTCAACACCGGCCGACGCGCCCCGGACGATCTGCTTCCACTGCTGCTCGGCGATCCCCGCGCCGCCCAGGTCAGCATGCACGCCGACTGGCTGTGGCTGCGCCCGCTGGATGTGCCCCAGCTGCTGGAGACCCGTACGTACCCGGTCGAGGGCTCGCTGGTGCTCGAGCTGCACGACGGCGCCGGGCTGGCCGGTGGCCGCTATTTCCTGGAGGCGGGCCCCGACGGCGCGGCGTGTGCGACCACGGGCCGCCCGGCCGACCTGACCATGGACATCGGCGAGTTGGGCACCCTGTGGCTGGGCGACGAGTCGGCGGTCCGGCTCGCCTCGCTGGGCCGGATAGCCGAGGAGCGCCCGGGCGCCGCCGCACTGGCGGACCGACTGCTGCGGACGCCGCGACGCCCCTGGTGCCCCGATAGCTTCTGAGGTGGCGGGAGCGTGCGGGCCCGGTGGCCGGCGCCCACCCGATCGGCACCGGGCGATCGGCACCGGGCGGCCGACGCTGAGCTATCGGCACCGGGCGGCCGACGCTGAGCTATCGGCGCTCAGCAGCAGGACTTGAGCAGTCGGCGCGCGCCCGCGCCCTGCTCACCGAGCCGGTCATACGGGTTGGCCAGCGCGCATTTGTCGATCGACAGACAGCCGCAGCCGATGCAGTCGGTGAGGTGGTCGCGGAGGTTCTCCAGCTGTTCGATGCGCTCGGTGATGTCCGCGTGCCAGCACTCCGAGATCCGGGCCCAGTCCTCCTTGGTGAGGACGTGATCCTCGGGGAAGAGCCCCAGCACCTCCCGGATTCTCCCCAGCGGGATGCCGACGCGCTGCGAGGAGCGGACGAAGGCGACCCGGCGGAGCGTATCGCGGGTGTAGCGGCGCTGATTGCCGGAGGTGCGTCGGCTGTGGATCAGCCCCTCGCGCTCGTAGAAACGCAGCGCGGAGGCGGGGACTCCGCTCCGCTGTGAGAGCTCGCCGACCGTGAGCTCATGGGTCTTCCAGGTCAATTGCGTCATGGGGCCGAGGGTAGCTTGACTTCAACCTTTGTTTAAGTCCGAGGCTCTTCCCATGGCTACTGACACCGCCGTCTCCACGGCCGCAGCCCCTACCGACACCGACTCCCCCATCCGGCTCGCCGTCATCGTCGGCAGCACCCGCGACGGCCGCTTCGGGCCGAAGGTCGCCGAATGGTTCGCCGGCCATGCGACGCTCCGCTCCGATATGACCGTCGATGTCGTCGACCTTGCCGAGACCCCGCTGCCCATGGACCTCACCCACCGGCCCGGCCCCGAGGACCTCGCGGCTCTGGAGGCCGTGACGCCCCGGCTGGACGCGGCCGACGCGTTCGCCGTGGTCACGCCCGAGTACAACCACAGCTACCCCGCCTCCCTGAAGAACGCGATCGACTGGCACTTCACCCAGTGGCAGGCCAAGCCGATCGGCTTCGTCTCCTACGGCGGCATCTCCGGGGGCCTGCGCGCGGTCGAGCATCTGCGGCCGGTCTTCGCCGAGGTCCACGCCGTGACCGTCCGGGACACGGTCAGCTTCCACAACGCGCACGGGCTCTTCGAGGAGGACGGCCGGCTGAAGGACTCCGAGGGTCCGGACACCGCCGCCGGGGCGATGCTCAACCAGCTCGCCTGGTGGGCGCGGGCCCTGCGCACGGCTCGCACCACCCACCCGTACGGCACCTGATGCCCCCCGGCGGCGCCGACCCCGTCGGCTCCCGTCGACCGGCGCCGCCGGAAACCTGGCTCAGGCGGTGCGGCGGCGGAAGAGCGCCCCCGACAGCCCGGCCGTCACCGCCAGGATTCCGCCGCACCACAGCTGCCGGGCGCGACCGACAGATCGACGCCCGCGAGCACCTTCACCGCTCCGTAGGACTTCTCAAGGCCGCTTGCCTCGATGGTTGACCGATGGGCCATGGTTCAGCCGGCGCAGCGGGGACAGCCTCGAAACCTCCATGGCGGCCTGGGCCAGGCCGCTGGGGAAGCTGACCGACGCCGAGCGCTTCCCTGCGGTGACGGCGGCGCTTCGGGCGGGGGAGCTGGACACCCCGGGCGGCCCGGACGACGAGTTCGTCTTCGGCCTGGAGCGGATTCTCGACGGTGTGGAGGCGCTGGTCAGCGCGCGGAGCTGACCGTCTGGCGCCTGGAGCCCCGCACCCGCCGCACTGCCCGCTGGCCGCTACCCCCGCCCGCCTGGCCAGATATTTGCACATCCTGGCCATCCAGCCACTCGTCGGCTCCGGGCCCGTTTCCCAGCATGGTGGTCATGAATGTGCTGTGGATTTTCGCCCACCCCGAACAGCGCTCCCTCAGCGGGGCGTTGCGCGACGAGGGACTGCGCGCCCTGGGGGAGGCGGGCCATGACCACCGGCTCTCCGATCTCTACGCGATGCGCTGGAACCCCGTGGTCGACGGCGCCGACTTCCGCCATGACGCGAGCGAACGCCTCATCGTCGGGGCCGCCTCGCAGCGCGCCTATGACGCGGGGACGCTGAGCGAGGACATCCGCGCCGAACAGGAGAAGATCGCCTGGGCCGACGCGCTGATCGTGCAGTTTCCGCTCTGGTGGTACGGCATGCCCGCCATCCTCAAGGGCTGGTTCGACCGCGTCTTCGTCAAGGGCTTCGCCTACGGGGTCAGGGGGCCGGACGGACGCACCCTGCGCTACGGGGACGGCAAACTGGCCGGCAAGCGCGCCATGGTGGTCCTGACCGCGGGGGCGCCCGAGGACACCATGGGGCCGCGCGGTGTCAACGGCGACATTGGCGATCTGCTGTTCCCGCTGCACCACGGCACCTTCTGGTACAGCGGTATGTCCGTGCTGCCGCCGCATGTGGTCTACGGCGCGGACCGGGTACCGGACGAGGCGTACGAGGCCCATGCCGCCGCGCTGCGGAAGCGGCTGGCCGACCTGCCGACAGAGGAGCCGATCCCGTTCCGCCGCCAGAACGGCGGGGACTACGACGAGCGCCTGGTGCTCCGGCCCGGTGTGCTGCCGGGCCGGACCGGTCTCTCCGTGCACTACGCGTGGCCCCAGGCCCCGCGCGCCCAGGGCGCCTTGAGCGACGAGGGCCAAGGCCCTCGGGGCGCCTTGAACAGCTAGGAGGGCGAGCGCAGCTCCAGCCGCCAGTCGTTGCACCGCATCATCGTCCCCAGCGGGTACTCGACCTCGCACTCGCCGACCAGGGTGAACCCGGCCTTGCGGCACACGCCGTTCGACGCGGGGTGGCCGACGGACGGATAGGCGTGCAGATACCGATGGGCCCGCTGGGCCGCGGCCGCCCGGGCGATCTCCCTCGCGGCCGCGGCGGCGATCCCCCGCCCCTGGAACGGCGGCAGCACGGCCCAGCCGGTCTCGTACACCGACTCACCCCGCCACTCCCGCTCCCAGTACCCGATGCTGCCGACCGGCTCCTCCTCCGGCAGCAGCACGATCCGGTACATCCGCCCGGCGCCCGGCCCGGTCAGCTCGGCGTACCGCCGATGGCGGACCAGGATCTGCTCCTCGCTCTCCGGTCCGCCCAGGTGGCTCGTCATCTCCGGGCTGTTGACGCCACGCAGCAGCTCGAGGCAGGACGCGCTGTCCTCCCACGGCTCGAGCCGCACCCGCACCCCGCTCGTCCCACCGGACATCCGCCGCCTCCCGTCGTCAGCACAGCCTGCGCCCGCGTTCCGCTCATTCGACCACGGAGGTACGACAACGGCGCCGCGCCCAGATCCGGACCCGGCCCGGCGTCAGTCGGCCCGGGCCCGGCGTCAGTCGGCCACCGGCTCCAGCAACGCCAGGTCGTCCTCCCCGAGGGCGATCCGCGCCGCCGCCATGTTCTCCTCGAGGTGGGCCGGCGAGCTGGTGCCGGGGATCTGGATGATCGCGGGCGAGCGGGCGAGCCCCCAGGCGAGGGCGATCTGATGCGCGGTCGCGCCGTGCCGCTCCGCGACCGTCCGCAGGTGCCCGCTCTCCAGGGCGGTGTGGCCGCCACCCAGCGCGAAGAACGGCATATAGGCGATCCCGGCCCCGGCGCACTCGTCCACCAGCGCCCCATCGGCCTGATCGAGCACCCCGAACCGGTTCTGCACCGCCGCGACGGGCGCGATCGCGCGGGCCTCGGCCAGCTGCTCGGCGCTCACATTGCTCACCCCGAGCCGCCGCACCAGCCCTTCCTCCCGCAGCGCGGCCAGCGCGGCGAACCGCTCCCCGAGCGGCACCTCGCCCACCGCGTTGAGCCGCCCCACCCGCAGGTAGACCAGGTCGAGCGCATCGACGCCCAGCTGCCGCAGGTTCTCCTCGACCAGCCCCCGTAGCTGCTCCGGCCGCGCCTCCGCGTACATCTCGCCGGTCGCGGTGCGCAGCGGCCCGACCTTGGTGGCGATGGTCACGTCCTCGGCGTACGGGTGCAGGGCCTCGCGCAGGATGTCGTTGGCCCGCTCGGTGGCGGAGAAGTAGAAGGCGGCGGTGTCGATATGACGGGCGCCCAGCTCCACGGCCCGCCGTGCGACCGCCACGGCCGTCGCACGCTCGACGGCGGGACCGGCCCACCGCCCCGGCAGCTGCATCGCGCCGAAGCCGAGCCGACCGGCCGGTGCCGAAAGGTGAGAGAACAAGGACGAAGACGAGGAAGATGCGGGAGATGAGTTCATGGGGCAGCATGCGCACCTTTTCGCCCCGACCACAAGATCGGATCAGCCCGAGGACCGCTCCAGCAGCAGCGCCCGCTCACGGGCGTTACGGGTCAGGGCCGCCGCCCGGGCGAACTCCGCCCGGGCCTCCTCATGCCGCCCCAGGCGCTCCAGCAGATCCCCGCGGACACTCGGCAGCAGGTGGTAGTCCTTGAGCGCCGGTTCCTCCGCCAGCGCCTCGACCAGCTTCAGACCCGCCGCGGGCCCTTCCGCCATCGCGACGGCGACCGCCCGGTTGAGCTCCACCACCGGGGACGGGACCAGCGCCATCAGCCGGCCGTAGAGGGCTGCGATGGCCGTCCAGTCGGTGTCCTCGTAGCGGATCGCCCGTGCGTGACAGGCGGCGATGGCGGCCTGGAGGGAGTACGGGCCGTGGCCCGCCCGCTGCAGGGCCTCGACGCCCCGGCGGATGAGCAGGCGGTTCCACTTGGTGCGGTTCTGGTCGGCGAGCAGCACCGGCTCACCGCCGGGACCGGTGCGCGCCGCGATACGGGAGGACTGGAACTCCAGCAGCGCGGCCAGTCCGTGCACTTCGGACTCCTGGGGCAGCAGCCCGGCCAGGACCCGCGCCAGGCGCAGCGCGTCCTCGCACAGGGCCGGGCGCACCAGATCGTCACCCGTGGTCGCGGAGTAGCCCTCGTTGAAGACCAGGTAGATGACTTCCAGGACCGAGGAGAGCCGGGCGGTCCGGTCGTCGCCGTACGGCACTTCGAAGGGGACGTCGGCCTGGGCGAGTGTCCGTTTGGCCCGGACGATGCGCTGGGCGACCGTGGGCTCCGGGACCAGGAACGCGCGGGCGATCTCCTCCGTCGTCAGCCCGCCCAGCAGCCGCAGGGTGAGCGCGACCCGGGCCTGGGTCGACAGCACGGGATGGCAGGCGGTGAAGATCAGCCGCAGCAGATCGTCGTCGATGTCCTCGGCGGTCCGGGCGAGATCCGCCGGGTCGGGCGGTGAGACGTCCTCCAGGGCCCGCCCGACCTCCGCCAGCTTGCGTGCGTAGGTCTCCTTACGGCGGACGAGATCGATCGCACGGTGCTTGGCGGTGGCCATGAGCCAGGCGCCCGGATTGTCCGGCACACCCGACTCCGGCCATCGCTCCAGCGCGGTGACCACGGCGTCCTGCGCGAGTTCCTCGGCCAGCCCGACGTCCCGCACGATGCGGACGACGCCTGCGATGATCCGCGCGGACTCGATCCTGAAGACCGTTTCGACCGTCTCGGCGATGTCAGCGGTTTCGGTCGTTTCGGCTGTTTCAGCCGCTTTCGCCGCATCAGCCGGGCTTGCTGCCGTCACGGCCCCTATCAGAGCAGCCGTATGGGGACGGAGCAAGCACTGCCGGCTCAGCCCGCGACGATCTCGCGGACCTCGACGGTGATGGTCCAGAACTCCTCATGGGTCCGCAGGAACCGCTTGGCCCACTCCACGGCCTCGGCCTTGTCCTTGGCCTGGACGATGGAGTAGCCGCCGATGACCTCCTTGCTCTCGGTGAAGGGGCCGTCGGTGCAGCTCACCTTCCCGCCGGACCAGGTGACCCGGGTGCCCTCGGAGGTCGGGGTGAGCCCGGCCGTGTCCAGCATGACCCCGGCCTTGGTCATCTCCTCGATCAGCGCACCCATCCGCTCCATGAGCTCGGGGCTGGGGCCCTCGGCGGGGGCGTTCCGCTCATCGACGCGGATCATCGACAGATAGCGCGGCATGGTGACTCCTCATTCAGCAGACGAAGCGAGATTCGGCACGGAGGCCGGGGGCTTCCCCCGGCTCTCACCCCTGCGTCGAACGGGCGCCGCCCGGATCGACAGACCTCACGAGTTTTTTTCGCCGAGGCCGCACCGGCGGGCCCCGCCATGACACGCGCCACTATTGCAAGCAAATGCTTGCAATAGTTAGCACACCTGTTGCAGCATCGAGGCATGGCATCACTCAACGTCGGCAACCTCGGCGAGTTCCTGCGCGAGCAGCGGCGCAGTGCGCAGCTGTCACTGCGGCAGCTGGCCGATGCGGCCGGGGTGTCCAATCCGTACCTCAGCCAGATCGAGCGGGGGCTGCGCAAGCCGAGCGCCGAGATCCTGCAGCAGCTGGCGAAGGCGCTGCGGATATCCGCCGAGACCCTGTACGTACAGGCGGGGATCCTCGACGAGCGGGACCGCGAAGAGACCGAGGTGCGCAGTGTGATACTCGCCGACCCCTCGATCAACGAGCGGCAGAAGCAGGTACTGCTCCAGATCTACGAGTCCTTCCGCAAGGAGAACGGGCTCCAGACCGCCTCGGACGACCTCTCCGACCCCTCCGACACCTTCGGCGCCGACGTCGCCACACCCTCGAACTGATCCGGGAGGACCATCACCATGGCCATCACCGACGACGTACGCAAGACCCTGACCGACCCGACCCCGCTGTACTTCGTGGCGGGCACCGCCGATCTGGCCGCTCAGAAGCTCAAGGAGGTGCCGTCGTTCGTCGAGAAGATCGTCGCCGAGGCCCCGGAGCGCCTGAACGCGGTGCGCAACACCGACCCCAAGGTCGTGCAGGAGCGGGTCTCCCAGCAGGCCAAGGAGGCCCAGGGCAAGCTCAACGAGATGCTGGGCACGCTCGACACCGACATCAAGCGGCTGCGGGACACGGCGCAGGACATCGCCCTGCAGGGCGTGGGCCGGGCCGCCGAGCTGGCCGTGAAGGCGCGGGAGCGGTACGACGAGGTGGCCGAGCACGGCCAGGAGGTCGTGCGGACCTGGCGCGGTGAGGCGGCCGACGAGGTCGTCGACATCGCCGGTGCGATCGAGCCCCATGAGGGGCGGGACGGCAACGCGGCGGCCCGGTCGAAGGCCCCGTCGCAGTCGGTCGCCATGGACTCGTCCAAGGAGGCGCCGAAGTCCGCGGCCAAGCCGGCCACCCCGGCCCCGTCGAGCAACTCCGGCCACTCGGGTCACTCAGGCGCGCAGACGTCCGCGGCCTCTTCGTCCTCGCAGGCCAAGAAGGCCCCGGCGCGCGGCAACAAGCCCGCCACCCCCGCCAAGCGGCCGGAGCCGAAGTCGGCCGGCTGACGAGCGCACGTCCACGACCGGGCCGGGTACGCCGGGTACGCCCTGCGTGCCCGGCCCGATGGGCGGGTACGGTGGCCCGCAGAGACGCGTCCCATACATATCTTCTAGGCGGTGGATGGCGTGCTGGTTGAAGGCTTCGGCAAGCTGATGTACTGGGTCTCCTGGGCCCTGCTCCTCTTCAGCCTCTTCGCCTTCGTCGACTCGGCGATCCGCCGGGATGACGCGTACCGGGCGGCGGACAAGCAGACCAAGGCGTTCTGGCTGATCATCCTCGGTCTCGCCGCCGCGGTGAACTTCTTCATGGGAATCCTGGACTTCCTGCCGATCATCGGGCTCATCGCGACGATCGTGTACATCGTCGACGTCCGGCCCGCGCTGCGGCAGGTCTCCGGCGGTGGCCGCCGCTGGCCGCGCGGCCGCGGCTCCAGCTCCGACGGTCCTTACGGCCCCTTCAACGGCCGCTGAGACGGGTCGAACAGCCGACAGCGGGCAGGGCGAGCGTCCGGCAGCGGACGCCGGCAGACAGACAGCGGACGGACCGCGGCCGATCAGCCGCGGTCCAGCAGCAGCACCGCCAGATCGTCGGTCAGCTCCCCGCCGTTCAGCGACCGCACCTCGGTGACGGTCGCGTCCAGCAGCTCCTCGCCGCGCCGTCCCTCCGCGACCTGGCGGGCGACGATCTCGACCATTCCCTCCTGGCCGAGCCGCTGCACCCCTGTTCCGACGCGGCCCTCGATCAGCCCGTCGGTGTACATCATCAGGCTCCATGCCCCGCCGAGCTCGACCTCGCGGCGCGGCCAGCGGGCGTTCGGCAGCAGGCCGAGCGCCGGGCCGTTCTCGTCGGTGGGCAGCAGCCGGGGCGCCATGCTCGGGCGGATCGCCAGCGGTGAGGGGTGCCCGGCCAGGCAGACCCCGGCCCGGCGGCCGTCCGGAGCGATGTCGACCGTGCACAGTGTGGCGAAGATCTCATCGTCGGCGCGTTCGTTCTCCAGCACCTGCTGAAGGGTACCGAGCAGCTGATCGCCGCAGAGCCCGGCGAACGTCAGGGCGCGCCAGGCGATGCGCAGCTCCACCCCGAGGGCGGCCTCGTCCGGGCCGTGACCGCAGACGTCGCCGATCATCGCGTGGACCGTGCCGTCCGGAGTGCGGACGGTGTCGTAGAAGTCGCCGCCGAGCAGGGCCCGGCTGCGGCCGGGCCGGTAGCGGGCGGCGAAGCGCAGCCCCGAGCCGTCCAGCAGCGGCGTGGGCAGCAGTCCGCGCTCCAACCGGGCGTTCTCCTGGGCGCGCAGCCGTGACTCGGTGAGCTGGCGCTGGGCGAGGTCGGCGCGTTTGCGCTCGACGGCGTAGCGGATGGCGCGGCTGAGGATCCGGCCGTCCAGCTCGCCGCGGAAGAGGAAGTCCTGGGCGCCCACCCGCACCGCCTCGGCGGCGCGCTCGGCGTCGTCCTCCGCGGTCAGGACGAGGACGGCGTGCAGGGGCGCGAGCCGCAGCACCTCGTGCAGCGCGGCCAGCGAGTCCGCGCCGTCGCGGCCGGGGCCCGGGAGGGCCAGGAGGATGCACTGCACCCCGTCGGTGAGCAGCCGACTGGCCTCGGTGAGATTGCGCGCCGTACGGATGCGGACTCGGTTACCCTCGGTATCCAGCATCTCGGGAACGTTGAAGGCACCGGACGGATCGTCCTCGATCACCAGCAGGGTGAGCCCGTTGTCGGGCAGGGCGGCGGGACCGGCCTGCGGGGCCGGTGCCTCCCGTTGCCTCGGCACGGGTACGGACATCGCTCGATTCCTTCCCTCCCCCCGAGGGCGCGCACCGCCGACTGGTGGAGCACAGTGGGATTCCGGTACGCACACCGACTGGTCGGTTTCAGCGGCTCCAGAGCGCGGGTACCGGATATTGCCAGGCGACCTTAGCGCTAGGCGGCCGTTTCATGGAATGACCTCCAGGCACCGACTTTTGTCATATGCCGCACGTCAAGCGGGACTTGGTGGCCCGGGAGACAATCCCGGGATGACGAACATCACGCTGGCACTGGGGGACATCACCGAGCAGAGCGTGGACGCGGTCGTGAACGCGGCCAACTCCTCCCTGTTGGGAGGGGGTGGCGTCGATGGAGCCATCCACCGAAAGGGCGGATCCGACATTCTGGATGAATGCCGCGATCTGCGTGCGTCCCACTACGGCAAGGGCCTTCCGGCCGGGCAAGCGGTCGCCACCACGGCCGGCCGGCTGCCCGCCCGCTGGGTGATCCATACGGTCGGACCGGTCTTCTCCACGGCCGAGGACCGCTCGGCCACGCTCGCCTCCTGCTACCGCGAGGCACTGCGGGTCGCCGATGAGCTGGGCGCCCGTACGGTCGCCTTCCCGGCCGTCTCCACCGGCGTCTACCGCTGGCCCCTGGACGACGCGGCCCGGATCGCGCTCAGCACCGTCCGCGATGCGGACACCGCGGTCACCGAGGCCCGCTTCGTCCTCTTCGACCAACGCGCGTACGACGCCTTCGAGACGGCCCTGAACGGGCTTCCGCCAGCCTGAGGCGACCGGGCGGACCCCCGCCCGCGCCAGCAAACCGGGCGGGCCCCGCCGCACTCCCTCGCGTCCGTACTACCGCGCGTCCGCGCTACCTCGCGTCCGTACTACCGGCGCGTCCGTGCTACCTCGCGTCCGGCCGGACCACGCCCAGGATCGGCATCGAGCCCGCGCCCGCGACCGTGACCTGGCGGCCGGGGCGGGGGGCGTGGATCATCGCGCCGCTGCCCACGTACATCCCCACATGGCTCGCGTCCCTGAAGTAGATGATCAGATCACCCGGGCGCATGGCCTTCGTGCTCACCTTCGGCAGCAGCCTCCACTGCTCCTGCGAGGTCCGCGGGATCGCCCGGCCGGCCGCCGACCACGCCCGCTGGGTCAGCCCCGAGCAGTCATAGGTGTCCGGGCCCACCGCGCCCCACACATAGTCCTTGCCGAGCTGGGCCCGCGCGAAGTCGACCGCGCGCCCGCCCATCGCGGTGGCGTCGCTGCCGAGCTCCCGCAGTATCCCGGTGTCCAGCCACTTCGCCTGCGCGCCACGGGCCTTGTCCTCCTCCAGCCGGCGCAGCCGCTCCCGTTCGTCCTTCGCCAGCCGCGACTCCAGCCGCTGCGCCCGGGCCAGCTTGCGCAGGATCTCCTTCTTCGCCGACGCCTTCTTCGCCCGGCTCCGGTCCAGCCGCTCCCACTCCTGGGAGGCCGAGTCGGCGTAGCGGTCGAGCGCCTCCTGGGTGCGCTCCAGACGGCCGATCAGGCCGTGGGTCGCCTGTTCACCCTTGCGGGCGAGCGTGACACCGTCGAGGAAGTCGCCCGGATCGCCGTTGAGGAACAGCCGCGCCTCCGCCGGCATCCCGCCGCCCCGGTACTGTGCCCGGGCCATCGCCCCGGCCCGCTTGCGCAGCCCGGCCATCTCCTTCTGGGCCTTCACCACGGCTCGGGCGATCTTCAGGATGGCCTTCTCCTGACGGGTCTGTTTCTCCCGCGCCAGGTTGTACGCGTCCGTGGCGGACTCCGCCTTGCGGTAGAGCCCCTCGACCTCCTGATGGACCTGCTCCAGGCTCTGGCCCCCGGTCGCGCCACCACCGGACCCGCCGCCCGGCCCCGGAGCCGGTCCCGGCTCGCCGGGCGCGGCGTACGCCGTCTCCGGCACGGCCGACAGTCCCAGCGCGCAGACCAGCGCGGTGGCCGCGGCGACGCTCACACCCCTCCCTCTCCCGTCCCGCCTCACCCGCGGTCTCCTCTCGTTCCGTTCCGGCCGTGCGCGCTCCTGTCCCTCTCGCGCGCCAGACCTGACGTACCGGCACGTAGGGACGGATAGTGACATGCCGTACCGCAATTCGACAGAGACACGCGGCGGTTACTCCAGCAGCCACCCCGAACCGGTTCACCGGACGGGTGTCGCACAGGTGTCGGACGGACCTGGCCCAGCCTCCGCAAGGACGTGGTCCGGCCCGGGATCAGGCCGTGACCTGGCCGTGACCTGGCCACCACACTGACGGCCGAGGTTCACCATCCGTTAACTCACCCCCTCAGGCCGCTTCACCTGATCTGCCTACTTTCGGCCCTACTGAGCGTGAGCCGAGTACGGCTCCGGCGCACGCCGCACCAAGTGCGCTCCACCCAATCTCGCGCGCCGTCCCCCAACCGGCGGCTCCTGGAAGGAACTCCTGAAAGTGAAGCTTCAGCGCAAGAACCGGCTTCGCGCCATCACCGCCGGTGCCCTTGCTGTCTCCGGCGTCCTTGTCCTCACGGCGTGCGGTTCCGACGACAACAGCGACTCGGGCGGCGGCTCCAAGGCCGCCTCCAACATCAAGTGCGACGGCAAGGGGCAGCTGCTGGCCTCGGGCTCGTCCGCGCAGAAGAACGCCATGGACCTGTGGATCAAGACCTACGGCGCCGCCTGCAAGGACACCAAGCTCAACTACAAGGCCACCGGCTCGGGCGCGGGCATCCAGGAGTTCCTGCAGGGCAAGACCGCCTTCGCGGGCTCCGACTCGGCGCTGAAGCCCGAAGAGGTCAAGTCCTCCGAGAAGATCTGCAAGGGCGGCAAGGCCATTGACCTGCCGATGGTCGGCGGCCCGATCGCCGTGGGCTTCAACGTGCCCGGCGTCGACAAGCTGACGCTGAACGCCGACGTCCTCGCCAAGATCTTCAACTCCGAGATCAAGAAGTGGGACGACCCCGCGATCAAGGCGCTGAACAAGGACGCGAAGCTCCCGAGCCTCAAGATCCAGGCGTTCCACCGCTCCGACGAGTCGGGCACCACGGACAACTTCACCAAGTACCTCAAGGCCGCCGCCCCGAAGGCGTGGCCGCACGAGCCGGGCAAGGCGTGGGAGGGCGACGGCGGCCAGTCGGCCGACGGCTCCTCCGGCGTCTCCTCGCAGGTCAAGCAGGTCTCGGGCGCGATCTCGTACTTCGAGCTGTCCTACGCGACCGCGAACAGCATCAAGACCGTCGACCTGGACACCGGCGCCTCCGCCCCGGTGCAGGCCACCGTCGAGAACGCCTCCAAGGCCATCTCCGAGGCCAAGATCAAGGGCACCGGCAGCGACCTGGCCCTCGACCTGGCGTACGACACCAAGGCGGACGACGCTTACCCGATCACCCTGGTCACCTACGAGATCGCCTGTGACAAGGGCAACAAGGCAAGCACCCTCGCCGCGACCAAGTCCTTCCTGACCTACGTCGCCAGCGAGGACGGCCAGACCTCCCTCAAGGAGCTCGGCTACGCCCCGCTCCCGACCGAGATCGCCAACAAGGTCCGCGAGAGCGTCAAGAGCCTCTCCTGACCCGAGTGCGGCTGACTCCGCCGCGGCGATCGCCGCGGCGGAGTCAGCCGCATTGTCCGGTGCACCGCCGCACCAGGAGCCTCATCCGCATCAGGCTCCGCAGACCGGAGAACTCATGAAAACGGACATAGAACCCACATCATCAGCCGCCGGGTCACCACCCAAGGTCAAGACCCGCTCCACCGGCCGCGCCGGTGACAAGATCTTCCTCGGCCTCTCGCGGGGTTCCGGTATCGCTCTGCTGGTGATCATGGCGGCCATCGCGGCCTTCCTCACCTACCGCGCCGCCATCGCGATCTCCAAGGACGAGGCCAACTTCCTCACGTACTTCGAGTGGAACACCGGCTCCTCGCCGATGCGCTTCGGCATCGCCGTCCTCGCCTACGGCACGGTCGTCAGCTCGATCATCGCCATGGTCATCGCGGTCCCGGTCGCGGTGGGCATCGCGCTGTTCATCTCGCACTACGCCCCGCGCCGGCTGGCCACTCCGGTCGCCTACGTCATCGACCTGCTCGCCGCGGTCCCCAGCATCGTCTACGGCCTGTGGGGCGCGCTCTTCCTCGTCCCGCATCTGACCGGGCTGTACACCTGGTTCGACGACTACCTGGGCTGGACCGGGATCTTCAGCTACCAGGGCGGCGCCGCGCGCTCCCTGTTCACTGTCGGCATCCTGCTGGCGATCATGATCCTGCCGATCGTCACCAGCGTGAGCCGCGAGGTGTTCCGGCAGGTCCCGAAGATGCACGAGGAGGCGGCGCTGGCGCTCGGCGCGACCCGCTGGGAGGTCATCCGGATGTCGGTCCTCCCCTTCGGCCGCTCCGGCATCATCAGCGCCTCGATGCTGGGCCTCGGCCGCGCGCTGGGCGAGACCATGGCGGTCGCCACCGTGCTGTCCCCCAACTTCCTGATCGAGACCAGCCTTCTGGACCCGGGCGGCGGCACCTTCGCCCAGAACATCGCCAGCCGCTTCAAGGAAGCCGGTAACGACGGCCGCGACGCGCTGATCGCCTCCGGTCTCGTGCTGTTCGTCATCACCCTGCTGGTGAACGGCGCCGCGCGAATGATCATCGCCCGCCGCAAGGAGTACTCGGGGACCGCGGCATGAGCGACGCACGCGCGGCCACCGGGCCGCAGAAGACGACGAAAGCCGCACCTCTGCGCCGCGCGGGCGACAGTCACATCAACTGCTGGCGCAGCGGAGCGAACGTAAGGGGCACGGCATGAGTAACGCAGTCGTCAGTAAAGGCGCGCACGGCGCGTCGAGCCTCCAGCAGGCCCGGCTGCCGCGGTGGACCCCGTACGCCCTGGTCGTCGGCTCGGCGGCAGTGGGAGCGGGCATCGGCACCGCCCTGGGAATGGGCAATCCGCTCCAGTGGGGCCTGTTCGCCGCCCTGGTGTTCATCATCGCCTCGTACGTCCTCGGCGCCGTGGTCGAGGGGGGCCGGCAGGCCAGGGACCGGCTGGCCACCAGCCTGGTCTGGGTCTGCTTCCTGCTCGCCGTCATCCCGCTGCTCTCCCTGCTCTGGGAGACCATCGACCGGGGCCGGACGGTGCTCGACGGCTACTTCCTGGGCCACTCCATGGAGGGCGTGCAGACGATCCTGCCTGGCGGTGGCGCGTACCACGCGATCATCGGCACCCTGGAGCAGGTCGGTCTCGCCGCGCTCATCGCCGTTCCGATCGGCCTGCTGACCGCCATCTACCTGGTGGAGTACGGCCGCGGCCGGCTGGCCAAGGCCGTCACCTTCTTCGTCGACGTGATGACGGGTATCCCCTCGATCGTCGCCGGTCTGTTCATCCTCAGCTTCTGGATCATCATTCTCGGCTTCAGCTACTCGGGCTTCGCCGGTGCCATGGCGCTGGCCATCTTGATGATGCCGATCGTCGTCCGCTCGACCGAGGAAATGCTCAAGCTGGTCCCGGACGAGCTGCGTGAGGCGTCCCTCGCGCTCGGCGTGCCCAAGTGGCGCACCATCCTCAAGGTGGTGCTGCCCACCGCGATCGGCGGAATCACCACGGGTGTGATGCTCGCGATCGCCCGTATCGCCGGCGAGTCCGCCCCCATCGTGCTGCTGGTCTTCGGTGCCACGGGGATCAACAACAACCCGTTCGAAGGCGCCCAGTCGTCGCTGCCGTACTACATCTACGAGCAGTGGCAGCTCGGCAACGATGCCTCCTTCAACCGGGCCTGGGCCGCGGCGCTCGTGCTCATCGCCTTCGTCATGATCCTGAACCTGGTGGCCCGCGGCATCGCCCGCTGGAAGGCCCCGAAGTCCGGCCGCTGAGGCCGAGAAGAAGAGAAGTGATTCACATGGCCAAGCGCATCGACGTCAGCGGGCTGACGGCCTACTACGGCACCCACAAAGCCATCGAGGACATCTCGATGACGGTCGAGCCCCGCTCGGTGACCGCCTTCATCGGCCCGTCGGGCTGTGGCAAGTCGACCTTCCTGCGCACCCTCAACCGGATGCACGAGGTCACCCCCGGCGGCCGCGTCGAGGGCAAGGTGATGCTCGACGACGAGAACCTCTACGGCTCGGGCGTGGACCCGGTCTCCGTGCGCCGCACGGTCGGCATGGTCTTCCAGCGCCCCAACCCGTTCCCGACGATGTCCATCTTCGAGAACGTCGCCGCCGGGCTGAAGCTCAACGGCTCGTACCGGAAGAGCGAGCTCGAGGCCGTCGTCGAGAAGTCCCTCAAGGGCGCCAACCTGTGGAACGAGGTCAAGGACCGGCTGAACAAGCCGGGTGCCGGCCTCTCCGGTGGTCAGCAGCAGCGGCTGTGCATCGCCCGCGCCATCGCGGTCGAGCCCGATGTGCTGCTGATGGACGAGCCCTGCTCGGCGCTCGACCCGATATCGACGCTCGCCATCGAGGACCTGATCGGCGAGCTCAAGCAGCGCTTCACGATCGTCATCGTGACGCACAACATGCAGCAGGCGGCGCGCGTCTCGGACCGTACGGCCTTCTTCAACCTGGCCGGCGTCGGCCAGCCCGGCAAGCTCATCGAGATCGACGAGACCGAGCGGATCTTCTCCAACCCGTCGGTGCAGGCGACCGAGGACTACATCTCGGGCCGCTTCGGGTGACCAGGCTCCTCGCCGCACTATCGGCGAGGACAGAACGTCCTGCGGTGCTGCATGGCGGTGCCACCGCAAGACGAAGGGCCCGCCCCTGGCTCCCGGGGGCGGGCCCGCTCTTGTCTATCTGCTTCGTGTATCTGCTTCGTGTATCTGCCTACGGCGATCGGCCGGAGCAGTTACGACGACCGCACCGGCCGAACGTACGGCGGTTCAGCCGAAGGCCAGGTTGACGATCCAGTAGCTGAGCGCGGCGACTCCGGCCGCGGCGGGCATGGTGATGAACCAGCCGAGGATGATGTTCTTCGCGACCCCCCAGCGGACCGCGCTCACCCGCTTGGTCGCCCCCACGCCCATGATCGCCGACGTGATCACATGGGTGGTCGAGATGGGCGCCTGGAACATGAACGACGCCGTGTACATGACCCCGGCCGCCGTGGTCTCCGCCGCGAACCCCTGCGGCGGGTCCAGCTCGATGATCCGCCGTCCCAGCGTGCGCATGATGCGCCAGCCGCCCGCGTAGGTGCCGAGCGACAGCATCGCGGCGCAGGAGATCTTCACCCACACCGGAATCGCGTCGCCTTCGTCCTGGGCACCCCCGATGACCAGGGCCATCACCACGACACCCATGGTTTTCTGGGCGTCCTGGAGACCGTGGCCGAGCGCCATGCCCGCCGCCGAGACGGTCTGGGCTATCCGGAAGCCGCGCTTGGCCTTGTGCGGGTTCGCGTGGCGGAACAGCCAGAGGATGATCACCATCACGAAGTAGCCCAGCACCAGGCCGACGATGGGAGAGAGGACCATCGGGATGACGATCTTCTCCAGCACCCCGTCCCAGTGGACCGTGCTCGCCCCCGCGAGCGCCGCGCCGACCAGCCCGCCGAACAGCGCGTGCGAGGAGGAGGACGGCAGACCGTAGTACCAGGTCACCATGTTCCAGGTGATCGCGCCGACCAGCCCGGCGAACAAGATCATCATGCCTTGGTCACCGGTGGGGGTGGCGATCAGGCCCTCACTGACGGTCTTGGCGACACCGCTGCCGAGGAAGGCACCCGCGAGGTTCATCACGGCGGCCATCGCGAGCGCCGCCCTGGGGGTCAGCGCCCGGGTGGAGACCGAGGTCGCGATGGCGTTGGCCGAGTCGTGGAAGCCGTTGGTATAGGTGAAGAAGAGCGCGACCGCGATGGTCACGACAAGCGCGAAGGTGTCCATGCCCGGGCTCAGGACTCCTTGACGGCGATGGTCTCGACCGTGTTGGCCACGTGCTCGAAGGCGTCGGCCGCTTCCTCCAGCACATCGACGATCTGCTTGAGCTTGAGCACCTCTATGGCGTCGTACTTACCGTTGAAGAGGTGGGCCAGGAGCTTGCGGTGGATCTGGTCCGCCTGGTTCTCCAACCGGTTGACCTCGATCCAGTACTCGGTGAGGTTGGTCATGGTGCGCAGATTCGGCATCGCCTCGGCGGTCAGCTCGGCCGCCCGCGCCAGCACCTCGATCTGCTGCTCGACCCCCTTGGGCAGCTCGTCGACTTGGTAGAGGACGACCAGGTCGACGGCCTCCTCCATGAAGTCCATGATGTCGTCGAGGGACGAGGCCAGGCGGTAGATGTCCTCACGGTCGAACGGCGTGATGAAGGAGGAGTTCAGCTGGTGGAAGATCGCGTGTGTGGCGTCGTCCCCCGCGTGCTCCGCGGCCCTCATCCGCTCCGCGATCTCGGCACGAGCGGAGGAGTCCGCCCCGAGCAGTTCCATCAGGAGCTTGGAGCCGGTCACGATGTTGTCCGCGGACGCGGCGAACATGTCGTAAAAGCTCGTCTCCCTGGGGGTCAGACGAAAGCGCACTGGGGATCCTCGGATGCAGCGGATGGGGACTCGTCGATGCTAGGCGCATCTTCCGGCCACGGTAACCGGCGATCCCAGTGTCGCCCATCGGGCAGAGTGCTCAGCACGGGGGCCCGGTTCGACCAGAAAAGCCGGTACCATATACCCACTGGGGGTATATGCGGACATTGCGTAATCAACGGGAGGACGCCATGACGACCACGGCAGCCGACACCACCGCGCCCACCGACGGCGCCGAGCGGGGCCAGACGTCCGGGCATACTTCCGCCCAGGAGTCCGTACCCCACGGCGGCCATGGATACGCCAAACAAAAGGATCAGCACCTCAAGCGGTTGCGCCGGATCGAGGGCCAGATCAGGGGACTGCAGCGGATGGTCGAGGAAGACGTCTACTGCATCGACATACTCACCCAGGTCTCGGCCGGCACCAAGGCGCTCCAGTCCTTCGCCCTCCAGCTGCTCGAGGAGCATCTGCGCCACTGCGTCGCCAGCGCGGCCGTGGAGAGCGCCGCCCAGGGCGAGACGGAGGGCACGAGCGAGGTCGACGCCAAGGTGGCCGAGGCCACGGCGGCCATCGCCCGGCTGTTGCGGACCTGAGCTCGCACCGGCACGGCCCGTCCGGTCCCACCCCGTCGCGAGCGTGGGCATGACCGCCACCGGGTGTGGATATCGCTACTGCCTCGCTGGACGGCGCCCTGGCCGGAATGGCCCTCGCCACAATGGGGCCGCCACCAGACGGGGACTTCCCTGGCCGGGGCCGCTCGCCGGACGGGGCCGCTGGGCGCCCGCCGGCGAGACGACGACTCCATTACGGGACGTCCGGGCTCCCGGCCTCCGGGGCTCCCGTCGATTCCTCGGCACCCTCTGCGTCCTCGGCGCGGTCAGCGCTATGGGTGCTCTCGGCACCCTTGGTCCGCTTGACACCATTGACGCCATTGGCACCCTTGGCGCCATTAACGCCCTCGGCCCCCTCGGCCGAATCTGATCGGTCGGCCTGCACCCGGAGCACCTCGTCGATACGGTCCGTACTGAGCCTGTCCTCGTCCGCGCTCGACGCAGCGATCATCAAGTCACCATAGAGATCGATTTCGACGAGGGCCACGGGGTCCGGGCCCGACGAGCCGCGACGCGCAACCACGTGTTTCACCTCCTCCAGCGAGCACCTGCGAGCACTTTCGAGCAGCGGCTTCCCAGCGTAGGGATCGGTACACACTCCGCGCATGGCACGGATGGGCCATTTCGAAGGGCAAAGCGGGCCCCTCCGACTACTTCTGAGGTGATCCGACCTTTCCTGTGTAGATATCCGTGGGCTTGGGGAGCTCGACCACGGCAGGCGCCCCGAAGTCGTACAGCTCCGTCGTCGAGGCGACCCCCGCCGCACCGCGCCGCCGGGCGGCGTCCGGGCCCGCCGTCGCCTCCTGGCCGTCGGTCCGGCTGGTCACCGTGAACCGGTGCCGTACCTCGCGCAGCCGGCCGAGCCCGTCGAGATACGCGTCGAAGGTCACGGTGCTCTCGTCGAACCCCCTCGCCGCGGCCACCAGCGACCCCCGCGCGCCCTCCGACGCGAGCCGGGCCGCGCGGCCGATGTCGATGATGCCGCGATAGTGGCGCACCAGATCCCCGTCGAGCCCCTCCTCGCCGACCAGGCTGGCCTTCCGTACCCCGCGCAGCAGTTCGGCGGCGGTCAGCGGATCCGTGGCCCCGCCCGTGACGAGATTGCCATCGGGAATGTCCGTCGTATCCACCCGTACCCACTTATCACGGGGAATGCCTGCCCCGCGATTGCGCATGAAAAGCGCTCCGGAGGCCAGGAGTTCGGTGATCGGCGCATGCTCGGCGGCCCCCATCGCGTCCCTCGGCAGCAGCAGCCGCAGCCGACCCAGCCGCTTCTCGAAGTCGTACGCACCGCTGCCGCGGATGGACACGCGGGTGCCGCCCGTCGCCGTCTCCATGGTGGTGCGGACCCGTGAGCTGCCCGATCTGACCAGCACGTCCGCGGCCCGGTGCAGCGCCGTGACCGCGCTCTCCCGCGCCGTGCCGCCGGGACGTTCATCGGCCGCCGTCTCGGTGGAACAGCCGCTGACGGTCGCCAGCGACATGGCCAGCAGGCCGCCCGACACGGCACCGGCGACCGCTCTCACCCGTCTCCGTACGCCGAGCCCGCGCTGCTGGAACTCCATCGACCGCCGACCCCCTGGCCACGCTCGTCCACGCTTGATACTTGTTCGTTTAACGATCAGCACCGGTGGCTCGTCACGGCCCGGTAGCGTGGTCATGTGCTCGACTCAGGCGACATAGGCCCCGGCCAGGACCGCACCACCACCGTGGAGAAGGGCTCCTTCTCCATCGCGCGCTGCACCTGCGGCTGGTACGGCCCGGCCCGTCGCGCCAGAGGCATCGCACGCGACGACGCGGCGGCTCATGCGACGGCCCGTCACTCCCCGTCCGACACAAGCGATTCATCGGACTCGTCCGGTTAGTGGGGCTTGTCCGTCCCCCGACAACGCTTCGGCAACGAGCGGAACCACACCCCCCGGTCCCTCCCTCTGACCCAGGGACCGGGCCGGCTTCGCAGTGGCCCGGTCGACGGTTGAGAAGAGCGTCGACAGGGAGGGGACACCGCCATGAACCGGCGGACACTGCTGGCAGCGGGCACGGGGCTGACGGCCACCGCCACATGGGCCACCGCGTGCGACGACGACGCGGGAAAGGCCGGCGGTGACGGGACCTCCGCCGACTCCGCCTCCTCCTCGGCGCCGGACGCCCATTCGGCCTCCGCGAGTGGCAGGCGCGGCGCCGTCGACGGCAAGCCGAAGTCCGCCGACTGGAGCGCGCTCGGCAAGGACCTGCAGGGCGACCTGGTGCGCCCCGGCGACTCCGACTACACCTCCGCCAGCCGGCTCTACAACACCCGCTTCGACCATCTGCGCCCCGCCGCTGTCGCCTATGTAGAGAACACCTCGGACATCTCCGCCTGTCTGGACTTCGCCCGCCGCCATGGCGCCCCCGTCGCCATCCGCAACGGCGGTCACTCCTACGCCGGCTGGTCGAGCGGCGACGGCCGTCTCGTCATCGACGTCTCCGCGCTCTCGTCGATCCGTACGACCTCCGGCGAGGCGCGGATCGGCGGCGGTGCCAAGCTCATCGACGTCTACACCTCGCTCGGCACCCGCGGGGTCACCGTCCCCGGCGGTTCCTGCCCGAGCGTCGGCATATCGGGGCTGACCCTCGGCGGCGGCCACGGTGTGGTCTCCCGGGCGTACGGGCTGACCGCCGACAGCCTTACGGGTGCGACGATCGTCACCGCGGACGGTAAGGCCCTCGAGGTCTCCAAGAACCGCGAGGCCGATCTGTTCTGGGCGCTGCGCGGCGCGGGCAACGGCAACTTCGGCGTCGTCACCGAACTGCGCTTCCGTACGCATGAGGCGGCCGACGGCGTGACTTGCTATATGTCATGGCCATGGTCTAAGGCGGCGAAGGTGCTGAGCGCCTGGCAGAAGTGGGGCCCGGACCAGCCCGACGAGATCTGGTCGGCGCTGCATCTGTCGGCCGCCCCCGGGGGCACCCCCACCGTCTCCATCAGCTGCTTCTCGCTCGGCACCTACGGCGCGCTGCAGAACGCGGTGGACCGGCTCGCCGACGGACCGGGCGGCCCCGGCCCGGCCACACAGGTCAGCCTGCGCCGCCGCGGCTACGTCGACGCCATGCGGATGTACGCGGGCTGCGGCGACACCTCGACGACCAACTGCCATCTGCCGGGCGACAAGCCCGGCCACAGCGCCTCCGGGGTGCTGAATCGCGAGACCTACGCGGCGCGCTCGGACTTCTACGACCGCTCGCTGAGCCAGGCGGGCGTACGGGCGATGCTCGACCAGATGGAGCGCTACGGGCGGCGCACCGGCGGCGGGGGCGCGGTGAGCATCGCGCTGACCGCGCTCGGCGGGGCGGTCAACCGGGTCTCGCCCACGACCACGTCCTTCGTCCACCGCCGCTCGCGGTTCCTCGCCCAGTACACCGCGTCCTGGGCGGCGAGCGGCTCGGGCACCGCGGGCAACGCCTGGCTGGACGGGGCCCACGCGGCGATGCGGCGCTACGCCTCCGGGGCGGCGTACCAGAACTACACGGACGCGTCGCTGAAGGACTGGCGCTCGGCCTACTACGGCTCGGCCGCCGACAAGCTGACGCGGCTGAAGAAGCGTTACGACCCGGACCGGCTCTTCGACTTCCCGCAGGCACTGTGAGGCCGTTCGCGGGCGAGAGGAGCCGGAGATGACGGAAGGCCCGGCAGCCGCCGGGCCTTCGTCGCATCCGTAGGGGGGCCGCTAGGCAGCCAGGTCCTTGTTCCCGTGGTCACCGCCCGCCGAGCGGGACTCGGAGAGCTCCGCACACGCCTCGTCCGCGCCCTGGTCGGCGGCGGCCTCGGCCCGTATCAGCCGGCCGACGCGCGAACTCGCGATCGCCGTGGTCAGCGGCGTCAGCAGCATCATCGCGAGCGGCGCCAGCAGCAGCGTGACCGCCGTCCCCAGGGCGAACCCGCCGATCACATCCGTCGGGTAGTGGACCCCCATATAGACGCGGCAGAACCCTTCCAGCAGCGCGAGCCCTATCGCGGCCACCCCGTAGGCGCGGTGGGCCATGAAGACGCCGACGGCGACCGCCATGGTCAGCGTCGCGTGGTCGCTGACGAACGAGAAGTCGGTCTTGCCCGCCACCAGGACGTCGAGCCCCTGGTGGTCCTTGAAGGGCCTCGGCCGCTCGACGAAGCCGCGGATCGGGATGTTGGCGAACAGCGCCAGCCCGGCGGCCAGCGGAGCCCACATCAGCCCGGCGACGGCGGACGGCGCCTCCTGCGGCCGCTTCCGCACGCTCCACCAGGCGGCCAGGGTCACCAGGGCGAGCCCGATGATGATCCCGTACTCGCCGACGAACTCCATGACGCGGTCGAACCAGTGGGGGGCGTCCTTCGCCAGCCCGTTGATGTCGTAGAGAAGGCTGACATCGGGGTTCGACCCGTCCAGTGCGAGTCCAGCCATGTGCCGTAGCCCCTTATCTCTTGCCTGTCACTACGTGCAGCTGCCGACCCCCCGTAATGCCTTGCGATCCGTGGCATCGCGACCGGCGCCGGTGAGTCCGCCGTCGATCCACGCTGATCCACGCTCCGATCCACCTCCAGGGAACTCCCTCTTCTCGCCAGGGGTTCCGTACTCCACCCAACGATCACCGGGACGTTATCGAAGGGTGACCGATCGTCGCAGCTCAGGGGGAATCCTTACGCGGAGTTCGCCCGCGGCAGCGCTTTCGCGCCATCTTGAGTCACCCGTGTAGCACCGATGTAGTCCGGCGAGTCGATCTTGTCAAAACGGATCACCGCACCGGTGTAGGGCGCGTTGATCATGTAACCGCCGCCCACGTACATCCCCACGTGGTGGATCGATCTCGGGTCGTCGAGGTCATAGGCGAAAAAGACCAGGTCCCCCGGGAGCAGCTCGTTCCGCTTGGGGTGGGGTCCGGCGTTCCACTGGTCGTTGGCGACGCGCGGCAGGTCGATCCCGACCGTCTTGTACGCCGCCTTCGTCAGCCCCGAGCAGTCGAACCGCCCGCCCTCCTCCGGCGTGCCGTTCCCGCCCCACAGATAGGGCTTGCCGAGCTGCTTCTGCGCGAAGTAGATCGCCCCGGCCGACTGCTGGGAGGGCTGGACCTTCTGGATCGGCGCCTCGAAGCTCTTGGCGAGGGTGGTGATGGTCTTCACGTAGTTCTGGGTCTCGCGGTAAGGCGGCACCCCGCCGTACTTGATCACGGCATAGGCGCCCGCATTGTACGAGGCCAGCATGTTGTGCGTCTGATTGCCCGGCACATCCTTGACGTACTTGGCGAGCGAGCAGTCATAGGCGGCCGCCGACGGGATCGCGTCCTGCGGGTCCCAGATGTCCCTGACGCCGTCCTTATTGCCGTCGACCCCGTGCGAGGCCCAGGTGGCGGGGATGAACTGCGCTATCCCCTTGGCGTTGGCCGGGCTCTGCGCCTTCGCGTTCCAGCCGCTCTCCTGGTAGAGCTGCGCGGCGAGGAGCGCGGGATTGATGGCGGGGCAGGAGTTCCCGTACTGCTGGATCAGCGGCTCGTACGAGGAGGGAACGGAGCCCTTCGCCAGCCCGACGGCCTTACCGCCCGCACCGCCGATGAGATCCGCCGCGACCATGTAGGTGCCGACGACGAGCAGCGCGACGAAGGAAAAGGAGACTCCGATACCGACACTGACACCCAGCCAGACCTTACGCACCCGGCCATCCTCCCCCATCCACCCGCGATGCGAACGCGTTTACGTCCGTACGGCGAAAATCAGCCGCTCCCCAGCCGAAACCATACGGCGGGCCGCCGACGCGCGCCCCCTTGTGCGCCGTCCACCCGCCCCGCGCGCCTCACCGCCCCGCCTCGGCCGCCTCTCGCGAGGCCGCGCAACGCGTAGAGTCCAGCCGTCCGAGCCACCATGACCCTGGGGACCGCAGATGACACGGCGCGACTGGCAAGAGCTCGACTGGCAGCGGGCCGCACCCGCCGACAGCGAGGAGGGCCGCGCCTACCTCGAGGTGGCCGTGGGCCCCGACGACCAGATCCTGATGCGCGAGAGCAACGACCCGGAGACCGTCGTCGTCACGACCCGGACCAAGTGGGAGGCGTTCATCAAGGGCGTCAAGGCGGGCGAGTTCGACGACTTCGCCGACCTCGCGGAGGCCGACGAGCCCACGGGGAAGTGAGCGGCTGATGGCCCTTCACCGCTGACCCTCTGACTCTCGCTGACAACCTTCACCGCCGGCCCTCAGCGTCGGCCCCTACCGCCGGCCCTCACCGCCGGCCCTCACCGATCGTTGCCCGATGCTCACCCGCGTGATACACAGAGTGACCATACGACACTCCATTGACACGCCTCACACGTCCGCCAGACGGCCGTGTCCCACAACACGCACGAGATCCGCCAAGAAATGCCGCCAAGTCGACATGCGGAAGCGGATTCATCAGCGAAGATAGAGGCTGACCCACGCCATGTCGGCGGGGGGACACAACAACCCACAAGGGGCGGTGAGTTCATCATGTTCCTAGCGGCCGAAAAGGGCGACATCAACACCATCATCGGTGGAATCGCCCCAGACTGGGGCCCGTTCGGCAGCCTGGGCAGCGAGGCCCGCGTCATGATCGAGGTCGTGATGGCCGTCGCACTGCTGCTGTGCTTCGGCATCGCCATCTGGGGCGCGGCCAAGCAGCGGATCGGCGCGACGGCCCTGCGGGACACCTTCAGCGCGGAACAGGGCAAGGGGCTGATCGTCGCCGGCCTGACCGGTGTGTTCATCATCGGATCACTGGGCACCCTCTTCACGATCGTGTACGGCATGGCCATCTAGCCGCGCCCCCGCCCGCCTCCGAGCCGCCCCCCCTGCGCGGGGCGCACACCCCTGGCCGCAAGCCCCGCTCCCGATTCCCCCTACCGGCCCCCCACCCCGTACCCGAGGCTGCTCCCTGATGCCCGCTCCCGCTCACCACGCTGAGGACGTGTCAGCTTGATGTCCACTCACACCAGCGCGCCCGAGCGTCAGTCCTCGCCGTTACCGTCGTATGCGGGTGACGGAAGAGGGACCATGGATGACGCGGTCGGCACGACCGGCAGGCTCGGCGGGATCAGCAGGCTCGGCAGGCTCGGCACGGGTGAAGGGGCGTACGCAGGATGAGTCTCGGCGGAGACGACGGATACGGCGGTGACTACGAGGGCCATGAGGCGCGCCGCGGCCGCGGCGCGGCCCCTGGAGATCACCTGACGCGCACCCGCCTGCCCGAGGGCGACGGCGACCCCTACGGCCCGCCCCGCCGAGCCCCCGGCCGCGCCGGCAAGCCCAGCCGCAACCTGATCACCGTGGTCAGCGTCGTCGTCCTCCTCCTCGCGGCCATCGCCTTCGTCAACCGCGGCGGCGACAAGGACGGCGACTCCAGCAGCGACGACACCGGCGGCACCGGCACCGAAGCCCGCCCCACCGCCCCCACGGGCGAGCGCCCGGTCGACGGCAAGAACAACACCACGGGCATCGCCTCGGGCTTCGCCAAGTCGGAGCAGGGGGCGCAGAGCGCGGCGGCGAACTACGCGGTGGCGCTCGCATCCGCCGACATGACCAAGTCGGATCGTCGTCACCAGCTCGTTTCCCAGATCTTTACGAGCGACAGAGTGAACAGGCTTCAGGAGAAGCTGGACCGGGCCTATTCCAAGGGCTTCTTGGTGAAGCTCGGCCTGGACGCGAACGGCAACGCAGCCGCTGGCATGACCTATGTCTCGCGCGCAGCCCCTATGGGCACAAAGACGAGCACTTACACAGATACCGCCGCCACCGTCGAGGTCTGGTGCACCGGTGTGTTCGGAACGGCAGGAGAAGGATCGAAGAACCCGGTAGCCAACGACTGGTTCACCATGACCGTCAAGCTGCGATGGGTGAACAAGGACTGGAAGGTCGAGAGCTACTCCCAGAAGGACGGCCCTGCCCCGGTCAACAGCGACAACACCGCGTCGACGGCTGATGAGATCGCCAAGGCTGTGCAGCAGTACGGAGGGTTCACGTATGCCCGGTAAGCCGCGCAAGCGCATCGTCACGCTCGCTGGGGCGGTGGCGGTGGTTCAGACCTCTGCTGCACTCCTCGCCACGCGGGCCGTCGCCGCGCCGTCGCCGAGCCCGTCCGACGACGGCGACTGCAACCTACTCACAGGCTCGGCCAAGAAGTACTGCGAGAAGGGTGACAAGAGCGGCGGCCCCCCCGACCCCTCCAACCCCCTGGACCCCGCCGCCTCCCTCGCCCGCGGCTGCGCCGACGCCGCCTCCTGGCTCGTCGGCAAGCTCTCCAAGCTGGTCAAGGAGACGGCCACCGTCGACTTCACCAATGAGGCCTTCCTCCGCCAGTACGCCGTCGTCTTCGCCGCCTCCACCGTCCTCACCCTCATCCTCTGGCTCCTCGCCGTCGCCAAGCGCGCCATCCGCGGCGTCCCCCTCGGCGAGGCGCTCTCCGAAGCCATTGGCTTCCTCTGGCTGACGGTCCTGGCCTCCGCCTTCACCCCCCTCATCCTCTATACGGTCGTCACCGCGACCGATGCCGTCACCGAAGCCATCGCCTCCGGCACCGGTGCGGACAACGATGCCTTCTTCGGCTCCTTCGCCCAGGCACTCAAGCGGGACGAGGACATCGGCGGCGGCCCGATCATGCTCATCGTCGTCTCGCTCGTGACGATCCTCGCCGCCGGCGTCCTCTGCCTCGAGCTCGTCATCCGCGCCGCCCTCCTCTACGTGGGCGCGCTGCTCGGCACCGCCGTCTACTCGGGCCTCGTCGACAAGAACATGTGGGGGCATGTGCGCCGCTGGGCGGGGATCATGATCGCCGTGATCCTCGTCAAGCCGGTGATCATGATCGTGCTGGCCCTCGCCGGCGCGCTCTCCACCTCCGGTGACAAGCCCGACGCCTTCTCGGCCGTCGTCTCCGGCCTGTCCATCATCATCCTCGCCATCTTCGCCAGCGCGATGATCTACCGCTTCGTGCCCGGCTTCGGCGATGAGATCGTCAAGGCCCGCAGCGCCAGCTCCGACCCCGCGTCCCGCCAGGCCGCCGCCGTCATCACCTCCCCCGCCGCCCTGGTGAAGCAGGGCATCAACGCCCACAGCGCCCGCGGCGGAGGCGAGACCGGTGGGGGCGGCGGCGCCCCGGGGCAGGCCAGGCCCGCCAACCCCGTCTCCGGAGGGGTGGCAGCCCACAGCACCCGCACCAGCGGCGGAGGCGGAGCCTCGGGCGGCGGGGGCGCACCCGCCAGCCGCACCGGCCACACCGGAGGCTCCCGCGGCGGCTCCGCCACGAACCGCAGCTCCGGCAACAACTCGGGAGGTGACCGGCGGTGACGATCGACGCCCAGTCGCACCCCATCGCGCCCCGTCGCACATATCTGATCGGGCGCCCCCGCCCGAACGCGATCGTCGGCAAGAACCGCGAGACCGGCGAGATCGCGTTGATCATCGGGGGAGCCTTCATCGGAATGATGTGCGGCCTGCTGGCGCAGGTGCTGATGTTCCGCATCGTCGCCCTGGTCGGCTTCCCCACCCTCGCCCTCGCCGCCGTGTACGTCCCGTACAACGGGCGGACGTTCTACCGGTGGTTCGAGATCAACCGCTCCTACAAGCGCAGCGTCCGTAAGGGCACCACCGCCTACCGCTCCGGCGCCGCGGAGGCAGGCACCCGCCTCGACGGCCGGGAGATCGAGGTCGGCCCGCCCCCCGGCATCGGCCGGATCAACTGGCTGGCCGCCCCCTTCGGCCCCGACGAGATCGCCGTGCTCCTGCACGCCGACCGCCGCACCGTCACCGCCGCCATCGAGATCGAGGGCCCCGGCGTCGGACTGCGCGACAGCGAGGACCAGGAAGCCCTCGTGGACCGGTTCGGCACCCTGCTCAAACATGTGGCCAACGGCGACGGTTTCGTGACCCGTCTGCAGATCCTGGCCCGCACCCTTCCCGCCGACCCCGACGCGCACGCCAAGGACGTCGAGCGGCGCGGCGACCACCAGGCCCCCAACTGGCTCAAGGACTCCTACGACCAGCTGCAGTCCATGGTCTCCACCTCCTCCGAGCAGCACCGCGCCTATCTCGTCGCCTGTATGCACTACACCCGCGACCTCGCCGCCGAGGCCCAGGCCATCGCGCGCGCCACCCGCCACAGCGGCGGGCGCCGCCGCCTCGACAAGGACGCGGGCCTCGCCGTGGTGATGGCCCGTGAGCTCACCGACATCTGCGCCCGGCTCGCCGAGGCCGACATCCGGGTGCGGCAGCCCCTGGGGCAGGGGCGGCTGGCGTCGCTCATCCACTCCATGTACGACCCGGACCACCCCATCGACCACATCCAGGCGATGACCAAGCGGAACGCCTGGCCCGCCGAGCTGGACGCCATGGAGCCCACCTACCTCCAGGCCAAGACGCGGGAGTCGAGCACCCGCGAGCCCTGGTGCCACTCCACGGCCTGGGTGAAGGAGTGGCCGATGACGCCGGTCGGGGTCAACTTCCTGGCCCCGCTGCTCGTCCACACCCCCGATGTCATCCGTACGGTCGCCGTCTGTATGGACCTCGAGCCCACCGAAGTCGCCATCGAGCGGATGCTCACCGAGAAGACCAACGACGAGGCCGAGGCCAGCCGCGCCGCGAAGATGAACCGCACCGTCGACCCGCGCGACATCGCCGCCCACGGCCGGCTCGACCAGCGCGGCGAGGATCTCGCCAGCGGCGCCGCGGGCGTCAACCTCGTCGGCTACATCACCGTGTCCTCGCGGTCCCCGGAGGCCCTCGCGCGCGACAAGCGGACCATCCGGGCCTCGGCGGGGAAGAGCTATCTCAAGCTGGAGTGGTGCGACCGCGAGCACCACCGGGCCTTTGTGAACACGTTGCCGTTCGCGACCGGCATCCGCCGATAGAGACGACTGGGACGACAGGGACGATAGGGGCTCCGCAGTGGCCGATCCGATGAGCGCCGTCACCGATGCGTTCACCAGCTTTCTGTTCGGAAAGGTGGAGACGACACGGCTGCCCGTGCGCACCTCCACCGGCCAGGCGCAGGCCGTCTATCTGCCCACCGCGGCCCCCGGCCTCGGTGACTCCGGCGTGATCATCGGCCGTGAGGTCTACTCCGGCAAGGGCTATATCTACGACCCCTTCCAGCTCTACGGCCAGCAGCTGCCGGCCCCCCACTGGCTGGTGCTCGGCGAGTCCGGCAACGGAAAGTCGGCCCTGGAGAAGACCTACGTCCTGCGTCAGCTGCGCTTCCGCGACCGCCAGGTGGTGGTGCTGGACGCCCAGGGTGAGGACGGGGTCGGCGAATGGAACCTCATCGCCCAGGAGCTGGGAATAACGCCCATCCGGCTCGACCCCATGGCGGCCCTGGACGGCGGTATCCGCCTGAACCCCCTGGACCCGGCGATCACCACGACCGGTCAGCTCGCCCTGCTCCGCACGATCATCGAGGTCGCGATGGGGCACGGGCTCGACGAGCGCTCCGGGTTCGCCCTGAAGGTCGCGCACGCCTACGTCAACGAGACCATCGTCGACCGCCAGCCGGTGCTGACCGACATCGTGGAGCAGCTGCGCCACCCCGAGGCGGACTCTGCGGCGGCGATGAACGTCGATATAGACGACGTACGGGCCTGGGGCCTCGATGTCGCCCTGGTGCTGGACCGGCTGGTCGACGGCGATCTGCGCGGTATGTTCGACGGCCCCACCACGGCCGGAATCGATCTGGACTCACCCCTGATCGTCTTCGACCTGTCCCATATCGATCGCAACTCGATCGCGATGCCGATCCTGATGGCCATCGTGGGTGTCTGGCTGGAGCACACCTGGATCCGTCCCGACCGTAAGAAGCGCATCTTCCTGGTCGAAGAGGCGTGGCACATCATCAACTCCCCCTTCGTCGCCCAGCTCTTCCAGCGGCTGCTGAAATTCGGGCGACGGCTCGGCCTGTCCTTCGTCGCCGTCGTCCACCATCTCTCCGACGTGGTCGACGGTGCGGCGGCCCGGGAAGCCGCGGCCATCCTCAAGATGGCCTCCACACGGACGATCTACGCCCAGAAGGCGGACGAGGCACGGGCCACCGGCCGCGTCCTGGGCCTGCCCCGCTGGGCCGTCGAGATCATCCCGACGCTGTCCCCCGGTATCGCCGTATGGGACGTCAACGGCAACGTACAGGTCGTCAAACACCTGATCACCGAGGCCGAGAGGCCCCTGGTCTACACCGACCGGGCGATGACGGAGGACGGACTGGCCGTCCAGATGGCGGCCGAGGCGGAGGCCGAGGAGCGAGCCGCCGCGGCGGTCGAGGCGGAAACCTACGGCGGGCCGTCCTACGGATCCACGGTGGCGTGAGATGGCAGCGGGACAGAACCACGGCGGGCCCGCGGAGCACGGAAGACCTCCGTCCGCGGAAGGCGGCATTCCGGACGGCCTGCTGATCGGCGCCATCGGCCTCCTGCTGGGCACGCTCGGCCTGATGTGGTCGGCGACCGGTCTGGCCGGGCTCTTCGCCCGCGGCGCCTGGCCGGACAACCTGACCTTCATGCGGACACCGGTGGCGCTGCGCCATCTGGTGCAGGAGCCCCAGAACCTGGCGGCGGCATGGCCCGGCACCCCGAAGGACCAGCTGTCGGGGTACGGGCTGTTCTGGGGCGTCTTCATCAGTGAACTGATGGTGCTGATCGTGCTGACGATCTTCGTGATCGGCACGCTGGCCCGCTACCGGACGGTCCGCATCCAGCGCCGCGCCGACCGCGCGACCGCCCGCGCGAAGGCGACGGAGGCGAAACGACTCGGCCTTACGGGCGCGAGGGCCGCCGAGGAAGGCTCCGGGACCGGCAGCGGTACGAGGCCGGAGCCGCCCCCTGGCACCGAGGCGCCGCTTCCGCCCGCGCCAAGCCCTGGAAGCGGCCCAGCGACCCCAGGAGCCGCCTCCGGCCCGGCCAGACCTTCTGCTGAGGGCTCCCCCGCCTCCTGGCCCGAGAGCGCCGCTCCGGGCCACCCGGTCGGGCCCCCGGCACCGGCCCCGGCCGAGGCGGTCTCCGGCAACGGCCTCGTCGCACCCGTCGCCGGTCACACCCACGAGGCCAAGGCCATGGCCGCTGAAGCGGCCACCGGGACGGGCCACCAGCCGCATCCCCATATCGCCGGGCAGAGAGCCCACACGCAGGACGCCCCCACGGAGGGCGCGACCACACCCCCCGCCCAAGACGGTCTGTACGCCCCGCTCGACCCCGACCCGGTGACCGCACAACCGCTCCCCACCCCCCGCACCGACCCGCTGACGGCGGCCGGCCTTCCCGACGGCGAGTTGGCCCGGTCCCGTGTCCTCTTCGGTGCCCAGCGCGGCGAGTCCGCGGCCCACACCGTCCTGGAGGCCGTCGGCCCCGTCCTGGTCATCACCAGCGATCCCGAGCTCTGGTCCACGACCAAGGACGCCCGCGCCAAGCTCGGCCCCACCCACGTCTTCGACCCGTCCCATCTGCTCGACACCCCCGCCCGGCTGCGCTGGAACCCGGCGTCGGACTGCGGCTCCCGCGATATCGCGGCCGCCCGCGCGACCGCCCTCCTCGCCCCCGTACGGCCCATGCACGCCATGGACCGGCCCATGGCGGAAGCCGCCGAGACGATGCTCCGCTGCTGGCTGCACGCCGCCGCGGTGGACGGCCGGCCGTTCCGCCATGTGCACCGCTGGGCGCAGGGCAGCTCGGCCCACGAGCCCGTGAAGATCCTCCGTACGCATCCCAAGGCGGCGGGCGGCGCGGCCGGCGAGCTGGAGGCCACGCTCACCGCACACCGTGAACGCCGCGATATGGCCCAGGAGCTGACCGCCCGTGCCCTCGGCGCGCTGTCCTCGATCCACATCCGGGACGCCTGCAATCCGGGACGCGCCGACACACTCGCACTGGAGTCATTCGTCGCCGAAGGGGGAACGCTGTATCTGATGGGTGAGTCCATCGAGGACCCCCGAACCCATCCGGGTGCGATGCCCCTCTTGACCGCACTCGCCTCAGACGTGGTCGAGCACGGCCGGCGCATGGCCGAACGGTCATCCTCCGGTCGGCTCGACCCACCACTGACCCTCGTCCTGGACGACGTCGCCGCCGTAGCCCCGCTCCCGGCGCTCCCCGATCTCCTCACCCAGGGCGCGGCCCAGGGCCTGCCCACACTGGCCCTGATGCGTTCCCAGGAACAAGCACGAGCCCGCTGGCCCCACCGCTCCCTGGTCGGCCAGTAGTCGGGCTGACTGGGCAGGACGTCCCGGTAGAGATCCCCTGGCAGCCGTCTACGGACGTGGTCCCAAGGCAGCAGGGACACATCGTTCGATCATGCTTACCCAGGGCGCCTCTTTCGTGCACAGCCCCCGGACGGGTATCGCGTCGACTATCGAGGCGAACGCAAAAAAGCCTCGGTCCCGAGCACTAAGTACTCGGGACCGAGGCTAAAAATTGTTCGGCGGTGTCCTACTCTCCCACAGGGTCCCCCCTGCAGTACCATCGGCGCTGAAAGGCTTAGCTTCCGGG
>NZ_JBIADZ010000029.1:0-112695 GCF_042868035.1 Streptomyces sp. NPDC007875 | reverse complement strand
CGCATCAGCGTGCTGTTCGCCATGCTCCGAGACGGCACCTTCTACCAACCCAGAACCCCACGCCTCGCTTGACGAAAGACATAGAGGCACCCCCCGGGGCTGGAGGGCCCCCAGATCCGTGCCGTCCGGCTTGGTCCAGCCCGAACGGCCCTCGGTCAGGCGTTCGGCACACCGCCCGCTCCCCGTCCTGTACGCGCCTGCTTCCGAGCAGCGCGGCAAGAACGTCACCTTGCGGCACGATCGGATCGTCTCCGCGCGACGGCGGGCCGAGCTACCCCTCGCGGTCACACGGAACAACGCTCCATAGCGCCGGTGTCCTTGCCGGCGGCCGACCCGGCCGAGGGCCGTTCGTAGACGGGTGCGACGCCCCACACCTTTCCGCGGCGGCCGTGGGACCGTTGTTAACCATCCCACGGATGCAAGACTACAAAGACCCAGGTCACAGCCGCGCAAGGCCGGTCCGGGATATCCGAAGCGCCACGTTCGCCACACCCCCGCGAGGCGACCGCCACACGCGAAAGGCCCCCGAAAAGCGCGTTTCCCCAGGTCAGAACGTTTCCGCAGGGTAAAACTGGTGGGGCGGGTGGGACTCGAACCCACGGCCGACGGATTATGAGTCCGCTGCTCTAACCGGCTGAGCTACCGCCCCGTAACGGCGCGTCGTACACATCTGCGCGCGCCGTCTGCCGCAGCATAGCCGCTCATACGATCTGCTGCTTCGAAGGGCCGGTGACGGGAGCCCCCCTGGCTTCGATCATGGCGTAGATCACGTCCGCAGGGGCCCGGAAATGAAAAAGGACCCCTCAAGGGGTCCTCCTCACTGCTCCCCCGACTGGACTCGAACCAGTAACCCTCCGGTTAACAGCCGAATGCTCTGCCAATTGAGCTACAGGGGACCGAGCTCCCCCGACTGGACTCGAACCAGTAACCTGCCGGTTAACAGCCGGCTGCTCTGCCAATTGAGCTACAGGGGATTGCTCCATGTGCCGCGAGCGTGACCCCGCCCGGGGCTCCCGGACGGCGTGCGCTCGCTGCGACACATACATTAGCGCAAGCAGGGGGGTGCTCCGCCAATCGGTTCGCCGCGTCCGCCCTCAGGCGATCCGCGGCCGATCCAGGGATGATCTTCTACGTGATCGTGGGTGATCTGCGGTGCGGGCGGGTAGGCGCGCAGCACGACCCCGGGGTCCGGACGTGAAGGACAGCGAGAAGGGCAGGTCGATGCGCTACCGGCTGACGTTCATCACTGGGATGGCTGTGGGTTATGTGCTGGGCACGCGAGCGGGCCAGGAGCGGTACGAGCAGTTGCGCGCCTGTGCGCAGAAGTTCGCGCGGAATCCAGCCGTCCGCAATACCGCCGAGTCGGCCGCGCAAGGCGGCCGACTGGCCGCCGTGCGGGCGCTGGACAAGGTCCGGCCGCTGCGCGAGAAGATCGGGCAGCGCGACGCCCGCGCGGTGGGCGAGGACGACTGGGGCACCAGCAACACCTAGCCGCGGCGGTGGCATGATCTGATCCATGGGGATAGTCGCCGGGTTGGACAGTTCGTCCGAGAGCACACGAATCGTCGTCTGTGACACCGATACGGGTGCCGTGATCAAACAGGGGTACGCCCCGCACCCGGTCGGCGGCAGCGGCGATGTGGATCCGCAGGCGTGGCTGATGTCCCTCGGCGAGGCCGCCGAGGGCGGGCTGCTCGAAGGGGTCCAGGCCATCGGCGTCTCGGCGCAGCAGCACGGGCTGCTGGCGCTGGACGCGGGCGGGGTGCTGGTGCGCCCCGCGCTGATGGGCAACGACAAGCGCGCACAGTCCGCGGCCGCCGACCTCACCGAGGCGCTCGGCGGCCGCACCGCGTGGGCCCAGGCGGTCGGCGCCGTGCCGACCGCCTCGCAGCCGGTGGCCAAGCTGCGCTGGCTGGCGCGGAGCGAGCCGGACTCGGCGCACCGCGTGGCCGAGCTGATGCAGCCGCACGACTGGCTGGTGTGGCAGCTGCTGGGGCGGCCGGTGCGGCGTACGACCGACCGCGGCACGGCCTCCAGCAGCGGCTACTGGTCGGCGGCGAACGGATCCTGGCGCCCCGACCTGGTCCAGCTGGCCCTCGGTCACCAGGTGCGGCTGCCGGAGGTCATCGGCCCTGCCGACGCCGCCGGGCACACCCCCGAGGGGCTGCTGATCTCCGCCGGTACGGGCGAGACCATGGCCGCCGCCTTCGGGCTCGGGGTCGGGGTCGGCGACGCGGTGATCTCGCTGGGCGCCTCCGGCTCGGTCTTCTCCGTCCACCACGAGGCGCTGGCCGATCCGACCGGCACGATCCTGTCGTACGCGGACGCCACCGGGTTGCATCTGCCGGTGGTGCATACGCTCAACGCGGTACGGACGCTGCGCGGTACGGCGGAGCTGCTCGGTACGGATCTCGACGGGCTCTCCGCGCTCGCGATGAAGTCCACCCCGGGGTCGTACGGGCTGGTGCTGCTGCCCTATTTGGAGGGTGAGCGGACCCCGCATCTACCGCATACGGCCGGCACGCTGACCGGGCTGCGGCGTGAGTCGATGAAGCCCGAGCATCTGGCGCGGGCCGCGTTCGAGGGGATGCTGTGCGGGCTCGCGGACGCGCTGGACGTGCTGCGCGGGCGCGGCGTCCAGGTGCGGCGTGTCTTCCTGCTCGGGCCCGCGGCCGATCTGCAGGCCGTCCGCGCAATCGCGCCCGCGCTGCTCGGGGTGCAGGTCGTGGTGCCCCAGCCCGCCGACTACGCCGCCCTGGGCGCGGCCCGCCAGGCCGCGTGGGCGCTGGGCGTCTCGCACGGCACCCAGTCGCCGCACGAGCCGCCGCGCTGGCCGGCCGCGGCGAGCCAGGTCTTCGAGCCGGGCGAGGAACTGCCGGTGGGGCAGGCGGTGCGGCAGCAGTACGTGGCGGTGCGGGAGCAGACCCACCCCGGGGCCTTCGAGCCCGGGACCGTCGAGCCGGGGGCCCGGGAGACCGTGGGCCATGCGGCGGGCGGTGGGTACGAGGCCGGGGGGTACGAGCCCGGGAGTGGTCATGATCATGGGGTGACCGGAGGGTACGGGGCGATGTGAGAACCTGGGGCCTCGGGACGCGATCGAGGCCCTTGGGGGTTTCAGGACGGGTGTGAGGGCCCCTGGGGTGTGAGTCCCTCGGGTTTCGGCCAGGCGTGAGCCCTGGGTTTCGGCAGTGCGGAGCCCGGCTCGGCCTGCCTGGGGCGGGGTCGGTGCCGCTAGTCCAGATAGCCGCGGAGCTGATCGGCGAAGGCGTGGTCGCGGAGCTTGTTGAGCGTCTTCGACTCGATCTGACGGATCCGCTCCCGCGTCACCCCGAAGATCCGGCCGATCTCCTCCAGGGTGCGGGGGCGGCCGTCGACCAGTCCGTACCGCAGCTGCACCACTTTGCGTTCGCGCTCGCCGAGCGTCGACAGCACGGCCTCCAAGTGCTCGCGGAGCAGCAGGAAGGCCGCGGACTCCACGGGTGAGGCCGCGTCGCCGTCCTCGATGAGGTCGCCGAGGGCCACATCGTCCTCCTCGCCCACCGGCGCGTGGAGCGACACCGGCTCCTGGGCCAGCCGCAGCACCTCGCTCACCCGCTCCGGGAGGAGGTCGAGATGGGCGGCGACCTCCTCGGGGGTGGGTTCGTAGCCGCGCTCCTGGAGCATCCGGCGCTGGACCCGGACCACCCGGTTGATCAGCTCGACGACATGCACCGGGACCCGGATCGTCCGGGCCTGGTCGGCCAGGGCGCGGGACATGGCCTGGCGGATCCACCAGGTCGCGTACGTCGAGAACTTGTACCCGCGGGCGTAGTCGAACTTCTCGACCGCGCGGATCAGGCCGAGGTTTCCCTCCTGGACCAGGTCGAGCATGGTCAGGCCGCGGCCGATATAGCGCTTGGCGACGGAGACGACGAGGCGGAGGTTGGCCTCGATCAGCCGACGCTTGGCCATCCGGCCCAGGACCACCAACCGGTCGAGGTCCACGGCGAGTTGGGAGTCGAGGTCGGGGGTGTTGCCGAGCTTCTCCTCGGCGAAGAGACCCGCCTCGACCCGGCGGGCCAGCTCGACCTCCTCGACCGCGGAGAGCAGCGGTATCCGCCCGATCTCGCGGAGGTACTGGCGGAAGAGGTCGGCGGAGGGGCCGCTGGTGTCGGCGCGGGCGGGCGGCTCGATCGGTTCGACGGGCTCCACGACCGTATCGACGGGCTCGACCGGCTCGGCGGATTCCGCTTCGGGGGCGCCGTCGGGGTCGGGGTCGGCAGCGAGATCGGCCATGGCGTCCGGTGCGGCGTCCTGGTCGCTCTCCGGTGCACCCTCCGGGGCGAGGTCCGCCGGGTCCTCGGGCACGGCCGGCGCTACCGGTGCCGCGCCGGGCGGGCGGGCGGACACGGGGTGCGGCGAGGCCGCGAGGGCCGCGTCGGTGAGGGTCTGGGTCTGCACGGGGGCGACCTCCAGGGTGATCGCTGCTGAGGGGGCAGAACGATCGGGCACGGCACGGCGGCCGCGCCGCCGTCCGTCCCGTACATCATGAGCGGATCTGCGGGGGATTCCGGCCCTACCTGGCCAACACCGCCGCGCTCCGAGGACTCAGGCACCGCACCCCAGTGTGGAGTACGACACAGGCCCGCCACGAGGGGCGTGCGGGCACTTTTTGCTCAGCGGCCCGTGACCGTACGACTACCCGGCGGCTACAGCGCCCCCTCCGGCCCGCCCGCCGAGGCACGAACGGGCTGGCCGGAACCCACCATTCGGCCCGTACCGCCCCGCTCTCGGCCTACAGCGCCGCCGCGCCCCGGTCCCGGAGGGACTGGCCGTACTGCTGCAGCACCCACAGCTCGTTCTGTACGGCGGCGAGGTGGGCGGGGTCCGCATGCTGACCCAGGCGCTGGAGGGCGCCCCGCACCTCGGTCACGCGCTGATTCACCGCGGCCAGCCGTACAGCCACCAACTGCACACCCGCGTACACCTCGTCCGGGTCGCGGCGGGTGTGCGGCGGCTCGACGGCGAGCTCGGTGACCATCGCCCGGACCGTGTCGTCGGGCGCCGCCTCGCGGACCCGGGCGAGATAGTCGGCGTCCGCGGCGGCCGTACCGCCCGCGTCCTCGATCGTGCGGCGCACCGCCGCGTACGGCGGGGCGGTGAACTCGTCGATGCCGTAGGCGTCGAAGGCCGGGGAGACCAGGTCTGGATGCTGAAGCGCCAGCTTGAGCAGCTCGCGCTCGACGCGGTGGGCGGGGCTGCGCAGATTCAGCGCCGGACCGCGCGGGACCGGCGGCGCGCCGCCGGCGCCAGGGCCTCCGGGCCCGCCCGGCCCGCCAGGACCGCCATGCCCACCCGGGCCGCCGCCCCGCTGGTCACCGCGGCCGCCGTACCGGGACCCGCCCGGGCCGACGCCGCGCTGATCGCCGCGGCCACCGTGCTCCGGGCCGCCCGGGCCGCCGTTCTGCCTGCTGCGGGCCAGCCCGCGCACCCGGCGGATGATCGACTGCTCCTCCGCCTGGGTGGCGATGCCGACCATCCCGATCAGCCGGATCGCATAGCGGTCCCGCAGCCCGGGGTTCTTGATCGCCGCGACGACCGGCACCGCCTCGTCGACGGCGGCGATGCGCCCCTCCTCGGTGTCCAGGTTGTACCGGGAGACGATCGACTTCAGCGCGAAGGCGAACAGCGGCGTACGGCTGTCGACCAGGGAGGCCACGGCCTCGTCGCCGCGGGCCAGGCGCAGTTCGCACGGGTCCATCCCGTCGGGCGTGATCGCGATGGAGGTCTCGGCGGCGAACCGCTGGTCGTCCTCGAAGGCGCGCAGGGCCGCCTTCTGCCCGGCCGCGTCGCCGTCGAAGGTGAAGACGACCTCCGCGCCCGCGTTGTCCATGAGCAGCCGTCGGAGGATCTTGATGTGGTCGCCGCCGAAGGCGGTGCCGCAGGTGGCGATGGCGGTGGTGACCCCCGCGAGATGGCAGGCCATGACGTCCGTATAGCCCTCGACCACCACCGCCCGGCTGGCCTTGGCGATGTCCTTCTTGGCGAGGTCGATGCCGTAGAGGACCTGGGACTTGCGGTAGAGCGGGGTCTCGGGGGTGTTGAGGTACTTCGGGCCGTTGTCGTCGTCGCGCAGCTTCCGGGCGCCGAAGCCGACGACCTCACCGGAGATGTCCCGGATCGGCCACATCAGCCGGCCCCGGAAGCGGTCGATGGGGCCGCGCCGGCCCTCCTGGACGAGCCCGGAGAGGATCAGCTCCTTGTCGGTGAAACCGCGGCCGCGCAGATAGCGGACGAGGTGGTCCCAGCCGGCCGGGCTGTAGCCCACGCCGAAGTGCTGCGCCGCGGCCTGGTCGAAGCCGCGCTCCGCCAGGAAGGTGCGGCCGATCTCCGCCTCGGGGCGCTCCAGCTGCTCGACGTAGAACTGCGCGGCCGCCTTATGGGCCTCGACCAGCCGGGTGCGCTCGCCCTGCTGGCGGCCGGGGGTGTAGCCGCCCTCCTCGTAGCGCAGGGTGATGCCGGCCTGGGAGGCCAGCCGCTCGATGGTCTCGGCGAAGGAGAGGTGGTCGATCTTCATGACGAAGTCGACGGTGTCGCCGCCCGCCTGGCAGCCGAAGCAGTAGTAGAGCCCCTTGCTGGGGCTGACCTGGAAGGACGGGGACTTCTCGTCATGGAAGGGGCACAGGCCCTTGAGATTGCCACCCCCCGCGTTGCGCAGCTGGAGGTATTCGGACACGACGGCGTCGATCGGGACCGCTGCCCGTACCGCCTTCACGTCGTCATCGTTGATCCTGCCTGCCACGCCCGAATTCTACGGCCGGGGTCCGACATGGCTGTCCGTCGCCTGCCGTACCCCGGCGGGAGCGTGGCCGAGGGCCTACGGGAGCAGCGAGGTCAGCGGGACGGACGGGTCGGCCAGGGCCGCCGGGTCGAGCTGGTCGCCGCCGCGGATGAGCCGTTGGATCGATTCGGTGACGTCCCAGACGTTGACGTTCATGCCCGCGAGCAGCCGGCCGTCGTTCAGCCAGAAGGCGATGAACTGCCGCTTGCCGACGTCGCCGCGCACCAGCACCTGATCGTACGAGCCGGGCGGGGCGTAGCCGGAGTACTCCAGGCCGACGTCGTACTGGTCGGAGAAGAAGTACGGCACCCGGTCGTACGCGACGTCCTGGCCGAGCATGGCGCGGGCCGCCGCCGGGCCGCCGTTCAGGGCATTGGCCCAGTGCTCGACGCGCAGCCGGGCGCTCGGCGGGAGGGCGGCCCGTACGGGGGTGCCCTCGATGAAGCCGAGCGGGGCGGAGGCGACGTCGCCCGCCGCGAAGATGTCCGGGTCGCTGGTGCGCAGCGAGGTGTCGACCGCGATGCCGCCGCCCGCCGCGCGGTCCACCACCTCCAGGCCCGCGGCCTCGGCGAGGGCGGTGCGCGGGGCGGCGCCGATGGCGGCCAGGACGCTGTGGGCGGGGTGCTCCTCGCCGTCGTCGGTGAGGGCGGCCAGCACCATGCCGTCCTGGCCGGTGATCTCGGTAAGGCGGGCACCGAAGCGGAAGCGGACGCCGTGCTCGCCGTGGAGGTCGGCGAAGAGGGCGCCCAGCTCGGGGCCGAGGACGGGGTGGAGCGGGGTGGGCTCGGGCTCGACGATGGTCACCTCGGCGCCGTAGCCGCGCGCGGCGGCCGCGACTTCGAGGCCGATCCAGCCCGCGCCCGCGATGACCAGCTGGCCGTTGTCCCGGCCGAGGGTGGTGAGGACGCCCTTGAGCCGCTCGGCGTGGGCGAGCCGGCGCAGATGGTGGACCCCGGCCAGATCGGTGCCGGGGATGTCGAGGCGGCGCGGCTCGGCGCCGGTGGCCAGCAGCAGCCGGTCGTAGTGGACCCGGGTGCCGTCGCCCAGGGTCACGGCCTTGGCGGCGCGGTCCAGGTGGACGGCGGGCAGGCCGAGGTGGAGCTCGATATCGGCCTGGGCGTACCAGGCGGGCTCGTGGACGAAGACGCTGTCGCGCTCTTGGCTGCCGGTGAGGAAGCCCTTGGACAGCGGGGGCCGCTCATAGGGGTGGTCGCGCTCGTCACCGATGAGGATCACCCGCCCGGTGAAGCCCTCCGCTCGCAGGGTTTCCGCGGCTTTCGCCCCGGCCAGACCCCCTCCGACGATGACGAATGTCTGGTGTGCGTCGACCACTTGTGTCCTCCTCGCTGCCGAGCGGTGCCGAGCAGTGCCTCTATGAGTGCCTTACCCCGGTCGCGTCAGGTCGTGCTCTCCGAAAGCGGTGCCAAATGCTGTGCCCATGGCTGTGCCAGAGGCCGTGCGGAACGTCCGTGCCCGAAAGCTGTACCGGAAGCTGTGCGGCAACGTGTGCCGAAAGCCGTGTCAAAGGGGAGCCTCCCGCACCGCGCGTGCGTCCGGAAGGGCCCGTACGCCGGACGTGTGCACGCAAGCCGGATCCGGCGGGCGGGGGGTCACGCGGTGAGCCGGGCGTGGAGCCACCGGGCCGAGGTGTCGGTCAGGGAGCCGATCTGGTCGACGATCGCCCGCAGCCGGCCCCGGTCGTCCCCGGCCGCGTCGAAGAGCGAGCGGAACTGGGGGTCCAGGCCGACGGGGGCGCGGGCGATCAGGGCATCGCCCAGTTCGGCGATGACGACGCGCTGATCGGCCCGGACCAGCTCCTGGTCGGCACGCTGGATGACATACCGGTCGGCGACCGCCTTGAGGACCGCGCACTCCAGGCGGGCGGCGCGGGGGACGACCAGCTCGGCGTGGTAGCGGGTGAAGCGGCCCGTGCCGTACGCCGCGCGGGTGGCGCCCTCGGCGGCCAGGCAGAAGCGGCCGATGAGCTGGCTGGTGGCGTCCTTGAGGCGGGCCTGGGCGACGGACGAGCCGTCGTAGCCGTGCGGCCACCACTCCTGGCCCAGCAGCCGGTCCAGCGCCTCGGCCAGCTCGTCGGGCTCGGCCCCCGGGGCGTAGCGATCGGCGGCGACGGCGAAGACCTCGCGGCGCTCGGGCTCGGCGAGCAGGCTCGCGGGGTCGAGATGGCCCGCGTGCAGCCCGTCCTCGACGTCGTGGACGGAGTAGGCGACATCGTCGGCCCAGTCCATGACCTGGGCTTCAAAGGTCGTACGGCCCTCGGGGGCGCCCTGCCGGTACCAGGCGAAGATCGGGAGGTCGTCCTCGTAGACCCCGAACTTCGGGGAGCGGGGGCTGTACGGATGGCCACCGCGCGGCCAGGGGTACTTGGTGGCGGCGTCCAGCGCGGCGCGGGTGAGGTTGAGGCCGACGCTCACCGGCTCACCGGCCTCCGGGCCGGGCACGAACCGCTTCGGTTCGAGCCGGGCCAGCAGCCGCAGCGACTGCGCGTTTCCCTCGAAGCCGCCGCAGGGCTCGGCGATCTCGTTGAGCACCCGCTCGCCGTTGTGCCCGAACGGCGGATGGCCGAGGTCATGGGCGAGGCAGGCCGTCTCCACCAGATCCGGGTCGCAGCCGAGGGCGGCCCCCAGCTCACGGCCCACCTGGGCGCACTCCAGGGAGTGGGTCAGCCGGGTGCGGGGCGTGGCATCGTAGGCCAGGGCGCGCCCGGCCGGCCCGGGGTCGGCGGCCGGTGTGGCGGGCACCACCTGGGTCTTCCCGGCCAGTCTGCGCAGCGCGGCGGAGTGCAGCACCCGCGCCCGGTCCCGCTGGAAGGCGGTCCGGCCCGGCCGCTTGTCGGGCTCTGGCGCCCAGCGCTCGAGGTCCACCGGGGAGTAGCCGGGGACGTGGCCGGTGTCGGCCTCGGGGGCACCGGTCGGAGGGGCCGGATCCGGTTCAGGAGGTGCGCTGCGACTCATACACCGACGGTAGCCGCCGGGGGTGACAAGGGCGCAGAGGCGATGGCCTGTTCGTAACGGCGCACTACGAGGCGCGCCACCGCCGGGTGGGCGGCGAGCGGGGCGGCCGCGACCCCGGGGGTGGCGCTCATGTTCTGAACGGCGTTCGCGCACTGGGTGGCGAAGCGGCCGGGCGCGGTGAAGTAGGACGCGACGGCGATCCGGTCATGGCCGAGGGATGCCAGGGCCCGTACGGCCTCGGGCACGGTGGGCCCGGAGCCGGAGGCGTAGCCGGGCAGGACGGGCACACCGCCGAGCCTGGCGCTGAGCAGGGCGGCGGTCCGGGCCACGTCGAGGGCCGCGTCCGGGTCGCGAGAGCCCGCCGCGGCCAGGACGACGCCCGCCCGGTGCGAAGCCGCGACGCCCGTGACGCCGGTTCCGTGCGGAGCCCCGGCCCGACGGCCTGCCTCCGCCAGCCGGGCGTGCAGCGCCTCGGCGAGCAGCGGGTCCGGGCCGAGCGGGGCGGCGAGGTGGGCGGCGAGGTGGGGCGCGGCGGCGACGGCATCCGGGATGTCCTGTTTGATGTGGTAGCCACGGCTCAGGAGCAGCGGGACGAGCACGGCCTCACCGCGCAGCGCGGCCAGCGTGTCGGTCAGCAGCGGCTGGTTGAGCTCGATATGGCCGAGGCGTACGGGCAGTCCGGGGCGGAGCGCGCGGACGCGGTCCAGGAGTGCGGTCACGGTGCGCAGCGCCTCGGGGTCCCGGCTGCCGTGGGCGACGGCGACGAGCGTCGGCGGGCGGTCACGGCCGCCCCGGCGGACGCCCTGACGGCTGCCGGGGCGGCCGCCAGGGTGGCTGCCGTGGCCCAGCCGGTCGAGCTGGGTGGTGAGCTGTGCGGTGAACCGGGTCATGAGCCGCTGGGCACTGTCGAAGTCCGCCGTGCTGTCGATATCGGCCGTGCCATCGGGGCCGGCGGGACCGGAGTGGGGCGTCATGGCCAGAGCCTGGCAGCGGCAGATTGCACCGCCGTTGCGCGGCCGTGACGGGTGGTTGCGCCGATTTCACCGGCCGCCTGGCCCCGTGCTGAGGTCCGCTTCCCGCAGGCGTAATCCGAGACGACGCGGGCCGTAACACGGCCGTAGCACCCTCCTTGGCATGGCGCACGTTCCCGGGGAGCACTCCCCCGCCCCCGACCCCGCCCCCGTCGACACACACTGCCCTTACTGTTCGCTGCAGTGCGGGATGACGCTGCGCCCAACGCCGCCGGACCGCGGGTCGGGCGGCGTTGAGGTCATCGAGCGCACCGCGTTCCCCGTCAACCGCGGCGCGCTCTGCGGTAAGGGCCGCACCGCGCCCGCCGTGCTCTCCTCCCGGGTGCGTCTGACCGAGCCGCTGGTCCGCCGCCCTGACTCCGGTCGGCTCGAACCGGCCACCTGGGAGGAGGCCCTCGACCGGATCGCCGAGGGCCTGGAGGCCACCGGCCGGGCGCACGGCCGCGACGCGGTGGGGGTCTTCGGCGGCGGCGGGCTGACGAACGAGAAGGCGTACGCGCTCGGGAAGTTCGCCCGGGTGGTGCTCGGCACCTCGCAGATCGACTACAACGGCCGGTTCTGCATGTCCTCGGCCGCCGCCGCCCACCAGCGGGCCTTCGGGCTGGACCGCGGGCTTCCGTTCCCGCTGGCGGACGTGGCCCGCACCGGATGCGTCGTCCTCGTCGGCTCGAACCTGGCCGAGACCATGCCGCCCGCGCTGCGCTATCTGACCGAGCTGAAGGAGGCGGGCGGCCGGCTGATCGTGGTCGATCCCCGGCGCACCCGTACGGCGGAGCAGGCGGATCTGCATCTGGCGCCGCGGCCCGGCACCGATCTCGCGCTCGCGCTGGGGCTGCTGCACCTGGTGGTCGCGGAGGGCCGGGTGGACGAGGAGTTCGTCGAACGGCGCACCAGCGGCTGGCCCGAGGCGCGGGCCGCCGCGATGGCCCACTGGCCGGAGCTGGTGGAGCGGATCACGGGCGTCCCCGTCCCTGACCTCCGTAAGGCGGTCGCGATGTTCTGCGACGCCGAGAACTCGATGGTGCTGACGGCTCGGGGCCCCGAGCAGCAGTCCAAGGGCACCGACACCGTCGGCGCGTGGATCAACCTGTGCCTGGCCACCGGCCGCGCGGGCCGCCCGCTCTCCGGCTACGGCTGCCTGACCGGCCAGGGCAACGGCCAGGGCGGCCGCGAACACGGCCAGAAGGCCGATCAGCTGCCCGGCTACCGCAAGCTGGCCGACCCGGCAGCGCGCGCCCATGTGGCGGCCGTATGGGGCGTCGAGCCCGACACCCTCCCCGGGCCGGGGCGCAGCGCGTACGAGCTCCTGGACGCGCTCGGGCGGGACGTCCGGGCGCTGCTGCTGATGGGCTCCAATCCGCTGGTCTCCGCCCCGCGCGCGGCCCATGTGGAGTCCCGGCTGCGGTCGCTGGACTTCCTGGCGGTCGCCGACGTCGTGCTCTCGGAGACCGCCGCGCTCGCCGATGTGGTCCTGCCGGTGGCCCAGTGGGCCGAGGAGACCGGGACCATGACAAACCTGGAGGGCCGGGTCATCCTCCGCCGGGCAGCCCTCACCCCGCCGCCGGGCGTCCGGACGGATTTGTGGGTGCTGAGCGGGCTCGCGGCCCGGCTCGGCTGGGAGAAGGGGTTCCCGGCCGACGCGGAGGAGGTCTTCGAGGAGCTGCGGCGGGCCTCGGCCGGGGGCCCGGCGGACTACTCGGGCATCACGTACCGGAGGATCGCGGAGGAGGACGGGGTGTTCTGGCCCTGCCCGGGGCGCGCGGAGGAGAGCGGCTCCGAGGGGGTGGCCGGTGCCGGCTCGGAGAACGCAGAGGCCGAGCGGCCCGGCCCGCATCCCGGTACGCCACGGCTGTTCCTCGATCGGTTCGCCACCGACGACGGGCGGGCCCGCTTCGCCCCCGTGAGCCATCGTCCGGCCGCGGAGGAACCGGACGCGGCGTATCCGGTGCTGCTGACGACGGGCCGGGTGCTGGCCCAGTACCAGTCGGGCGCCCAGACCCGGCGGGTCACCGAACTCAACGAGGCCGCGCCCGGCCCCTACGTCCAGCTCCACCCGCTGCTCGCCGAGCGGCTGGGGGCGGCCGAGGGCGTACCGATCGCGGTGGTCTCCCGGCGCGGCCGTGCCGTGGCCCCGGCCCGCATCAGCCGGGACATCCGGCCGGACACGGTGTTCATGCCGTTCCACTGGGCGGGGCCGGGGCGGGCCAACACGGTGACGAATCCGGCACTGGATCCGGTGTCGCGGATGCCGGAGTTCAAGGTGTGCGCGGTGCGGCTGGAGCTGGCCGAGGGCTGATCGCCCCAGGGCTCAGCGGGTCCAGCCGTCGACCTCCTTCAGGTACGCCGCCCGCGTCTCCTCCTCCAGGAAGGCGGCCTCGAAGGAGTTGCGGGCCAGGGTGCGCAGGGTGGTCTCGTCGAGGGCGAGCGCGTTCCGTACGGCGGTGAAGTTGTCGGCCACGTAGCCGCCGAAGTAGGCGGGGTCGTCGGAGTTGACCGTCACCAGCAGACCGGCGTCCAGCATCGCGGGCAGCGGATGGTCCTCCAGGCGGTCCACGACGCGCAGCCGGACGTTCGACAGGGGGCAGACGGTCAGCGGGGTCCGGTCCGCGACCAGCCGGGCCACCAGCGCCTCGTCCTCCAGGCAGCGCACCCCGTGGTCGACGCGGTCCACGCCGAGGATGTCCAGCGCTTCCCATACGTACGCGGGCGGCCCCTCCTCCCCCGCGTGCGCGACGCACTTCAGCCCGGCCTCCCGCGCGAGTGCGTACACCTCACGGAACTTCGACGGCGGATTCCCGACCTCCGCCGAGTCCAGGCCGACGGCGGCGATCCGGTCCAGGTGAGGGCGGGCCGCCTCGAACGTCTCCAGGGCCGACTCGGCGCTCTCGTCGCGCAGGAAGCACATGATCAGGCGCGTGGTGATGCCGTACGTCCGCGGCGCCGCGTCCAGCGCACGGCCGATCCCGCGGATGACCGCGTCGATCTCGACGCCGCGCGCGGTGTGCGCCTGCGGGTCGAAGAAGATCTCGGCATGGCGCACGCCCTGCTCACGGGCGCGGGCGAGATACGCGTGGGTGAGGTCGGCGAAGTCGTCCTCGGTACGCAGCACGGTCATCAGCGCGTAGTAGAGGTTCAGGAAGTCCTGCAGGTCGCTGAAGGAGTACGCGGCCCGCAGCTCCTCCTGGGTGGCGTACGGCAGCTCGACCCCGTTGCGCTCGGCGAGTGCGAAGGCCAGATCGGGCTCCAGGGTGCCCTCGATGTGGAGATGGAGCTCTGCGGTGGGGATCGGGGGCATGGAGGGGATCACCTGCTGGTCTTCGGTGGTGCGGAATGACTGGTCAAGGCTATGCGGGAGCGGATGCATCACCCTTGTGGGGGTAATGCGAACGGAAGACGGATACCACCGGGGGGCCGTCGCTACGGTGAGCGAGACAGTACGCTCCGTAGCAGATGGAGGACACGGCGACCGCGATATTGGAGCGGCCGATGACCACAGAAGACGCACCGGCAGTCGAGGAGCCCCATACCTCCCCCTTTCTCTTCAGCTTCCCCACATCCGAGCGCGCCTACGGCCCGGATCTTCACGTCGCGGACCTGAAGGCGTTCGTGGGCGACGCGCGCCCGCCATGTGGACGGCGCGGCGCTGTCCCTCGTCGCCGAGTTCACGTCCGTCTCCACCCGGGATGTCGACTGGCAGGAGAAGCTCGAGGTCTACGGTCGCCATGTGCCGGTCTACCTCGTGCTCGACATGCAGACCGAAGAGATCACGGCCTTCTGGGACCCTTCGGACCACGGCTATCTCGCCCGTATGACGATCCCGTTCGGTAAGCCGCTGCCCATCCCCGCGCCGTTCGGCTTCGAGCTCGAGACAACCGATTTCGTGGATGAGCCCGAAGAGGAGCAGGAGGAAACCTCCGAGTAACCCGACGCAACCGCCACCCTCCCTCCGGCGTCCCACAGCGCGACCGGATCGGTGCTGCGGAGAGGGGGAGCGCATGCGGGGGTGGGTGCGGAGGCGGTTGCCGCGGACGCGGCGGGGGTGGCGGCGGCTGGTGCAGGGGGGCATCCTCGTCTGCGTACTGGCCCTGCTCCCCGCGACCTGGCTGCGGCTGAGCACGGACGACCGGATCCATACCGTCGCCGATGTGCCCTCGGCCCCGGTGGGCGTGGTCTTCGGGGCGGGGCTGTGGAACGGGGAGCCGTCGCCGTATCTGGCGCACCGGCTGGACGCCGCCGTACGGCTCTACCAGGACGGCAGGGTTCGTGCGCTGCTGGTCACCGGGGACAACAGCCGCCATGACTATGACGAACCGGACGCGATGCGCGCGTATCTCGTCAAGCGCGGGGTCCCGGACCGGCGGATCGTGAGCGACTTCGCGGGGTTCGACACCTGGGACTCCTGCAGCCGGGCCCGGCGGGTCTTCGGGGTGCACAAGGCGGTGCTGGTGAGCCAGGGGTTCCATGTCCGGCGGGCGCTGGCGCTGTGCGGGGCGGCGGGGATCGACGCGTACGGGGTCGCGGTCGACGAGCCGCACGATGTGACCTGGTACTTCGGTGGGACGCGGGAGGTCGTGGCGGCGGGCAAGGCGGCCCTGGACGCGGCGTTCGAGCCGGATCCGCACTTCCTGGGGCCGCGGGAGCGGGGGATCGAGCGGGCGCTGGCGGGGCGGGGGGCCTCCGGCTCCCGCTGAGCCGTCGACTCCCTCGGCCCTCGCCTCCAGCCACGGGTCGCCGTCAGTCGATCGTCGTCTCCGACACCACCCACGCCAGATAGTCCTCGCTGCCGTTCACGATGGGCATCGCGATGACCTCGGGCGTCTCGTAGTCGTGCGCCTCGCGGATATGCGCCTCCAGCTCGTCATAGCGCGCGGCGGTCGTCTTGAACAGCACCTGCCACTCGGCCGCCGTCTCGACCTCCCCCTCCCACCGGTACACGGATGTCACGGGCTGGCTGATCTGCGCACAGGCCGCCAGCCGGGCCTCGATCGCCCCGCGGGCCAGCGCCTCGGCCTTCTCGGGGGTGTCGGTGGTGGTCAGTACGGTCAGGTAGTCGGCCACTGCTGCGGTACCTCTCTCCACGGCGCGGTCGTACGGCGCGGCTGCGAACTGGCGCCCACCACGCTAGCCGGTGAGGATTGAGGGAACCCGCCGACGATCAGACCGGACCGATCGAGGGGCACACATGGATGACCTCACCACGCTCGCGCGCCACCATCTGGACCAGGCCAAGGCCGATCCGCACGGGCGCAGCGCACATCTGTTCCTGCACGACGGCCCGCTGCGGCAGAGCGTGATCGCCATGGTCTCCGGCTGCGAGCTCGATGAGCACAACGCTCCTCCGGCGGCCAGTCTCCAGGTGCTGCACGGGCATGTACGGCTGACCGGCGGCGGTGACCGGATGGATCTCATCGCGGGCCAGGTGCAGGAGATCCCGCATGAGCGGCACGGGTTGCGGGCGTTGGAGGACTCGGTGGTGCTGCTGACCGCCGTGACCGCCACGCATGGCTGTCCCACCCCCTACGAGGACGCGGCCACCGCCTGACGGCGACCTAGTCGCTGCCGCCCCCGCCACCACCGCCGCCGCAGGAGTGGTGGCCGCCGCCGTAGTCGCCGCCGTGGCCACCGCCGTGGTCGCCGCCGTGGCCACCGCCGCGGTCGTCGCCCCACGAGTGCGTCTCGTAGAAGGACTCGTGGTCGGGGTAGCCGGGGTCGTAGGCGATGAGGACGTGCCGCTCCCAGTAGGCCGGATCGCCGTTCGGGATGGGGATCGCCGCGCTGACGGCCTTGCGCCGCGCCGGCTCCGGGAGGACGACGGGGCCGTGGAAGACGTACGAGGGGAGCGACCCCTCCCGCACGGCCGCCTCCACGCGGCGCCGGCCCGTGCGGGTGGGGCGGCCCCGGAAGCGGGTGAGCAGACCGCTGGAGGCGAGCCGATCCCGGATCGCCTCCAGCTCGGGTGCGCCGAGCAGCGTGGGGACCACGTGGTCCACCGGCTTCGAGCGGGGGCACAGCGTGATGAGCGCGCGCTCGACCGGGTGTCCGGCCTCCCCCACCGCCTTGGCGTGTATCCGGGAGCGCCGGAGGGTGATCACATCCCGCTCCTGAAGCGCTATCAGGAGGGTCTGGATCACCCACCGCCGCCCGCCCACCAGATAGGCGATGTCATAGAGGTCCAGCGCCTGACCCGCCGCCTCCTGTGGCTCCGCCGAGGCGGGGCGTCTGGATATGGCCCACATCGGAATGCCCCCGTCCATCCACGTCCATCCGAGTACATGTGAACTACTCACTTACTGTCAGTTTTGTCCGCCTGAACGGTGATGAACCCGGATCGGCGTGGTTTCAGAGCAGGATTTGAGCTTTCCCGCCCTTATCCGGATAGGGTCGCGCCCTTATTCGGACGGGGTCGTGACGGATACCTCGGCAGACGAGCCGGTGCCGGTGGCCGTCAGTGCCGCGATCGACAAGGTGTACGCGGTGGACGGACGCAGATTGCCGATCACCCGCAGCATCCCCTTGGCCCGGGGCTGGGCGACCAGGACGTCGCGGCCGGTCACGATGATGGTGCGGCCGTCGGAGACGCTGATCCGGTAGCCGATGACCGGGGTGTCGCCGGTGGTCTTGGGCGGCGTCCAGGACAGCCTGGCGGCCGTGGCCTCCGCGTTGGCCTTCACGCCGGTGGAGGCGGCGGGCAGGGTGCCGGGACCGTCGGCGGTGGGCGTGACGGGGGCGGCGGCCAGCGACCTCTCGCTCTGCCCCACCCGGTTGCGGGCCGTGACGGTCACCGTGTACGGCGTGCCGATGGTGAGCCCGTCGACCACCGCGTACGCGGTGCGCTTGAAGCGCGCCGCCGGGATGGTTGCGGAGACGGTGTGGGTGCCGTTGGTGGCGGTGACGGTGTACGAGGTGACCGGGGACCCGCCATTGACGTACGACGGGTTCCAGGTGACGTACGCCGAGCCGTCCGCCGCGAAGTCGCCCACGGGGGTGGGTGCTTCGGGCACGGAGCGGTCGGCGGACGTGCCGCCGAGCAGTCCTCGGCAGCGGGGTTCGAGACCGGCCGCGGCCACGATGTCGGCGCCGGGGTGCGTCCACCCCGCCGATCTCCATGCCGTTGCCGGAGATGTCGGTGAAGACATTGCCGCGCACGGTGGTGTTCTGTGTTCCGGTGCCGAGTTCGAGCCCGGCCGCGCCGAGGTGGACGAAGGCGTTGTGGGAGAACTCCAGGTCACGGCCGTGGCTGATGGCCACGTTGCCGGGCATCCTGGTCCAGGACGCGTACGGGCAGGTGCCGCCCGGGGTGTATTCGCACAGCCCCTGGGTCTTCCAGCCCTCCGCGCCGGTCACCGTGTAGCCCGCCTGCACCTCGGAGAAGCCCTCGGGTGAGGAGGGGGTGAGCCAGGTGGCGTACGAGAACTGGATGCCCCGCAGGGCGATGTCGTGCAGCGGCGCGCTCCCGGTGCCCCGCCCGTCGACCAGCTTCTCCAGGACCGGTGTCTCCACATCCGCGGTGCGCGGGTTCTCCCCGGCGCGCGGGCGGTAGTAGACGGTGCAGGTGTGCCGGTCGAGGTACCACTCTCCGGGCTGGTCGAGGGCCTCGAAGACGTTCTCGACATAGCCGGGCAGGGCGTCACTGTGAGCTTGCCGGGGCCGACCATGTTGATGCCGCGGCCGGGGATGTCGGGGAACTCCACGCGCTTGGTGGAGTTGTCCCAGCACGGCGCGCGCACGCCGTTCACGTACAGCTGCCGGGTGTTGTGCAGCCCGGCGGGCGCGGGCGGACCACAGTCCGGACCTGCCCGTGACCGGCTTCCAGCGCAGGACGGCCCGGCCGCCGCTGAACACCGTGCCCTTGCTGCCCTGCCAGATGACGCGGTGCCCCTTGCCCCCGGAGTCACGGGAGTCGAGGACGAGCGGGCGGGCGAGGCGGTACGTACCCGGCGCGAGGTGCACCGTGAGGTCGGCGGTGAGGCGGTCGGTGCGCTGCCGTACGAGGTCGCGGGCGCGCTCGGGGGTGCGGACGGGGGCGGTGCGGGTGCCGGGCGCGACCGCCTTGCTTCGCCCCTAGGGCATCAATTCATTGGATCTATCGGCCTGGTGCTGGTCTCATAGCGCGGCGGGAGCACCGGCCACCGCCGACACCCCCGCCCTCGCCCCCGCCCAACAGGGCGTCAGGACACCGTGTCGTAGAGGACGGCGAACCGGCCGCGCGCCTCCTCGTCCTCCGACAGCCGCCAGCCCGCGCTGACATGGCCCCGGACCCCGGCCGTCTCCGCACCGGAGTCCGGACGCAGAACGCGCGTCACCTGAAGGGCTGCCCCGTCGCCCAGCAGCAGGCGGGTGCCGTCCGGTCCGTTGGCGACGGCCGCCGCCTCGGCGGCCCCGGCCGGGACCTCGAACCCGGCCCCGGTCACCTCGGTGGTGACGGAGGGGTCCGGAGTGTCGGACAGGCTCTGCGCCTGCGGCTCGGCGCGGCCCTGGAGGAGCGCGAGCAACTGGCCCACGAGCACCGGGTCGTGTGCCCCGTCGTAGATCCACCGCCGACCCAGCACCCCGTGCTCGGTCGTGCCGATGAGGGCCTGCTCGGCTCCGTCGAGCGGTGCCGCGCGATAGGTCATGGGTACGTGGTACCAGGCGGGCCGATCACCGGCGTCGTCCCGCATCACCATGAACTCGATGCCCACCTCGCCCTCCGGGTCGTCGAGCCGGAAGCCACCGGCCCGCGACAGCTCCGGCGCGCGCTGGGCGGCGGCGTACCACGGCTGCCCGGGCAGCCAGGCCGTGAGCAGTTCCACCTTGGTCGGACTCATCGTGGTCTTGTGAATGATCGACATGACGGGAGAACGCCCTGCCCCGGCGTGTGCTTCCCACCGAACGCGCGAGGGCCCGGCGCGCCGTGCGCGCCGGGCCGCTGGCCGATCCCCCCACGGGCCGGCCAGTGGTTCAGGAGCGGGTCGCCCCGACCGCCGCCTTCGTCGCGTCCGCGGACCGGTCGTCGGCGCGGTGCCCCTCCTTGATCACCACGATCTCGCAGGTCTTGGACGGCTTACCGGGCTTGGCCGGCTCACTGGGCCTGGTCGGCTTACCCGGCTTGGTCGGCGTCGTGGGGCGGGCGGGAACGGCGGAGACGTCGTCCTTGCTCCCGGCCTTGCCCTTGATGATGACGACCGTGCACACCTTGCCGGGCTTGCCCGGGAAGGCGGGGATGGTGGGGATGGCGCAGACGTCGCCGTGCCCGCGGGCACCGTCCTTCGGCGCCACGGTGACCTTCTTGCCGTCGGCCTTGACCGCCGCGGTGACCTTCTCACCGTGGGCCTTCACCGCCGCGGTGGCCTTGCCCACCTCGGTCAGCTCGACCGACTTGGCGGACTTGGCGGGCTCGGCGCCGCGCACCACCCGGCAGGTGATCGTGTCGCTGGGCTTCGACTTCGCCTTGGAGGCGGAGGCCGACGCCGAGGAGGGCGACGAGGCCGAGGACGAAGCCGAGGCGGGAACCGCGGCCCCCAGCGCCAGGGCACCGGCCGCCATGGCGAGCACGACACCGCGCCGCTTCGCGGATGTGGCACGAGGCAGGAAGTGAGACATGGGCACAGCTCTCCTTCGTTCGGGGAGTGGAACTGGCTGCCGAAGGACCCTTGATCCGTCGGCGCACCCACCGTGGCGCACCGATGCTGAGTCCTCGCTGAACCCCCTGAGGCCCCGCTGAAACCGGTGCCGGTTCAGCGGGGCCTCAGCTTGCCCGTGCCATCCTGACCGCGTGCGCATACTGGTGGTGGAAGACGACGCCCGGCTCCGCGAACTGCTCACCGAGGGCCTGGAGCAGGAGGGTTTCACCATCGAGACGGCGGCGGACGGGCCCAGCGGCCTGGCGCTCGCCCGCTCCGGCGGATACGCGGCGATCGTGCTGGACGTGATGCTCCCCGGATGCTCCGGCTACCAGCTCTGCTCGCGGCTGCGCGAGAAGGGCGACTGGACGCCGATCCTGATGCTCACCGCCAAGGACGGCGAGTACGACGAGGCCGATGGGCTCGACGTGGGCGCGGACGACTATCTGACCAAGCCGTTCTCCTTCGTCGTCCTGATCGCACGGGTGCGGGCCCTGGTGCGGCGCGGCGGGCTGGACCGGCCCGACGTGCTGGAGCTGGGCGATCTGCGGCTGGAGCCCGCCGCGTTGGCCTGTGCGCGGGGGAAGGAGGAGGTCACGCTCACGGCCAAGGAGTTCGCCGTGCTGGAGTACCTCGCCCGGCGCGCAGGCCAGGTGGTCTCCAAGTCCGAGATCGTGCAGAGCGTGTGGGACACGGCGTACGACGGCGGGGCCAATCTCGTCGAGGTCTACATCCGGAGCCTGCGCCGGAAGATCGATGTGCCGTACGGACGGCAGTCGATCCGCACGATACGGGGCGCGGGCTATCTGCTGGCCCGCGACGGAGGGTGAGACGGTGCGGCACATCAGCGCGGACGCGGGGCGCACGGCGGACACGGGGCACATCGCGGGCTCTGGACAGGACGTCGGACCGGACGTCGGGCCGGATGCCGGACCGGACGTCGGGCCGGACGTCGGGCCGGACGTCGGACCGGATGCCGGGCCGGATGCCGGGCCGGATGCCGGGCCGGACGTCGGACCGGACGTCGGACCGGACGTCGGACCGGATGCCGGACCGGACGTCGGACCGGACGTCGGACCGGACGTCCGGCAGGACATCAGGCAGGACGTCGGGCATACGGCCGACGCTGAGGACCCAGCGCACCCGGGACGTCGCCGCCCGCGCCTGACGTCCGGGTTGAGCGTGCGCGCCAAGGCCGTGCTGGCGGCCGCCGGGACCGTGGCCTTCGCGATCGGGCTGTGCATGCTGGCCCTGGTGCTGGCCCTGCAGCACAACCTCCGCGCCAGCGCCGACCTGGACGCCAGGAACGCCGCCGTGGCGATCAAGGGCCAGTTGGCGCAGACCCGCCCCGCGCCGCAGCGGGCACTCATCGTCGCCCCCGGCGCGGTGACGATCAAGGACGTCTCCGGCCGGACGGTCACCCCCACCATGCCGACAGCGGCCGGCTCGCAGGAGACAGAGGCCACCCCGCGGGACTCGGACGGGGCCACGATGTTTCCGGCCGAGCCCGTCGAGTCCATCCAGGCCGGGCAACGTTACAGCGTAAAGGTGAGCCCCTCGACCACCGCCGTCGACAACGCCACCGGTCTGCTGCTGCGCCAGGCCGCCCCCGCGGCCGCCGGGCTGGTGCTGTTCGTTGCGGGGCTCACCTGGCTGCTCGTGGGGCGCGCCCTGCGCCCGGTCGCCGCGATGCGGCAGGAGTTCACCGAGATCACCGAGCGCGATCTGCATCGCCGGGTGCCGGTGCCCCGGGCGCGGGACGAGATCCACCGGCTGGCGCGCACCATGAACGCCACGCTGGACCGGCTGCACCGGGCCATGACCCGGCAGCGGCAGTTCGTGGCCGACGCCTCGCATGAGCTGCGCAGCCCCATCGCGGCCGTGCGCGCCCAGCTCGAACTGGTCTTGGCCCGCCCGTCGCGTACCGACTGGCCGGCCGCCGTGCACAAGGCACTGCGGGACACCGACCGGCTGCAGGCGGTCGCCTCCGATCTGCTGCTGCTCGCCCGGCTCGACGCGCAGGAGGCGCCGCGCACCGCGGCGGTGGACCTCGGCGCGCTGGCGGCCGAGGAGGTACGGCGCCACCCGGGCGCGCTCACGTTGGCCGGGGAGCAGGAGCGGGCGGCTGTGGTGACCGGCAGCCGGGTGCAGCTGTCCCGGCTGCTCACCAACCTCGCCGACAACGCCCGCCGGCACACCCGTACCACCGTCTCGATCACCGTGGCGGTCCGCGGTGGCCTGGTCGAACTGGCCGTGGACGACGACGGTCCGGGCATCCCCGAAGCCGACCGCGAGCGTGTTTTCGAGCGGTTCACCCGGCTGGATGACGCCCGGGCCCGCCAGGACGGCGGCACCGGTCTCGGGCTCGCCATCGCCAATGACATCGCTCACGCCCACGGTGGCACCCTTACGGTGCTCACCAGCCCGCCGGGCGGGGCTCGCCTGCTGTTGTGTCTGCCGCGGACGGACGTCACCCAACCCTGACCCCGGTACGGACGCGGCGGCTCACTCGTGAGAGTTTGGCAACTACCGGACCAGACTGATCAGTTGGTCAGTAGTATCTGCCCTTTCCTGGCCGTGTCCCAGATGGAGGTGTCAAAGGTGCTGTCGGGGACGGAGGCCGTCGTCGTGGCCGCGTCCGCGGTGCTGGTACTGGTGCTGTCGCTGTGCCTCACCTGGGTGGTCAGACTCCGTCGCGCGCTGGCTGACGCGCGTACGGCGACCGAGCGAGAACGAGCCGTTTCCGAACGGGAACGAGCCAATACCGCGCGCGAGCGTGCGCTGGCGGCCGAGCGCGGCGAAGAGGTCGCGCGGCTGGCCGCCGTACAGAGCGATCTGGACGAGGCGGCGCGCCGGGAGCGGAGGCTGCGCGACTCCGTCCAGGCGTCGTTCGAGTCCGTGGCCCGCAATATGCACGCCATGTCGATGGTGCAGCAGCAGGTCCTCGACGGCCTCGAGCAGCATGTCGAGGACGCGCGGCTGATGGGCGAGGTGATGAAGGCGGACCACGCCGCCGCCCAGATGACCCGTAAGGCCCAGACGCTGCTGGTGATGTGCGGGATCTGGCCCGCGCGGCGGGAGACCCGGCCGGTGTCGCTCTTCGACTGTGTGCGGGGCGCGCAGTCGCGCATCGTGGAGTTCGGCCGGGTGGACGTCCACGGCGGGCAGACCCTCTACGCGGTGGCACCCGCCGTGGAGGGCCTGATGCACGCGGTGGCCGAACTCCTGGAGAACGCCACGGTCTTCTCCCCCTCCCGCACCCAGGTCGCGGTCGCCGTCCGGGAGGTCGCGGCGGGCGCGGTCATCGAGATCGACGACGCGGGGCTCGGCATGCCGCCGGATGTGCTGGAGAAGGCCGTGGGCCAGCTGCGGGACGGTCTGGACCTGGCCCAGCTGGGGGCCGTGCCGCGGCTGGGGCTCGCCTGTGTCGGGCGCTGGTCGCGGGAGCTGGGCTTCGGGGTGGAGCTGTCCACGGCGTCGGCGTACGGCGGCACCCGGGTGGTGGTCTTCGTACCCCATCGGCTGCTGACCGAGCCGGCGAGCGCGGTCCGGGCGGCCGACCACAAGCCGGTGGTCGTGGAGCCCGTGACCGTCGGCACGGTGAGCCACGACGCGGGCGGCACCGGCCTCGGCCCGGCCGCCGCGGAGCCGAGCGGGAGCGGCTCGCTCAACGGCCTGTCCGTGGACGACGCCCCCGAGGCCCCCGCGCCGCTCGGCACCGGGCTGCCCCGGCGCCGCAACCGCCGCCGCCCGGCCTCCGGAAGCACCCCGGCCGACACGGCCGGTGCGGCCACCGCTTCCGGCGCCGCGCCCACCCCGCACACCAGTGCCTCCTGGACGCCGGAGGCCGCCCGCGCCTCCATCACCAGCGTCGTCTCCGGCACCCGCCGCGGACGGGTGGAAGCGGAGGCGGAGGACGGGGCCGTACCGCTGACGGAGGAAAAGAGTCCGGACCGAGAAGACCGAGAAGGAGGCCGGTAGTGGCCGGAACCATATCCAAGTTGCCCGACGTTGGATGGATGCTGCGTCCGCTGACGGGGATCCCCGGGGTGCGGCATGCCGTCGTCGTCTCGGAGGACGGTCTGCGCATGGGCCACGACTCCGCCGAGGGGCTGTCCGGGGAGGTCTCCCGGCTCGGTGTGGACGAGGCCGAGTCGCTGGCCGCCGCCTGTGCCGCGCTGACGGTGACCAGCCAGTCCACCGTGTCGCTGCTGTTCGGCGACGAGGCGGGGGTGCGGCAGCTGATGATCGAATCCGACAGCGGGTTCGTGCTGTTCACCTCGGCCGGTCAAGGCGCCTCGCTGGGGGTGGCCACCGACACCGAGACGGATGTCGGCCTGGTGGCCCAGCAGATGCAGTTACTGGTCGCGAAGATCGGTGCCCATCTGAGCAGTCAGCCGCGGGATGCGATGGGCCGCCCGGCGTCATGAGCTCGCCCGGCGAGGAACGCACGACGGCCGCGGTGCGCCCCTATGTGATCACACGGGGGCGCGCCGGTTCCTCACGGGATGCTCTGCCGCTGGAAACGCTCGTCATGGCGTCCGGGAGCGCGCTGCCGCCGCATCTGCAGCCCGAGTACCGGCGGATCGCCGACCACTGCCAGGGGCTGCTGTCGGTGGCGGAGGTCGCCGCCCATCTCGGTCAGCCGCCGGCCGTGGTGCAGGTGCTGCTCGCGGATCTCATCGACTGGGGGCACATCGTGGCGCGTCCGCCGATCCGGGTGGTCAAGCGAAAACGTGCCGATTTGGACTTGCTGAGGAAGGTGCTCGATGGGCTTGAGAGCAAGCTCTGAGATCTCGATGGCCGGTACGGACGGCACAACGCAGACGAACCCCACGGCCCGCCAGGGCGACGCGGACCGCACGACCCGCACAGACCACACCAACGAGACAGGCGATACGGACGAGACGGGCGATACGGACGACATGGACGACATGGACGACACCCCCGTCATGTACGTGCAGTCCAGCGTGGCCGGGGCCGCCAAGATCCTGGTGGTCGGCCCGATGGGCGTCGGCAAGACCACGCTGATCGGCACGGTGTCGGAGATCAAGCCGCTCTCCACCGAGGCGACGATGAGCCAGGCCGGGGCCCGGCTCGACACCAAGGTGCGGCCGTCGAAGACCACGACCACCGTCGCGCTGGACTTCGGGCGGATCACCCTCGGCGGCGAGCTGGTGCTGTATCTCTTCGGCACCCCCGGCCAGCAGCGGTTCCTCCCCGCCTGGAAGGACCTGGCGCGCGGCGCGCTGGGCGCGCTCGCACTGGTCGACACCCGCGATCTGGAGGCGTCCTTCGACGCCATCGGGCATCTGGAGGACCTGGATGTGCCGTTCTCCGTCGCGGTCAACGCCTTCCCGGACAGCAAGCCGCACAGCGAGGACGATCTGCGCTCCGCGCTCGATCTGCTCCCGCACACCCCGCTGGTCATCTGTGACGCCCGGGAGCACCAGTCCTCGGTCAAGGCGCTGATCTCGCTCGTCTCGCATCTGATCGAGACGCTCACGGAGGCATCATGACCGCCCCGGCCCCCACCCGGGTGCCGCTGTACGGAACCGCGCTCGACGGTCCGCTGACCGACCTGTACGAGCGGATGCGGCGCGACCACGGTCCGGTGGTCCCGGTGGAGATCGCGCCCCGGGTCGAGGCATGGCTGGTCATCGGCCACCGCGAGCTGCTCCATCTCACCCGCGACGAGCAGTACTTCTCCCATGACCCGCGCCGCTGGAGCCCGCTGCGCGAGGGCCGGGTGGCGGCCGACTCACCGCTGATGCCGCTGGTGGGCTGGCGCCCGGCGCTGCTGTTCGCCGACGGCGCGGCGCACCGCCGGATGCGCTCGGCGGTGGCCGACGCGCTGGGGCGGGTCAACGGCCATGAGCTGATCCGTACGGTGCGGGCCACCGCGGAGCGGCTGGTCGCCGGGTTCGCCGACCGGCATGCGGCGGATCTGGTCGAGAGCTACGCGCGTCTCCTGCCGCTGCAGGTCGTCACCGAACTGCTGGGGCTCGACGAGGAGAACGGGGCGCGGCTGGTCGAGACGCTCACCACGATCGTCGCCCCGACCGTGGCCGCCACCGGCGCCAACAAGCGGATGGGCCAGATCCTGCTGGAGCTGATCGCCGGGAAGAAGCGGCGGCCGGGCGCGGATCTGACGTCCTGGCTGCTGGAGCACCCCGTCGGGCTCAGCGACGAGGAGGTGCTGCACAACCTCGTGGTGATCATCGTCGCGGGGAACAACACCACGGTGAACTGGATCGCCTCCACGATCCAGATCCTGCTCACCGACCCCGCGTTCCGCTCCTCGCTGACCCACGGCCATCTCACCGTCGACGACGCCCTGGACCTGGTGCTGTGGCGCCAGCCGCCCACCCAGAACTTCCCCGGCCGCTACGCCACCCGCGATCTGCGCTTCGGCGGCCAGGACATCCGCGCCGGGGACATGCTCATCCTGGGTCTCGCGGGCGCCAACGCCGATCCGGACGTACTGCCCGAGGACGGGCGGCCGGTGGTCGGCAACCGCTCGTACCTCGCCTTCGGCGCGGGCCCGCACACCTGCCCGGCCCGCGACCCGGCCCGGCTGATCACCCGTACCGCCGTGGACACCCTGCGCCACCGGCTGCCCGATATGGAGATCGCAGTGCCGGAGGAGCAGCTTCCGTGGATCACCTCGCCGTGGTCCAAGGGGCTGGCCAAGCTGCCGGTGCGGTTCTCCGCGCCGCAGCTCGCCGCCCAGTCCCCGGCCCGGACCTCGGGCTCCCCGGCCCGGACCTCGGGCTCACCCGCTCCTCCGACCTCGCACTCCCCGGCTCCGACCCCCGCCTCCCCGGCCCCCGACTCCCCCGCAGGAGACCGCAGATGACCGATGGCCGATGCCCCGTGTCGCACGCCGACCTCGCACCGCACCGCCTGGACCCCACCGGGGCGCGCCAGCACGCGGTCAACGAAGAGCTGCGCGCCCGCGGAGCCGCGGTCCCGGTCCTGCTGCCCGGTGACGTGCCGGGGTACGCCATCACCCGGCACGAGGAGCTGAAGGACTTCGTCACCCACCCCGACGTGGCCAAGAACGCCTGCCACTTCGCCGCCCTGCAGCGGGACGAGCTCCCGCCCGGCTGGCCGATGCGGACCTTCGCCACCGTCCGGGGCATGATCACCGCGGACGGCGAGGACCACAAGCGGCTGCGGTCCCTGGTGACCCGGGCCTTCACCCCGCGCCGGGTGGAGGCGCTGCACCCGGTGGTCCATGAGCTGACCGGCACGCTGCTGGACCGGCTGGCCGGGGCCGCCGCCGCGGATCCGGACGGGGTGGCCGACCTGCGCCGCCACTTCGCGCTGCCGCTGCCGATGAGCGTGATCTGCCGGCTCCTGGGCGTCGACGACCAGTACCAGGACCGGCTGCACGAGCTGTCCAACGAGATCGTCTCCACCCACACCGCCCCGGAGCGGGTCCCGGCCGCCAACCGCGAGATGGTCGCGATCCTCGGCCAGGTGGCGGCGGCCCGGGCGAAGGACCCCGGCGACGATCTGACCAGCGCGCTGATAGCGGCCCGTGAGGAGGACGGCGACCGGCTCGCCGAGGAGGAGCTGATCGGCACCCTGATGCTGACGATCATCGCCGGGCACGAGACCACGCTCAACCTGATCACCAACGCGGTGCGGGCGCTGTGCAACCACCGCGACCAGCTCGACCTTGTTCTCTCTGGTGCCGCCACCTGGGGCGATGTGGTCGAGGAGACGCTGCGGTACGACGGCCCGGTGAGCTACTTCCCGTTCCGCTACCCCACCAGGGACCTCCCGGTCGGGGACACGGTCATCCCCAAGGGCGCGCCCGTGCTCGTCTCGTACACCGCCGCCGGGCGCGACGAGCGGGCGTACGGCCCGGACGCCGGCCGCTTCGACGTCACCCGGGGCGCCCGCCATCTGTCCTTCGGCCACGGCGCCCACTTCTGCCTGGGCGCCCCGCTGGCCCGGATGGAGGCCGTGATCGCCCTCGAGGCGCTCTTCACCCGCTTCCCCGGCCTCGATCTGGCCGTTCCGGACGAGGAGCTGGTCCCGCACCCCAGCTTCGTCGGCAACAGCCCGCAGCGGCTCCCCATCCGGCTCGGGGCGGCTCACAGCGCCTGAGCCGGTGCGCTGAGGGCAGCGTTGCCTCCGGGAAACGGCGGGGATGCGGCCGGGTAACAGGCACCCCGCACGCTTCCTGGCATGGAGTCGAACAGGGAGCCGGGAAGCCCGCAGCGGCGGGTGGTGATCGTCGGCGGCGGGATGGCGGGCACGAGGCTGGCGCAGCAGCTGCTCGCGCAGGCCGCGGGTGCGGGTGCGGGTGCGGGCCGGGTCGCCCTCGACGTCACGATCATCGGCGAGGAGCCGCACCCCGCGTACAACCGGGTGCTGCTCGCCGAGGTCCTCGCCGGGCGGTACGCCCCGGAGGTCATCGCCCTCCCCGCTCCCGTCCCGGCCGCCGGGGCCGGGGTGCGGCGGCTCGGCGGGGTGCGGGTGGTCCGCGTCGACCGTCCCGCGGCGGAGGTGTTGTGCGACAACGGCCGCCGCGTGCCGTACGACGCGCTGGTGCTGGCCACCGGCTCCAACCCGGTGCTGCCGCCGCTGCGCGGCCTGTTCGAGCCGGACGGCCGCGACGACCTCCATGCTCTCCCGGACGGCGTCCACGCCTTCCGCACCATGGACGACTGCCTGGCCCTCGGCGCGGCCGTACGGCCCGGGACGCGGGCCGTCGTCATCGGCGGCGGACTCCTCGGCGTCTCCGCCGCCCGTGCGCTGGCCCAGCGCGGTGCCCAGGTGGTCCTGGCGCACCAGGGCGAGCACCTGATGGAACGCCAGCTGGACCCGGGCGCGTCACGGCTGCTGCGGCGGCATATGGCGGCGCTGGGCGTGGAGGTCCACACCGAGTGCCGGGCCCGGGGCCTGCGCACCCGCGTCGCGGGGCCGGGGGGCGGCGGGCGGGCGGCGCGGACGGTCCACGCCGTCGAACTGGCCGACGGATACGCCCTGGAAGCCGATCTGGTCGTGCTCGCGTGCGGAGTCCGGCCACGGGTCGGACTGGCACGGGCGGCGGGGCTGGAGGTGGCGCGCGGCATCGTCGTCGACGACGAGCTGCGGACGAGTGACCCGCGAGTCTTCGCGATCGGCGACTGCGCGGAACACGACGGCGTCGTGTACGGCCTGGCGGGCGCGGCGCAGGAACAGGCAGACGTCCTGGCGCAGTTGCTGTCCCCCGCCCCGCCCCTCCCCGAACCAATGGGGCTCCGCCCCCTGGACCCCCACCGGGGCTCCGCCCCGGACCTCGCTCCCCAATCGCCGGAGGGGCTGGATTTTCGCTACACGGGCACCCGTGCCCTCACCCGCCTGACGCTCACGTCAACGTCCGGCCCTCTCGACCTCGCCGCGTTCGGCAACCCCACCCCCGCCCCCGGCGACGACGTCATCCACCTCACCGACGCCACCCGCAACACGTACCGCAAAGTCGTGGTCCGCGGCGACCGCCTCCTCGGCGGCATCCTTCTCGGCGATCTCGGCACCGTCGGCGCGCTCGCCCGTGCCTGGGAGGGCGACGAGGCGCTCCCGGCCGCCCCCCTGCTCCACCTGCTGACCAACGATGGAGGCTCCTGACCATGAGCGCACCGAACACGACGAGCGCACCGATGACGAGCACACCGCAGCCCGAGACCGCCGCCGCTCCCACCATCGTGCTGGTCGGCCACGGAATGGTCGGCCAGCGGTTTCTCGAAGCGCTCGTCGAGCGGAACGTCACCGAGACCGCCGCCCGCATCGTCGTGCTCTGCGAGGAGCCCCGGCCCGCCTACGACCGCGTCCAGTTGACCTCGTACTTCTCCGGCCGCACCCCCGACGAACTCTCCCTCGTCGAGGACGGCTTCATGGCGCGGCACGGCATCGAGCTGCACCTCGGCGACCCGGCCGAGTCCATCGACCGCGCCGCCCGCACCGTGACCGCCCGCTCCGGACTGACCGTGGCGTACGACACGCTCGTGCTGGCCACCGGCTCGTATCCGTTCGTCCCGCCTGTGCCCGGCAAGGACAGCGACGGCTGCTTCGTCTACCGCACCGTCGAGGATCTGCTCGCGATCGAGGAGTACGCCCAGAACCGCACGTCCGGCGTCGTCGTGGGCGGGGGGCTGCTGGGCCTGGAGGCGGCGGGGGCGCTGAAGGGGCTCGGGCTGACCACGCACATCGTCGAGTTCAACCCGCGGCTGATGGCCATCCAGGTGGACGAGGGCGGTGGCGCGGCGCTGCGCCGCACGGTCGAGGACATGGGCCTGATCGTGCACACCGGCGTCGGCGGCAAGGAGATCACGGCGGACGACGACGGCGCGGTCACCTCCATGGCGCTGTCCGACGGCTCGTCCATCGACACCGACCTCGTCATCTTCTCGGCGGGCGTACGCCCCCGCGATCAGCTGGCCCGCGACTGCGGTCTGGAGGTCGGCGAGCGCGGCGGGATCGCGGTGGACGAGCGGTGCCGCACCAGCGATCCGGCGGTGTACGCGATCGGCGAATGCGCGCTGGCCGCCGACGGCCGGGTGTACGGGCTGGTCGCGCCCGGCTATGAGATGGCCGAGGTCGCGGCCGACGCGATCGTCGGCCCACACGAGGACGGGACCGGGTTCGGCGGCGCGGACACCTCCACCAAGCTCAAGCTCCTCGGCGTCGACGTGGCCAGCTTCGGCGATGCCCACGGCACCGCCGACGGCTGCCTGGACGTCGTCTACTCCGACTCCCGCACGGGCGTCTACAAGAAGCTGGTGGTCGGCGCCGACGGCGCCCTCCTCGGTGGGGTGCTGGTCGGCGACGCCGACGCGTACGGCATGCTGCGGCCGCTCACCGGCTCGGTGCCGCCCGTCGCCCCCGAACAGCTCGTGCTCCCGGCGGGGCTGGGCGCGCCCGCCGCCCTCGGGCCGTCGGCGCTGCCGGACGAGGCGGTCGTCTGCAACTGCCACAACGTCACCAAGGGCGCGATCCGTTCGGCCGTCACCGACCACCACTGCACCACCGTCCCGGAGGTGAAGAAGTGCACCAAGGCGGGCACGGGCTGCGGCAGTTGCGTCAAGGCCCTCACCTCACTCGTCAACGACGAGCTGGAGGCGAGCGGCGTCAGCGTCGACAAGGGGCTGTGCGGCTGCTTCGCGTACACCCGCGCCGAGCTGTACGAGATCGTCCGCACCCTGCGCATCACCACCTACGCCCAACTGCTGGACAGCCACGGCCGGGCCGAGGCCCGGCAGGGCGACGGCTGTGAGGTGTGCAAGCCCGCCGTCGGCTCGATCATCGCCTCGCTGGCCCCGACCCTGGGCGCGAGCGGCTACGTCCTGGACGGCGAGCAGGCCGCGCTGCAGGACACCAACGACCACTTCCTGGCCAATCTGCAGCGCAACGGGTCGTATTCGATCGTGCCCCGGATCCCCGGCGGGGAGATCACCCCGGAGAAGCTGATCGTAATCGGCGAGGTGGCCCGGGACTTCGGGCTCTATACGAAGATCACCGGCGGTCAGCGGATCGACCTCTTCGGCGCCCGCGTGGACCAGCTTCCGCTGATCTGGGCGCGGCTGGTGGACGCCGGATTCGAGTCGGGCCACGCGTACGGCAAGGCGCTGCGCACCGTGAAGTCGTGTGTGGGGCAGACCTGGTGCCGCTACGGGGTGCAGGACTCGGTCCGGATGGCCATTGACCTGGAGCTGCGCTACCGGGGGCTGCGCTCACCGCACAAGCTGAAGTCGGCCGTCTCGGGGTGTGCCCGCGAATGCGCGGAGGCGCGCGGCAAGGACTTCGGCGTGATCGCCACCTCCACCGGCTGGAATCTGTACGTGGGCGGCAACGGCGGAGCCGATCCGCGCCACGCCGATCTGCTCGCCCAGGACCTGGACGACGAGGAGCTGATCCGGCTCATCGACCGGTTCCTGATGTTCTACATCCGCACCGCGGACCGTCTGGAGCGCACCTCGGCCTGGCTGGAGCGGATCGAGGGCGGCCTGGACCATGTGCGCGATGTGGTGGTCGACGACTCGCTGGGGCTCTGCGCCGAGCTGGAGGCGATGATGGCCGACCATGTGACCGGCTACCGCGACGAGTGGGCCGAGACCCTGGGCGACCCGGAACGGCTGCGGCGCTTCGTCTCCTTCGTCAACGCGCCCGACGCGCCGGACCCGACGGTGAAGTTCGTGCCCGAGCGCGACCAGGTCAAGCCGGACCTGACGATCCTGTCCGGCCCCACCCTCCCCGTCCGTACTCTCGAAGGGACTGCCAGCCGATGACCATGGCACCCGAGCGGACCGCCGTCCGCGTGGAACTCCTCATCGACCAGCGGTGGTTCGCGGTCTGCGAGCTGACCGACCTCACCCCCGGGCGCGGAGTGGCCGCCCTGCTGCCGGACGGCGGCCAGGTGGCGGTCTTCCTGGACCGGTCGGGACGCACGTACGCGATCGCCAACCGCGACCCGTTCACCGGGGCGTATGTCCTCTCCCGGGGGTTGCTGGGCTCGGCGGGCGGACGGCCCTTCGTCGCCTCCCCGCTGCTGAAGCAGCGTTTCGATCTGGAGACGGGACGATGCCTGGACGACGAGACGGTCGCCGTCCAGGCGTATGTCACGCGCACGCGGGACGCGGTGACAGCGCCCGCCGCGTAGCGGGAGTCAGCGCCGTCGCCTGAGGAGGTCGGCCCACGCCCCGTGAGTGGTCAGCGCACGTCGCGTGAGACCACCACCCCGCACATCACCGGGTCGCTCTGGCAGCCCGCGGTCCCCGCGGCGAACACCCCGTTCGTCCCGGGGACCGCGGCGATGCCGGACACCGTGGACATCTCGCTGTGCTCGGTGACGTCGGCGGGCAGCTCCTCGGTCGCCCATTCCGTACCGGTCCAGCGGGACAGCACGGAGTGGCGGCCGCCGGCGGACCAGCCGGCGATCCACAGCCGCCCGGCGCCGTCCGCACCGGCGGCGTTGGCCTCGTCGACGGGCAGTGCGGGCAGCGACTGCCAGCGGCTGCCGGTCCAGTGGGTGGCCATGGTGGCCTCGGGCACCCCCGCGTCGTTGGTCTTGCCGACCACATAGACCGAGCCGCGGCCGGTGGCCACGGCGTGGTTGGCGACCCAGCCGGTCGGGTGCTCGGCCGGCGTCGGCACCTCGCGGAGGTTCCAGCCGCGGCCGTTCCAGTGGTAGAGCAGCGGGACGGACACATCACCGGTCACGGCCTCGGCGGTGACCCACACATCGTCAGGACCGGTGCCGGTGATGTCCCACGGCCGCACCTCCCCGCCGCCGGGGGCGGCGGGGAGCGACACCTCCTGCCACGCGGAGCCGGTCCAGCGCTCCAGGCGGGACGTGGAAGCGCCGCTGGCCTGGTCCCAGTCGAAGCTCGTCAGCCAGGCCGCCTTCTCGCCGAACGCGGCGATGTCGCCGACGAAGCTCGTCCACCCCTCCTGGGGCGTGGCGTGGGCGGTCTCGGCCCACTTCTCGCCGTCCCAGTGCCGCACCACGACCGGTGAGGTGGTGTCGCCGAACTGGACACCGGCCGCCCAGACGTCATCGGGTGCGGCGGCGCTGACCTTCTCCAGCTGCCCGGGCTCGTCCCCGGCCCCGGTGACGGCCACGTCCGTCCAGGCGGTGCCGTTCCAGTGCTTGATCGCGGGGGTGGGCCCGTCGGCGCCGTCGGTCTTCCGGCCCACCGCCCAGGCGTCCTTGGCACCGGTCGCGGCGACGTCCCAGAACTCCGTCGAGACGGTCTCGCTCAGCGGCGTCCGCAGCGTCCACGGGGTGGCGGCGCGGGCCGCCGGGCCGGACGTGCCGCCGGCCGCGGCGTTCGCGGCATTCGCGGGGGCGGCGTTCGCCGGGGCGAGGGTGCCGAGGGCGACGGCGCACACCGTGACCGCGTTGCGCAGCCATATCCGGCGGGTTCCGGGCCGTACTGTGGTTCTGTCCATGACCTTCCTTCTGCTCGGGTGGAGTTCTCAGAAGGAAATGGCCGCCGCCCGGCCGTTCTTACAGCCCGCCCCGGCCAGTCATTCCGAGGTCTTCAGCTGCCGGTCGGTCCACTCCGACCTGACGGTGGCGGTGTAGTTCACCACCGTGCCCGAGGTGAGCCCCGCCTCGGCGGCCTTCGCGTCCGGCTCGGTCAGCACCTCCTGCTCGGACAGCAGGGCCCCGGTCACCGGGTCCACGATCAGCTCCGAGTGTCCGGTCCCATAGCCGGGCCGGTCGGACGCGGGCAGGGCGAAGCCGACCCCTTCGCGGCCCAGCGGATCGGTCACCTCACCGAGCGCGCGGATGCCCGGCAGCCCCGCGATGACGCGGTACGCGGCGGCCCGTACTTCGGCCTTCACCGGCAGGCCGATCAGCCCGGCCGCCTGCCGCCACATCCACTCGGTGCGGCCGCGGACCTCGCTCCCGCCGTCCTCCCGGTACAGGTCCGCCAGCTCCTCCTTCAACTTCGCGCTGTCGCCCGGGAGTTTCCGCAGGTCCTCGTAGGTGACATTGCGTGCGCCGAGGGCGGCGATCCGATCGCCCGAGTTGATCTGGTCCACCATCGGCCGCTTCCCGGACCCGGTCTCGATCCGCAGACCGAGCCTGCCGCCCGATCCGGTGTCGGCGAGCGTCAGGTCCTTCGGCGAGCCGGCGGCCCGCCAGCGCGCCGCATCGCGCTTCGTGCGGGGCTTGGTGGTGGCGTCGAGCCCCATGACGTTGAGGCTTTCCGTGCCGGGCCGTACCCCGAAGGACCGCTGCTGCTTCTCGGAGGAGGACACCGCGAAGGTCTCCCCGGACGCGTCGACGACGCCGATCCAGCCCGACCGCGTGGTCACCTGCCAGTAGGTGCCCTCGTCCACCGTCCGGTCCAGCCGGTCGGCGACGTGTTGCAGCGCCAGACGGCCGTTGGCCGGGATGTGCCGGGCGCCATCCGCTGTGGGGCCGGCGGACGCCCGGGAGCCCCCGGCGTCCGAGCCGCCCTGGGGGAGGGTGGCGACGAGCACCCCGGCGGCGGCCGCCGTCGCCGCGACGGGCAGCGCCCAGCGCCAGGTGAACATCCGCGGGGACCGTCGGAGTTCCGGCGCCTCGGCCCTGCCGGCCAGGATGGTCTCCAGGTCGCGGCGGGCGCGTACGGAACCGGCCAGGTGGTCCGGATCGAGCTCCGGGGGCCGCGCGTCCGCCAGGGTCTTCATCACATCGTGCCGCTTGCGTGCCATCTCAGGTCTCCTTCACTGTCACGTTCGCGCGAGGGGCGCGAGGGCGAGGGGCGGGGTCGGGGGCGGGGCTGGAGTCAGGGGAGGGTCCGACCACGCCCACGGCCCGCTCCAGCCGCCGTCTGGCCCGGTGCAGCCGCACCGCGAACGTGGCGCTGGAACAGCCGAGGACGCGCGCGGCCTGTCTCGGGCCGAGCCCGTGCCAGGCGACCAGCGTCAGCAGCTCGCGGTCGGCGGCGGACAGCCCCGCCAGCGCCTGCAGCGCTACGGCGCGCTCGGTCACCCCCGCGGCCACGTCCTCGACCTGGGCGCCGGAGCTGATGATGCGCTGGGCCTCCTGGGCGGCCAGGGCGTACTGCCTGCCATCGCGGCGCCGCAGCTCGCGGGTCAGATTGCGGGCAACGCCGAGCAGCCACGGCAGTGGCGGCGTGGGGATGTCCCGCATCCGCCGCCAGGCGACCGTGAAGGTCTCGCTGGTGATGTCCTCACCGACCTGCCGACCCACCAGGCCGGCCGCGTAGGCCAGCACACGGGGGTGGCACTCCTCGTAAAGGTCCCGAAAGCGTTGGGCGTCGGTCACGCCGTCTCCTCATCTCTGCTCTCTCACCATGCAGTGGTCGAGGGCCGCGCCTTCTTACACTCCGAGGAGAGGAAAGTTTGGGCGGCGGGGTGCCTACACGCTGGAGCGGGGTCACCGGCCAAGGGGTGCGGGGCCAACGGCCAAGCGGACGACGGCGCCCAGCCGGCCGAGCGGCGCCAACGACCACGCGGACCACGGCGCTCAGCCGGCCGAGCGGGACCACCGGCCGGGCAGACGAGGGCGCATGGCCGGTGCAGCGGGTCAACGACCAGGCGGACGACGGCCCTCAGCCGGTCGTTCGGAGCCAACGGCCAGGCGGACGAGGGCGGTCAGCCGGGCGCGCGGGACCAACGGCCAGGCAGACCACGACCTCAGCCGGGCGCGCGGGGCCAGCGGCCAGGAGGACCATGGCGCCCAGCCAGTCGAGCAGGCGGCCCCGCCAAGCGTGAAGCCGCCGGGCGCGCGGTGGCGTGACGGCGGCTGAGGATGACCGCGCGGCGCTGCGTAAGCTCAGGAGCTTATGGGGACATCCCTCTCTCGTCTCTTCACGTCCGATCCGGTTTTCCGGAAGACTTCTGCAAGGTTCCGAGGGTGCGCCCCGGAAAGTGAGAGGCGGGGGTGGCTCCCGTCAACCGAGGAGGCGGAATGGCTACGGAGAGCAGGGGCACCGAGGGCGGCGCCCGGCCCAAGGTGACGATCACGGCCATCGCGCAGGAGGCCGGGGTGTCGGTGCCCACGGTCTCCCGGGTGGTCAACGGCCGTTCGGATGTCTCGCCCGAGACCCGGGCCCGGGTCGAGGACCTGCTGCGGGTCCACGGCTACCGCCGCCGCCAGCGCGTGCCCGGCGACCGCGCCGCCCTGGTGGACCTGGTCTTCAACGACCTGGACAGCCCCTGGGCGGTGGAGATCATCCGCGGCGTGGAGGAGGTCGCCCACCAGGACGGGGCGGGCACGGTGGTCTCGGCGATCCACGGCCGCGCGGGCTCGGCCCGGCAGTGGCTGAAGAACCTGCGGGCCCGCGCCTCGGACGGGGTGATCCTGGTGACGTCCGTGCTGGAGCCGGTGGTCCACGAGGAGCTGCGGCGGCTGAACGTGCCGATCGTGGTCGTCGACCCGGCCGGCTCCCCGGCGCTGGACGCGCCCACCGTGGGGGCGACCAACTGGGCGGGCGGCATGGCCGCCACCGAACATCTGCTGAGCCTCGGCCACCGCCGGATCGGCCTGATCGCCGGCCCGCCGCGGCTGCTGTGCAGCCGCGCCCGGCTGGACGGCCACCGGGCGGCGCTGGAGGCGGCGGGCGTGTCGTTCGACCCGGCGCTGGTGATACAGGGCGACTTCTACCACGAGTCCGGTTTCCACGGCTGCGACCAGCTGATGGACGCCGACGCCCCGCCCACCGCCGTCTTCGCCTCCAGCGACCAGATGGCTCTGGGCGCGATCGAGGCTCTGCGGCGCCGGGGGCTGCGGGTTCCGGAGGATGTGAGCATTGTCGGCTTCGACGACTTGCCCGAGGTCCGCTGGTCGGCGCCGCCGTTGACGACGGTGCGCCAACCGCTGGCGGATATGGGGAAGTTGGCTGCGCGTACGGTGTTGCGGCAGGCGCGGGGGGAGGAGATCGAGTCGCCGAGGGTGGAGTTGGCCACGCAGCTGGTTGTCCGCTCCAGCACGGCCCCGCCTGCCGCGGGCTGATCCCCCACCCCGCCCTTCCCGAACGGGGCTGCGCCCCCGGACCCCTGTCCTCAATCTCCCCCAGCCACCGCTGGGAGGTGCCCCCGGACGGGCTGGAAAATCCAGCCCGTCCGGCGCTTGAGGACACGCCCGAAGGGCGTTCGGGACTTCAACCTCCGGCCGGTCGGCCGAGGGCCAGGGCCGTGCGGCCCCGGCGGGGCCGGGTGCGCAGCCCCGTTCAGCAAGGGGCGGGGTGGGAACAAACCCCGCCCGCCGCCAGAACCCTTGACACCGCATCAGCACCCCCATACCTTCCACGCAACCGCTTCCGAGAATTATCGGGCTACTTCCGGAAGGCACACGATGCGCATACCTCGGTCAAAGTCAAAGTCAGGGTCAAGGTCCACCCTTCGTGCGTCCACCCTGGCGGCAGCCCTGCTGCTGGCCGGGACGGCACTCGCCGGCTGCGGAAGCGGCGGGCCCGGGGGTTCGGATGACGGCTCCCTCGACGTCTGGGTCTACCAGGACGCCTCGACCAAGGTGCAGCGCGAGGTCGTCAAGCGGTTCAACAAGACCTCCGACATCAAGGCGAAGCTCACCCAGGTGCCCGGTGAGGGCTACTCGGACAAGATGCGCACCTCCATGGGCACGCCCAACGCACCGGATGTCTTCTTCAACTGGGGCGGCGGCAGCATCAGCGACTTCGTCAAGAAGGACATGCTGCTCGACCTCGACCCGGCCATCGCCAAGGACCCGGAGCTGAAGAAGGCGTTCATCCCCACGATCCTCGACGCGGGCGCGATCGACGGGAAGCACTACGGCATCCCCATGCGCGGGATGCAGCCGGTGATCCTCTTCTACAACAAGGACGTCTTCGAGGACGCCGGGGCGAAGCCGCCGAAGTCCTGGGACGATCTGCTGAAGCTCATCGACACCTTCAAGGGCGAGGGCGTCACCCCGTTCGCGCTGGCCGGCACCGATCCCTGGACCGAGCTGATGTGGGTGGAGTACCTGGTGGACCGCTACGGCGGGGCCGGGGTGTTCCAGCAGATCCAGAGCCAGGGCATGGCGGCGTGGGACGACCCGGCGGTGCTCAAGGCCGCGCAGACGATCAAGGACCTGGTGGACCGGGGCGCGTTCGGCAAGAACTACAAGTCGGTGAACTACACCGCCGACGGGGCCTCCACGCTCTTCGCCAAGGGCAAGGCGGCCATGCATCTGATGGGCAGTTGGGAGTACGCCAACCAGAAGGCCAACCAGCCCGCGTTCGCCAAGTCGGGGCTGGGCTGGACCACCTTCCCGGCCGTCCCCGGCGGCAGCGGTGACCCCAAGAGCGTCGTCGGCAACCCGACCAACTACTGGTCGATCAACGCCAAGGTCAAGGGCGACAAGCAGAAGGCCGCGCTCGAATTCGTGAAGTTCGCGGCCCAGCAGGACTACTCCGCCGACCTCATCGCCAACGGGGACGTGCCCGCCACCTCCGACGCCACCTCCCTGCTCGGGAAGCACGAGAACCCCGACTACGCGCGGTTCCAGTACGACCTGGTCAAGCAGGCCCCCGACTTCACGCTCTCCTGGGACCAGGCGCTGCCCGCCAAGTACACCCCGCCGCTGCACACCACCGTGCAGAAGCTGTTCAACGGACAGCTCAGCCCGGCCGAGTTCGTCGACGCCCTGAAGGGCATGTGATGGCGGACGCCGCGACGCGCGAGCGGCGCCGGAGCGTCGGCCGACCGGGGGTCGGCCGGCCCGGCGTCGTCTGGGCGCTGCCCGGGGCGCTGTTCTTCGTCTTCTTCGCGGTGGCGCCGATGGTCCTGGTCGGCGCCCTGGCCTTCACCGACTGGGACGGCATCGGCACCCCGAGCTGGACCGGGATGAGCAACTGGTCCCGGCTGTGGGACGACCCGGAAACCCATCAGGCCATCTGGCTCAGCCTGGTGCTCACCGTGCTGACCTGGGTGTTCCAGACCCCGCTCGCCCTGCTGCTGGGCGTGTGGGCGGCCGGGCGGCAGCGCAACCGGGCCGTGCTGTCGGCGATCTTCTTCCTGCCGCTGCTGGGCTCCTCCGTCGCGCTCGCGCTGGTCTGGAAGTCGCTGCTGGACCCCAACTTCGGCCTGATCGCCGACATCGGGCCCGCCCTGGGCTTCGCGGACGGCGATCTGCTCGGCAGCTCCAAGGGCGCCTTCGGGGCGGTCCTCTTCGTCACCGCCTGGCAGTTCATCCCGCTGCACACACTGATCTACCAGGGCGGCGCCCGCGCCATCCCGCGCTCGCTCTACGACGCGGCGGCGATCGACGGCGCCGGCACCGTACGGCAGTTCTTCTCGATCACCCTGCCCCAGCTGCGCAACACCATCGTCACCTCCTCGGTGATCATGGTGGTGGGGGCGCTGACCTTCTTCGACACCGTCCTGATCCTCACCAAGGGCGGGCCCGGCACGGACACCACGATCGTGCCGTATCTGATGTACAAGAACGGCTTCCAGGCGTTCGACCTCGGCTACGCCAGCGCGGTCGCCACCATCCTCGTCGTCGTCGCCACCACCGTCTCGCTGCTGCTGGTGCGGCTCACCGGCTTCGCCGCGATGCGCAGCACCCGGGAGGGGATGTGACCGACGTCCTGCCCGGCCACCCGAACCGCTCGCCGAACCACCCCCCGGACGGCGTCCGTACGCCGAACCAGACCCCGGCGGCCCCAGGCCCCCGCTTCCGCCGCCGGGGTCTACCCCGCCGCCCGCGCCTTCTCCGGCGCGGCTCCCGGACCCCCAACTACCCCGCCGGGCTCGGCTCCCTGATCTGGCTCGGCATCGTCGGACTGCCGCTGTACGTCCTGGTGGCCGCCACCTTCCAGACCCGCGACGGCTATATCGACGACGGTCCGCTGGCCCTGCCCGACCACCCCACGCTCGCCAACTACCGGCGGGTGCTGCGCTCCGACTTCCTCTCCTACCTCCTCAACACCGCCCTGGTCACGGCCGTATGCGCGGCGATCGTGATCACGCTGTCGGTGACCGTCGGCTACACCGTCGTGCGCGCCCGGAGCCGCGCCTCCCGCCGGATCTTCCAGATCTTCCTGCTGGGGCTGGCGATCCCCTCCCAGGCGGTGGTGATCCCGGTCTATCTGGTCATCACCAAGCTCCATCTGTACGACACCCTGCTCGCCGTGATCCTGCCGACGGCCGCCTTCTCCCTCCCGGTCAGCGTGCTGATCCTGGTCGGCACGATGCGCGATATCGACGAGGAGCTGTACGAGTCGATGGCGCTGGACGGGGCGAGCCCGACCCGGGTGCTGCTCCAGCTCGTCGTGCCACTGTCGCGGTCCGGGATCTCCACGGTCGGGGTGATGTCGGCCCTGCACGCCTGGAACGGCTTCCTCTTCCCGCTGCTGCTCACCCAGTCCAAGAGCAACCGGCTGCTGACCCTGGGGCTGTACGACTACGTGGGCGAGTTCCGGGTGGACACCCCGGCGCTGCTCACGGCCGTGGTGCTCTCCATCCTTCCGATCTTCCTCGTCTATCTCTTCGCCCGCCGTCAGCTGATCAACGGACTGATGGGCATGGGCGGCAAATAGGCCGACCCCGGCGCGCGCCCAGGCCGCCTCCGGCGGCACGTAGGCCGTTCCCCCGCCCCACGCGTTTCTCCCGCCCCACGCGTTTCTCCCGCCCCGCCGTCCTCCCCCGACAAGGAGCTTCATGCCTCAGCCCTGGCAGGACACCTCCCTCTCCGCGCAGGACCGCGCGGCGGCCCTGCTCTCCTCGATGAGGCTGGAGGAGAAGCTCGCCCAACTCTCCAGCGTATGGCCGGGATCCGAGGCCGAGGAGGGCGAGGACGTCGCCCCGCTCCAGCACGAGGTGTCCGAGGCCGTGGACCTCGACGGCCTCCTCCCCCATGGCGTCGGCCAGCTGACCCGCCCCTTCGGCACCTCCCCCGTCGAACCGGCCGAGGGCGCCGCCGCGCTGGCCCGTCTCCAGGCCCGGATCGCCGCCGGGAACCGCTTCGGGATCCCGGCGCTGGCCCATGAGGAGTGTCTGACCGGCTTCTTCGCCTGGCGCGCCACGGTCTTCCCCACCCCGCTCGCCTGGGGCGCGTCCTTCGACCCGGCGCTGGTGGGGCGGGCCGCCGAGCTGATCGGCGGTTCGCTGCGGTCGGCCGGTATCCACCAGGGGCTGGCCCCGGTACTGGACGTGGTACGGGACGCGCGCTGGGGCCGTACGGAGGAGTCCATCGGCGAGGACCCCTATCTGGTCGCGACCATCGGCACCGCGTATGTCCGCGGCCTGGAGTCCGCCGGGATCGTCGCCACCCTCAAGCATTTCGCGGGCTACTCCGCCTCCCGGGGCGGCCGCAACCACGCGCCGGTCTCCATCGGCCCGCGGGAACTCGCCGATGTGATCCTGCCGCCCTTCGAGTTGGCGGTGCGGGACGGGGGCGCGCGGTCGGTCATGCACTCCTACAACGACATCGACGGGGTGCCCTCGGCCGCCAACCCCTGGTTGCTGACCGAACTGCTCCGCGACACCTGGGGCTTCACCGGCACCGTCGTCGCCGACTACTTCGGGGTGTCCTTCCTGGAACTGGCCCACCGGGTCGCCGCCACCCGGGGCGACGCCGCCGGGCTCGCCCTGGCGGCGGGGGTGGATGTGGAGCTGCCCGCGGTGCGCTGCTTCGGCACCCCGCTGCGGGACGCGGTGCGGGCCGGGGAGGTGGACGAGGCACTGGTGGACCGGGCGGCGCTGCGGGTGCTGCGGCAGAAGTGCGAGCTGGGGCTGCTGGACGCGGACTGGTCGCCGATGCCGTCGGCGCTCGCGGAGGCCGCCGAATCCGTAGCGCCCACTGGACCGGTCGGCCCCGGCCCCGATCTCGATCTCGATCCGCCCGGCATGCGCGCCGTGGCGCGGGAGCTGGCCGAGGAGTCGGTGGTGCTGCTCGCCGACGACGGCGATGTGCTGCCGCTCGCGCCGGACGCCCGGATCGCGGTGGTCGGCCCGCTCGCCGACGACCCGGCCGCCATGCTCGGCTGCTACACCTTCCCCCGCCATGTGGGGGTGGAACACCCCGAACTGCCCCTGGGCATCGAGGTGCCGACGCTGTTCGCCGCGCTGCGCGCCGAACTGCCCGGTGCGCGGATCACCCATGCCGAGGGGTGCGCCGCGCCCGGCCCGGCCGGGTCCGCCGGGGACCCGGGCGCGGCGGTCTCGGCCGGTGCGGCGGCGCTCACCGCCGAGAGCCGGTTGGCGCAGGCGGCCAGGACGGCGGCGGACGCGGATGTGTGCGTCGCGGTGCTGGGCGACCGCTCGGGCCTGTTCGGCCGGGGCACCTCGGGCGAGGGCTGCGACGCCGCCGACCTCGAACTCCCCGGCGATCAGGGGGCGTTGCTGGACACCCTGGTGGCCACCGGCACCCCGGTGGTGCTGGTGCTGTTCACCGGGCGGCCGTACGCTCTCGGCCGCTGGTCGAGGCTGCTGGCCGCCGCCGTGCAGGCGTTCTTCCCCGGTGAGGAGGGCGGCCCGGCGGTGGCGGGGGTGCTGAGCGGCCGCGTCAACCCCTCGGGTCGGCTGCCGGTGAGCGTCCCGTACGCGTCCGGCGGCCAGCCCTGGACGTACGCACAGCCGCCGCTCGGGCTGCGGGGCGACTCCAGCTCGATCGACCCGACCCCGCTGTTCCCCTTCGGCCACGGGCTGTCCTACACCTCGTTCGCCTGGGAGCGCCCGGAGGCCGACGCGGCCGATGTGCCGACCGACGGGGAGACCACGGTCCGGCTGACCGTGCGCAACACCGGTGACCGGGCCGGGACGGAGGTCGTGCAGCTCTATCTCCACGACCCGGTGGCGCGGATCGCCCGGCCGGTGTCCCGGCTGATCGGCTACGCACGGGTGCCGCTGCGGCCGGGTGAGTCGGCCGAGGTCCACTTCGCCTTCCACGCCGACCTCGCCTCGTATCCGCTGCGTGCCGATGGCACGAGGGTGGTGGAACCGGGCGCGCTGGAGCTGCGGCTGGCCTCCTCCAGCGCCGACTCCGGCGTACGGCACACGGTCCCGCTGACGCTGACCGGTCCCGAGCGCACGGTGGACCACCGGCGGCGGATGGTGTGCGAGGCGCGGGTGAAGTAGGAGCGGGGCGGGGCCGGTTCAGACCGGCCCCTCGCCCTTCTCCACCAGCGCCCAGGCGTGAGCGAACAGTTCGGGCAGGGTGCGGGTGGGCAGCGGAAGGGGGTTCTCCAGCCGTCGGTTGTAGGAGCGCCGCACCCCGATCAGCTCCGCCTTCCATGCCTCCATGGGCTGGTACGGCTTCTTGGCGTGGATCCACTCGCCCGGCAGGAAGATCTGGCGGCCCGCCCGGGGGCGCTTGTCCTCGATGACCAGGCCGCGCCCGGCCAGCGCGGCGGCCGCCGTCTGGTGCCGGGCGGTCTTCCACCCGTTCCAGGTGCGGACGTTCCGGTCGGTCGGCGCGGGCAGGGCCAGCAGCTGGAGGTAGAGCGCCGCCGCGTCCTCGTCGAGGCCGAGCGTGCCGGCGACCCGCGCCACGAGGTCGGGCGCGGAGGCCGCCGGGTTCGACTCGTACGCGCCGGGCGGCAGCGGGGCGCTCTCGATCCGCTCGACGATGTGCGCGCAGGCCGGGCCGCGCAGCCACTCGACAAAGGGGAGATCCTCACGGCCGTAGCCGGATGTGATCTCCACCAGGGCCCTTGACCGCTCGTCGTCGCCGTAGAACGCGGGGCGGAAGTACACCCTGGGCGTGGAGAGATACCCTCTGCGGTCGACGATGCCGTCCGTGATGACGGTGAGCCCGTCGTCGATGCTCGCGACGTCCAGCCGCTCCGGCCCCGCGTACGGCCGGAACCCGAACCGCTCCTGCAGATCGGCGACCGTGCGCCCGGGGCCGATGGGGGGTCCGGCGCGCAGCAGCAGCCCCGGGTGGTCCAGGCGCTCGAGGAGCAGCCGCACCAGGCCGGGCACACCCTCACGGACCGGGTCGCCGGTGGGAAGCTCGGCGTAGACCCACGACAGATGCGGCACGACGGAGTGCAGGCGGTCCTGGAACCTCATGATGTCCCACCGGGCGTCGGTGAGCAGCGGGCCGTGCTCGCTGTTCTTGATCCAGGTGTCGAGGGGCGCACTGAGCCCGGGTTCGGCGGCGGGCTGGGTGAACGCCGCGCAGAACTCGGCCGCCGATACGCGGAGCAGCTGAAGCTCGACGACCGCGTTGAGCGTGCGCTCGGGCACCACGGTCCGCCGGCCGCGCCGCGCCTGCCACGCCTCGGCGAGCCGCTCCGCGACTCCCCGCATCCCGGCCGGCTCCCATAGCTCGGCCGGGTCCTCGGGCAGCACGTCGGCCAGCAGCTCCAGCCGCTCCAGCGTGGTCAGCCGGGCCAGTTCGGACGCGCCGTCCTCGGCCTCGGCGACCTTCAGCCGCAGCGTCGCCCGCTCATCGGCGTCCAGGAACGGGACGTACATCCGCTCCAGGAGCCCGGCGAGCGCGAGGGACGCGGCGGGGCGCCCCATGCCCGTACGCTCCCGCAGCAGGGCCACGGCCTCCTTGTCCCACGGCGCGGGCCCCCGCTCCCGCACCAGCGTCACCAGCCGCCGCAGTTGCGCGGGGCTCCCCCAGCCGCGCGGTGCCTCCTGCGCCTCCTCGATCTCCCCCAGCCTCGGCGGCTCCGCGTCCCCCCTCCGCAGCTCGACGAACTTTCGCCGCCCCTCACGGCCCCACCCCACGCTGACGGCCGCCCCGCGCTCATCCCGCACCGCCGCCCGCTCGGTGACCACGATCCCGGTGCGCAGCCGGGCGGCCGGATCGGCGAACGGGCTCTCCGCCCACATCTCCAGCAGCGCCAGCAGCCGCTCGCGCCGCTCAGGACGCGTGGACGCGACGGCGGCCCGGAGCGCCACGGCCCCGATCCGCCCGATGAACCGCAGCCACGACCCTTCCCCGGCGACCCCGGGGCCGTCCTCGCCCTCGCCCTCGGCGCCCGGCGGATCCCACGTCCCGGTCAGAAAGCTGCCGGTCCGCTCGATACAGGCCAGCGCCCCGGGCCGCCACATCCCCGTGCCGTCGATGAGCCCGCCCAGCGCGGGCACCACGCGTCGGTCATCCACAGCCGTCCACGCACCGGTCGCCATCGGACGCCCCCCGTCCTCCCCCGTCGAATACGCCATGGCGAGATCATCGCTCATGAGGCCGACCATCTACCGCTCGCCCTCTTGACTATTTGCTATAGCAGAATGCACTCTTACTGCCATGAGCACTGACGCCCTCGGCCCCGTGGAGACCGTATCGCTGGCCGACCAGGCATACCGGCGGCTGAGGGACGCGATCCGTGAGGGCGTCCTGCGGCCGGGCGAGAAGATCACCGAGCGCGATCTCGCCGCCCGGCTCGGAGTGAGCCCCACCCCCGTCCGCGAGGCGCTGCGCCAGCTGGTGCACGAGAAGGTCGTCGAGCGCGTCGGCCCCCGGGCCCTGCGGATCGCCGACCACTCCTCGGCCGCCCGCTCCGAGATCGTCGAGGCCGAGGTGCGGCTGTCCGCCCTGATGGCCCGCCTCGCCGCCCGTAACGCCACCGCTCAGCAACTCACCGACCTGGTCGCCTTGCTGGCCCAGACCGACCAGATCACCGCCGGCATCGAACAGACCGTCGCCGAGCAGGGGTTGGACGCCGATGTGTCCGAGCAGCTCGCGGCCGTCTTCCACAAGCTGCGGCTCTTCCATCGCCAGGTCGAGTCGTGCGTGGGCAACCCCGTCCTGGAGGGCCTGCTCGGCCAGGCGAGGGCCTTCAGCCACGAGGAGCGGCTCGACCTCACCATGAAGCTCGCACCCGAGCACGCCGAGGCGTTCCGCGCCCGTTACGCCGAGCACCGCCGGCTCCTGGACGCCCTCCTCGAACGAGACGAGGATCGCGCCGAGGAGCTCGCCGCGCGGCACCACCGCGCCGCGCTCGTTCAGCTCTCCGGCAACTGACCCCAAGCCCCGGGGGCGGGGCTGATCCCCGAGCTCCGGCAGCCGACCCCAAGTCTCCAGCGGCCGGCCCCAAGGCCGCCTGCCCGCCACTGGGCGCGCAGGATGCGCTCCGGCAGGCAGACCCCTCCCCCATTTGCTATAGCATGTAGCACAGGAGCCTTCGCGATGCCCGAAACTCCCCCCACCTCCCCGACCGCCGCGGTGAGCACCCTTCCCCGCCCGGCACCCGGCGACCATATGAACCGCAGCGCCGTGCTGTGGGTGACCCTCGCCGTCTTCGCGCAGGAAGCGGTGTGGAACTTCTACGACACCCAGGTTCCCGAGCAGTTGCGGCACTACTTCAGCTCCGCGGGCGTGGTCGGCCTGATCATGGGGTTGGACCACTCCTGGGGCATCTTCACGCAGCCGTCGGTCGGGTTCCTCTCCGACAAGCTCGCCCGCCGCCGCACCGGCCGGTGGCCGATCGTGCTGATCGGCGCCGCGGCCGCGACCGTGCCGTTCGTCCTCATCCCCTGGGCGACGAACCTTCCCACCCTGTTGGTGTGCGTGGTCGGTTTCGCCGCGATCGCCAACGCGTTCAAGGGCGTTACCGAGACCCTGGTGTCCGACTACGTCGCGCCGTCCAACCGCAGCAAGGCGCAGGGCTTCATCAAGGCCGGCGTCAGCCTGACCATCGTCGTGTCCTCCCTGATCAGCCTTCTCGTCGTCGACCGGTCCCTGCGCCTCGCGTTCGCCATACCCCCGCTGCTGATGCTGATCATGCTGGGGCTGTCGTGGGCGTTCCTCGGCCGCCGTCACACCGACGTGCTGCTGCCGGAGGACGAGGAGGATAAGGCCGCCCCCGAGCGGGAGTTCGCCTCCCCGTGGGCGGTGCTGAAGGACGCGCTGCGCTCGCCGTCCAGCCCGACCCTGCTGCTGATGGTCGGCATCTTCTGCTTCGCCGGCATGTGGTCCGCGCTGCGCTCGCTCATGACCCCCTACGGCACGCAGGTGCTCGGCCTGACCCGCGGCGAGGCGGCCGGCCTGGCCCTGCCGGGTGCGGTCGCGTTCCTGATCTGCGTGCTGCCGATCGCGTACGCCTCCAACCGGCTCGGGCAGCTGCGCGCGATGCGGTACGGCGTCGGACTGTTCATCGCGGGCCTGCTCCTCGGGTTCACGGTGCCGACCGTACCCGGCACGATCACCTCGATGGTGCTCTGCTCGCTCGGGTACACCTCGTTCGCGGTCAACGCGCTGGTCGCGCTCTGGAACCTGGCACCGACCCAGAAGGTGCTGGGCACCTACACCACGCTGTACACGATCGCCTCGGCGTCCGGGATGGCGCTGGGCCCGGCGATCCTCGGCACCACGATCGATCTGACCCACTGGCGCTATATGCACCTGAACGCCGCGGTGTTCGCCGGCGTCACCTTCCTCGTCTTCACCCGCCTGGCCCGCCGCGCCCCCGACCGCGCCGCCGACCACGCCGCCGCCTGACCGGCCGACCTTCCCTCTTCCCGCACGATGACCCGCACGACGAAAGGCACCACTTTCATGGAACTCCGCATCCTGGCCCCGACCGGCGCGCTCGGCGCCGGGTTCGACGCCGACGCCTTCGCCCGCGGTGTCGCCGCCCTGCCGGACGTGATCGCCTGCGACGCCGGCTCCACCGACTCCGGCCCCGCCGCCCTGGGCTCGGGCACCCCGAAGCTGTCCGCCCAGGCCGTCACCCGCGACCTGCGCCTGCTGCTCAGGGCCCGCGACGAGCTCGGTGTGCCGCTGATCATCGGCTCCTGCGGCACCTCGGGCCGCGACGCCGGTGTCGACTGGGTCGCCGACATCGCCCGCTCCATCGCCGCGGAGGAGAACCTGAGCTTCAAGCTCGGCCTGATCTACTCCGACCAGCCCGCCCAGCGCCTGCGGGACCTGTACGACGCGGGCAGGATCCGGCCGCTTCCCCACGCGCCCGCCATCGACCGCGACCTGTTCGACCGCAGCCACACCGTCGCCATGATGGGCGTCGAACCCATCCAGGAAGCCCTGCGCGACGGCTGCGACGTGATCCTCGCCGGACGGGCCAGCGACACCGCCCTGTTCGCCGCCGTCCCACACCTGCGGGGCGCCGACCCGGGCCTGACCTGGCACCTGGCCAAGACCATCGAATGCGGTGCCGCCTGCGCGATCCCCCCGTCCGCCAATGGTCTGCTCGTCACGTTGCGCGAGGACCACTTCGACGTCACCACCCTCGCCGACGGCACCCGCCTGGCTCCCCGCTCCGTCGCCGCCCACACGCTGTACGAGAACGCCGACCCGTACCGTGTCGCCGAACCCTCCGGTGTACTCGACACCACCGAGGCCACCTACGAGGCGGTCGACGAGCGGACCGTCCGCGTCCGCGGCGCCCGCTACCTGCCGGCCGACGGCTACACCAACAAGCTCGAGGGCGCCGAACTCATCGGCTACCAGACCGTCATCTTCGGCGGCGTACGCGACCGCGTCGTCATCGACACCCTGCCCAAGCTGGTGCCGATGGCCAAGGAGTACTTCGAAGCGAAGATCCTCGACGTCTTCGGCGGAGCGGTCGACCCCGCCGACGTCGACATCGACTACCGCCTCTACGGCGCCGGCGCGGTCCTCGACGGCAGCGAACCCGACCTGCTCGCCCCCCGCGAGCTCGGCGTGCTCATCACCGTCACCGCGCCCGACCAGGCGACCGCCCACGCCATCGCCACGTTCGTCGCCCACGCCAGCAGCCACCTGCCGGTCGCCGAGTACGACGGCCTGGTCTCCACCCTCGCCTACCCCTACTCCCCGCCCGAGACGGACAGGGGCCCGCTCTATCGCTTCACCCTCAACCACGTCGCCACAGCCGTCGCCCCCACCGAACTCTTCCGCACCACCACCGAGGAGCTGTAACCCATGACCACCCTGCTCGACTACTGCTCCCTGGTCCGCTCCAAGAACGCCGGCCCCTTCACCCTCACCTTCGACTTCATGTGTCACGACCAGGCCGCCTACGACGCCCTCGTCGCCACCGGCTTCCTCAACCCCGGCCTCTTCGCCACCCTCTACGACGCCGACCCCGACCAGATCCTCGTCGTCAACCACCCCCTCGCCCTCGCCGTCAAGGTCTCCCTCCCCCGCCCGACCGTCCAAGGCGGCCTCCGCGACACCGACTGCTACGCCGGGCAGCAGTACGCCCCGCTCATGGACATGGACATCGCTCCCGCATGAGCCGGCCAAGTTGAGCCGCGGTCCACCGCCCGCCCAAGGAGGTATGGCTGCGCAGGCCGATCCACGCGCCTCGCACCTTCACCACTCCGCCCTTAGGCTGTCGCCGGAGACAGGGGCTACCGGCGCGTAGCGCACACCGCGAAGGAGCGCTTGATGAAGGGCTGGACCGCGAGCGACATCCCCGATCAGACCGGCCGTACCGCCGTGGTGACAGGCGCCAACAGCGGTCTCGGCTTCATCACCGCCCGGGAGTTGGCACGGCGCGGCGCGCAGGTGGTGCTCGCGTGCCGCAGCGAGGCGCGCGGGGCCGAGGCCGCGCAGCGGATCCGGGCGCAGGCGCCCGGCGCGTATGTGCGGGTCGCGCCACTGGACCTCGCGGATCTGAAGTCCGTACGGGCCTTCGCGGCCGAGCACACGGGCGACCGGCTCGATCTGCTCATCAACAACGCGGGCGTGATGGCCCTCCCGCGCCGCAGCACCGCCGATGGCTTCGAGATGCAGTTCGGCGTCAACCACCTGGGGCACTTCGCGCTGACCGGGCTGTTGCTGCCGAAGCTGCTGGAGGCGGGGCCGGGGGCGCGGGTGGTCAGCGTGTCCAGCTTTATGCACATGCTGGGGACGGTCGACCCACGCGACCTGAACATGGAGCGCGGATACCGCCGTTGGACCGCCTACGCCCGCTCCAAGTCCGCCAATCTCCTCTTCATCCACGAGCTGTCCCGCCGCCTGCGCGCGACGAACGCCCGCCTGGTGGCGGCCGCCGCACACCCCGGCTACGCCTCGACCAACCTCCAGACCGCCGCCCCGAAGATGGAGGGCCGCCGGGCAGCCGAGCGATTCATGGAAATCGGCAACCGCTACTTCGCCCAGAGCCCGGACCAGGGCGCCCTCCCCACCCTGTACGCGGCCACCGGCCCGGACGTCCGCCAGGACGACTTCTTCGGCCCACCGTTCCAGGGGATGTGGCGCGGCTCCCCCGTCCGCTCGGCGCGCGCCAAGTGGACGCGCAGCGACACGGCGGGGCGGGGACTGTGGGCGGCGTCCGAGCGGCTGACGGGGGTGCGGTACGAGGCGCTCGCGAACTGATTCACGTCAGCGGCCGCGGACAGCCGATCTCGCCGGCGCCCGGGGTCTGATCGGTCAGGCACGGCGGACGGTCGGCTCGTGAGCCCTCGCGGCTCCGGCGTATCGAGTAATGTGGCCGTCACCCGTACGCACCGAGGAGGTGAGACCCATCAACGCCAGTTCAGGCTGGGTGCTCGCCCGTGACGGCCGAGTGGTCGCCGCGACGTACGCGGCATAGCTGACCGCCGGGAGCGCCCTGAGACCTCCCGAAAGGCTTTCCAGGCCCCATGTCGGCTTCACCTTCACTCACCACCTTTTCCGCCGTCGTCACCAGGCTCCGCGCCGCCGGGTGCGTGTTCGCCGAGGACGAGGCGCGGTTGATCCTCGCCACGGCTCGTACCCCGGCCGGACTCAGCGCCATGGTGGACCGGCGCGCGGCTGGGCTTCCGCTGGAGCATGTGCTCGGCTGGGCGGAGTTCCGGGGGCTTCGGATATCCGTCGACGCCGGGGTCTTCGTGCCGCGCCGGCGCACCGAATTCCTGGTCGATCAGGCCGAGGCGCTGGTCCGGCCCGGGGCCGTCGTGGTCGATCTGTGCTGTGGCTCGGGCGCGCTGGGCGCCGCGCTGGCCTCGGCCCTGGGCGAGGTGGAGCTGTACGCGGCCGATATCGACCCCGTCGCGGTGGCCTGCGCGCGGCGCAATGTCGAGCCCGTGGGCGGCACGGTCTACGAAGGTGATCTCTACGAGCCGCTGCCCGCCGCGCTGCGCGGCCGGGTCGACGTCCTGCTGGCCAATGTCCCGTATGTGCCGACCGAAGAGGTCGGGCTGCTGCCGCCGGAGGCCCGGGTGCACGAGGCGCGGGTGGCGCTGGACGGGGGCGTGGACGGGCTCGATGTCCTGCGCCGGGTGACTGCCGAGGCGGGCCGGTGGCTGGCCCCGGGGGGCTCGCTGCTGTTCGAGACGAGCGGGCGGCAGGCGGCCTCGGCTCTGGCCATCGCCGCCGGCGACGGGCTGGATTCGCGGCTGGCCGAGTGCGGGGAGCGGGAGGCGACGGTGGTGATCGGGACGAGGCCGTCGGCCCCTTAGGTCCCGCCACTCAATACGCGCTGCGCGATCCGGCAGCGGACGGCCGAAGCGGGCACCCGAGCGCGCCGTCCTTTGCGCGCCTTCGCGCGTCGCACGCCTCGCACGCCTACGCGCGCCTCGCACGCCTACGCGCGCAGCTCCTCCGCCGCGTCCGTGACCCGGGCGATCAGCCGCAGCAGCGTTTCCCGCTCCGTCTCGTCCAGCGGGGACAGGAAGACCCGGTTCATCCGGGCCGTCCGCGTGACCAGTTTCCGGTGGATCCTGGCCCCCTCCTCCGTCAGGCGCAGGACGTTGCGGCGGCCGTCGTTCGGGTCGCGGACCCGCTCCAGCAGGCCGCGGCGGGCCAGCCGGGCGACTAGGTCGGCGATGGTGGAGCGGTCGAGGTGGACGTGTTCGCTCAACGTCCGCTGGTCTATCTCGGGCTTCTCCGTCAGTGCGTTGACCACCGCGAACTGCGGCGAGGTGATCTCCTCGGAGACCATCGCGCCCCACAGCAGGGAGTGCGCCTGCTGGAAGCGGCGGGCCAGATGCCCGGGGTGCGTGTTCAGATCCACCGCGCCGCCCATGCCGTGCCCTCCCGGCCTTCCCACTACGCCATTAGTCCGTGTACTGAGTGATTCTGCCCTGTGGAAGACCCCATGTCGAGAGCCCGACATTCACCCTAGACTCTCTTGACGAGCGCACCAGCCAATGGCAGCGTGCGGCCCGATACCACATTAGTCAGCACACTGATTATTTGAGCATCCTGACCGCGGACTGAGCGGAGTGACGATGGCCGACATCCGAAGCCTGCAGGACGCCGTGGCGGACCTCGTCCACGACGGGGACACCATCGCGATGGAGGGCTTCACGCACCTGATCCCGTACGCCGCCGCGCACGAGGTCATTCGCCAGGGCATCACCGACCTGACCCTCGTCCGGATGACTCCGGACGTCATCTACGACCAGCTCATCGGCGCCGGACTCGTCCGCAAGCTGGTGTTCTCCTGGGGTGGCAACCCCGGCGTCGGCTCGCTGCACCGCTTCCGCGACGCCGTCGAGAACGGCTGGCCGCGGCCGCTGGAGCTGGACGAGCACAGCCACGCGGGCATGGCGAACCGCTATGTGGCGGGCGCCTCCAAGCTGCCGTTCGCCGTGTTGCGCGGCTATCGCGGCAGCGACATCCCGACCCGTACGGACACCGTCTCCACCGTCGTCTGCCCCTTCACCGGGGAGGAGCTGGCCGCCGTCGCGGCGCTCAACCCCGACGTCACCGTCATCCACGCGCAGCAGGCCGACCGCGCCGGCAATGTGCAGCTGTGGGGGCTGACGGGCGTGCAGAAGGAGGCGGCGCTCGCGGCGGAGCGGGTGCTGGTGACCGTGGAGGAGATCGTCGAGGAACTGACGCCACGCCCCGGCGGGATCGTGCTGCCGACCTGGGTGATCGACGCGGTCTCCGTCGTCCCCGGCGGTGCCCACCCCTCCTACGCCGCCGGGTATTCGACCCGCGACAACGCCTTCTACCAGGCATGGGACCCGATCGCCCGCGACCGCGAGGCGTTCACCAAGTGGATCGACGAGAACGTGCGCACCACCGAGGGAGCTCTCACCCGATGACCGCGACACCCGCCGGCACGACCGGGTTCACCAGCGACGAGCTGATGGAGGTCAACGCCGCCCGCGCGCTCGCCGACGCCACCACCTGCTTCGTCGGCATCGGCCTCCCCAGCACCGCCGCCAACCTCGCCCGCGCCACCGTCAACCCCGGCCTCGTCCTCATCTACGAGTCCGGCACCATCGGCTCCAAGCCCACCCGGCTCCCGCTGTCCATCGGCGACGGCGAACTCGCCGACACCGCCGACGCGGTGATCCCGGTGCCGGAGGTGTTCAACTACTGGCTGCAGGGCGGCCGGATCGACGTCGGCTTCCTCGGCGCCGCCCAGGTCGACCGCTACGCCAACATCAACACCACCATCGTCGACCGCGGCCCGGACAAGCCCGAGGGCCGTCTCCCCGGCGCGGGCGGCGCCCCCGAGATCGCCTCCAACTGCGGCAAGGTGCTGATGGTGCTGCGCCACTCCACCCGCAACTTCGTGCGAAGGCTGGACTTCGTGACGACCCTGGGCCACGGCAGCGGCCCCGGCGACCGTAAGAAGCTCGGCATGCCGGGCGCCGGCCCCGTCGCCGTGATCACGGACCTCGGAGTGCTCCGCCCCGACCCGGCCACCGCCGAGCTGGTGCTCACCGAACTGCACCCGGGCGTCACCGTGGAGCAGGTGCGGGCCGCCACCGGCTGGGATCTGACCGTCGCCGACACCGTGGGCACCACCGAGCCACCCACCCCCGACGAGCTGGCGGCGCTGCGCGCCCTCAAGGCCGCCGGGAAGCCCGGGGCGGGCGGAGAGTCCGGAGCGGCCGAGAAGCCCGGAGCCGCCGGAGAGCCCGGAGCGGCCGAGGAGCCCGGAGCCGCCGGGAAGCCCGGGAAGGAGACCCGATGACCCCCTTGCGTGACGTCTATATCGTCGACGCCGTCCGCACCCCCGTCGGCAAATACGGCGGCGCGCTGGCCGGAGTGCGCCCCGACGATCTGGCCGCCCATGTGGTGCGCGGCCTGCTCGCCCGCACCCCCGACCTCGACCCGGCACGCATCGACGACGTCTACTTCGGCAACGCCAACGGCGCGGGCGAGGACAACCGCGATGTCGCCCGCATGGCCGTACTGCTGGCCGGGCTGCCCGTCACCGTCCCCGGCGCGACCGTCAACCGGCTGTGCGCCTCGGGCCTGGAGGCCGTACTGCAGGCCGCCCGCGCGATCGCGGTCGGCGATGCGCATATCGCCCTGGCGGGCGGGGTGGAGTCGATGAGCCGCGCCCCCTGGGTGCTGCCCAAGCCCGAACGCGCCTTCCCCGCCGGGCATCAGCAGATGTACTCCACGACCCTCGGCTGGCGGATGACCAACCCGGACATGCCGCCGGAGTGGACCGTCGCCCTCGGCGAGGGCGCCGAGCTGATCGCCGACAAGCACGCCATCAGCCGCGAGGCGCAGGACGCGTTCGCGTTCAGCAGCCATGAGAAGGCGGCGCGGGCGTGGAAGGACGGGGCGTACGACGCCGAGGTGCTGGCGTATCCGGACAGCGAGCTCGTCCGCGACGAGTCCATCCGCGACACCACCTCGACCGAGGCCCTGGCCAAGCTCAAGCCCGCCTTCCGCAAGCCCGGCGGCACCGTCACCGCGGGCAACTCCTCGCCCCTCAACGACGGCGCGGCCGCGCTGCTCCTCGTCGACGAGGAGGGGCTGAAGGCCACCGGGCGGGAGCCCCTGGCCCGGATCGGCGCCTCCGCCGTCACCGGTATCGAGCCGCAGTACTTCGGACTCGGCCCGGTCGAGGCCGTACGCCGCGCGCTGGCCAAGGCGGGCCGCTCCTTCGCCGATCTGGCCACCCTCGAACTCAACGAGGCGTTCGCCGCGCAGGTGCTGGGCTGCCTCGCCGAATGGTCCGGTCAGGACCCCGGCTTCGACCCCGCGATCGTCAACCCGCGCGGCGGCGCCATCGCCATCGGCCATCCGCTCGGCGCCTCCGGGGCCCGGCTCGCCGGGGCCGTCGCCCATCAGCTCGCCGCCCGCGGCTCGGGAACGGGCCTGGCCACCTTGTGCATCGGCGTCGGACAGGGCCTCGCCCTCGTCCTGGAGAGGTAATCCGGACCGGAACGGCACGGCTGGAAAGGCTGAAAGGTAAGGCTGACAGCAGACATGGCTCTCACCCAGTCCGACATCGACCGCGAACTCGCGCACATACGGGAGTCGTACGACACGGCGCGCGCCGAAGGGGCGCCCGCCGCCGACCATCCGCCGCGCGACTTCCCCCCGTACCGCAGCAGTGTGCTGCGCCACCCCAAACAGCCGCTGGTCGCGGTCCACGGCGACCCGGAGACCGTGGAACTGCACACCCCCGTCTTCGGCCACACCGACATCACCGCGATCGACAACGACCTCACGGCACAGCACCAGGGCGAACCGCTCGGCGAGCGCATCACCGTCTCCGGACGGCTCCTGGACAGCCGGGGCCGCCCCGTCCGGGGACAGCTCATCGAGCTGTGGCAGGCCAACGCGTCGGGCCGCTACGCCCATCTGCGCGATCAGCACCCCGCGCCGCTCGACCCCAACTTCACCGGTGTGGGGCGGACGTTGACCGGCGACGACGGTTCGTACCGCTTCACCACCATCAAGCCGGGTGCCTATCCGTGGCGCAACCACGAGAACGCGTGGCGCCCCGCGCATCTGCACTTCTCCGTCTTCGGCTCGGCGTTCACCCAGCGCCTGGTCACCCAGATGTACTTCCCCGGCGATCCGCTCTTCGTCTACGACCCGATCCTGCAGTCGGTGACGGACCCGTCGGCGCGGGGGCGGCTGGTCGCGGCGTACGACCACGCGCTGTCACAGCCGGAGTGGTCGCTGGGCTACCGCTGGGACATCGTGCTGGACGGGCCGTCCGCCACCTGGATCGAGGAGGGGCGCTGATGGCCGAGGGGCTCGTGCCCGAGCAGGGGCTCGCACCGCAGAAGGGGCTCGCGCCCGAGCAGGGGCTTACACCGGAGGAAAGGCTCGCGCCCACCCCCTCCCACACCGTGGGCCCCTTCTACGGCTACGCCCTGCCCTTCCCCGACGGCGGCGAGATGGCCCCCGCGGGCCACCCCGGCGCCATCACGCTCCACGGCTACGTCTACGACGGCGAGGGAGCGCCCGTCCCGGACGCGCTGCTCGAGCTGTGGCAGGCCGGCCCGGACGGCTCCCTCACCGGCGCGGGCGGGTCCATGCGGCGCGACCCGGTGACCGGCGGATTCCTCGGGCGCAACGGCGTGGACTTCACCGGCTTCGGCCGGATCGCCACCGACGCGGACGGCCACTGGACGGCCCGTACGCTGCCGCCGGGCGGCCCGGCCGCGCCCGCCGCCCCGTACATCAGCGTGTGCGTCCACGCCCGGGGGTTGCTGCACCACCTCTTCACCCGGGTGTACTTCCCCGGGAACGCGGAGGCCAACGCCGCCGACCCGCTGCTCGCCTCGCTGGATCCGGCGCGCCGCGAGACGCTGGTGGCGACGGCGGGGCCCCCGCCGGGGACGTATCGCTTCGACATCCGCTTGCAGGGCGAAGGGGAGACGGTCTTCCTTGAGTTCCGGTAGTTCTCGTCCTTCGGACAGCCATGACGTGGGGCTGCTGTCCCCGGTGCGGGCCGGGTCCGCGGTGGAGGCCGTCACGGGCGACACCGCGTTTGTGCAGGCCATGCTGGACGCGGAGGCCGCGCTGGCGCGCGTGGTGGCGCCGTCCGGGGCGGCGGAGGCGGTGGCGGGCGCGGCCCGCGTCGAGCTGTACGACGTACGCGATCTGGCAGTGCGCGCCCGCTCCGGGGGCAACCCGGTCATCCCGCTGGTCGCCGATCTCACGGCGGCGGTGGCCGATACGGACGGCGAGGCCGCGCCGTATGTCCACCGGGGCGCGACCAGCCAGGACATCGTGGACACGGCCACGATGCTGGTGGCCTCGCGTGCGCTGCCGCTGATCGTGGCCGATCTGGACCGTACGGCGGCGGAGCTGGCGCGGCTCGCCGCCGCGCATCGCGACACCCCGATGCCCGGCCGTACCCTGACCCAGCACGCCGTGCCCACCACCTTCGGGCTGAAGGCGGCGGGCTGGCGGGCGCTGGTCCTGGACGCCCGTGACCGGCTCGCGGCGCTGCGGCCACCCGCCCAACTGGGCGGTGCGGCAGGCACGTTGGCGTCCTTCGGGGAGGGGGTCGGGCTGCTGGCGCGCTTCGCCGAGGCGACCGGGCTGGCCGAACCCGATCTGCCCTGGCACACCCTGCGCACCCCCGTCGCCGACCTGGGCTCGGCGCTCGCCTTCACCGTGGGGGCGCTGGGGAAGGTGGCGGCGGATGTGCTGGTGCTCTCGCGGACGGAGATCGGCGAGGTGGCCGAGGGGGCGGGTGGCGGATCGTCGGCGATGCCGCATAAATCGAACCCCGTACGCGCCACGCTGATGGCCGCTGCCGCCCGTCAGGCCCCGGGGCTCGCCGCCACCCTGCTGGGTGCGCTGGCCGCGGAGGACGAACGGCCGGGCGGGGCCTGGCACGCCGAGTGGCAGACGCTACGGGAGCTCTTGCGGCTCGCGGGGGGCTCCGCCCGGGACGCGGCGGAGCTGACGTCCGGTCTGAAGGTGTTTTCCGAGCGGATGGCCGAGCATCTGCGGCTGACGGATGGTCTGGTCGTGAGCGAGCGGATCGCGGCCGAGCTGGCGGAGGTGGTCGGCCGCGCCCGTGCGAAGGAACTGCTGACCGAGGCGTCGCGGCGCGTCGCGGAGGGGGGCGTGGGGCTGGCCGAGGCGCTGGCGGGTGCGCTGCCGCCGGACCGTCTGCGCGAGCTGGCGGACCCGGGCACGTACCTGGGTGCGGCCCCGGGCCTGGTCGACCGTGCGCTGGGGCGCGATGCGAAACGCCTCCGGCGGCACTTCCCCACCCCGCCGCAGCCGCCCACGCACCCGCACACACCCACCGACCGGAGCAACACGTGAGCGACAACCGACTGCACCACGACCTCACCGGCCCCCCCACCGCCCCGCCCCTCATCCTCGGCCCCTCCATCGGCACCTCCCTCGCCGTCTGGGAGCCGCAGCTTCGCGCGCTCGCCCGTGAACACCGGGTCCTGCGCTGGGATCTGCCAGGCCACGGCGGCTCCCCCGCCGCGCTGTTGCCTTCCGACGGCTCGGCCACCATCGACGCGCTCGCCGCCCTCGTGCTGCGGCTCGCCGACGATCAGGGGTGGGAGCGGTTCGCGTACGCGGGCATCTCGATCGGCGGCGCGGTCGGGCTGCACCTCGCCGCCCACCACCCCGACCGGGTCGGCTGTCTCTCCGTCGTCTGCTCCTCGGCCCGCTTCGGGGACCCCGCCGTCTGGCGTGAGCGGGCCGCACTGGTACGGGCCGAGGGGACGGAGGCGATGGTGGCGAGCCGTCCGGGCACGTGGTTCTCGCACCGCTTCGCCCAGTCGCCCGCCGGCGCCGCGCTGATCGAGGATCTGCGCGCCACGGACCGGGCGGGCTACGCCGCCTGCTGCGACGTTCTCGCGGCGTACGACATGACGGCCGACCTGGAGAAGATCACGGCACCCACCCTCGTCGTGGCCGGTCGCGACGACCCCGCGACCCCGCCCGCGCACGCCCGCCGGATCGCGGACGCGGTGCCCGGCGCGAGTCTGCTGGAGATCGCCGGGGCGGCCCATCTGGCGGGGGTCGAGCGCCCGGAGCCGGTGACTGCGGCGCTGCTCGCCCACCTCACCAGCACAGCGCCGGCGCGGCCGGGTGACGACGCCTCCCGCCACGCCGCCGGGATGGCGGTGCGCCGGGCCGTCCTCGGGGACGCGCATGTGGATCGCGCGGTGGCCCGGACGACCCCGTTCACCGCCCGCTTCCAGGACTTCATCACCCGCTACGCATGGGGCGAGATCTGGGCCGGCGACCGTCTGGACCGGCGGACCCGCAGCTGTATCACCCTCACCGCGCTGATCGCCCACGGCCATGACGCCGAGCTGGCCATGCACATCCGGGCCGCGCTCACCAACGGGCTGACCCGGGAGGAGATCGGCGAGGTGCTGCTGCAGTCCGCGATCTACTGCGGTGTCCCGGCGGCCAACTCGGCCTTCGCCACCGCCCAGCGCGTCTTCGACGAACTCGACGCCGGCACCGGCGTCGACTCAGCGTCACATTCCGATACCGAAAAGTGACATCCCTTCGCAACACCTCTGTCGTAATCCGCCTCCATCGTTGATCGTTGGGTCGTAAGGAGACCGGGAGACGAGGGGGCGCACGCCAATGTCCATGAGTCGCCGAAGGCTGCTGGGTGCGGGCGGAGGGCTGGCCCTGACGGGGGCGCTGGCCTCCGCCTGCGGGTCGAACACCGGGCGGGACGGCGAGGACCACGCCGGCCAGCCCGTGATCGAGCAGTGGTACCACCAGTACGGCGAGCCCGGCACCGAACAGGCCGTCAGGCGCTACGCCGACGCGTTCGACCAGGCCAACGTCCAGGTGCAGTGGCGGCCGGGCGCCTACGACCAGCAGACCGCCGCCGCGCTGCTCACGAAGTCCGGCCCGGATGTCTTCGAGGTCAACGGCCCGACGCTGGACCAGATCCAGGGCGGTCAGGTGGTCGACCTCACCGATCTCCTCAGCGAGGCCAAGGACGACTTCAACCCGGCCGTGCTCGCCCCGAAGACGTATCAGGGCAAGATCTGGGCCATTCCGCAGGTCATCGACACCCAGTTGTTCTACTACCGCAAGAGCATGCTGGAGGACGCCGGGGTGGAGCCGCCGCGCTCCCTCGACGCGCTGATCGACGCGGCGAAGAAGCTCACCACCAGGGACGTCAAGGGGCTCTTCCTGGGCAACGACGGCGGGCCCGGCGTCCTCGGCGGCACCCCGCTCAACGCCGCCGGGCTCACGCTGGTCACCGAGGACGGCAAGGTCGGCTTCGACGACCCGGCCGCCGCCCGGACGCTCGGCAAGCTGCGTCAGCTCTACGCCGAGAAGTCGCTGCTGCTCGGGGCACCCTCCGACTGGTCGGATCCGGCCGCGTTCACCCAGGGGCTCACCGCCATGCAGTGGTCCGGGCTGTGGGCGCTGCCGCAGGTGAGGAAGGCGCTGGGGGACGACTTCGGGGTGCTGCCCTTCCCGCAGGACGGGGCGCACGGCGCGCCCGCGGTGCCGGTCGGCGCGTACGGGGCGGCGGTCAGCGCCCGGTCCCGGCACAAGGCGGTGGCGAAGGCGTACGTGAAGTGGCTGTGGGTGGAGCGGACCAACTACCAGGAGGACTTCGCGCTCCGCTACGGCTTCCACATCCCCGCCCGGATCTCGCTGGCCACGAAGGCGGCCAAGCTGCGGCAGGGCGCGGCCGGTGAGGCGGTGCGCTACGTCACCGACCACGGCCATGCCGAGCCGCTGCTGTGGACCTCGGCGAGCAGGACGGCCTACCAGGACGCGCTGAGCCGGATCATCAAGGGCGGCGCCGACCCGGACGGCGAGCTGCGGTCGGTGGTCCGCAAGACCGAGGCCGAGCTGCGGCGCGTGCAGAAGAAGAACTGATGCGGGGGCCGCTGACCACCACACTGACACGCAAGCTGCTGGGCCCGCAGAACCGCCATCTGTGGTTCTGGATATTCGTCGGCCCCTTCGTCCTGGGGCTGACCCTCTTCACCTATGTCCCGCTGGCCTGGAGCGTGTATCTCAGCTTCTTCGACGCGCACAACACCGTGTCGCCCACGGACTTCGTCGGCTTCGACAACTACACGGCGATGCTGGGCGACGACGCGTTCACCGGCAGCCTGGTGACCTTCCTGGTCTTCACGGCGTTCATCGTCCCGGCGACCTATGTGCTCTCGCTCGCGCTCGCGCTGATGGTCAACCGGCTGCGCTGGGCGCAGGCGTTCTTCCGGTCGGTGTTCTTCCTGCCGGTGGCGTGCTCGTATGTGGTGGCGGCGCTGATCTGGAAGATGTCGATCTTCAACGGGGTGCGCTTCGGGCTGGCCAACACTGTGCTGGACTGGTTCGGCGCCGATCAGATCGCCTGGCTGTCGACCACAGACCCGCCCTGGTACTGGCTGGTCATCGTGACCGTACGGCTGTGGCTGCAGGCGGGGTTCTACATGGTGCTGTTCCTGGCCGGGCTGCAGCGCATCTCGCCTCGGCTCTACGAGGCGGCGGCCGTGGACGGGGCGCGGCCGGGGTGGCAGGTGTTCCGGTACATCACCTTTCCGCAGCTGCGGGCGACCTCGGTCGCGGTGGTGCTGCTGCTGGTGATCAACGCGTTCCAGGCGTTCGACGAGTTCTACAACCTGCTGTCGGACTCGCGCGGCTATCCGCCGTATGCCCGCCCGCCGCTGGTCTACCTCTACTACACGGCGCTGGGCCAGGGGCAGAACCTGGGCCTGGGCAGTGCGGGCGCGGTGATCCTGGCGCTGATCATCGCCGTGGTGACGGTGGTGCAGGCCCGCTGGTTCGGGCTGGGCCGGAAGGAGGACTGATGCGCACTCCCCGTGGCGCTTCCCCGGGCAATCGCCCCAGCAATGCCCCAAGCACTCGCCCGGGCGTCCCCCCGAACACGCGCGATGTCCGGGACGCCCTCGTCGGCGTGGGGCGCGCCGTGCGGCTGGTGCTGCTGCTCGCGCTCGCGCTGCTCTTCCTGATCCCCTTCTATCTCCTGCTGCGCAACGGTCTGTCGAGCGAGGCGGACATCACCTCGCCGGAGTGGCGGTTCTTCCCGAGCGAGCTGCACTGGTCCAACATCCGCGAGTTGTTCGACGACCCGAATGTGCCGATGGCGCACGCGCTGCTCAACTCCTCGCTGATCGCGGTCCTCACCACCGTGGGCACCCTGCTGCTGGCCTCGCTCGCCGGATACGGCCTGGCCCGCATCCCGTACGCCTACGCCAATGTGGTCTTCTACTGGATCCTGGGCACCTTGATGGTCCCGGCGGCGGTCACCTTCGTGCCCAGCTTTGTTCTGGTCAGCTCGCTCGGGTGGGTGTCCACCCTGCGCGGTCTGGTGGTGCCCACGCTGTTCAGCGCGGTCGCGGCGTTCATCTTCCGCCAGTACTTCCTCGGGTTTCCCCGGGAGCTGGAGGACGCGGCGCGGGTGGACGGTCTTGGCTACTGGCGCACGTACTGGCGGGTCGTGGTGCCGAACTCCCGGCCGGTGTTCGCGGCGGTCGGCACGATCGTCTTCATCGGCGCCTGGAACTCCTTCCTGTGGCCGCTGGTCATCGGCCAGGACCGGGACGCGTGGACGGTGCAGGTGGCGCTCTCGACGTTCACCACCGCCCAGACCGTCAACATCCATGAGTTGTTCGTGGCGGCGGCGGTGTCGATCGTGCCGCTGCTGGTGGTCTTTCTCGTCCTCCAGCGCCATATCGTCGCGGGCGTCGAGCGCAGCGGTATCGACGACTGACACGCTGATCAGTGGGCCGGGCCGCCGTCCGGGGCCGGGCCGTACCGCCGAAGCCAGACCTCGGTCTGGGACAGATGCGAGGTGGCGGCCGCGGCGGCGGCCGCCGGATCGCGGGCGGCCACGGCGTTGATCAGCGCCTCATGGCCGAGGTCGCTGGCCAGCCGGATGGTGTCGGCCTCGGGGGCGCCGTAGATGCTGTAGTGACTGCCCCGGGCGCGCAGCACATCGGCGAGGGCGGCCAGCGCCTCATTGCCGCCGGCCCGGCAGAGGGTGGAGTGGAACTCCCGGTCCAGCGCATGCCGTTCCGCCTCGTCCTCGGAGGTGGCCAGCCGCTTCTGCACCTCGCGCAGCCGGGCGAGAACCTGCTCGTCGGCGCGGGCGGCGGCCAGCGCGGCGGCCTGGGCCTCCAGGGGGCGGCGGACGTCGAACAGCTCCAGCAGCCCATCGAGCGGCAGGACGTCCACGGTGGCGGCGAACCCGGCCAGCATCTGCCCGGGGCGCAGCGCCGATACGAAGGTGCCGGCGCCGTGGCGGGACTCCAGCATCCCGAGGGCGGCGAGCGAGCGAACGGCCTCGCGCAGCGAGCCTCGCGAGACGCCGAGCCGCGCGCAGAGTTCGGGCTCGGCGGGGAGCTGCTGGCCGGGCGCCAGCTCACCCCCCGCGATCATGGCGCGCAGCCCGTCCGCCGCCTCATCGGTCGCGGCCATCCGGCCACCCCTTCCTGCCCACCCGGTTCTGGCCACCCGTTCATGGCCACCCATTCCTGACCACCCGGCCGAGTCATTAGATGACTCCATGCTACCGGCCGACTTCGTTACGCCCATTTTACGTCAAGGGCCTGGTCAGACTGGCGTGATCCCTCTACGGTTCCCGGAGGCTTGACGAAGTCATCGGACAAGTCGTCGAACCACTCGCTCACGTCGGACCACCCGCTCACCTCCCCTCAGTCAACCAGGAAGGGACCCATGGCCGCCGCTCCGTCGCACTGGACACTCGATCCCTCGGTCGTCCATCTCAACCACGGCTCGTTCGGCGCCGTGCCGCGCACCGTTCAGGACGCCCAGCGGGCGCTGCGCGAGGAGATGGAGACCAACCCGGACGCGTGGTTCCGCGAGCTGCCCGAGCGGGTGGGCCGGGCGCGGGCCGCCGTGGCGCGGTTTCTGCGGGTCCCCCCGGATCACACCGCCCTGGTGGCCAACGCCAGCGCCGGGGTGAGCACCGTACTGGGCTGCCTTGCCCTGCCGCCCGGCGCCGAGGTGCTGCTGACCGATCACACCTACGGCGCGGTGGCGATGGGCACGTCACGGGCCGCCGAGCGGGCCGGGGCCCGGGTGCGGACGCTGCACATCCCGCTGGAGGCGACCGCCGAGGAGATCGCGGCGGTCGTCGAGGGGGCGCTGAGCGAGGCCACCGCGCTGGTGGTCGTCGACCAGATCACCTCCGCCACCGCCCGGCTCTTCCCCGTGGCGGAGATCGCCCGGCTCGCCCACGCCGTCGGGGCGAAGGTCCTGGTCGACGGTGCGCACGCGCCCGGCATGCTGGCCGATCCGGTCGGCCTGGCCGGGGCGGCCGACTTCTGGGTCGGGAATCTGCACAAGTGGTGCTGTGCGCCGCGCGGTACGGCGGCGCTGGTCGCGCGCGGGCCCGACGCCCAGGACCTGTGGCCGCTCACCGACTCGTGGGGCACCCCGGACCCCTTCCCGCAACGCTTCGACGTCCAGGGCACCTTGGACCTCACCGCCTGGCTCGCGGCGCCGCGCTCGCTGGAGTTCATCGAGGAGACGTACGGCTGGGACGCCGCCCGGGAGCGGATGTCCAAGCTCGCCGAGGTGGCCCAGGGGCTGCTGGCCGACGCCCTGGGCGCGGACCTGACCGCCGTCGGGGGCAGCGAGGCCCCGGCGATGCGGCTGGTCCCGCTGCCCGCCGGTCTCGCAGCCGACCACGAAGCCTCCCATGTGCTGCAGCGCGCGATCGCGGCCGACACCGGCTGCGAGACCGCGATCACCTCCTGGGATGGCCGGGGCTTCCTGCGGCTCTCGGCCCATCTCTACAACACCGTCTCCGACTACGAGCGACTGGCCGAGCGCCTCCCCGGAGTGCTGCTCAGGGCGTAGTCGTCCCGCTCACGGCGCAGCCGTCCTGCTCAGGGCGTCGTCGTCCGCCGTGTCGCGCAACGGGCCCAGCGAAGGAGTGACCACCGCCATGCGCAACAAATCCATCGAAGCCACCATCGAGGACGCCGCGAGCCCCGAAACGCGGCTGGCCCGCGCCCTGGGCCCGCTCCAGCTGACCCTCATGGGCATCGGCGTCACCATCGGCGCGGGCATCTTCGTGCTGACCGGCACCGCGGCCGCGAACTACGCCGGGCCGAGCATCGCGATCTCCTACAGCATCGGCGCGGTGGCCACGGCCCTGGTCGCGCTGTGCTACATGGAGTTCGCCAGCACCGTCCCGGTGGCGGGCAGCGCCTACACCTTCGCCTATGTCTCGCTCGGGGAGCTGGTGGCCTGGCTCATCGGCTGGGACCTGATCCTCGACATGACGATGGGCGCGGGCGCGGTGGCCAGCGGCTGGTCGCAGTACGTCACCGACTTCCTGGCGACCTTCGATCTCCACCTCCCGGCCTCCGTCTCCGGCCCGGACGCCGCCGTCAACATCCCGGCGGTGCTGGTCATCCTGGTGCTCACCGCCGTCCTGGCCTCCGGGGTGCGCACCACCTCCCGGATCAACACGGCGATGACGGTGGTCAAGCTCGTGGCCATCGTCATCTTCCTCGCGATCGGGGTGACGCACATCGACGCGGCCAACTGGTCGCCGTTCATCCCGGCGTCCCAACCGGTGGGCGGCGACGGCGACATGTGGGAGCAGCCGCTGCTGGGCTGGGCCGGTCTTGGCGCGGACGCCACGTTCGGCATGGCCGGGATCCTGACCGGCGGCGCGATCGTCTTCGGCGCGTACTCCGGCTTCGACATCATGGCCAGCAACGCCGAGGAGGCCAAGCGGCCGCAGCGCACCCTGCCCATCGCGCTGCTGTCCACCGTCGCCGTCTGCGCCGTGCTCTACGTCGCCGTCGCCCTGACCGTGACCGGGATGCAGCACTACTCCAAGCTGGACAACGCCGCCCCCATCACCGGTGCCCTCAAGGCGGCGGGCGCGGACTGGGCGGTGCGGATCGTGGGCATCGGCGCGATCTGCGGGCTGACCACGGTCGTGATGATCATGCTGCTCGGGCAGAGCCGGGTCTTCCTCGCGATGAGCCGCGACCGGCTGCTGCCCGAGTGGTTCTCCCACGTCCACCCGGTCACCCGCAGCCCGCGCCGGATCACCTGGACCCTCGGGCTGCTGGTCGCGTTCATGACGGCGGTGCTGCCCATCGGGGACCTCGCCGAGCTGGGCAACATCGGCATGCTGACCTCCTTCATCGTCGTCTGCGTCGGCGTGGTCTACCTGCGCCGCTCCCGCCCCGATCTGCGACGCGGCTTCCGCACCCCGTGGGTGCCGGTCGTCCCCGCCGTCGCGGTGCTGCTGTGCCTGCTGCTGGTGGGCAATCTGCCGCTGATCACCTGGGCCCGGTTCCTGGGCTGGATGGCGGCCGGACTGCTGATCTACCTGTGCTGGGGCCGCCGGCACAGCAAGGTGGCCACGGGCGAACTCGCCGCCGGGGCCACACCGGGGACGGCGGAGGACCACGCGATGGCCGAGGGCCGAAAGGCCTAGCCGATCTTGAACGGCCTCTTCCCCTGCCGCTCTCAGCGGTCGGGCTACGCCAAGCGGCTGCGGGCGGCGGCGTCGCGTCGCCCGCGGACGCTCAGGGCGATGACGGAGACAAGGAACCAGAAGGCACCGAAGGCCGAGTAGCCGGCGACGGTGGACAGGCCGCTCGTCGCCGAGGCGGACGTGGCGGCGACGGTGGCACCGGCGAGGACGGACTGTCCGCCGCTGATCAGCATGGGCCACTGGGCGCCGACGGTGCGCCGGCGTCGGATCGCTACGACGAGCTGGATCGCTCCGGAAAGGAGGGCCCAGATGCCGAACACGAGAAGGGCCGTCCCGATGGTGGAGAAGACGGCGATGATCATTCCGGCGGTGGTGGCGAGGCCAAGGGCCATGTTGATCGTACTGACGCGGTTCGTGGAGCCGATGGCGGCCATCCGCCGCTCCAGGAGCGTGGCGATGACGTCCCACAGGGGGTAGACGATGAGCAGCAGGGCCGCGATCACTGTGGGCCTGTCCCTCGACACGAGCGAGGCGGAGGTCGTGAGGACGAGTGCCACCCAGATCAGGGAGAAGGCGACTCGGATCAGGTAGAGCGATCGGAGCCCGGAGGGCGCCGTCGTGGTCGTGTCCGGAGTTACGGTGGTCTGAGTCATCGGGTGTCCCGTTGTGATCGTGATGATGTGAGGCGGTCGCCTCGATGAGGAGTCTCAGCGGTCTCGGCAGGCGCGGTGTACTTCGATCGAAGTAGTTCTGCCATCCGCTTCGATCGAATGAGTTCTGCCGTCTCCACCGGCGGAATCAGGTCCGCCGTCTACATCGTTCGAAGTACACGGCCGCGGCACACGTGAACGAGAATCAGGGCATGGTCAAGGCGCAGAACAGTCCGGACGGGCCCGCAGCACCGCTGTGGGTCCGCCGCCCCGAGGCGCTGCACCGAGTCGCCTATGCAGTGGCCGCGCTGGTCTTCACCGGTCAGATCGTGGCAGTGGTAGTGAGGGGCTCGGATGGGCCGACGGCCCTCTCGGTCCTCCTCGCCGGTGGCGGTGTCGCCCTCTCCTGGTGGAAGCCGTGGGCAGGTCTGGTCGTCACGAGCGCGGCGTCCTTCGCCGTCACGGCGGTGGGCCACGACCCGCTGTCGGTGTGGATGATGGCGGTGCTCGTGCTGTTCTCGGTCACTCTCAGGGGAAAGCAGCCGCTGGCCGGAACCGGCATCGTGGCGGCGTTCTTCCTGGGGGCGTTCATGACGTTGGGAGGATTTCGTGGCGGCGCGATCGTGGGAGCCGCCGCCCTCTTCTCGGCCATAGCGGGAGGTGCGACAGGGGCCGCGCTCCGCATCCATCGAGACCACTGGTGGATCTTGGAGGAGCGGGCCGAAAGCGCCATCGCCACCCGCGAGATCGAAGCCACTCGACGAGTGACCGAAGAACGACTCCGCATCGCACGAGACCTCCACGACGTCATCGGCCACCAGGTGGCGATGCTGAGCCTGCATCTCGGTGCCGCGGAAATCGGGCTGCCCGAGGACGCCGAATCGTCCCGGCAGGCCCTCGTCTCGGCCAGGTCCAGCGCTCGCACCGTCGTCGTCGAGACGCAACGGATCCTCGCGCTCCTCCGCCTCGGAGACGACACTTCCGACGGCGAGGCGCTCCGGCCGACTCCGTCGCTGAGCGGCCTGGAAGGACTGATCGCCTCTTTCGAGAGCATCGGCCTCGACGTCCAACCCTCCATCGACCTCCCCGCCGGTTTCGTGGAGCCCAGCGTCGGCGTGACGGTCTACCGGGTCGTTCAGGAAGCACTCACGAATGCCTACCGGCATGGGGAGGGGACGGCAACGGTGGAGGTGCGCGAGCGCGAGGGCAGGATCTGCGTCACCGTGGAGAACCGGGTCGGTCATTCCCTCCGCGGCTCTGGCTCGGGCAGCGGACTGGGACTCGTCGGGATGCGCGAACGCGTCGAGTCCTCCAGCGGGCGGCTGACGATCGACGGTGACGACGGACGATTCCGGGTCCACGCGGAGTTCAGCCCCCTGGGAGCCGTCGTCTGATGACCCGGATTCTGATCGTCGACGACCAGGACGACATGAGGGCCGGCATCCGGACGATGCTTGCGCTCGACCCGAGTCTGGTTGTGGCGGGTGATCTCTCCGATGGACTCCAGGTCCTCCCCTTCCTCCGGGACCACCCCGTCGACCTGGTCCTGATGGACATCCGGATGCCCGGCATCGACGGTGTCGAAGCCACCCGCCGGATCCGCAAGGAGCACCCGCCCGAAGAGCTGCGGGTGATCGTGCTGACCACTTTCGACCAGGACGACATCGTTCTCGCCGCCCTTCGCGCGGGCGCCAACGGCTTCCTGAGCAAGACCGTGAGCCCTGCTGAACTCGTCGCCGGAATCAGTGAGGTCGTCCGCGGTGGCGGTGCGCTGTCGGCCGCCGCGACGGCCGCGCTCATCGGTCATATGACCGTCAGCCCGCCCCCAGTGATCGACCGGGAACTGCTGCGACGCTTCGACGCTCTGACCCCCAGGGAGCGGGACGTGGTCGTTCTCGTCGCGAGCGGTCTCGGCAACGAGGAGATCGCGGCCCAGATGTCCGTGTCGCCGTTCACCGTGAAGACGCATGCGGTGCGGGCCATGACGAAGGTCGGCGCACGTGATCGAGCGCAACTCGTCTCGTTCACCTTCCGGGCCGGTCTCTACCGCCCCTGAGCCCACCGAGCACAACCCACAGTACGGTCGGGCCGGAAAGCCTCATCCGCGCCCGGACGGCCCCCGCCCGCTCGTGGCGACCGGCGGGAGCTGCGCCGGTGAGCCGAAGACGCGCTCTCCGGGCGCCCCGCCGCGCAGCAGCGCCGCCCCCAGCGGCGTCAGCGTGTGCAGGACGGCGCTGCCCTGACGCAGGGTGTGCACCAGGCCCGCCTCGCGCAGCACACTGGCGTGCTGACTGGCCGAGGCCAGCGATACGCCCACCCGGCGGGCGAGTTCACTGGTCGTACAGCCGCCGCCGACCTCCAGCAGCACCGCCGAGCGGGTCTGCCCGACCAGCTTGCCGAGCGTCCGGGCGGGCCCGTGCCCGGACGCGGACCCGACCCCGGACCCGACCCCGGACCCGGACCCCGACGCGAGGGCGGGCCGCTGCCCGGGGCGGAGCGGAAGGCCGCACGGGGCGTGTTCGACGGGGTAGACCAGTACGGGCGTCAGATCCGGGTTCCGGAAGGTCACCGGCGTCCCCCGGCAGAAGAACGACGGCAGCAGCAGCAACCCCCGCCCGCGCAGCCGCAGATCGCGGTCCACCGGATAGTCGACCTCCAGCACCGGCGCCCGCCACCGCATCGTCGCCGGCAGCGAGGCCAGCAGCCCATCGGCACCCCCGTCCAGCAGGGCACGGCCGCGGGCCACCCGGTCGGCCTCGATCCGGGCCTGTATATGCGGCCAGTACGGCGCGACGGCGGCCTGGTGGTAGGCACGCAGCGTGCTGATCAGCCGGTCCAGCGGCTTTCGTTCGCCCTCCCCCAGATCCCGTATCCACCCCGGAAGCGCCCGGGCCGCCGGAAGCCCTGCGAGCTCCGCGTTCAGCCGCTCCCCCGGGATGGCGCGCAGCGCGGACATCGCGGCGTCGCAACCGATTACCCCTTCCGCGGGGGTCAGGAAGTCCGGGAAATAGCCGCGCGAGGGAATGAGCGGCGCGAGTAGCCGCGCTTCGCCGTTGAGTCGGTTTCGCGCCTCCGAACGCCATTTTCCGTATACGGACTCCGCCCGGTTCTCCCGCAGCCGATGGAAACTTAAAACGGTTTCCCAGAGCGCGTCCGGTCGGACCGCCATCCGCAGCCGGGCCAGATCGAGTTCACTGAAATGAACACGGAGCACCAGACCCCCACACGTGACATTGCGACCGCCCCCCGATCACCGTTGAGTATGCACGCTGGCACGGTCAGTCACCACGCCCTTTTGGCCAGATGTGAAACGGGGAGCGGCGCGGACGCCGGAAGAGGAAAGCTGTTCCCCAGGAAAACCGGGGGCCGCCGGTAAACACTTCCGGGGGCCGTCCGGAATTCAACAGGCGGTGCTCAGAGCCAGTTTGCTCGTTCCCGTGGGGGGTGACGAGTACGTTACGGCGACTGGGCACTTGTGTTGCCGCACGTAGCCGATGCGCGCGGCAACAGCTCCCGTGGGGGGAGTGAGAGGGGGCGGCACCTCCGCACAAGGTGCCGCCCCCTTTGAGTTCCGCGGTCGCGATGATGCTTCGCCGTGCGGGGACATCGGTGACGGGCGACCCGCACCCGCGTCGGTCCCGTCGTGTCAAGGAGGCACGACGGCCCTCACCGAAATGGGCGCCGATCAGCCGTACCGGCGGAGCGGGGCGCGGGTACCGTTCTGAGTGTCGAGGCCAGAACGGAGTTCAGCATGCCGCAAAGCATCGAGGAACACACCGGCGCACGCATCGCTCGCACCCGCCGCGAACGCGATCTGACCCAGCAAGGTCTGGCCATGCGCGCCAACGTCTCGAAGTCCCTGCTGTCGAAGGTCGAGTGCGGCCAGCGGCCCGCCTCGCCCTCCCTCATCGCGGCCTGCGCACGCGCGCTCAGCGTGACCACCTCGGACCTCCTCGGCCAGCCGTATACCCAGGAGCTTCGGCGCGAGCGGCTCGACGAGGTCATACAGCCCATCCGGGTCAGCATGGAGAACTGGGACATCCCCCTCGACTGGCAGGTCCCGGCCCGCCCGGTCACGTTAATCCGCGCCGATATGGAGAAGGTCCTGGTGCAGCGGCGGCAGGCCGAGTACCTGCCCATGGCTGTCGACCTCCCAGCGCTCATCGACGAATGCGTGCAGGCCGTACACACCACCGGCGGCGAGGAGCGGCGGCAGGCCCATGAATGCCTGGCCTGGGCGTTCCGGTGCGTCTTCACGCTGGCCTGGTCCTTCGGATACGTGGACCTGGCCACCGTGGCCCTGCAACGGCTGGACTGGGCGGCGCCGCGCGCCGACGAGCCGGGCCTCGCCGCCATGTACGGCTACCTGCGCGCCCAGACCACCCTCTCCTCCAGCCGATACGACCTGGGCATGCGCATCGTGGACAGCACCCTCCGGGACCTGGAAGGCCAGGGCGCACGGAGCCCGCACGGCCTCGCCGCGATGGCCGGTGTCCTTCAGCTCCGGGCGGCCGTGATCGCCGGTCGGATGAAGGACCCCGACCAGGTCGAGGCCCGCGTGACCGAGGCCCGCGAACTGGCCCAACGAACCGGCGAGACCTCGGCCTACGGCGTGGGCTGGGGTCCGACGAACGTCGGCGTCCACGCCATCGCGATCGCCTGCGACCTGGAGGAGTACGACCAGGCGGTCCAACTGGCGGACGACGTACGGTTCCCCAAGCGCTGGGACCGGTCTCGGGCAGGGCATCACTGGCTGGACCTGAGCAGGGCCAACGTATGGACCGGGGGTTCGGCCCAGGCACTCTACTGCCTGCAGAAGGCGCGCCGGACGGCACCGCAGCAGACGCGGTACCACCCCACGACCCGCGAGACGGTCATCGCCCTGCGGTCGCGTGAGCGGTCGCGCGGCAGCGAGCTGGCCGAGTTCGCCGGCTGGATCGGCCTGTAGCACGGACAATCGCCTTGAAATTGCACAGTTCTGTGCAACATGACGCCTCGCCAGGTCGGCACGATGTGACGGTCAGAACACAGACCGTGCACGGGGCCGACCATGACGACCAAGACTCTGCCGTGGACACCGCCGAACACCGAGGACATCGAGCCCTTACCGGTGGGCAGATGGTGGGATGCCGTCTCCGCGCCCACCGCCGTCGCGGACCGCGCCCTGGAGCTGCTCGGGCGCGACTCGGGCGCGGTGATCCAGGACGACACCTACGGCAAGACCTACTGGCTGATCGGCATCGGCACGGCCCGTAGCTGGTGCCTGCGCCAGATCCGCGTCCTCACCGAACTTGCCGACGAAAGCACCCTCCTCGGCGTACCACCCGCCGCATGGGGGCCCGAGCACCGGACGCACTGGCGGATCCCGCTCGGCCCCGACCGCTGTCTCACCGACCCCGGCCACCTGGCCCCCGCCCTGCGCCGGGCCGTCGATGACGACGCGGCAGACTGGGCGGAGCCGACGAGAAGGGAGCATCCCGCATGGACGACGACGAGTCCCTTGAGGAGTGGGCGGCACGCCGTGACCGGCGTCGCCCCACGCGCGGCGAGCGGCGGCTCGCCCCGCTCGGCGACCAGCCGGAGCAGGGTTCCCACGTCGCCCCGGACGCTCCTCGCGGCATCCAGGAGTGGGACGGGCACCAGTGGACCCCGGCCGGGGTCGCCGAGGACCTTACGGCTGCCGTCGGCGAGATCGGCGACGACGCGGCGTCCCGGGCCGAGCGGGTTCCACTCCCGTCGTTCGACAAGCTGCCCCCACTGCCCGAACCATGGCGGCCGACCGAACGGTTCTACCGCTCCTGACGCATGGCGACACAATCACATCTGCCACACGTCAGCAGGTAGCAAAAGAAGGGGGCGGCACCTCCGCACAAGGTGCCGCCCCCTTTGAGATCCGGAGCCGCTGCCGGGGATGAGGGTGGGTGTTTCCCGGCGCCGGCTCCGGTGGTCTTGTCGGCTGGTGGCTCTACCGGCCGTTCGCCGCCGCTCGGCCCGCCTCCAGGCGGGCCACGGGGATGCGGAACGGGGAGCAGGAGACGTAGTCCAGGCCCACCTCGTGGAAGAAGTGGACGGACTCCGGGTCGCCGCCGTGCTCGCCGCAGATGCCCAGCTTGAGGTCGGGGCGGGTGGCGCGACCGGCTTGGGCGGCGTCGCGGACGAGGGCGCCGACGCCGTCCTTGTCGATGGTCTCGAACGGGCTGACGCCGAAGATGCCCTTCTCCAGGTAGGCGGTGAAGAAGCTGGCCTCGACGTCGTCGCGGGAGAAGCCCCAGACGGTCTGGGTGAGGTCGTTGGTGCCGAAGGAGAAGAAGTCGGCGGACTCGGCGATCTGGGCGGCGGTCAGTGCGGCGCGCGGCAGCTCGATCATGGTGCCGAGGGTGAGCTTGAGGTCCACGCCGCGGGCCTGCTCGACCTCCGCGATGACCCGCTCGGCCTCCTCGCGGACGATCTCCAGCTCCTGGACCGTGCCGACCAGCGGAATCATGATTTCGGCCCGCGGGTCGGCCTTGGCGTTGCGGCGCTCGGCGGCGGCCTCGGCGATGGCCCGTACCTGCATGGCGAACAGGCCGGGGATGACCAGGCCGAGCCGTACGCCGCGCAGGCCCAGCATCGGGTTCTGCTCATGGAGCCGGTGCACGGCCTGCAGCAGCCGCAGGTCGTTCTCGTTGTGGTCCTTGCGGGACTCGGCGAGCGCGACGCGCACCGACAGCTCGGTGATGTCGGGCAGGAACTCGTGCAGCGGCGGGTCGAGCAGCCGGACAGTGACGGGCAGCCCGTCCATCGCCTCGAAGAGCTCGACGAAGTCGTCCCGCTGCAGCGGCAGCAGCCCGGCGAGCGCCGTATCCCGCTCCTCGTCGGTGTGGGCGAGGATCAGCCGCTCGACCATCTCGCGCCGCTCGCCGAGGAACATGTGCTCGGTGCGGCACAGCCCGATGCCCTGGGCGCCGAACCGCCGGGCGCGGGCGGCGTCCTCGGCGTTGTCCGCGTTGGCCCGTACGCGCAGGCGGCGCACCCGGTCCGCGTACGCCATGATCCGGTGCACCGCGCCGACCAGCTCGTCCGCGTCGTCGGCGCCCGCGTGCATCCGGCCCTCGAAGTACTCCACGACCGGCGAGGGCACCACCGGGACCTCGCCGAGGTAGACCTTGCCGGAGGAGCCGTCGATCGAGACGACGTCGCCCTCCTCGATGACGATGCCGTCCCGGCCGGACACCGTCATCCGGCGCCGCTTGGTGTCGACTTCGAGCTCCTCGGCGCCGCACACACAGGTCTTGCCCATGCCGCGGGCGACGACGGCGGCGTGTGAGGTCTTGCCGCCGCGCGAGGTCAGGATGCCCTCCGCGGCGATCATGCCGTCGAGGTCGTCGGGATTGGTCTCGCGGCGGATGAGAATGACCTTCTCGCCCGAGCGCGACCACTTGACGGCGGTGTACGAGTCGAAGACGGCCTTGCCGACGGCGGCTCCCGGGGACGCGGCGATGCCCCGCCCGATCTTCTGGACGGTGTCGCCGGAGGCCACCTCGTGGTCGAAGCGCGGGAACATCAGCTGGGCGAGCTGCGCCCCGGTGACCCGGCGCAGCGCCTCGGCCTCGTCGATCAGCCCCTGGTCGACGAGCTGGGTGGCGATGCGGAAGGCGGCCCCGGCGGTGCGCTTGCCGACCCGGGTCTGCAGCATCCACAGCTTGCCGCGCTCGATGGTGAACTCGATGTCGCACAGGTCCTTGTAGTGCGTCTCGAGGGTTTCCATGATCTGGATGAGCTGGTCGTAGGACTGCTGGTCGATCCTCTCGAGGTCGGCCAGCGGGACCGTGTTGCGGATGCCCGCGACCACGTCCTCGCCCTGGGCGTTCTGCAGGTAGTCGCCGTAGACGCCCTGGTGGCCGCTGGCCGGGTCGCGGGTGAAGGCGACGCCGGTGCCCGAGTCGGGGCCGAGGTTGCCGAAGACCATGGAGCAGATGTTGACCGCGGTGCCGAGGTCGTGGGGGATGCGCTCCTGGCGGCGGTAGAGCTTGGCGCGGTCGCCGTTCCAGGAGTCGAACACGGCCCGTACGGCGAGGTCCATCTGCTCGCGCGGCTCCTGCGGGAAGCCCCGGCCGGTCTCCTTGGCGACGATGTTCTTGAACTCGCCGACCAGCTTTTTCAGGTCCGCGGCGTCGAGGTCCACGTCCACGGTGACGCCCTTGGCCTGCTTGGCGTCCTCGATGGCCTCCTCGAAGAGGTCGCCGTCCACGCCGAGCACGGTCTTGCCGAACATCTGGATGAGGCGCCGGTAGGAGTCCCAGGCGAACCGGTCGTCACCCGCCTGCGCGGCGAGCCCGGCCACGGACTGGTCCGAGAGGCCGATGTTGAGGACGGTGTCCATCATGCCGGGCATCGAGAACTTGGCGCCGGAGCGTACGGATACGAGGAGGGGGTCGTCCGCCTGGCCGAGTTTCTTGCCCATCTTCGCTTCGAGGGCGTCGAGGTGCGCACTCACCTCGTCGCGCAGGGCCGCGGGTTCCTCACCGCTGTCGAGGTAGACCTTGCATGCCTCGGTGGTAATGGTGAAGCCCGGTGGCACGGGGAGACCGAGATTGGTCATCTCGGCGAGATTGGCTCCCTTACCGCCGAGCAGGTCTTTGAGATCCTTGTTGCCCTCGGTGAAGTCGTAAACGAACTTCTGCTGATCTTGTGTTTCCGGCACGGGACTCGATCTCCTCGGCTCGGCTGCCCTGACGGCGGGGAGCGTACCCAGATCAAAGGCCCCTGAGCAGGTCCACTCCACCGTCATACGGCCGTAACCACCCGCCTGCCACGTGTTCGAAAGTGCGGCGCCCGATCGAGACTCGCTTGAAGTGCCTTCAAGCCTCGAACACACACCCACCCTCCGCCCGTGGTGGACGCTTGGAATTTCACTATACGTAACCGATGGTTCGAGGTGTCGAACATCAAGAGGGTGGCACTGAGTGCCACGCATTGGAGAGGTGAGCACAGCGCGGGGCCACCGCACCACCTCTCGATCACTGCTCATATGAGCGACACCCCGATCAGAGTGGCGAGAATCACGCCTTGTCAGAGCCCATTGTCTCGCCTTTTGGATACAACGAGAGGGGTGCTGCTCAAACGAGCGACACGCGGGGAGAGGCGGCCGAGCCCCCGGCCAGCGCACGGCCCGCGCCGACCGAACTGGCGAGCGGTGCCCGGCGCGTGCTGAGGAACAGCATGACGATCAGATCGCGCCATATTTCGCCACGGCGCGCCCGGCGGGAACGGGAAGCCCTGCTCGCCGCCCGAGGGGGCGGGCAGCCGGATCCCCCATCAGGACGCCTGACCGTTCCCATCAGGACATCTGGTCGTCCTCCGGCCCCCGCAGCCCGGCCAGGGCCTCGCGGGTCTTGACGGTGCAGTTGTGCTCCTCGCCCAGGGCGCGCTCGCCGATCTCCAGCACGGCCCGCCACTCGGCCTCGGCCTCGTCGAGGCGGCCGAGGCCCTTGAGCGTGGTGCCGAGGTTGTGCCGGGTCCACAGGGTGTTGCCATGCTCCGGTCCCAGGAGGCGCTGCCGGGCCGTGAGCGTTTCCCGGATCTCCGTCTCGGCCTCCGCGAACCGGCCCATCTTGTTGAGCACATTGCCCAGGCTGTGCCGGGCGGCCAGCGTCTCCTTGGCCTCGGCTCCCAGGGACCGCGTGCGCCCCTCGACCACCCGGCGGTACAAGGATTCGGACTCCTCGTAACGCTTCTGGTCACGCAGCAGAGCAGCCAGTTGGACGACGGTCAGCAGGGCGCTCGGGTCGTCCGGCCCCAGCACCCGGGCCTCCCCCTCCATGGTCAGGCGGTACTCCTGCTCGGCCTCCTCCACGCGCCCGAGCCTCGACAGGACCCCGGCGCGGCTGTAGCGCTCCACCAGCGTCGCCGGGGCCTCCGGTCCCACGATGCGGATCCGGTCCTGGAGCAGCCGGGTGTACGCCTCCAGCGCCTCCTCGTGCCGTCCGGCCATCCCCATGCTGACCGCCAGATGGTGACGGGTGGTGAGGGCGCTGGGATGCTCGGCCCCGAGCACGGCGGTCTGCCGTTCCAGAAGGTCGCGGTAGGCCGCCTGCGCCTCGTCGTGCCGTCCCTGATCGTCCAGGACCAGCGCTCGCATCCGCAGGGCGGTCAACGACTCGTCGTGCCGCTCCCCGACGGCGGCGAACGTCTCCGCCACCAGCGCCTCGGCCTCCACCTCCGCCTCGGTGTACCGCCGCAGGCTGCGCAGGCGGTCGATGCGGCTGCGGCGCGCCCGCCGCACCTGCCAGTGGGTGGGGCTCAGGGCCGCCGACGTCCTGTCGACGAGGTCGCGCCACAGCGACTCCGCCTCTTCATGGCGCTGCCTGAGGTTCAGGATGTCGCCGAGCGTGAAGAGCGCCGTCATCAGGGGCGGGTCCACCTCCGACTCCGCCGACGCCGCGCAGTCCTCGGCCGCCGCCCGCATCTCGGCCTCCGCCTCGTCGAGCCGGTTCTGCCGCCGCAGCGCGGTGCTCAGCCAGGCACGTGGGCTGACGGTCTCTTGGTGCGTGGGTCCGTACAGCTCCCGCGCCATGGACAGCGAGACCCGGAATTCCTCCTCGGCCTCCTCCACCCGCCCGAGGTCCAGCAGCAGGCGCCCGAGCCTGAAGCGCTTGGCCTCGACATGCGACCGGGAGTCGTCTTCCCGCCGCTCCCACGCCTCGATCAGCGTGCGGCACTCCTCCTCCGCCGCGTCCGCCCGCCCGGCGTCGCTCAGCAGGTCGACGAGGTAGCCGCGGGCGAAGAGCGTGTAGTCGTGCTCCACACCGTGCACCCTCCCCGAGATCGCGACCACCGCACGCAGCTCGCGCTCCGCCTCGTCGTGCTCCCCGAGCTTGTTCAGAGTGATCGCCAGATGCCCGCGGAGGTTGCGGGATTCGAGGTCGCCCCGGGACCTGAGCCCCTCGATCTGCTCCCGCGCCACCTCGCGCAGTTCGGCCACGTGCTCCGCCCACCCGGCGTCGATGAGCTGCTCGGCCACATCGGGCAGGGTCCGCACCCCCGACCAGCCGGTTTCCTCGTTGCGCTCGTCAGCTTCGGCCAGCATTTTGTCGACGTAGTCACGCACCGACTTCGGCAGCCCGCCGTCCGCCGCGATCCGCCGCACCACCGCCATCACCGGCGGCTGGACCTGCTCGGAGGTGTAGGAGCGAGGCGGGAAGGCGGTGGCCGGTGCCACCGGCTGCCGTTCGGGCACCTGCGGCGGCGCCGGATCGTCCGGGCCCTCCTCCAGCAGCCCCAGCCGCTGCAGCAGCTCCGGGGACGCCGCCGCGAACGGGCGGGCCTCCTCGGCGACGCGGGAGTCCCCGTGGTCGCCGGAGAGCCGGGCGCGGAACTCGGGGCCGCTGCCCTGGCGGTGCAGCAGGAACTCGGTGACCTGCGCCGCCGTCTCCAGCGCGTCCGACGTCCGGACCGCGTCCAGCAGCAGATCCGCGACCCCGAGGTGGAACTCGTACTCCTCCGCGCCGCCCTCCCTCCTCCGCAGCAGCCCGCCCAGGAACACCTCGGCCAGCTGCGCCGGATGGAACCGCTCCGCACGGCCCGCGCCCGCCTGGTGGATCAGCCGCATCACCGGCAGCGTCAGCGGATGAACGGTGGCCAGCGCCCCGGCCAGACGCTGGGCCTCGGGCGAGGCGGCGCCCCGGAAGCGGCGCAGCCGCTCCTCGGCCGTCGGCTCGGGGACATGCGCCGTGGCCCGCGCGGCCACCGGCTTCTCCGCCCCGTCGAGCAGCATGACCGGCAGCGGCGCGCCGCTGCCGCCCGTACCGGTGAGCGCCGCCCACGCGCCCAGCTCGCCCTCGGCCAGCTCCAGCACGGGCACCGGTGTCTTGCCGTCGTACGACACCAGGCCGCGCGGCAGCACCGGATGGCGCACGGACAGCGCGCGGCCAGGGCTGCCCTCCCGGCCGCCGGCGTCCACCAGCAGCCGCTGTGTGGGCATCCCGCGCTCCGGCCACATCCGCGCGGGCAGCGGCTGGAGGACCGCCACCGGCGAGTGGCGGGCCCAGCGGCGCAGCAGCCGCGGAATCGCGCCGCCCCGCCACCCCGGGCCCACCCCGTCCGAGAGGACCAGCATCACGGTGCGGCCGGAGGTGTCGGTGAGCTGGCGCGCGGTGCGGCGCGGGGCGCCGGGGGCGTACGGGCGCGCCCTGAGCACCGGTACGGCGTCCTGGGCGCTGTCCAGGCCGTAGGTCCGTACGGAGCGGAAGGCGCCCTGCCGCTCCAGCAGTCCGCGCACCTCGGCGGCGAGCTGCTGCCACAGGACCATCGACGGGCCGTCGTCCACGATGAGCGCGACGCTCAGCCAGCGCTCCGGGCGAGGGCGCAGCACCACGTCCGGCAGACCGGTTTCGGCGATCCACTCGGCGGTGGCGGTCTCATCCACGCAGAAGGACGTACGGGACGGCACGCTCCGCCGCAGCGGCCGCAGCGCGCGGGAGAGCCCGCGCGCCGCGGGGAGCGCCCGGACGCCCCGGACACCGATGGCGCGCGCCGGGCGGGCCGCGGCGGGGCGGGCGGCGCCGGGGGCGTAGAGCCCGGCGGGGGCAAGGGGGCCGGGCTCGGGCGCGCCTTCGGTCGGTGACCCGGCGGGCTGCCGCTGGTCGCCCTTCCCCTCGTCGTCGCCGTCGGCCGCGCCGGAGGCGGGACCGGTGGACCCCGGGGACGGCGTGGGTTCCCCTTCCTCGCTCCGCGCCGGGGCCGTGGTCGCGGCGAACCACAGGACGTCGCGCAGCTCCTCCTCGGAGAGCTCGACGCCCGCGTCCTCCAGCAGGGCGCACAGCCGCTCGATCATTACGCGTCGACTTCGTTCAGCGAACGGAACAGCTTGTCGAGGACGTCCTGGTCGACCCGCACCCCGGAGGACCGCAGCCGGACCGCATTGAGGAGTTGATCGGTGGCCAGCTCCCGCTCGTTGCGCCGGGCCACGAAGTCGGCGATCAACTCCTGGGCCCGTGCGCCGATCTCCTCGCCCAGATGCATGGTGACGATTCTCTGGAGCTGCCGCTCATCGGGCTGCTTGAGGTCGAGCCGGACGCAGCGGCGCAGGAACGCCGGGGGGAACTCGCGCTCGCCGTTGCTGGTGATGACGACGACGGGGAAGACGCGGCAGCGGACCCAGCCGCCGGGGATCCCGGCCTTCTTCCGGGACCCGGAGATCTGCACCTGGATCGTCCTGTCCTCGCCCAGGCGGGCCAGCTCCGGAATCTCGAACTCGCCCTCCTCGAAGACCGTAAGGAGGTCGTTGGGCAGGTCCACATCGCCCTTGTCGAGTTCGTCCACGAGCAGGACACGCGGCTTGTCCGCCGGGAGGAGCGCGGTGCCGAGCGCGCCGAGCCGCAGATAGTCGCCGATGTCCGGTTCGGCTTCGACGGTCTCGTCGGCGCGCCGCTTGAGGGAGGCTTCGCGCAGCCGGCCCACCGCGTCGTACGAGTACAGGCCCTCGGTGAGCGTGGAGCGGCTGTTGACCGGCCAGTGCAGCACCTCGCCCAGCTTGAGCTCGCGGGCGATGGCGTGGGCCAGGGTCGACTTGCCGGTCCCGGGGCGGCCGGTGACCAGCAGCGGGCGGTGCAGATGCAGCGCCATATTGACGACGTCGCGGTCCTCGTCGGAGATCAGATACGGCAGCGGCCGCTCCTGGTCCCGGCGCCGCGCGTCGTCGCCGAAACGCCGCCACGGCGGGGCGGTGGGCCAGGTCTCCACTTCGTGGGGCTCGGTGTCGCCACCCTGGAAGAGCCTCCAGTCCTGTGCCATCTTCTTCGTCTCTCCTCAGGGTGCGGACAGGTCGAGTTGGTCGGGGAGCGGGCGGTGCGGATCGTCCCACAGGAGCGCCATATGGCGGCCGTGGTGGCTCTCGTCGGCCTCGCTCGCCGACCGGAGCTTGCGCAGATGCTGGGGCAGGGTCCGCAGCCGTTCGGTGCGGAGCAGGGCCGTCAACTCGGCCCGCGCGGCGGCGGCTTCCGCCTCGCCATGCCATATGAGGACGGGCACTCCGTCGAACAGGCAGGCGTTGAAGACGTCCGACCGGGCCCGCAAGGGGGTGGTCAGCACCACGCCCGGAGCGTCCTCCTGTCCCTGGAGGACGCCGTGGACCTGCTTGAACGTGTCCAGGTGAGCGGGCAGCCACTCCAAGTCCTCGATCCCCGCCGAGTCGACCCTCTCCCACCGCTGCTTCCAGACGTGCCGCTGATTGTCCCGGAGTTCGGTGCAGCGCACCACGACCGGGTAGTCCGTGCCGAGCGAGCGCTCCAGGGGCCCACCGGCGTCGAGCTGCCAGCGGTGCACGGCCAGTTCGAGATCGGTGGAGGCCACGAAGAACTCCACGAGGGTGTCCCGCGTGCGGGCATGTGTCCTCAGGAGCTCATCGACGCCGCGCTGTATCTCCTCCAGGGAGGCGGGGGTGTCCTCCTTGGCCAGGGAGTTGACGTCCTCGCCACGGCGCGTCCACACCTCGTACCGACGCCGCTGCCCTGAGCCGTTGGACGGGTGGAGCCGGATCTGGATCCGCTGGTCCTGGGCGAGACCGGCGGCCTTGACGCCCTCGGCGTACTCCTCGGCCTCGCCGCGCCGCTCCATCAACTGACCCTTCAGCCCCAGCCGTTCGGCACACCGCAGCGACCAGGCGCGCAGATCGGCCGCGACCGCCCCGTCATCGACGGCCGCGAAGCGCTCCACGACCCTGAGCAGTTGGGGAAGCTGATCCGGTTTGGGGAGCAGCTCCTCCAGCGCGTCGGCGAGCACGGCCGGATCGTGGCACGACAGATCGACGAGGCCGAACAGCGCGCGGGCCTCCTCGGCGACGTCGTACCGGCCCCGCTCGTCCAGCCGCCCCAGCAGCGCGACCAGGTCCGTGTACTCGGCGCGGGTCAGCCACTGGTTCTGCAGGACATGGCACGCCTTGCGGATCTCCGTGCGGACCGGGGCCTGGGCGCTCAGCTCGGCGAGGAGGGTGACGGTGCCGTGCGGGTTCTCCAGCGCCCAGTCGACCAGGTCCTCGGCCGAGGGAGGCGTCGTGGCGGGCTCGGCGGTGGTGAACTGCTCGCACAGCCGGACGGCGACGTCCGCCGCGCGACCGGGCTCCGCCCCCAGCAGCGCGCCGACCGCGTGGATCAGCTTGCCGCGTTCCCGCCGCTGCTGCTCGTCCAACGGCGGCGGGGACGGGGCGGACGGGCCGAGCCGGACCGTCCGCTCCTCCTGCTCCCAGTTGATGACGTGCATCGTCGGGTGCTGCCGACTGCTCCCGGTCGCGCGTGCCTGGGCGAACTCGTCCTGTACGCCCTTCCAGACCCGGTCCAGATCCAGCCCCGCCCCACCCGCCCCCGCCGTCTCGAGCTGCCGCAGCAGTGCGGAGGTGAAGCGCCCGGCGCCGTCCTGCTCCATGGCGACGGCCCCGGCCTGGCAGGCCCGCATCCAGAAGACCGGCCGATCGGATCTGGTCTGGGGCCAGTCGGTGAGCGGCTGTGGGATGTCTGCCAACTCGTGGCTGCCGGGGGGAAGGGCCTGCCGGCAGGCGTCGATGACCACGGTGACCCGGTCCACCGCGTCCCAGCGCAGATGGTCGGTGCGCACCAGGTCGACCAGGCTGTCGGCGTCGAGCCCCTGGAGGTCGGTGTCCGAGGTCTCGGGGTACAGCAGGCTCCACCGGCCGCCCCGCGCCTGCACCCCGTGCCCGGCCCAGTAGACCCACAGCCAGTCGTCGCCGTCGATGTGGCTGAGCCCCTCCCGGAAGACCTTGCGCACATCGGCGCGCTCCGCCGGGCGGTAGCCAGGGTGCGCCTCCTCCAGGGCCTCCCTGTTGCGCTCCATGGGCGAGGCCAGCAACCGGATGTTCTCCGGCGGTACGCCCCGCCCGGTCAGCCACTTCAGCATGCCGATGGCGTCGTGCACCGGGCCGTCGAGGTTCAGGTCGTCGCTGCCGTTGTACCGCTCGACCGCCACGATCACGGCATGGGTGCGGCGCCAGTCGTGCTCCACCGCTGTCACTTCGGCAGCTCCGGGGCCAGCAGTTCGTACAGCCGCTGGTGGGCGAAGTACGAGGTGTGGGCGCGCGGGAAGGGCTGGCGAGTGTTGACGCGCAGATCGGTCACCCGGTCGGGGAAGACCTTCTCCCCCACGAAGCCGAGCAGATCCTGCTCGTCGTAGACGTTGATCCAGCGGGGGAAGGCGCCGGGCAGCGGTTCGCCGCGGCGCAGCGCGGTGAGCGCGTCCAGCTCGTAGAGGAACGGCGCCTGCGAGCCGACCGTCACCAGCAGTTCCACACCGGCGGGCGGATCGGGCTCGGCGAGCAGATCGACACAGGCGATGCCGCCGAGACTGTGGGCCAGCAGCACCACCGGGCCGCCCCCTGACGCGATCTCGTCGCGCACGGCCTCCCGGATCGCGGCGCGCACCCCGGCGCCGCGCACCTGGTAGCGGAGGATGTCACCACTGGCCGGGACGGACTTGCCGGTGATGCCCCCGCGGAACGTATGGGCCAGTGAAGAGAGCGGCGAGAGGTAGGAGTTGAGCGCCCGTACGGCGACGCCCTTCGCGGCGCGGGCGGCGAATCCGCCCCGCCCGGCGCCGCCCAGCTGATCGGTGAGCGCGCCGACGACGGTGTCCCGGTCGGCGCCGTCCACGGCGAGCGGCTCCTCGTCGCCGTGCGGGCCCTCGGCCCGCTGGACGGCCAGGGCGTACACGGCGCGGGCCGCGATCGCCTCGATGCCGTCGGCGGGCGGCGTACCGCCCAGAGTGCGGGAGATCTCCTGGGCCACGCGGCCGCCGGCCGTGCCGAGGTGCGGCGCGAGGTCGGACACCAGCTCGTCCAGGCTCCCCCCGCCGCCGGCCACCGCCTCAAGGCTCAGCCCGCGCGCCGTGTCGGCGACGGCCTGCCAGGGGTCCTGACGGCCGGGGGCGAAACCGGCCCGCGCGCCGTTGCCACGCCGCGCCTTCGCCGCCGCCGCGAACTCCCGCAGCTCGGCGAGCGGATCCACCTCCAGCAGCGCCCATACGGCCAGCGGATCGTCCTCGTCCAGCAGCTCGTCACCGCCGACGCCGCGGCTCTTCGTCCGCACCGGGATCGACGCCCCGCCGAGCCCCAGCGAGGCTCCGTGCTCCTCGCCCCAGAAGCAGCGGGCGACCCTGACCTCGGCTCTCACCCGCCCCAGGCCGCTCACGACCCGCGCGAAGCTCTTCTCGTACGACTTGGCCCGGACCCCCGTGCCGTGGACGAAGACGACGCTTGTCACCGATCCCCCCAGATCGTCCAGATCCCACCGCGACCACGAACCCATTACTTTAACCCGTGATGACCCCGTGTGACCCCCGGACTACGGGACTACGGGACTGGCGGGACCACCGGATTCCTGGGACCACCGGACTGCCGGGGTTCAGCCGCCCGAGGTGTCCAGCTCCGCGTCCGCGCCGATCCCCGCGCAGTCGTACGGGTCGTCCAGCCAGCCGTCGGGCAGCACCACGCGGTTGCGGCCCGAGGTGCGGCCGCGCGGGCCGTCGGCGCCGGGGGGCCACTCCTGGTCCAGGTCCAGCTCGGCCAGCAGGGCGTCCAGCTCGGCGAGGGACGAGGTGATCGCCAGCCGCTTGCGCATCTCCGAGCCGACCGAGAAGCCCTTGGTGTACCAGGCGACATGCTTACGGAAGTCGATCACGCCGCGCTCCTCGTCCTCCAGCCACTCGGCGAGCAGCTCGGCATGGCGGCGCATCACGGCCGCGACCTCCTTGAGCGTCGGCCGCGCGTAGCCGGGCGCCTCGGAGCCGCGCACCGGCGCCTCGGAGCCGTCCACCGGCCCCGCCTGGCCGGGCTCGAACGCGGCCACCAGGTCGCCGAAGAGCCAGGGCCGTCCGAGGCAGCCGCGCCCCACGACCACGCCGTCACAGCCCGTCTCGCGCATCATCCGGACCGCGTCGTCGGCGGACCAGATGTCGCCGTTGCCCAGCACCGGGATCTCCGGGACGGCCTCCTTCAGGCGGGCGATGGCGTCCCAGTCGGCGGTGCCGCCGTAGTGCTGGGCCGCGGTGCGGCCGTGCAGGGCGATCGCGGTCACGCCCTCCTCGACCGCGATCCGGCCCGCGTCGAGGAAGGTGATGTGGTCGTCGTCGATGCCCTTGCGCATCTTCATGGTGACCGGCAGCGGGCCCGCGGCGGTCACGGCCTCGCGCAGGATCGAGCGCAGCAGATGCCGCTTGTACGGAAGCGCCGAGCCGCCGCCCTTACGGGTCACCTTGGGCACCGGGCAGCCGAAGTTGAGGTCGATATGGTCGGCGAGGTCCTCGTCCACGATCATCTGGACGGCCTTGCCGACGGTCATCGGGTCCACCCCGTAGAGCTGGATGGAGCGCGGCTTCTCACTGCCGTCGAAGTGGATCAGCCGCATCGTCTTGGCGTCCCGCTCCACCAGTGCCCGGGTGGTGATCATCTCGCTGACGAACAGCCCCTTACCGCCGGAGAACTCCCGGCACAGGGTGCGGAACGGAGCGTTGGTGATCCCTGCCATCGGTGCGAGAACGACCGGCGGCTGGACCATATGCGGTCCGATCCGCAGCTGCGTCCGCGGCTGATGCGGAGTCTGCGGCGGCTGCGGCGTCTGCGTCATGGGGTCAGCTTCCTTGTGCGTACTACGGTGGAGAGGACGGGCCGATCTCTTATTGTCCCGCACCCGCTAGAGGGACCGACAGGGCGGTTGTGACTGCCGCACCGACAGTATCGATGTAGCGTTCAACCATGCGTGAGCTCAGCCATCGGCGGCGCATGCTCGTGCTGGCGATTTGCTGCATGAGCCTGCTGCTCGTCAGCCTCGACAACACCGTCCTCAACGTCGCCCTGCCCTCGATCCGAAGCGATCTGCACGCCTCCGTCTCCGGGATGCAGTGGACGATCGACGCGTACACCCTGGTCCTCGCCGCGCTTTTGATGCTCTCCGGGTCGACGGCCGACCGGGTGGGACGCAAGCGCACCTTCCAGACCGGGCTGGTGATCTTCACCCTCGGGTCGGGGCTGTGCAGCCTCGCGCCCAACCTGGAGACGTTGGTCATCTTCCGCATGGTGCAGGCGATCGGCGGTTCGATGCTGAATCCCGTCGCCATGTCGATCATCACCAATGTCTTCACCGAGCCCAGGGAGCGGGCCCGCGCCATCGGGGTCTGGGGCGGGGTCGTCGGCATCAGCATGGCCGCCGGGCCGATCGTGGGCGGAGTGCTGGTGGAGTCCGTAGGCTGGCGCTCGATCTTCTGGATAAACCTTCCGGTCGGGATCGCGGCGCTGCTCCTCACCGCCCGCTACGTACCGGAGTCGCGTGCCCCCAAGCCGCGCCGGGCCGACCCCATCGGCCAGCTGCTGGTCGTCGCCGTGCTGGGCACCATCACCTACGCGATCATCGAGGCGCCGGACCGCGGCTGGGACTCGCCGCTGATCGTGACCTTCGCGGCCATCGCCGCCGTGGGGCTCCTCGCGCTGATCCGCTACGAGATGCGGCGTGAGGAACCGCTGATCGATGTGCGGTTCTTCCACAGCGCGCCATTCAGCGGGGCGACGGTCGTCGCGGTGTGCGCCTTCGCGGCGCTCGGCGGCTATCTCTTCATGAACACGCTCTATCTGCAGGACGTGCGAGGGCTCGACGCGCTGCACGCCGGGCTGTGGATGCTGCCCATGGCGTTCATGTGCTTCGTCTGCGCGCCGCTGTCCGGACGGCTGGTGGGCGCCCGCGGGCCTCGCCCGTCGATGCTGGTGGCCGGGGTGGCCATAACGGCCAGCGGGCTGATGTTCGCCGTCTTCGACGTCCAGACGACCGACATCGGGCTGCTGCTCGGCTATGCGATGTTCGGCCTCGGCTTCGGCATGGTCAACGCGCCCATCACCAACACCGCGGTCTCCGGGATGCCCCGCTCCCAGGCCGGGGTCGCCGCGGCCGTCGCCTCCACCAGCCGCCAGGTGGGCCAGTCGCTCGGCGTCGCGGTCATCGGCGCGGTGCTGGCGGCGGGCGCCGCGTCGGCGGCGGGCCGGCTGGGGCACGCCGCCTCGCCCGCGGTCGCCGCCGCGTTCGTGGACGCCGCCCGTCCGGCCTGGTGGATCATCACCGGATGCGGTGCCGTCATCCTGCTGCTGGGGATCGTGACCACGGGCCGCTGGGCCGAGAAGACGACCCGGCGCGCGGCCGCGCTGTTCGAAGAGAGCGCGCCTCCAGGACGGACATCGGCGAACGCGAAGGCGTGATGCTCGACCCCGAGACGTGATGCGTACGACGGCCCTGGGGCCGGTCCCGTAACGACGGCCCTGGGGCCGGTCCGTAAGGAGGCCGCCCCAGGGCCGTCGGGACAGGCCGCCCCAGGGCCGTCGGTCGGACCAGACTGCTGCCGCCGGGTCAGACTGCCGCCGCCGGGGCGGTCTCCGCCGTAGACCCGGGGTCCGCTCCCGCCCCGCCCCCCGCCGCGAGCGCCAAGGCGTGCAGCCGCTCCAGGCGCTCATGCGTCTCCGCGTCCGCCGGGGTGTAGGTGAGCAGCTTGGGGCCCTGCCTCGGGCCGGTCCACAGGCTGGTGGTGGCCAGCCGGAGGATGCCCACCTGCGACTGGCGGTAGACCTTGATCTTGTCGCCGGGCCGGACCACCTCATGCCGCGCCCAGATCTCCCGGAACTCCGCCGAGGCGTCCTCCAGCCGTTTCACCATCGCCTTCCAGGCGGGCTCGGCGACATGCTCGGCCATGACGGCGCGGAACTTGGCCGCCATGAGCCGGATCGTCTCGTCCCGGTCCACCAGGCTGGAGCGCCACTCGTCATGGGTGAAGGCCAGCCACAGGCAATTGCGGTCCTCCGGCGGCACCTTGTCGAGGTCGCACATCATCAGCCGGTAGGTGCGGTTGTAGGCGAGCAGGTCGAAGCGGCTGTTCTGGACGCAGGCGGGGAACGGCTCGAGCTGCTCCAGCATGCGCCGCAGCGACTGCGGAACGCCCGTGCACTCGCTCGCCGGGCTCGGGTCGACGGTCCCGGCGAGCGCGAAGAGATGGGCCCGCTCGCTGCGGTCCAGGATCAGGGCGCGGGCGATGGCGTCGAGGACCTGCGCCGAGACATGGATGTCGCGGCCCTGCTCCAGCCACGTGTACCAGGTCACGCCGACGGTCGAGAGCTGCGCGACCTCCTCGCGGCGCAGACCGGGGGTGCGCCGGCGGCGGCCCCGGGGCAGCCCCACCTGCTCAGGGGTGATCCGCTCCCGCCGGCTCCGCAGAAACGCGGCCAGCTCGCCCCGCCGTATCTCCGCCCCCGCACTCCTGCTCTCGGCCGTGGCACCGGCCGTGGCTTCCTGCACCATCGTGGTCATGGGCTCCAGGGTGCCTGAAGGGCTCAGCCGGTTGCCAGGTACTTCTTGTACCAGGATAAAGACACTCTGGTACCAGCCTGAGCGACCACGGATCTTCGTAAGCGTGACCGAAACGCAGATTTCCACGATACGAACGAGAAACGCCGCCCCGGACGCAGCGAAGACGACCGGCACGAAGACCAGTGGCACGAAGACCACCGGCGGAAAGACCACCGGGCGGACCCGCACCTCCTCCGGCCCCGCGCTGAGCCCCCTCGGGCTGTTCACCGTGCTGCTGGGCGCGGCGCTGCCGCTGATCGACTTCTTCATCGTCAACGTGGCCCTGCCCACCATGGACCACGATCTCCACGCCGGTCCGGCCGTACTGGAGCTCGTCGTCGCCGGATACGGCGTGGCGTACGCGGTGCTGCTGGTCCTCGGCGGCCGGCTGGGCGACACCTTCGGACGCCGCAGGCTCTTCCTCGCCGGGATGGCGGCCTTCGGGCTGACCTCGCTGGCCTGCGGGCTCGCGCCGGACGCCTGGAGCCTGGTGGGCGCCCGGGTGGCGCAGGGCGCCTCGGCCGCGCTGATGCTGCCCCAGGTGCTGGCCACGATCCACTCCTCGACCAGCGGTACGCGCCGCGCCCGCGCGCTCAGCATGTACGGCGCGACGGCCGGTCTGTCCATGGTCGCGGGGCAGATCCTGGGCGGTGTGCTGGTGGCCGCGGACATCGCGGGCACCGGGTGGCGCGCGGTCTTCCTGGTCAATGTGCCGGTCGCGGTGATCGGCCTGATTCTCGCGGTGCGTACGGTCCCCGAGACCCGCTCGGAGCGGCCCGCGCCGGTGGACGTGCCGGGCACCGTGCTGCTGGCGCTGTCGCTGATCACGTTGATGGTGCCGCTGACCGAGGGTCGGGCGGCAGGCTGGCCGCTGTGGACCTGGCTGGCGCTGGGCGCGTTCCCGCTCGTGGCCGCCGCGTTCTACGTCGTGGAGCGGCGCGCCGACCGGGCTGGACGCACGCCGCTGCTGCCGCCGAGCCTGTTCGCGCTGAATGGGCTGCGGCGCGGGCTGCCGATGGTGGTGCCGTTCTCGATCGGCTTCGGTGGCTTCATGTTCGTCATCGCGGTCGCACTGCAGCAGGGGCTGCGGTACGGGCCGGTCGAGGCCGGGCTGGCGCTGGCGCCGATGGCCACGACGTTCTTCGTCGCCTCACTGATGGGACCGCGCCTGGTGGGCCGGTACGGCAGCCGCGTGGTGACCGCGGGCGGGCTGATCCAGGCCGTGGGCATCGCGATGCTGATGGTGGCCGTATGGCGCGACTGGCAGGGTCTGTCGCTGGCCGGGCTGCTGCCGGGGGTCGCGCTGGCCGGGTTCGGGCAGGGGCTGCAGCTTCCGGTGCTGATCCGGATCGTGCTGGCCGATGTGCCGAACGAGCGGGCCGGGGTGGGGAGCGGCGTGATGGTCACCACCCAGCAGTCCGCGCTGGCCCTGGGCGTGGCGACGCTCGGCACGCTCTTCCTGTCCCTGGAGCCGTCGACGGGCATGGGCGACGCGCTGGTCATCACACTCGCGGCCCAGCTGGCGGCGATCGCGCTGACCTTGCTGCTGAGCCTGCGGCTGCCGCGCGCGGTGGCGTAGGGAGGCCGCCAGAGGCGGCAGCAGAAGGCCACAGGACACAGCTCACCACGATCGTCGAAAGCGGCATCGCCACTGGGGAGTTCACGATGCGGGACGCCCGCGCCACCGCCCGCGCGCTCTGGACGCTCTGGGACGCGACGACTCGATTCCACGACCCCGTCTACGCGCCACGGTGGTCGGACCCGGACATGGACCCGGCCTTCGCGTCCGTCCGCGAGCTCTTCCTGGGAGGGCCTACGAGCCGGCTGGGCCCGCAGGCGGGCTCAGCGGTCCTGGGCCCGCCGGGAGCACAGGGCCTCCGGTGCCGGTCACCTCTGGCAGCTCACCCCTGCGAGGCAGCCCACCACAGAATGAGCGCTGCCGCCGCGAAACAGGCCAGCATGATCAGGAGGACCTGCCGCCGCGCCGCCGCGTCGGCGGTCATCCGGGGCGAGCCGAGGGCTCCGTGCGCCTGGGCGAGGTGGTCGAGTCCCTTGTGGCGGGCGCCACCGTAGGTGATCCGCTCCTGCCAGTCGCAGTGCCGGCAGCCGAGCAGCCGCCGCTGCCCCGGACCGTAGCCGTAGCTCACCTCGAAGACCGTGCCGTCCTCGCGGGTGGCGGTGATGTGATGTGTCACGCCTCGCACGATTGGTGAACCCCCGTTCTGCCGAGCCGACGGGCCCCGGTGCCACGGACATGGCGTCCGCGGCACCGGAGCCCGTCGTCGGGTATGTGTCCGGTGCCCGTGGTCCGGGCGCGATGGCCCGGACCGGGGTCAGCAGCCGATCAGGCGGCCGCCGAGGTAGGACTGGATCTGGTCGAGGGAGACCCGCTCCTGCTTCATCGTGTCGCGCTCACGCACGGTCACGGCGTTGTCGTCGAGGGTGTCGAAGTCCACGGTGACGCAGAAGGGCGTGCCGATCTCGTCCTGGCGACGGTAGCGGCGGCCGATCGCGCCCGCGTCGTCGAACTCGATGTTCCAGTGCTTGCGCAGGTCCGCCGCGAGCCCCTTGGCCTTCGGCGAGAGCTGCGGGTTGCGGGACAGCGGCAGCACCGCGACCTTGACCGGCGCCAGGCGCGGGTCGAGCCGCATCACGGTGCGCTTCTCCATCTTGCCCTTGGCGTTGGGCGCCTCGTCCTCGACGTACGCGTCGAGCATGAAGGCCAGCATCGCGCGGCCCACGCCCGCCGCCGGCTCGATGACGTAGGGGGTCCAGCGCTCGCCGGCCTCCTGGTCGAAGTACGACAGGTCCTGGCCAGACGCCGCCGAGTGCGCCTTCAGGTCGAAGTCGGTGCGGTTGGCCAGGCCCTCCAGCTCGCCCCACTCCGAGCCGCCGAAGCTGAAGCGGTACTCGATGTCAGCGGTGCGCTTGGAGTAGTGGGAGAGCTTCTCCTTCGGGTGCTCGTACCACCGGATGTTCGCCTCCTGGAGACCGAGGTCCCGGTACCAGTTCCAGCGCTGCTCCATCCAGTACTCGTGCCACGTCTCGTCCTCGCCCGGCTTGACGAAGAACTCCATCTCCATCTGCTCGAATTCACGCGTCCGGAAGATGAAGTTTCCCGGCGTGATCTCGTTGCGGAACGACTTGCCGACCTGGGCGATACCGAACGGCGGCTTCCGGCGCGAGGTCTGCTGGACGGCGAGGAAGTTGGTGAAGATGCCCTGGGCGGTCTCGGGGCGCAGATACGCGATCGAGCCGGAGTCCTGGGTCGGGCCGAGGTGGGTGGCGAGCAGCCCGGAGAACTGCTTGGGCTCGGTGAAGCTGCCCTTGTTGCCGCAGTGCGGGCAGTTGACGTCGGCCAGGCCGTTCTCGGGGAGCCGGCCGTGCTTGGCCTCGTACGCCTCCTCCAGGTGGTCCGCGCGGAACCGCTTGTGACAGGAGGTGCACTCGGTGAGCGGGTCCGTGAAGGTGGCGACGTGGCCGGACGCCTCCCACACCTCACGGGCCAGGATCACGGACGAGTCGAGTCCGACGACGTCGTCACGAGAGGTGACCATCGAACGCCACCACTGCCGCTTGATGTTCTCCTTCAGCTCCACACCGAGCGGTCCGTAGTCCCAGGCGGCTCGCTGGCCGCCGTAGATCTCGCTGCACGGGTAGACGAAGCCACGGCGCTTGCTGAGGCTGACGATGGTGTCGATCTTGTCGGCGGCCACGGTGCTCTCTTCATTGATGACGACATTGACGACGAAGCGAATGCTTCAGGTTACCGGCGGCGGCACCCCCCGGATCAAATCGGTAGTCGAAGCGATCAACAAGAGGACAGTTGTTGACAATCGTTTCCATCTTTGTTGAAAATGAGAGTCATGAACATACGCCGCCTCAGGCCCACGACCGCCCTCGTCGGAGCCGCCGCACTGGGCCTGACCACCCTCACAGCCTGCTCCTCCAACGTCGGCGACGGAAGGACGGACGGCAAGCTGGATGTGGTGGCGTCGTTCTATCCCCTGCAGTTCCTCGCCCAGCGCATCGGCGGGAACGCCATCCATGTGTCCTCCCTGACCAAGCCCGGCGTCGAACCGCACGATCTGGAGATCAGCCCCCGGCAGACCGCCGATCTCAGCAAGGCCGGTCTTGTGGTCTACCTCAAGGGGCTCCAGCCCTCCGTCGACCGCGCCATCGGACAGGCCGAGCCGAAGCACGTCGCCGATGCCGCCTCGTACACCACGCTGGAGGACCACGGCACCGAGGTCGAGGGCGACCACGACCATGCGGGCGCGGACGCGGGCGAAGGCGGCCACGAGGACGAGGGCGAGGAAGGGCACGAGGGCCACGCCCACTCCGGCGACGCCGCCGCCGACCCCCACATCTGGCTGGACCCGGTGCGCTACGCCCAGGTCGCCAAGGGCGTCGGCAAGGCGCTGGAGAAGGCCGACCCCGATCACGCCACGACATACAAGAAGAACACCACCGCCCTGGTCAAGGAGCTGACCACGCTCGATCAGGACTTCCGGAGCGGTTTGAAGGACCGTTCTTCGGACACCTTCATCACGACCCACGCCGCCTTCGGCTATCTCGCCGAGCGCTACGGCCTGCGGCAGGAGGCGATCTCCGGGCTCGACCCCGAATCCGAGCCCAGCCCGGCCCGGATCAAGGGGCTGCACAGCGTCGCCAAGAAGGACAAGGTCAACACCGTCTTCTTCGAAACCCTCGTGAGCGACCGAACGGCCAAGACGCTGGCGGGCGATCTCCATCTGCGGACCGATGTGCTCGATCCCATCGAGGGCATCGGCGACAAGTCCAAGGGTGACGACTACATCCAGGTCATGCGATCCAACCTGAAGGCCCTGCAGAAGGCGCTGGGCACCAAGTGACGGACCACCCCACGGAGGTCGAGGAAACGATGGCGACCGAGGAACCCATGGAAACCGAGGAGCCGGACATAGCCCCGACCGCGCCCCCGCATCCGGGACCCGAGACACCCGCACATCCGGCTCGGACCGCGGACCCGACCGCCGATCCCATATCCCTGCGCGGCGCCACCGCCACCCTCGGTGGCCGCCCCGTGCTGCGCGGCATCGATCTGACCGTCCGCCGCGGCGAGGTCGTGGCGCTGCTCGGCGCCAACGGCTCGGGCAAGTCCACCGCCGTACGGTCCATCGTCGGCCAGGTGCCGCTCACCGGCGGTGAGCTGGCTCTCTTCGGCATCCCCCGCCGCCGTTTCCGCGACTGGGCCCGGATCGGTTACGTACCGCAGCGCACCACCGCCGCCAGCGGCGTCCCCGCGACCGTGCGCGAGGTCGTCTCGGCGGGCAGGCTGGCCCGCCGCCGGTTCGGCCCGCCGCGCAAGGCGGACCGGGCGGCCGTTCAGCGGGCTCTGGAGCTCGTCGGCATGGCCGACCGCGCCCGGGACCCGGTGAGCGCCCTCTCCGGCGGTCAGCACCAGCGCGTACTGATCGCCCGCGCCCTCGCGGGCGAACCGGAACTGCTGATCATGGACGAGCCGATGGCCGGGGTCGACCTCGCCAGCCAGGAGATCCTCGCAGGCACCCTCCGCGAGCAGGTCGCCGCCGGCACCACGGTCCTCCTCGTCCTCCATGAGCTCGGCCCGCTGGAGCCGCTGATCGACCGCGCGGTGGTGCTCCGCGACGGCTGCGTGGTCCACGACGGGCCGCCGCCCAAGGCCGTGGGCCAGCACGCGCTGCCCGGCCATGACCACGTCCATCCCCATGCGGCGCCCGACGCCGAACCGATCCGGACAGGGTTGCTGACCTGAGATGCTCGAGATCCTCGACTACGCCTTCATGCAGCGGGCCCTGCTCGCCGCCGTCCTGGTGGGCGTCACCGCGCCCGCCGTCGGCATCTACCTCGTCCAGCGCCGCCAGGCGATCATGGGCGACGGCATCGGCCATGTCGCCCTTACCGGTGTCGCGCTCGGCTTCCTGACCGGCGCCAACCCCGTGTGGACCGCCGTCGCCGTCTCCGCCCTCGGCGCGATCGCCATGGAGCTGATCCGCTGGTACGGCAAGACCCGTGGCGATCTCGCGCTCGCGATGCTCTTCTACGGCGGGATGGCGGGCGGTGTGCTGCTGATCAACCTCTCGCCGACCGGCTCCAACGCCAACCTCACCACCTATCTCTTCGGCTCGATCACCACGGTCTCCCCCGAGGACGTCGTCGCGATCTCCCTCCTCGCCGCCTTCGTCGTACTGATCACCTTGGGGCTGCGCCGCCAGCTGTTCGCGGTGTGCCAGGACGAGGAGTTCGCCCGGGTGACCGGCCTCCCGGTGCGCACGCTCAACCTGCTGCTGGCCATCACCGCGGCCGTCACGGTCACCGTCGCCATGCGCGTCGTGGGCCTGCTCCTGGTCAGCGCCCTGATGGTGGTCCCGGTCGCCGCCGCCCAGCAGGCCACCCGGGGCTTCGCGATGACGCTCGCGCTGGCGATCACCATCGGCGTCGTGGTGACCCTGTCCGGCACGGTCTTCTCCTTCTACAAGAACGTCCCGCCCGGCGCGAGCATCGTCGTCCTCGCCATCGGCGTCTTCGCCGTGATCACGGCCCTGGCCGCGCCCCTGGCGAAAAGACGCGCTCAACGGGTGGCCGCGGCCGGGGAACGGTGCACGGTGAGGGACGATGTACTCGTATAACGACTGACGACGACGCACTCGTAGAGTCCACGTACTCGCACAGTCCACCGCTCGGCCCGTCGCTCAGTCTGTCGCTCTCGTCCGTCCCCCGAGCGATAACTGGCACAATGGCCGGGCAGAAGACGCAGTGGGCGCGGAGAGAGCCCTGAGAGCGACGGAGCATGTGAGGTTGAGGAGGCAGCTGTGGTGACCGCGGGTCCCCCAGTACGCGGCCGGTCCACAAGGCAGCGCGCCGCGGTGGCGGCAGCACTGAACGAGGTGGACGAGTTCCGCAGTGCGCAGGAGCTCCACGACATGCTCAAGCACCGAGGCGACTCGGTGGGCCTGACCACCGTCTACCGCACCCTCCAGTCCCTCGCCGACGCCGGCGAGGTCGACGTCCTCCGCACCACGGAGGGCGAAGCGGTCTACCGCCGCTGCAACAGCGAGGAACACCACCACCACCTGGTCTGCCGCGCCTGCGGCAAGGCGGTCGAGGTGGAGGGCCCCGCCGTCGAGAAGTGGGCCGACGCGATCGCCGCAGAGCACGGCTTCGTGGACGTGGCCCACACGATCGAGATCTTCGGCACCTGCGGCGATTGCGCGGCGACGAAGGCCGCGCAGGGTTGATCTTCACTTCGCGGGGTTGGCACCCGCCCCGCTCCGATTGATCTCCGTCGGGGTTGTGGATACGGTGCCCGACGTGACGAGCCCTGAATCAGACAGAACAGAGCCGCCGGTCGCTCGGCGGCGAGCAGTTGTCTGAACCGCTGACCTGACTTTTGGGTCGATCTCGCTTCCAGCGACCGGACACGACTCCGTGTGTCTGGTTCCCTTTCGGGCTCGCCGTATCCATGGCGTAGTCATGACGTATTCATGGCTCGTCGTGGCGTAGTCCGACATCCAGCACGCGGCTGTTCTCGCTCGCATCCGCTCTTCGCTGGAGTCGACCTCTTGCCTGTTTTCCTTTACGTCCTCGCGCTCGCGGTCTTCGCGCAAGGAACGTCCGAGTTCATGCTGTCCGGTCTCGTACCGGGCATTGCCCAAGACCTCTCCGTGCCGGTGGGAGCCGCGGCGAGCCTGACGTCCGCGTACGCGATCGGGATGATCGTCGGCGCCCCGGTGATGGCCGCGCTGAGCGCGCGATGGCCGCGGCGGAGGGCGCTGGCGGGGTTTCTGACGGCGTTCGTGGTGGTGCATGTGATCGGCGCGGTCACGACGGACTTCGCCGTGCTCTTCGGTACCCGTATCGTCGCCGCGATCGTCAATGCCGGTTTCCTGGCGGTCGCGATGTCCGTCGCGACGGCCCTCGTACCGGCGGCGCAGCACGCCAGGGCCACCGCCGTCCTGCTGTCCGGGGTCACGCTGTCCTGCGTCGCGGGCGTCCCCGCGGGGGCGTTGCTCGGGGAGTGGTCCGGCTGGCGCTCCGCGTTCTGGGCCGTGGCAGCCCTGTGCCTGCCCGCGCTGGCGCTGGTCTTCCGCCACGCGCCCGCCGACGCGGCTGGTCGGAAGGAAGTCTCGATCAGGCGGGAAGCGCGTGTGGTGGCGTCGCGACCGGTGCGGTGGGCCATGGTCCTCGCGGCCGTGGTCAACGGGGCGACGTTCGCGACCTTCGCCTACCTGGCCGTCATCGCCACGGACATCGCCCACCTCCCCGACGCCGCCGTCCCCGCCCTTCTCGCCGCGTTCGGGGTGGGCGCCTTCGTGGGGGTGACCACGGCCGGCCGTACGGCCGACGGCGGGTCCGGGAGGGGCCTGCTGCTAGCCGTGTGTGCCCTGCCGGTCGGCTGGGCCGTACTGGCCGCGAGCAGCCCCTACGCGGCTCCGCTCTTCATCGTGACGATCCTCCAGGGCGGCCTGTCGTTCGGCATCGGCTCGACGCTCGTCACCCGCGTCATGCACACGGCCTCCCAGGCCCCTTCGCTGGGCGGCTCGTTCGCCACGGTCGCGCTGAACGCGGGTGCCTTCCTGGGCCCGTTGAGCGCGGGCGTCGTGACGGAGACGACGGGCGACTACCGGGGCGCGGTGTGGGTCAGCGCCGCGCTGGCCGCGACGGCGGTGGGTGCTGTCGGCGCTTCGCGGGCATGGGGTGCCCGCGCGGGCGTCGAGGAAGCCGGGTACTGACTTCGGCGATTCGGGGTGGGGTGACGTACCGGCCGTATCCTCGCCGCTGACGTCAATCCGCGCTGCGGGAGCTGGGCTTCCGCGGCGCGGATGCGGCCCGGGCCGACAGTCCAATGCCCGTCGCCTGGCGAATGCGGCCCCTCCGAACTCCATCAGCCAAGGCTCACGCTCCAGACGTCCCCATGCCCCGGGCAGTCGTCACGCTCCTCCTGTTATCCACCACCAGCACGGATACCTTGGTCTCCGGTGCCCGGTATTCGAGATAGCCGCCTTGAGGGCGAAGATCGAGATCGGGCGCGTCGGGGGTCCGTGCCAGCTCCTCCCGCAGCTCGTTCCAAGAGCAGTACTCCGGGAACTCCACGTCCGTATCCCGGCGCCATTCCGCCGCCATGCCCTGGTCATCAGCCGCCAGCCGATGCAGTTCGATCATGCCGCTGGTCATGCTCCACTTCCCCGGACCGCCGGAGAAGTAGAGCTCCACGAATCCGTAGTCCCTGCGGAGCATTCCGTACTCTTCGTCGACCACGTCAATAAAGTCGACTTTCAGCGCTTGATCGACCTCTTCGATGGACGATCCAATGCCGACGCCGTGAAGTCGTTCGGTCGCAATGACGCTCGCCAGAGCGGCAACACCGTTCACGCACCCTCCCTATTAGCGCTGCACAGCAACGGTCACATCCCGCGCATCAGGCAGCGCTACCGGCGCCTCGTCGTTGTACCAGGCGTACTCCAGAGCCGACAGACACCCATCACTCATTATAGAAGGGACTTGCCCCCTCGAGTCGCAGCGGACGGATATCCCGTTTACACCTGTGACTAGCGTGGGCCAAGCGGGGCGTCAGTAATAATCCGACTTCTGGCGATCCTGCCCCGTCGGAGCGATCTGTTCCTTGGAAAAGACACGAACAACGTCGAACCCGTCAAGCATCACCCCAAAACTGGGAGGAGTGTCAGGGTGCGGCGGCTCAGAGATGCCGACGATTGCGCCGACAGCCCCCTCCAGTTCCGGCCGGCCCGGAGAGGCGACGACCCGAACCTCTGCGTAGAAGTGAAGAGGATCTTCCATGGTTCATTCCTTGAATCAGCGTGCCCGGAGGCACTTCGTGGTTCTACTTGTGAGTAATTTCCCCATCCAGCGAGACGTTCAAGTGGCTTCCGTCCCGGCTCAGCCAGCCGAGTTTAGCCCTTCCTGTCTTGCTCAGCTGAACATCCCATTCAAAGGGTTGTCCGGCAGTGCGGGATGGCCCCTTGATCCATTCATTACCGAAACGGTCAATGTAGCCCTTCCGGGGGCCGCGCAACAATCCGGCGTTGACTGAAGTGTTTTCGGGAGGCACGAATCGGATGCGCCCTGAGAATGGGAGCTGCGCATCCTTGAGTAGTCCCTTAACGCCGGTGCGCGGGGTGGGCACCGGGTCTCCGCACTTCAAACCCATGGGGTCGAGCAACGTCAACGGAGAGTCAACGTACCGATGATGGTTGGGTGCGGGGTCGAGACCGAGCGGATCGGCGGCAGTGTAGCGGGCGGTTTCGGGGTCGTAGTGGCGGAAGTAGTTGTAGTGCAGGCCGGTTTCGGGGTCGGCGTATTGGCCGGGGAAGCGGAGGGGGCAGTCGACCTTTGAGGTGCTCGCCCGGGAGGGGAAGTGGGTGCCCCAGAGGGTGGTGCGGTGTTGCCAGGACAGGTCTCCGTCAGGGGACACCAGTTCTGTTGGGGTGCCGACCAAGTCCGTGATGATGGCGTGGAAGCCGGGTGGCGTTTCGTCCTCGGCGCCCATGAATTGCTCGATGAGGGATGCGCCGGGCTCACGGATCAGCGGGGTGTGGTCGGTCTGGGTGAGGGGGCGGTGGGTGCCTGGGGCGTAGTCCCAGGTGGTGTGTTTGCCCTCGTGGGTGGATTGCTCGGCCAGGCGGGTGTCTTCCCACGTGAAGTCGGTCGATTCGGCAGTCGTGCCGTCATCCGCCAGCCGCTGTTTTGATATGCGGCGGCCGAGGGGGTCGTATGTGTAATGCCAGTGGTCGCCGTCCGGCGTCGTTGCGTCGGTGAGGCGGTCTTCGGCGTTCCAGGTGTAGGTCCAGGTCCGCGTCTGGCCGTTCAACAATTTCCGGGTGCGGCGGGTCATGCGGCCCTGGGTGTCGTGTTCATACGTCGTGCGACCCGCGCGGTGGATGATCGTCCCCGAGAACTCCCGGTCGCCGGGTGACGCGTGCGCGGGGGCGGTGGCGTGGGTGAGGTTGCCCGCCGGGTCGTAGGCGTAGGTCTCGGTCCAGCCGTGGGCGTGGACCCCCGTCACGCGGCCTACCGGGTCCAGGTCGAAGCGGCGGGTTCCGGAGGTGAGTTCGCGGATCTCGGTGAGGTAGCCGTCCGGGCGGTAGGCGTACGCCCGGTGTTGGAGGATGCGGTCTGCCGCCCCCGGTTCGTGGGTGAGGGTCTGTGTGGTGAGGCGGTCTGTCTTGTCCCAGGTCTGGGTCAGGGTCACGCCCTCGCCCAGGCGGCGTTCGGTTTCCCGTCCCGCCGCGTCGTACCTGAAGGAGAGGGTTCCCGAGCCGTTGTCGAGGCACGTAGGGCGGCCTGCCGCGTCGTACGTCCACTCGCTCACGATGCCGCTGGGAGTTGTGCGCCGGGTCCGACGGCCCTCGGCGTCGTACGTGTACGTCGTCGTGCGGCCGTTGACCGTTTCCGACAGGACCCGGCCCAGCACGTCCCGTTCCAGGGTCAGCTCAACGTCCGGATTCGCCGCTCGCGTCAGGGCGCCCTGTGCGTCGTAGGCATACGTCGTCCGTGCGCCCGCCTCGTCGCGTTGTTCCGTCGTGCGGCCCAGCGCGTCCCGGGTGAAGTACAGGATCTCGCCCGCGCCGTTGGTGCGGGTCAGCAGGTCGCCGGCCGCATCGTGGGTGTAGGCGAGGGTGCGGCCGTTGAAGTCGGTCTCGGAGGTGAGGCGGCCCGCCGGATCGTAGGTGTAGGTCCAGGTCAGGCCCTGGGGGTTGGTGACCTCGGTCAGGCGCATCTCGGTGTCGTAGGCGAAGGCGTACGTCGCGCCGTCCGGCTCGGTGCGGGTGGCGGGGACGTCGAAGTGGGTGGAGGTCTGCTGGGTGGTGTGGCCCGCCGGGTCCGTGTGGGTGAGGAGGTTGCCCTCGCCGTCCCAGGTCCAGCTCTCCCGGGCCCCGTCCGGCTCCTCCCGCCACGCCGGTTTGCCCTCGGTCGTCCAGCCCATACGGGTGGTATGGCCCAGGGGATCGGTCGCCTCGACGACCCGGCCGAAGGTGTCCCGGCGGACGCTCGTGGTGTGACCCAGCGGGTCCGTGACCGCCACCGGCAGTCCCGCCGCGTCACATGCGATGCGGCGGGTGTGGCCCAGGGCGTCCGTCACCTGGGCGAGGTGGCCCCGGTCGGTGTAGGCGTAGGTGGTGGTCGATCCCGTCGGGTCGGTGGTGGCGGTCAGGTTGCCCGTGTCGTCGTACGTGTGGCGCCATGTCCCACCGCCCGGCTCGGTGACCTCCAGCGGCAGGCACAGGGCGTTGTACGTGGCCTCCGCCCGCGCCCCGTCCGGCAGGGTGACGCCGGTCAGGTTGCCATCCTCGTCATATCCGTAACGCGTCGTACGCCCCAGGGGATCCGTCACCGCGACCTTACGGTCGCCGCGCGCGTCCCACTCCGTCAGCGTGGTGTGGCCCAGCGGATCCGTCTCCTCGACCAGCTGCCCGTCGGCGTTGTAGCGGTACGTCGTGCGGTGGCCCAGCGAGTCCGTGTAGACCGTCGTCCGCGCCGCGTCGTCGTACTCCAGGCCGCCGTTGTAGACGCCGTCGCTGCCCTCGGTGCGCACCACCTTCCCGTCCGGCCCGTACACATACCGGAACGACGTGCCGTTGCGGTCCGTCCACGACGTCACCCGCCCCTCGCCGTCGTAGGTGAACCGCAGCGGCGCGCCGCTGGAGTTGATGACCTCGGTGAGGTTGCCCGCTTCGTCGTAGCCGTAGCGCATCACCACCGTGCCGCCCTCGCGGCTCTGCCCGGGGGCGTAGACCGACGGCGGCTCGTCAAGGAGCCGGAGCGCCGTGACCCGCTGGCCCTCGGTGTCGACGGCCAGGTAGTAGCCCCCGGAATGGCGGACGGCCAACGGGACGCCGCTCAGGGCGCGTTCGATGTCGATGCGGGCGCCGTTGCGGTCCTGCAGGCTCTCCAGGGCCAGATAGACCGCGCCCGGCTCCTCCGTGGCGGCGGGGCGGACGAACGTCCGCACCACACCCGCCTCCGGATCGGTGACCGTCATGACGCCGTCCGGCTTGCCGTCCCACTCCAGCGGCCACCGCGCGCCCTTCGCGGGCAGCGTCGGCACCCCCGGCTCCGGCACCGGATACACCAGCCGCATCCCGTCCGCGGCGGCGAACACCACGCCCTCCGCGTCCAGTTGGACCCGCTCGTCCAGCAGACTGGCCCACGTCGGGCCGAACCACACCCCGCCCCGGTACGACGACACATGAGTGCGCTCGAAGACCAGCGGCAGCGAACCGGGCAGCGTCAGATCGGAGTGCTCCATCAGCATCGCACCGGTCGCGATATCGATCGGCTCACCCGTGCACGGGCACTTCTTCGTCGGGCGGGCGGCCGGGCCCTCCTCGACGAGGTTCGGGCGCAGCGAGGGCACCTTCGGGGGCTTGAGCAGGTCCGGAACGCCGGTGAGCTTGGGCATCACACCGGGCTTGAGCACCCCGAGCCCGGCCCCGAAGATCCCGCCGTCGATCATGCCGTCCTTGGCGGCCTGGTTGACCTCGTCCAGGCTGAAGCCCTTCTGCTGCCCCAGGGCGATCTTCACCGGCTGGGCCACCGCCGCGTCGATCGTCACCGACAGCACGCTGGTGAAGACCGCGCCGGTCAGCATCTCCGCCGCGATGACGGCGACCGCTTCCTCCACGGCGACGCCCAGACCGGCGGCCATGGCGATGATCTCCGCCGCCACCCCGTCGGAGGCACCCCCGGTGACGATGGTCAGCAGCCCACCGCCGACAAGCGCCACGGCATCGATACTGATCTGCGTCCACAGCTTCTCGATCGCGTCATCGACGGTGTCGGCGAACTTGTCCAGTGCCTTGGCCATGTTCCGGGCGGACTTGGCGAGGTTGCTCAGCCAGCCCTCGTCCTTGCCCTTGGCGTAACGCCCCCAGAAGGTCTCGAAGGCGTCGATCGCCTCGCCCTTGTTGTGGTGGATGAGCGTCGTGGCCGCCTTGTCGGTCGCGACCCGCACATCGTCCACGCTGTCGGCGAACGTCCGCCAGGCGTCGGCCGCGTGGCGCAGCGTGCCGGAGTTGGCGTCCGGCCACCACATGCCCAGCTTCATGAGGAGGGCCTTGGCCTTGTCCTCGATATCGCTCCCGAAACTCACCGATGGCCGCCCGCGCCCGGACCCTGGTCATGGCCGGAGCCGTGCTTGGCCTTGGTGAACATGCCCTCGATGAGCTTGTCGTTGTCGACATGACCGTCGGCCATGTCGTTCATCGCCTCATAGATGCTGGTCAGCCCGAGGACGAGGATGCCGGCCGCCGACTCGATGTGCTTCTGGTTCGGCTTGTACTGCTTGCCGAAGTCCTTCCCCGGCTTGTCGTCCCCCCACGGCTCCCCATAGCCGTCCAGCGTCGTGATCAGCTTGGTCAGCGCCTCACTCAGCTTCACCGACTGGTGGTGGAAGGTGGGGGCGACGGATTTGATGTCCGCCACCTTGATGTCCAGGACCTTGCCACCGCCGTGCCCGTCGCCGCTGCCCATGCGACGCCTCCCCCGCTGAACGTTTGTCGTACAAAACTCTCAGGCTAGGGCGGCGACCATCACGGACCGTTCAATATGGCCTCTACATCAAGTAAAGAGTGCTGACGCGACTCCGAGTGATCTCGGGCCGGGAGCTGTCCGAGGTGGTGGGTTGGTGATCTACCCGGACCGGCTGTGCCCGGTCAGGGAGGTCACGAGTGCTGCGGCGATGTCGCGGAGCCGGTCGGGTTCGTGATGTGCGCGTTCCATGACGGCCAGGCCCCGGGTCGTGGTGACCACGAGGCGGGCCGCGGAACGGAGATCGACCGCGAGATCGTCGTCGTCGATCGCGGCCAGCCCGTTGTGGACGGTGTCTTCGAGGTCGTCGAGGAACGTGCGCACCACGGTTTCGACCTGCGGTATCTCCGATCCGGCGTCGATCACCGTCCGGGTGGACAGGCAGCCTCGGGAGGGCGTGCCCGCCGTGATCGACCGGATGCAGTGGTCGAAGAAGGACAGCAGTGCCGAGTGCCGGTCGTCTTGGCGCAGCGCCTGGGCCGCGCCGGTGAGGAATGCCTGGGTGTAGTCGCCGAACACCCGCAGGAAGATCTGTTCCTTGCCGCCGTAGGCGTGGTAAAGCGAGCCGCGCTGAACGCCGGTCCCGACGGCCAGGTGCTGCATCGATGTCGCGCGGTACCCGCGGACGGCGAACACCTCCAGGGCGCGGGCGAGCGCCTCCCGTTCGTCGAATTGGCGTACCCCGGCCACCTGACTCCCTCTGCCGCCCCGCTCCGGCCGATCGACGATGGCCGATGGCCGATGGCCAATCACCGATCGCCGATCGACCGGCGGCGGATCCTGCGGTCTTTGACAGCGATGTCCAACATAGCTGCGCCGGTGCCGCACTGTCGAAGCCGCCGGGGTGAGACGTCTCCCGGCGGCGGGCGGAAGCGCCCTTTCTCTCCAGGGGCGGTGTCAGGCGGCGATGTCCGGCGACGGCGTCAGGCGGCGGCCGACTGCCCGGTCAGACGCTGGAACAGTTCCCAGGAGGCACGCTCCACCCAGTTGCGCACGAGCTTGCCATCCGCGCGCACCTCCCAGACGGCTGTGCCGGTGAAGGAGATCGGCTGCTGGTCGGGTTCGGTGCCCATGATGCCGTTGTTCTTGCCGTGCACCACCCAGCGCGAGGCGACCCGGCTCCCGTCGTGGTTCTGGAAGGTCTCGACGGCCTCCAGCCTCAAGTCGTTGACCGTGTCCAGGAAGGCCCGGACCCACGCCTTGAAGTTCTCCCGCCCCTCGATGCTCTTACCAGCATTGGTGATCACGAAGTCATCGACCACGAAGTCGTCGATCTTCTCCGGGGCGTGGGCGTTCCACACTTCCGCCCAGAACGCCTCCACGATCTCAACGGAACTCGCATACGCCATCGGGACACCACCTGCTCGGCTCAATGTTTGACACTAGCGTCAAACATAGTACGCCGGTGCTCCGGGCGACGATCAACTCCACTCCGCCGACCTCAACCGTGGCGCTGCCCGGCCGGGGGCGCACGTCAGCGGCGGGTGAGGTGGGTGAGGGTGACGCCGTTGGGGAAGGCCGTGCGCTCGGCGACGTCGAAGACGGTGGGGTCGAAGGCGCCGTCGAAGGCCGGGATTCCGGCACCCGCGACGACCGGGTAGTTCTTGATCACCAGCTCGTCGACCTCGGACAGGAGGGCACCCGCCAGCTTGCCGCCGCCACAGAGCCACACGTCCAGCTCCGTGCCTTCCTCGCGCTTGAGCTCGCGCACGAGGGCGAGCGGGTCGCCCGGGACGACGGTGACGGCCGGGTCGATGTCGGGCTTGAGGGTGCTGGACACCACGTACTGACGCAGATGCGCGTACGGACTGCCGACGCCCGCGTCCAGGGCGGGGCGATAGGAGCCGAGGCCCATGACGACGGTGTCGAAGTGGCGGTTGGGCGTGTCGGCCAGGCCGACCGCGGCACGGTAGGCGGTCGGGACCGTCTCGGGAAACAGCGTGTTGGTCCAGGCCGAGTAGGCGGCGGACTGCCGTTCGTCGCCGCCGGGGAAGAAGTCGTACTCGCCGCCGGGGCCGGCGATGCGGCCGTCGAGCGTGACGGCGACGTAGTAGACGAGCTTTCGCATCGTGACAGCTCCATCTGTAGTACTCTGACTGAAGTGGTCAGAACGTAGTACTACAGATGGAGTGGTGTCAATGGTGAGACGGAACGACGAGCGGCGCGCCGCACTCGTCGACGCCGCGATCGAGGTGCTGGCCAGGGAAGGCGCACGCGGCCTGACCTTCCGGGCGGTGGACACCGAGGCCGCCGTCCCCGCCGGTACGGCATCCAACTACTTCGCCAACCGCGACGATCTGCTCACCCAGGCCGGTGCCCGTGTCTACGAGCGACTCCAGCCCGACGAGGCCACGATCGCCCGCCAGCGGGCGGCGGGCCGCGACCGGGAAACCTACGTGGAGCTGATGCGTGAACTCGTCGGCCGCGTCGCCTCGTTCCGCACCGGCTATCTGGCACTGCTGGAGCTCCGTCTCGAGGCCACCCGCCGCCCCGCGCTGCGCACGGTCCTCACCGAGCGGGTGCGGGCCGACGTCGACGCCAACGTCGCCTACCACGAGGCGTCGGGGCTCCCCGGTGACGCCATGGCCGTCAAGCTGCTGATCCTGGCTCTGAACTGGCTGATCGTCGAGCAGCTCACCTTGCCGGACGTCTTCACGGAGGCTGAGCGTGACCGGCTGGTGGCGGCCGCGGTGGAGCGCATCGTGGCGGCGGAGTAGGGGGCGGCGGGGCAGGCGGGCCCCGCTCATGTCACCTACGCGCCGGAATGACGGTTCGGCTCAGTGCGTGAACAAACGCTTCGACATCACCGCGCGCACAACCGGTCCATTGCCGACTGGCTCTCATCATCCGCAGGGCGGAAGATCACCAGACGCTGCTCCGGATCTTCAAGCGGTATCAGCACTTCGAAATCCACCGCGATCACACCGACGTCAGGATGCCGCATCACCTTGTGCCCGCGGCCGTTGACCTTGATGTCCCGCTCGGCCCACAGTCGCGCGAATTCCTCGTCACGAGTGATGAATTCGGCAATGCGGTCGGTCAACGCCCGATCCTCCGGATGCGTGGCCCACGCGGCGCGCAGATGGGCGATCCCCTCCCGCACGACGCGTTCCCGGTCGACGTAGAACTCGCGTATCTCCGGATGCATCAGGCACAGCCACATCGCATTGCGCTGCGCCGGAGGCAGGGTGTCGAAATCCAGTAGCACCCTCGTCATTTCATGGTTCCAGGCCAGGATGTCGTAGCGGTGGTTCATCAGCATGGCCGGGAGCGGCGACAGGTCGGCGACCAAATGGGCCAGCGGCGGCGCCGCGGTGGTGGCGGGCTTGTCGGCGTTGCGGGGGCGCTGCTGGGTCAGGTTGAAGAGGTAGGCGCGTTCGACGGGGGCCAGGCGCAGCGCTCGGGCCAGCGCCTCCACCACGTCCGCCGAGGGCCGCAGCCCGCGCCCCTGTTCCAGCCGCACGATGTAGTCGACGCTGACCCCGGCCAGCTCAGCGACCTCTTCGCGGCGCAGCCCCGGGGTCCGCCGGGCCTGCCGACGCGACGGCAGGCCGAGATCGCGCGGGTCCAGCCGTTCGCGCCGGGCCCGCAGGAACGCGGCCAGCTCCTGTGTTGTGTCCACGGTGGGGGTCGTCATGTTCGTTGCAACAGCGAGGGTAGGACTGGCCTTCCCAGGAACTTCTTTCCCTTACCTCCGGCTCGCGGCGGTCACAGGCTTGTGCTCGACAACGGATCACGAGCACAGGAGGACACCATGTCGCTCACTCTCGACACCTACCGGCTGCTGGGCCGCTCCGGGCTGCGGGTCTCACCGCTGGCACTGGGCGCGGCGACCTTCGGCACCGAGTCGGGCTGGGGAGCCGAGCAGGACGAGGCGCGCAAGCTGTTCGACCGCTACGTAGAGCGAGGCGGCAACTTCATCGACACCGCCAACACCTACAGCAATGGCACTTCCGAGCGCATGCTGGGCGAATTCACCCGCGACAACCGCGAAAGCCTGGTGCTCGCAACGAAATACACGACGCTACGCCGACCGGGTGACCCGAATTCCGCGGGCAGTCACCGCAAGAGCCTGTTCACTTCGGTGGAAGCGAGTCTGCGACAGCTCAATACGGACTACATCGATCTGCTCTACCTGCACGTGTGGGATTTCACGACACCGGTCGAGGAGATCCTGCGCGGCATGGACGATCTGGTCCGGCAGGGCAAGATCTTGTACGTGGCGATCTGCAACGCCCCGGCCTGGCAGGTTTCGCGCATGCAGACGATCGCCGACCTGCGCGGCTGGTCGCCACTGGTCGCGCTCCAGATCGAATACAACCTGATCGAGCGTACCGGGGAACGTGACCTGATCCCCATGGCGCGCGAGATGGGGCTGGGCGTGCTCCCGTATTCACCCCTGGCCGGCGGGGTGCTCACCGGCAAGTACAGCCGCGACGACCTGACCGCGGCGAACGTCGCATCCGACGACGGCACCCGCAAGAGCTTCAACCTCGCCTTGGGCACGCTCACCGAACGTAACCTTGCCATTGCCGATGTCGTGAAGGAGGTCGCCACGGAGCTGGGCGTCACACCCGCCCAGGTCGGGCTGGCCTGGACCCTGCGGAATCCGACCGTGACGGCACCGATCATCGGCGCCCGCACCCCCGCGCAGCTGGAGGACAATCTGGGCGCCTTGGAGGTCGACCTCACCGCCGCCCACCTGGCCCGCCTCGACGAGGCCAGCGCGATAGGACTCGGCTTCCCGCATGACATGCTCGCCAGTGACCACATCCGCAACGTGACCGCAGGTGAAATGAAGCTCGAAACCCGTCGCTGATACGGGCCCTGGGCGCTTACTCGGACGGGGAGTCCTTCTTCAGCTGCTCCTCGTTCGGGATCGCCCCGCCGAAGCGGCGGTCCCGCGAGGCGTACTCCAGGCACGCCCGCCACAGGTCGCGGCGGTCGAAGTCCGGCCACAACACGTCCTGATAGACCATCTCGGCGTACGCGCTCTGCCAGATCAGGTAGTTGGATGTCCGCTGCTCGCCCGACGGGCGCAGGAAGAGATCCACATCCGGCATGTCCGGGTAGTAGAGGTACTTCGCGAACGTCTTCTCGTTCACCTTCGACGGATCGAGCCGACCCGACCGGACGTCCTCCGCCAGCGCCTTCGCCGCGTCCGCGATCTCCGCCCGGCCGCCGTAGTTCATGCAGAAGTACATCGTCATGGCGTCGTTGTCCTTGGTCTGCTCCTGAGCGACCTGGAGCTCCTGCGCCACCGACTTCCACAGCTTCGGCATCCGGCCCGCCCAGCGGATCCGTACGCCCATCGCGTCCATCTCGTCGCGGCGGCGGCGGATGACATCGCGGTTGAAGTTCATCAGGAAGCGCACCTCGTCGGGCGAGCGCTTCCAGTTCTCGGTCGAGAAAGCGTAGAGGGAGAGGTTCTTGACGCCCATCTCGAGGCAGCCCTTGAGCACGTCCAGCACGACGCCCTCGCCGACCTTGTGCCCCTCGGTGCGCGGCAGCCCGCGCTCCTTGGCCCAGCGGCCGTTACCGTCCATCACGACGGCCACATGCTGCGGCACCAGCTCACCGGGGATCTTCGGCGGCCGGGCGCCGGACGGGTGCGGCTCCGGGATCCGGTACTCGCGCCGCTGTCGGCCCAGAAACCCGCGTCCTGCCATGCCTGCCACGTCTCCCTCAGCTCTTGCTCTCTGTGCTACTGCTTGTGCTGCTACTTCTCTACGTACCGCAGCGACCGAAGTCCCCGCTCCAGGTGCCAGTGCAAATACGCCGCCACGAGCCCGCTGCCCTCCCGGGCGTGCCGCAGCTCACACGCGTCCGCCGTCTCCCAGTCCCCCGTCAGCAGCGCGCCCAGCAGCGTCAGCGACTCCGCCGAGGGTACGACGCTTCCGGGCACCCGGCACTCTCCGCAGATGACCCCGCCCGCGCCGACCGAGAAGAACCGGTTCGGGCCGGGCATCCCGCACTTGGCGCAGTCGTTGAAACTCGGTGCGTAACCGTTGACCGCGAGGGAGCGGAGCAGAAACGCGTCCAGGACGAGATGCGGCTCGTGCTCCCCGGCGGCCAGGGTGCGCAGGGCGCCGACGAGAAGCAGATACTGCTGTACGGCGGGCTCGCCCTCATGATCGGTGAACCGCTCGGCCGTCTCCAGCATGGCCGTACCGGCGGTGTAGCGGGCGTAATCGGTGACGATGACGCCACCGTACGGCGCGATCGTCTCACTCTGCGTGCACAGCGGCAGCCCGCGCCCGATCAGCTCGCCACCACCGCGCGAGAAGAACTGCACGTCGACGTGGCTGAACGGTTCGAGCCGCGCGCCGAACTTCGACTTCGTACGCCGCACCCCCCGGGCCACGGCGCGGACGCGGCCGTTGTTGCGGGTGAGCAGGGTGATGATCCGGTCCGCCTCCCCCAGCTTCTGGGTGCGCAGCACGATGCCGTCGTCGCGGAACAGACTCATGGCGCCCATTGTCCCCTAGCGGGACAGGTGATCGAACCGCCCTGCCTTCACGGCCCGGGTGAGCGCCCGGAGGGCGGCGGGCGTGGTGGCGATCACGGTCTGGGGTTCGTCGCTCTCGCGGAGAAGTATCGCGGTGGCGTCCGGGACCTGGGCCAGCTCGACGCAGTTGTTGGCTGCGTCACCTGAGTACGAGGACTTCCGCCAGTGTTGTATGTCAGACATCTCCATGCCTTCAGAGCTGTTGCGCGATGTAGCGAACGAAGTCGCGCGTGTCCTCAGGGCTGAGTGACAGCCCCTGCGTCCGGTCCAGGACTTCCCTGTAGTTGGCAACGAGCGTTTCCGCGTCCACCAAAGCGACTCCGGTCGCCACGTCGAGCTGAACGGTGTCCAGCTGCGGCACCGGTCCGGCCGCATAGAGTACGGAAGCCCCCGCGCCAGGAAAACCTCCGGCCGCGAAGGGAATCACGCGCACGGTCACGTTGTCGCGCTCGGACGCCTCCAGCAGGTACTCCAACTGGCCACGGGCCACCTTGGCGCCGCCGAACCGCATCCGCAACGCTGCCTCATGGACGATGAAGGTGCACTGCGGCGGATTGTCCCTGTCCAGTACGTCCCGACGCTTCAGCCGGTGGGACAGCCTGCGGCGGTGCTCGGCGGCGGTGAGATCGGGCACCGCCGTAGCGAACACGGCTCTGGCATAGTCCTCCGTCTGCAGCAGCCCCGGGATGTGCATCGGCTGCATCGTCCTCAGGTCCACCGCGTGGTGTTCCAGCTCGGCCAGATCGAGCGCGCCTGCGGGCAGCTTGCCCCGGTACTCCTCCCACCAGCCGTGCACCCGTTCCACAGCCATGGCCGCCAACGCGTCGACGTACGCCTGGTCCGCGCACGAGTAGATCGCCGCGAGCGTCCTCACTCGCTCCTCGCTCATGCCGAGGCGGCCTGCCTCCATGTTGCTGATCCGAGTGCGATCCGCGCCTAGCTCCTCGCCCGCGCGGGCCACGGTCATTCCGGCGTGCTCGCGCATCTTGCGCAGTTCCGTACCGAGGCGCCGCTGCCTCGCGGTCGGGCCTGACCTGGGTGACACCAACACCCTCCCCTTCAGTCACGTCCACTCAGTTAACGGTTACTGGAAGCGTAGTGCACACGTGCACTCAGATGCTCTATGGTCCTGGTAGCGCAGCGCATCGAACCAATCACGCACCGCGTTGGGAGCACCGCCATGCCCGAAACCGCCGAACCCCCGTACGCCTACCGCCTCAGCGCCCCCAACTCCCCCAAGAGCCCCAGGGTCTGCCGGGACGCCATCGCCGCCCTCCTCCAGGCCAACGACCTGCACGACCTCGCGGACACGGCGAAACTCCTGGTCTCCGAGGCCGTGACGAACGTCAACCGGCACACCAACACCCAGCTGATCCACATCGACACCCTCGTTCGCGACCGCATCGCGACGATCGCCGTACGCGACGGCTCCCCGGAACGGCACCCGTATCCCCGCGACGCGGCGCCGGACGAGGAGGGCGGCCGGGGGTTGTTCCTGATGCAGGAGCTGGCCTACGCGTGGGGCGTCACCTGGGAGCACGGGCTGCGCCCCACCAGTAAGCACATCTGGTTCGAGCTGCGCGAACCCCTCACCGAGTGATCAAGAGTTAGCCAAGTCCCCGGTCGCCGCAACCAATTCCCCCACACCGGTAGTGCGTGGGTGTCGGCCCTGAAGGTCGGTCACGATCTTGCGGATCGCCGGCCTGTCTCGCACTTCACCCGGAGACACTCGTACCGCTGATAGAAGTTCCGCAGCTGTCTGCTCCGGATTGCCCCACTGCCGCCATGCACGAGCGAGGTCAGTGTGCATCCTTCCTCTGCGCTCAGCCGTCTTGAACTTGGCAGCACGCAGCTCGCCACCCGTGCGGATGAAACGCCGTGATTCCGCTGTGGCCAATGAAAGACATGGGTACGGTGTCCAGCCTGTCGGACACCCCGGAGGAGGCCCATGCCGCGCGAGTCGACCACCCTGCCGGAGTACTGGGACACCTACAAGCCGTATCGCGGGGAGGGCGAGCAGCCGAAGCCTGACGTTGAGACCTTCGCGTGGACCCAGTACGACGGGCACGGCCCCGGCGAGGAGTTTCTGGGCAGCCCGCGTACCGCGCTGGAGCTCGGCTGCGCCGAGGGCAAGGAGGCCGTGTACCTCGCCCGTACCGGCGTCGCGGTAACCGCGTTGGACTTCTCCGCCGCCCAGGTCGCACGTGCCCGCCAATGGTGGGACGGAACCCCTGGCCTGGCATTCGTCCAAGCCGAGGCATGCGGCTATCTCGCTACGACTGAGACGACGTACGACGCGATCTTCTCCATCTGGGGCGCGCTCTGGTTCACCGACCCCGACGACCTGATCCCACTGATCGCCAAGCGCCTCAGCCCAGGCGGCACCCTTGCCTTCTCGCAGGCCGAGCCGCTCGAGGGCTACTACGGCCCGCAGCCGATGTACGGGAACGGCCTCGCGGGCCGGAAGCTCACCCTTCTGCGCTGGTCGTACGCGCCCGAGTGGTGGACCGACCTGCTGAAGCGCATGGGGTTCGTCGAGATCGACGCGCAGGTGCTCCCCCCACCGAACCCGGAGGACGTCGGCACCCTCATGGTGCGCGCGAGCGCTCCGAAGTGAGTGAGGGGTGGCCGGAGGGGAGCGGATCGCATCCGATCCCCTCCGGCCACCCCTGCCTCACCTCAACCGCTACGTTTCCGCGTCCGAGTTGCCGCGCCGTTAAGCCCCGCCCCGGGG